>NZ_JBGFGL010000058.1:0-5266 GCF_041224425.1 Psychroserpens sp. XS_ASV72 | reverse complement strand
CGTCAGCTGGAGCTGTAGATAATAGAAAGGGTTTTAGCAATTTGGTTTAGCAGGTCGTTATGGTCACACTTGCTTGTGGGGCGGGAGTGCGCAGCACGTAGCCACGCAAGTCAGCTTCAGCTGATTGTGACCATAACGGTTAGTATATGAAAAGTAGGCGATTTCGAATTACGAAACTTTCAGTTAAGCACAAGCTTTGATACAAACCAAAAGCCTTGAATTTAGACTGGGTCGCCTATTTTTTTATATACATTGTTAGCCATTGTTTTGATTATTCTTTTTCTGATGAAATGAATTTGTAAACTAGTCCTGCTAAAGCTGCACCCACAATTGGAGCAACCCAAAACAACCATAATTGACCCATTGCGTTTGCTTCAGCAAAAATTGCGACTGCTGTACTTCTTGCTGGATTTACAGATGTATTTGTTACTGGAATACTTATCAAGTGAATTAATGTCAATGCTAAACCAATTGCCATTCCTCCAAAGCCAGGTGAAGCATTCTTATGCGTTGCTCCCAGAATTACTATTAAGAACATAAATGTCATAACAATTTCTGTGACAAGTGCTCCTATCATTCCATAGTTTACTCCATATACATTTGCATCATAAAAGTTTGTTGCAAATGCTCCAGGTGCTGAACCAATTCCAGAAAAATCAGATGAGCTACTTATGATTAAGTATAAAATTGCTGCCCCCAATGCTCCTCCTAATACTTGAGAACCAATGTAAGGCAATAAGTCTTTCTTGTCGAATCTTCCTCCAATCCACAACCCTACAGATACTGCAGGATTAAAATGACCTCCAGAAATGTGCCCTAAAGCATAGGCTCCTGTTAACACTGTAAGTCCAAATGCTAGGGATACGCCAACAAGTCCAATTCCTATGTCAGGAACTCCTGCTGCTAAAACTGCACTTCCACATCCGCCTAGTACTAACCACATTGTACCGATAAATTCTGCTACTAATTTTTTCATAATTTTCTATTTAATTTTAATTGTTTATAAGTTGTATTTGTTATTCAATAATGGCTAACGACCTGCTAAACGCAGTTCAGGTATGATAACGAAGATACAATAAAATGGATAACAATGCCATGATATTGGACTGTTGGCATCATGGCATTGTTTGTCAATTAGATGGCGCAGCTATCGTGGATTGCCATTTTATTGAATTGGGAGTTAGAGTGCCTGATCCAAATTGCATTTAGCTCTGTGTTATGGCACGTTGAGCACTTGAGTGCGTCAGCTGGAGCTGTAGATAATATAAAGGGTTTTAGCAATTTGGTTTAGCAGGTCGTTATGGTCACACTTGCTTGTGGGGCGGGAGTGCGCAGCACGTAGCCACGCAAGTCAGCTTCAGCTGATTGTGACCATAACGGTTTAGGCTATGAGTATTTGCGTGTATTAGAATTTAACTTTGGAAATACAACCAAACTGAAAATCCGAGAGGATTTTCAGAAGTAGGTGGGACTAAGCAATTACTTATAGGCATTGTTGGCAATATTTTTTTATCTGGTTATGTGATTCTTTTGAAATATTATTTTCTTATCCTAAAGAAAAAACGTTGCTCCAATTCTAATTGTATTTATATCATTTGTAAAATTAGGATACCACCCTGTGTTGACTTTAAATTTATTTGGGGTAATTATGTAGTTAAAGTTAACTTCAGCTTGCCAAATAGTGTCAAAATCAAACATTGTAACAATAGGATTTAAAAACACAAATGCTTGTTTACTAAAACTTAAGCTCATGTTGGTTTGAAACCCTAAACCACTTTCTTTAGGCTCTGTTAAATACACATAATTAACTCCAGGAAACAAGGATATGTTTTTATTCAAAACAAGCCCGACCACTCCACCTACCGCAATAGACCAGGTGTCAGAGCCAAGACCCTTTTCAGCTGAACCTGTTGGAATTGTAATATCAGTAAATGGCGCAATGGCTATAATAGTGCTTGATATATTTCTTTTTACTACGTTAAAGTAACGCAATCTAACATCTGAAAGCCCAAATTCATTTGTTGCATCATTATACAATAGCGGTACTTCTCCTAATAAAAGATTATTAGGATTGAAAGCATATTGAAAATTAACTCTTGTACCATAAGTTGCAAAACCGTCATAAGCGTTATATTCACCTAATGTGTTAATTTGTGTGTAAAGATTAGTAGGCTTGGAAGGGTCTATTTCTTCTTTTGTATTTTGTGCTTTTATACTATGAAAACAGAAAGCTATCAAGATCAAACTTAAAAATTTATATTTCATATTATTTATTTTTGAGAGAATTCTTTAGTAAAAGACTAATAACAAGACAACAATTATTATAATGCTTTTTTCGCCTTTGTTATGTACAACATTTACATTTTATTATTATTTAAATAAACAAAAATTTTATATTTACTAATTAATAGAATGTTTTCATAAATTTTTTTTAAATATAATGAATAAACTTTTCACACTTTTCTTATTAATATTTGTTATTCACTATACAAGTTTCTCACAAAATGATTCTCTCGTGCTAAATAACGGAGATTTTATTGTAGGAGACTTAAAAAGTATGTTCAAGGGTGTTTTGACTATTGAACCATCATATTCAGACTCAGATTTTAAAATTAAATGGAAAGACGTTAAAGAATTAAAGGCAACTCAGCGTTACTTCATAGCGCTTTCTGATGGGCTAAGAACTAATGGAACATTAAAAAGTTCAGGTATTGGAAAACTAATAATTCACAAAGGGGAAGGGGATTACCTAACTGTTAATCAAAGTGATGTTGTTTACATAAAAAGTATAGATAGTGGTTTTTTAAGCCGTCTTTCTGCTAATATAGATTTTGGTTTCACATTAACTAAAGCTAATAACCAACAACAACTAAACGGTAATTTAAGGATGGGATATTTGGCGGATAAGTGGACGACTAGACTATTTTATAACACGTTATTGACCAAACAAGATGATGCGTCAGATATACGGAGAAATGATGCTGGAATTGAATTTCTCTATATTTTGCCTGAAGATTGGGTTCTTGGCGCAAGCGTAAATCTACTATCAAATACAGAACAATCCTTAGACTTACGCTTAACAAGTAAAATGGGAATTGGTAATTATTTAAAATATTCTAATACGATGTATTGGAATGTTTTGGCTGGTTTTGCGTATAATACTGAAAGCTTCTTACCTATTTTAAATCCAGAGCAAGGAATTACTACAACAACACCGAATAGAAAATCATTTGAGGGATTTTTGAAAACAGAATTAAACATATATGATCTCGGTGATTTAGAGCTTTTCACCAATATAATTCTATACCCTACAATTTTTTCAGATACCAATGTTAAGTCTGGTCGCACTAGAGTAGACTTTAGATTCGATGTAAAGTATGATGATCTCTTTATTGAGGATTTTTACATCAGAGCAGGTTATAATCTCAATTATGATAATAGACCAGCTGAAGCAGGAAAAGCATTAGATTATATCTTTACTACAGGATTTGGCTGGGAATGGTAAATTCTACTACAATCAAAAAAACACCAAACTTGGTATTAGGGTTACCTTTTATAAACTTGTTTACCCTCTTTATAAGTTTCTAAAACTATAATGTTTTTTATTTCTTCTTCAGGCACTTTTAAAGGGTTTTTATCAAGAATAACTAAGTCGGCAAGCTTACCTTTTTCAAGAGTTCCTTTGGTGTCTTCTTCAAAATGCTGATAGGCTGACCAATCTGTAATGCCTTTGAGCGCTTCGTAGGGAGTTGTCTTCTCATCCGCACCAATCACTTGACCTGAACGGGACTTTCGCTCAACTGAAATCCCGACCATCCTCATTAAATTTGGCAGGGCTACAGGTGCATCTGTATGGATGGTTATCCTCAAACCTTTATCCAAGGCTGTTCTGGTAGGACTGATAGAGTTTCCAAGGCTATCTCCAATAATCTGTTTGTGCCAGTCTCCCCAGTAATAGGTATGTAGCGGAAATAATGAAGCAATGACATTCAATTCCATAAAAGAATCAAGTTGATCTTCCCGAACATATTGACCGTGGATAAGAACACTTCTTCGGTCATCATTTCCAAATTCTTCTATGGCAGGCTTCATTGTACGTATCATCTGGTCCATTGCCGCATCACCATTGCCATGGGTGAAAACTTAACAGTTGTTTTTAAACGCTTTTTTATACAATGACGTCACAACACTATCACTAGGAATTGCTGGATAACCGCTGTAATCTAGGTCTGCCCCATCTGGTGGAATTAAATACGGCTGAGTTTGCCAAACTGTTCTTCCCTATGGAGATTCATCAAGTGTTAAAAAGATGCAAAGCACAGCAAGTAATTAATTACGTTTTATTCACATAATAATTCCTATTTAATCATTTTTATAAACGCTTTTGCCTTCTTCTATGCATTCTGTAATCTTTGTTGAATGTATTTGCATTGGATTTATTTTTAATGAGTTTTCATCAAAAATAAACAAGTGGGCCAAAGCTTACTTTTTCAAACGTTTACTTTCATTTATTCTCGTAATTTGGCCCATATTTCAACTTTTGCCCTTTTAGTAAATATGATATTCCCAGCTGAGTCATAATCAATTTCTAATTCTTTTAATTTAGTATCATTTCCAGGTAGCTTAAACGCAAAAGATGACATCCCATTGGTAAAAACACCGGTGCCTTTTGGAGAGAATTCTTTTTCTGTGCCGTCGGACATTTTGACGCGTAGCTTTTTAAGCTTAACGGTTCCCCGAATACACTTTAACTTTATTGTAGAAATGTTTTGTTTTTTGCCAAGCATATTGACTTTATCTGTTTCAGCCATGTAAGACACAGTTTTTTCCGATAGTTTTATCCAACCCTTTTCTTCAGACTGCGCGAAGGAACGAAGCCCAAACGCAACAATCAATACCAGAGCTAATAGAATACTTTTTTTCATTTTATTGATATTTTAATTTTGTTAACCGACAACAGCGGTTCAATTCTTTGAGTGTTTTCAATCCAACTTATTTAAATTAATCATAACCTTTTTGGTCAAAAAGAACTGTACAACCATACCAGATTTGATCTTGGTGATAGGATTTATTCTTAATTTCGGTTAAGCCATTTAGCTTCAGGCGGTTGGTTTAAATTGCCCACAACGACCTGCTAAACGCAGTTCAGGTATGATAACGAAGATACAATAAAATGGATAAAAATGCCATGATATTGGACTGTTGGCATCATGGCATTGTTTGTCAATTAGATGGCGCAGCTATCGTGGATTGCCATTTTATTGAA
>NZ_JBGFGL010000040.1:0-5374 GCF_041224425.1 Psychroserpens sp. XS_ASV72 | reverse complement strand
TTCCAATAACTACTAATATGATTTCTCCTATTGCATATTTAAGATACTTTCCTGTTTTTCCTTCAGAGAGTAAGTTTTGTCTAATTTTTCTAAAGAATTTTATCATTTAGTAAAGGTTGGTTAAATAATGAAGCACAACGTGTTCGTGTATGGTTTGTACGGAATTCAGCCGAACGCTTCGCGTTTCGGATGAGCCAGCTCGTCTGGCGAAAATTCCGTTGGAAAAGAGCGTAAGGCTGAGCTAACGAAATGTACCATGAAATAAATATAGTTATTTAAAGTGAGAATTTTTCCGCTGGAAAAATTCGGTAGTATAAACTATACACGTTGTTGTGGTTTAGTGCGAACTAAAGCCATGATTCCTTTTCTAGAAAAATGAACTACTATAACTGCAAGATTGCTAAATATCCAAAATCCAAAAGTTATTCCCATAACTGGTAATCCGCATACTAGATCATCTGGAAGTAAAATTGATGTAAAGATTTTAGGAAATACGAAAAGATTTAATAAAATCAACAAATCGAGAATAATAAAATCCGGAATCTTAGGTAGGAACTTTCCTTTCAGCAAATACAAAACAAGTTGTACAACACACAAAATTCCGATAAATATTAAAATCATAACTTAATTTGAATTGAGCATTAACTACAACGTGTTCGTGTAAGCGTCAGTAACGGAAAAAGGCGTTAGTGTTTTTCCGCTGACGCAACTAATTTAATGAAAAAGGCTGAATTTCCGATTAGGGAATTCAGCCGTTATTGCGCTTACACGTTGTTGTGTGCAGTTTTTTATAATCCATTTCGGTTTTTCCAATTACTCATTGTTGTTGGATGTTCATGGTCAATTGGGTAATTCCGATTTACAAAATCAAGTTGTTTTGGTGTTAACAAGACAAACATTCCATCATTCCCACAATTTATTGGGTAAAATTGTTCAATTGAACCTTGTCTTCTTAATTCAGCATTGAGCATTTCTATAAAATTGACATAAGCTATTCCCCAATCAAGGTCAGAAAATTGTCCATCAAACGCGACGTATTCAATTCCATTAAGCTCAATTGTGTGTTTCCACCTGTGTTGATCTTGCTCACTTTTCTCATTTTCGAATTTCAATTCCAGTCCGAGCTTTTCAAAGGTAGTTTTGACTTGATTTAAATACTCTGTTAATCCATCTGTCTCGAAAAGTTCCTCACAGTCTATCCAATGATAGCGATTGTCCATAAAATCCATAGTTTCTCCGCGCATTGGACCTTGAAAGAAATCCAAGTCCGTATAGGCCTTTTGAAAGTCAGCTTTAACCTTATCCAATTCAGATTCATTGGTCAAATTGAAATAACCCAATTTTTCTAATTCAGTCACGACTTCTTTTCCGCTTATTTTTTCTTGGATTGCTTGTTCGGGATTTGAGTTTTTGATTTTAGAAACAGCATTATCCTTTTTGGAATTACAAGCCAAAAAAGTTGATAGAAATATGATAATTAAAATATGTTTCATTGATTTGGTCAAATTGCACACAACGGTCTTGTATATGAAAAGTAGCGGATTTTAGGCACGAACTTTTCGGATTATAACTAACCTTTAATTTATTCATTTTGTTTCAATTAAGCGATTAAACCGCTATTTTTTATATACGTTGTTAGCAAACGTACTTTTTTATTTTATTCCGTTTTCAGAGAGTAATTCATCAAAAGCTTTTCCGCCCCAATCCTTTCTTAAGTTTTCATTTTTTTCTCTTGCACTTAAAATCTGCTTATTTATCTCCTGATTATTATAGGAAATTAACGCTTTGGTAGCAGACAGATAAATATGTGCATTCCACTCCGTTTCTAATATTTCTATTAGTGGTTTTACAAATGAATTGTCTTTAAATTCAGATGCTTTTTTAGCATATAATGGGAAATTATGAACATTAGATTTTGTGATGTTCTCTCTGATTAACTGAAATCCAAAATCTCTGTCTTTATCTATTATTAAGTCTAGCATTTGTTCATTCAAGCTTTTTGTTTCTTCAAAATTGTCAAAACTGAAATTCGCAATGTCCAAGTCATTAGGGTTTTGCATACTTTTTTTTGTCAATTCAAATGCTCTGCTTGAATTTAAACTGCTTAAATACTCGAAGACTTTTGGTGAGATTTTATTTTCTTCTTCCCATAGTTTCCATAGAATTTCTTCATAGTTCTTACATTGAAATTCATTTAATGCGGAAAAAATCATATTTAAATGATACTTTCTAATATGCTTATGTTCGACTTGTGTAAAAGGTATTAGTAATTGATTTTTAGCATCTTCATTTTTGTAGCTTGCAATTGCCCTGTACAATTGTGTCCATTCATTACTAAAATGCGTATTGTCTAATGTCTTTTGAAGTTGTGATTTTAAAAATGGGAAGAATTTCGGATTTGGAAAATAACTTATGGCTTTATATGTAAAAAAATATCCGCCTTCATCTTTATCTGTTTCGTCTCGAAAGTTTATTATAATATCAATGTCTTGTTTCTTTTGATATTTAGCCAAAGTTACTAATGCACTTTGATTCTTTTCATTAATAACAAGTTCACGAATTTTTGGGTATAAACTTTCAGTTGGTTCAGCTCTATTAATAGCATCAAATCGAGCCGATAAATTGTTTGGTTGAAATATTAAAAGGCTATCTAATTCTTTCATTTCTTTAGAGTCCATTTTTTTTGAATCTAAATCAATATATTCTGGGGTAGCAACACTTATAAAAAAATCGCCAACTTTTTCTTTACTAACGATACAACCAAACATTGTACTTACTAATTCATCGTCATTCAGATGATTCTTAATTATTGGAAATAAGTCAATGTTCTTTTTATGTGACAATGCCCAAAACGAATATGAACGTACAACTCCATTTGGATGATTTGTTAATTCAATCAGTTCCTCTTTAGAAGCCTTTTTCTCTAATTCCACAAAATTATCATATTGTTTTGGTCTTGTTCCACCAATAGAAACCGCAGAACCCATTAATTCATTGACCTTTGCTATTTTCTGAACAATTTTATTTGTCTTACTCGAAATCTTGTTTTGGTCAAATTTCGATTGTCCAAAAAGATTGAAGGACAAGAAGAATGTTAATATTAAAGCAATTTGTTTCATTCGTATGTTTGCTAACGTGTTCGTGTATGGTTTGTGCGGATTGAGCCGATGCTGTTTTGGCTTCGGATGAGCCACTCGTGGCGAAAAATCCGCTGGAGGAAAACAGCAAGGCTCTGACTTGCAGGTTTTCCGATAATTTTAATGTTTATTAAAAGTAGGAAATTTTCCTTTAGTTAACCAACATAGCATTAACTATACACGTTGTTGTGTAACGTTTTATTTGGGTTCTCTATTTTTCAATTCCTCCCAACTTATAGAATTCAATTGTTTTGACTCCTCTATAAATAGATTGAATTTATCTTCGGAAATCCAATTTTCAACTTCTTCATCAAAATCTAATGAATTAGGAATTTGTTCCAGATCTTCTGGCTTATCAGTGTAAAACCCAATTGCAGGATAAGGAGCACCATATGGATTGCCTAGTAGTAAAACTTCATATTTAATACTCTCTGGAAAATCTTTAAATAAATTTGGTAAATTATTGCAAACAACTTGCAAATATGCAACCCATAAATCACAATTAAGGTGTAGCATTTTATTATTTGGTGGTTCAATTATTGTATAACCTCTTCTTTCTTTGTTTTTGTTATTCATTGGTCAATGGATTTGATTTTACCATGATTCAAAACTGAAGTTTCATAAAGAAAAGGATCATAATGTTCAATCTTCCATTCATCTTTAGAAAACACAAAAGAAAGGTAAGGACTCAACACATGATTCTTACTGATTGTTAGGTTATCTCCTTCACTTGGAGAGTAGTCAAAATCAAAACAATCTTCACAATTTAAATTCAATACAATCCATTCTGCATTTAAACCATTGCCTATATCGTCCTCAGGAAACATATATCTTCCCATTTCTTTTTGCTTCTTGTCACCTTCAAATTTAAAAAGTGTCCAAACATATTCAGTGACATCTTTTGATTTTTCTTTATTTGATTTATTCGAAGATTTTTTATCTCTTGAAGAACTGAATTCGTCTAGATCACAAGTACAAAATTTTATTCCGTCTTTGAATTTACACATGTTTTTTTAAAATGTTACACAACGTGTTCGTGTAAGGTTTGTTGCGGAATTTCAGCCGAGCGCTTTGCGTTTGGATGAGCCAGTCTGTGACTGGCGAAAATTCCGTTGGAAAAAAAGCGAGAGGCTAAGCTAACGAATTGATTCCTGAAATAAATATAGTTAAATAATGCGAGAATTTTTCCGCTGGAAAAATTTGAAGCAATTGACCTTACACGTTGTTGGCAACTGTATGTTCTAATTCAGTTTTTAATTTTGTAGCTAGTTCAAATTGCTCTTCATTTTGAATGAAAAAGTTTTTATAAATCTTTGTCTTATCAAATTCAAAATAAATACTGTTTTCTACACCACTTGATTTTCCAGGAGCAAGCGAATGACCAAATGGATCAATAAACTTACCAGAAAAATCTTTCAGTTCTATTTTTAGATTTTTAATTCTATTTAGGTCATAGATTTTATCATCTAGTTCTATATTATCTTCATTAATCCTTAAATAGCCAATGTTTTTACCTCTTGTTTTTTGTTTTTTATAAACAAGAGAAATTTTTGAGTAGCCAATAATAAAAACACAAATTATGGCTAAAAATCGAACTAATTTATCTAACCAATCAATTCTCCAAAAATATTCATTAAGTAATGCAATAAAGAATACAAATAGTAATCCGATTAATCCATTCCACAAGACTTTTTGATATGGATGTTGAATTTTTTCTACTGAATTGGGATCAATTGTTTTAGCAAAGAATTTCATATTGTTGCCAACGTGTTCGTGTATGGTTTGTGCGGATTGAGCCGAAGCTGTTTTAGCTTCGGATGAGCCACTCGTGGCGAAAAATCCGCTGGAGGAAAACAGCAAGGCTCTGACTTGCAGGTTTTCCGATTGCTTTAATGTTTTTTAAAAGTAGGAAATTTTCTTTTAGTTAACCAACAAAGCATTAACCATAAACGTTGTTGGCAATAGTATTTTATTCGGTCACACTTTCTTCTAACTCATCTTTTTTGGATAAAACTTTTCCAATTATCATTGGTGTTAGAATGCAAGCAATTCCAATTATAGAATTCCAACTAAACTGTGGAATAAAATTCATTACGATTAAATAGATTCCACAAATTGTAAGCACTATTTTGAGTTTTATGTTATCGAAAGCCCATGCAAAAGCTAAGTAAGCAATTCCAATTAAGCAAAACATAGTTATGTTAAGTATTTTGTTTGTTTCGTAATCGAAATTCAAA
>NZ_JBGFGL010000037.1:0-281 GCF_041224425.1 Psychroserpens sp. XS_ASV72 | reverse complement strand
TAAGGTCGTCATCACAGGCATCCGTGGCACATGCTTCAAGGGCAGCTATGTTGGCAGAGTTCCACGCATCCGCTAGAGCCTCGTTGTCCGTGTCGGAGCACTCGATCACCGTATTTTCCACCGTACAAGCGGAAAGGTCATGGGCTATGGTGTCCACTACGGATATGGTCTGGTCAAGTGACACTGAGTTTCCGCATTCATCGGTAGCGGTCCAAGTTCTAGTGATGGTCTCGGTGTTTCCGCAGGCAGCAACAGAGCTGTCTGAGAAGGTCACGGTCACA
>NZ_JBGFGL010000084.1:0-208 GCF_041224425.1 Psychroserpens sp. XS_ASV72 | reverse complement strand
TGGTACCACTATCGAGTGCGACCAGGATGCCAACGATTTGACGCTTACTGGTGACGTGACCGATGAAGCGGACAACTGCTCAAATGGATTGGAAGCAACATATTCTGATGCCGTGGCTGATGGCTCCTGTGCAAACGAATCTGTAATCACAAGAACTTGGACACTTGTCGATGACTGTGGGAACGAGACAAGCCTAGTGCAGACAATA
>NZ_JBGFGL010000083.1:0-5346 GCF_041224425.1 Psychroserpens sp. XS_ASV72 | reverse complement strand
TGCACTTCAATAGGTAACAAAGTGTATCATTCATGCTCTAATCTATCTTAAATGAAAAATTAGTACTTTTAAACATGATATGATTTTACTCGGAAAATTCCTCACGGAATATTCCGCACAAATCATACACTAAAACGTTGTAGGTAATATAAACTCAAATGCTTAGAAAAGAAATCAAAAATGACAATGAACTCTACTTGTATTTTAATGATAAATTAATTTACAAAAGATGGTTAAATCAAGGCTATTCTAAAGTATTTGATCGATTCGCTTATGGCAAAGGAACATTTATGAGTATTACTGAGGACGAAAATGGAAAAATTAAACGTACTCGGAAAATATTTATAGATGGAGAGTTATGCTATTCGAAACTTGATTTTTGGAAAAGATATATCTCTGATTTTGATTTTCAATCTAAAAAAGATTTTGGGAAAAACTTAGACGCATTCAATGATGCCATTACTGCTGAAGGACCTGGTTTTCCAGGAGATTGTATTATTGAAATTACTGGATCTGAAAACTTAAAAAGAATTTTTGGAAATGAAGATTTTGAATTTATTATTGAGTTGTTACGAGAAGCAAAATTCGTAAAGTTGATTCTAGAAAAAACTGATTAATGAAGTATAAAAATATTCCATCTGCTATCCATAATTTTGGACATAGTTTTTTAAGCTACGAAAATTACGTAGACTCAGATTTTGTGATTTATGAGCTCAACAAAATTCTTCGAAAGAATTATGTTATTAGAATTGATTGGAAAACAAAAGAATTTCAACCCGAGACAATGATTTCGGAAAGAATAACTAAATCAATTGAGTTTTGGTCTAACAACATTAATAATCACTTCAAATCACATAATGTCGATTACGAATTACTTAACTCATTTGAACTCATTTGGAGTAATAACACAAAGCCTAAAGTAGTTGCCACAGATCACAGAGGAAAATCATATCAAAAGGATATTACGATAACTAAATAAGTTTATACAACCTACAACAACGTGTAAAGTTAATTGCTCCGCAAGTTGGTTAAGTGGACGATCTGGATAAAATTTGTACTTTTAGTCAAAGGAAAAATCACAAGTGCTCAGCACTCGCGCTTTTTCCCAAACGGAATTTTCGCCAGTCACAGACTGGCTCACCCGAACGCAAAAGCGCTCGGCTGAAATTCCGCAACAAACCTTACACGAACACGTTAGCATACATTAACCAAACAATGGAAGAAACAAACTATAAGATAGAAATTTCTGGAAATGGAAGAGACATAGCTAAATTCTCTGGTGAATTTGGAAGAATTAATGTCATACTAGGAGGAAATGGTACAGGAAAATCTAAACTTATCAATCAATTAAAAGCACATATTAATTCATTTGGTGGAACTAGACCACTAATTTATGTGGAAGGAGGTAGAACTGTAAATATTCCAAACTCACTTCAACGAACAAATCAAGATTTCAATAACTATAGAACATTTGAACAAACTGAAACCAACTATAAGCAAAAAAGGAATAACACTCTAACTGCAAGAATTAAGGACGCTCTAATTCTTTTAGAGCAGACAGAACAAGAAATAAACAACAAATACTCAAAAGAAGCTCACGAGTGGAATTTAAATGGTAGAATTACCGCATTCCCTATTAAACCGACAGCACCATTAGACAAACTATTTGAATTATTCAATGAAGTTTTTCCTAGTATTACTCTCACTTTTAATTCTGGAAATAAATCTCTACGATGTCATAAAAATGGTAATGATTATCATCCATCACAATTATCAGATGGAGAAAAACAAATATTCTGCTTACTAGCTGATATAGTTGTTTTAGCTGAAAGTAATAGCTTAATATTAGTAGACGAACCTGAACTAAATTTAAATCCAGGATTAGCTTGTAGGTTTTGGGATATTGTCGAAGCTGAACTACCTAATGCTGTTTTCATTTATGCAACTCACTGTGTAAGTTTTGCAATGAGAAAATCAGTAGATAGAATAGCAGTTTTAAGTAAAAATCCTGACAATAATACTTTTATTAAAAATATTGGTGAATTAAATTCAGGAGAACTCTATGAGTTACTAGGTGCAATTCCAGCAATATTAAGTTCTAATTCAGCTTTAGCTGTAGAGGGAAAAGAAAATTCATTTGACCAGTTATTTTATCGTTGGCTAATTCAAAGTAACGATTTAGAAGTTATTCCTGTTGGTAGTTCAGCCAACGTAAAAAATATGGCCAACAAAAAAGGCATTTGGGAAAAAATAGCACCTTCTGTTAAAATAAATGGTGTTATAGATTCAGATTTCAAATCAGATAATGAATTGAATAATGGTGAAGACAACAATACATTGACATTACAATATCACGAAGTAGAAAGTTACTTTTGCGACCCTAAATTAGTATGTGAACTGGCGAATAAATTATCGGTATTAGACCCTTTACCAAATGAAGATGAAATAGCAGAATTCATTATTAAAGAATTTGAGTCTCAAATTAACACAATCTCTGCACAAAGAACATTCTCAAGAGGTAATATCAGATTAGGAGTATCACTGGAAAAAAAGGTTCTATCTTCCATAGATACCGTTGATGAATTAAAAGATGCAATAGCAAAAGGAGCTGAACTAGAAAAAGCAAAAGCTGAATCAATTGGAAAAGAGCAGATGCTAAAAATACTTGATGAAGAATTAAGTAAATGTCAAAAAGCATTAGATGACAAATCGATTCCAGAAATTTTAAAATTAATTCCGGGAAAACAATTATTAAATAAGTTAGCACCAAAAGCTGGATGTCGCTCTGAAAGAAACTTTGCAAATGCAGTTAAAAAGCACATCGATATTAAGGACTATCCTCATTTATCGGAATTAAAAACTGAATTGACAAAAAAATTTGAATAAATAACGTATGCTAACAACGTGTATAGCTCATTGCGGCTGAATTACTTAAACAGAATTCATTTCAATTTGCTAAGCCGCTATTAAAGCCGTTTAGTGTTAATTTTTTATCTCAGGTTTTGCAAACCCGTTTTAAAAGGTTTAAACCGCTTTAATAGCTCGTTGCTTATCCGAAATTTTAAGCGTAACTTTCTCGCAACGAGCCATACACAAACACGTTGGCAGTAATGTCTAAATTCGAACCCTGAATAGATAATAATGATATTTACAACATCTAAAAAACTACTTATTTTTACTTCCCTTTTTTTGATTTTTCAAAATGTATCACTTGCACAAAAATTTGATCCAACCGGACGAGATGACTTTAAACCAGATCATATCATTTCATCTGAAATTACGACTAAAGAGTATTTAATTCATATGTCTTTCCCAAAGAATTATTCCATCCAGGACAGCATTACATATCCTGTCCTCTATGTTTTGGACGGAAAAACCACCTATGGCTATTTCGAATCACCTTCTTACATTGATTTTGAAAAAATCGAAGATGTTATTATAGTTGGCATTAGTCATAAGGCAATGGGAGTTCAATCTAAGATTAACAGATTTATTGATTACACTCCATATAGAGATACAATAACTGAAAAAAGATTTGAGAAAAAATTCGGAGTCCAAAATGGAACGATTAAGACAGGTGGAGCGCAAAAATTTCTAAAATGCCTAAAGCAGGAAATTATTCCATTTATAGATAAACATTATAAGACAAACTCTGTGAGAGGAATTTCAGGACATTCACTTGGAGGGTTATTCGTAGCATATTGTTTTGTGAATTCTGATAATTACTTTACGAAATTTGGTATAAACAGCCCTTCTTTTCAACTAAACGAAGAAATATTTTTAGAGCCAGCAGTTTCTAAATTCTCGGATAATCAAAACTGGAATATTGATCCAACTAAAGTTTTCATTTCCACTGGAGAAAATGAAAGTCCAATGATGGTATCGAATATGATCAAATTTAGTATGTTTCTAAAAAAAAGAAACTATGGGAATGTTGATATGGATTGGCATATATATAGAAATAAAACACATACATCTGTAATACCTTTTTGTTTAAATGGAACACTGACAACATTATTTGGAAAAAAATAAACACTACAGCCAACAACGTGTATAGTTAATGCGGCTGATGGTTAAGAAGAAGATTTTTTCTTACTTTTAATCCAAACAACAAAACTGAAAAACCACGACCGCTCAGCTGTCGCGCTTTTTCTCCAACGGAATTTTCGCCAGTCGCAGACCGGCTCACCCAAACGCAAAAGCGCTCGGCTGAAATTCCGCACAAACCATACACGAACACGTTGGGTGTAATTTTGGAATTTGGATGTATTACCAAGATTTGGTATATTTGATTAAAATGTCAATTATGGGAAAAAACACTTCAATATCACTTGGAAATCATTTTGAGGAATTCATCAGTGAAGAGGTAAAATCAGGAAGATACAGTTCCGTAAGTGAGGTTATCCGCTCAGCTCTTAGACTTTTAGAAAGAGAAGAAAAAAAGGAAAGAGAATTGATAAAAGCACTTGAAGCAGGAGAAAAAAGTGGATTTGTCGAAAATTTTGATTTTGACAAACACCTAGAGGAATTGCATCGAAAACACTTATGAGTAAAAACAAATACCGAATAAGTCAAGAAGCGATAAATGACCTAGATAAAATTTGGATCTACACTCTAAATAAGTGGTCAAAAGAACAAGCTGATAGATATTTGAAACTTTTGATGAATGAAATCGAATTCGTAGCTGACAACTACAAGATTGGAAAGTCCGCCGAGCACACCAGAAAAGATTACAGAGTTTCGAAGATCAAATCGCATTTAATTTTCTACAGAAAAAGAGACAATGAAATTGTAGAAATAGTTAGAATTCTACATCAGCGAATGAATGTAAAAAAACGACTGAAATAAACTACACCCAACAACGTGTATAGTTAATGCGTCCAGTCGGTTAAGAAGAAGATTTTTTCTTACTTTTAATCCAAACAACTAAACTGAAAAACCACGACCGCTCACCTGTCGCGCTTTTTTTCCAACGGAATTTTCGCCAGCCAAAGACTGGCTCACCCAAACGCAAAGCGCTCGGCTGAAATTCCGCACAAACCATACACGAACACGTTAGCCATAATTTGATAAATGAACAGCTATCCAGAATTCCCTGAACAAGTTAAATCAGCATTTTTGTCATTCGGAGAAAAACATGACTTTGATTTGAAAGAAATCAATTATGATTGGAGAGTCGTTTTTCAAAATAACAGTTGGAAAATTACTTTTGTTTGCGAATTTGGAGTTGTAGAAGTTACTGTAACAAATCTTTCAGATAAGACAGAAATTCCACTTTCATCATTAATGGAATTTTGGTTTTCTGATTCTGAATATTACAAAGATTACGGAAAGCACATTTATAGT
>NZ_JBGFGL010000082.1:0-275 GCF_041224425.1 Psychroserpens sp. XS_ASV72 | reverse complement strand
TGCACTTCAATAGGTAACAAAGTGTATCATTCATGCTCTAATCTATCTTAAATGAAAAATTAGTACTTTTAAACATGATATGATTTTACTCGGAAAATTCCTCACGGAATATTCCGCACAAATCATACACTAAAACGTTGTGCTTCATTATTTAACCAACCTTTACTAAATGATAAAATTCTTTAGAAAAATTAGACAAAACTTACTCTCTGAAGGAAAAACAGGAAAGTATCTTAAATATGCAATAGGAGAAATCATATTAGTAGTTATTGGAA
>NZ_JBGFGL010000081.1:0-522 GCF_041224425.1 Psychroserpens sp. XS_ASV72 | reverse complement strand
CCTCAGCGACGACCATCGATGTCAGCAACGTTTCCAATACGAGCTGTGACCTTGACCTTACGGACTCTAGCGCTCCAATCACCACCGAACCTCTTCCGAACACCGTTACTGTATCTGCTACCGCACCTAGCGTGTGCTCTGGCGATTACGGGGAGTGCGGGGTCAGTGGCGATGCCGGTGACACCGGGACCTACAGTAGAGACGGCGGCCCATCGGTAACAGGCGTGATACCTGCTGACGGTACGCTTGAGGTCGCGGTTGTGGGGATTACCTCAGCGACGACCATCGATGTCAGCAACGTTTCCAATACGAGCTGTGACCTCGATCTCCTATACACCTCCCCGAACCCAAAAGACGACCAAAGGAAGAGAGGCGTTAGGGTGTCTGCTACCGAACATAGCGTGTGGTGGGGGGGGATCGTGGGGGTTGGGCGGTGGGTGGGTAAGGTGTTGATCATCTCCCCCCCCCCCCCCCCCCCCCCCCCCCCCCCCCCCCCCCCCCCCCCCCCCCCCCCCCCCCCCC
>NZ_JBGFGL010000080.1:0-596991 GCF_041224425.1 Psychroserpens sp. XS_ASV72 | reverse complement strand
CGTCTGAACGCCTACGGCCTCAAGGTCGCGCAGCGTAAGGTCAAAGACCGATAATCCGTCAGAGTCGTCGTCGCAGACCTCCAAAGGTGAAACAGCGTTCGCTATCGGGTTGACTATAACCTCCAAATCTAATGTCGTGGTGTTGTAGCAATCAGGATTACTATTAGTTTCTAAACGTATATAAACTGTTTGTAAATCTTGTACTGTATTGGTATACGGTATAGGGAGTGGATTAGTAGCTGTATCGGCATCATTTTGAGTAGCATAATAAGTTACATTAACGGTAGAAGAATCGAGAGTTCCAATAACTTCATCATTTTTTAAACTCAAATCAAAAGCTACAAATCCATCTGTATCGTCATCACAAACCTGTAGCGGTGTGACAGTACTTATTGGTAAAGCTTCTAAAGTCAATTCAAAAGATGTTGTATCATAACATTCTTGAGTCACATCAGCTATCCTAGCAAAAATCGTTTGTGGGTTCGAGATATTGGTGTAGGGACTCGCCAGTGCGTTGCTGTTCATGTCTGCATCGGCTTGACTAAGATGATAAGAAATTATAAAATCTGTAGGCTCTTGAGAGCCAAGAATAACTGCATCATTATCATTTAAATTAAACTCTCCAGTATTAGAAATGCTACATAAATTAAGATTTGGAGCCGCGTTTGCAACTGGTACAGGTTTAAACTCTACTTGGATGGAATCAGATGTTTCACAACCTGCAGCAAAAACAACATTTACAGAATACATTCCACCCTCAGTGATGTCTAAGGTTGAACTGGTTTCACCAGGAATCTCTACACCATCTTTAAACCATGTATGTTGAAATAATGGAGCATTCGTATCAAGCGTAATCGTTTCACCTTCACATTCAGCTGTTCCTGCTGCAATGGTAATATCATCACCTAACTCTCCACCTAAATCGAAACCACCTGCCTCTAAGAAAATTGCCGAATCCCAGATTGAATCTCCTTCATCCGCAACAACCAATTTAATTTCATATGTAGTATTTGGTATCACATTAAGAACTGCCGTTAACACTTCTGTTCGTCCACCATAATTTGTATCTCCTAACTCATAACCCTCAAAATATTGTGGGTTATCGGTACAAGTTCCTGAATTGTTTATATTCGTCACACTAACTGGAGTTCCATCAGGTAAAACAGCTACGTTTTGGTATGTGGTTGTACCTACTTCTCTGTATAGGAAAGCAAAGGCATCAGCAAAGCTACACTCAGTAGATCCATCATATTCCTCAGAGAACATGATATAATTAAATTCAATTAATGGTCCTGTTGGAACAAAATTGAATTTAACAAATGTGGCATCATTTGAATCAAAATTAGGGTCTGAAGGCAAGAAAAAAGCTTCCAGATCAGGATCTCCAGAAAGTCCTAAGTTTGTTGAGGCTGTTGTTCCAGGGCCATCGTCTTGATTTCCTCCTTCATAGGCTCTACCTGTAGACAAAACGATTCCTTCTTCAAATGGGAAGTTTACAGCGCCACCTCTAGTAAAGTAACCATAACTCTTGTTTTGAAATCCATTTGGCGCTCCACTAACTTGAAAAGAAAAATTATCAACGGTTGAGCAGCCTCCAGTAACAAACTTGTTTTCAATTAACTCTTGAAGGTCGTATGCCGATTCAGGATACGCAGGATTATTAATAGTGACTATAGCCTCGAGTACTATAACAATTATAGTTGAAGTTTCTGAACATCCTGTTGGATTTGTATCAGTTACCGTGAATGTAACATTATATGTTCCTGGATTATTATAGGTATTTGAAACGGATGTTCCGGTAGCTGTATTGGTATCACCAAAATTCCAATTGTATGTTGCTCCAGTAGCGTCTTCAGAAAATGTAGCCGATCCCGTAAAATTAACTAATGTTCCTGGTGGTATTTCAATGACGCCTGACCCATTAACCATTGGGTCACTTGCAATAGATGTTGTAATGTCTTGACATTGCTCTTGACAAGTAATTATAGCCTCCCAACCCGTAGTTGTTCCAGTTGCATTTGACACAAACTCTAGTGTAATACAACCGCTTGTATTAGATTCAGAAGCCACAACCAAGCCTGGTCCTGCAACACCAGAATAAGTTCCAATCACTGGAGCTGTAGTATCATCTCCATCATATATAGTCAACGTATCAACATTAAGCTGTGTACTAAAAACCGTAAAGTTTAAACTAATGAAGTCACCTGGGTTTTGGGCACAAATGGTAGTTACTGTTGTTTCATCACTACTATAATTACCACTAGGACCACCGGAATCATAAAAAATATCAGGCTGACATCTATTAAACGTTCCTTGTTGCATGAATAGATCTTGTGAATAAGAACTAAGCGATACAATAAATATAATTATAGTGTAAAGTCTTTTCATAATACTTGACTAAAGCTGCAAAATCCTTTATAGGATATCACAAACAAAAAAGTCAACTAAACCATAATCGATTATTAACCAATGCCGTACGTTTTATGTGTTGATCCTTAACAAATAAAAAACGTGACTAATGTTATAGTTAGTTATCTAGCTTTTTCATATTAGATGCGAAATTTAGTAAATTTTAAGTAATTAGCACCTTTATGATATATAAAATTACCAGTTTAACAATTTAGGCTTTAAACCAATATTATTATAACTCCCATAATAATACTTTAGTATTTAACCATGCCTAATTTGATAGTTAACTTTAAAAATGAAGTCTACTTCTAATTGTTTAGTATTTTTGCAAAATAAAATTTATTGAAATGAAAAACATCACGATAGTAATAAAAGAAACAAGCAATCCAAAGATCATAAAATTTGAGGCCTCTGACTTTCTTACCCAACATAAAAGTTTTGAATTTGATTCTATAGATGATGCCTCTCCTTCACCTCTGGCACAACAACTTTTTCATTTGCCTTTTGTAAAGAAAGTATATATCTCTGGAAATTTCATAGCAATTGAACGCTATAATATTGTTGAATGGCCTGAAGTTCAAGAAGAAGTTGCACAACAAATTAAAGATTACATCAATAATGATGGTGTAGTAATAAGTGACTCTACTGTTACCAAGAAAGTTCCTGTTACTGTGTATGCGGAAAGCACTCCCAATCCCTCAGTAATGAAATTTGTTGCCAATAAAAAACTGGTGTTGAGCTCACAGGAATATAAATCTATTGACGATACCAAAGAGGCTCCTCTGGCTGCAGAACTATTTCATTTCCCATTTGTTAAAAGTGTTTTCTTAGATGAAAACTTTGTTTCGATTACGAAATATGATATTGCCGAATGGAATGAGATAAGCATGAGTTTAAGAGAATTTATCAGATCTTACATTGAAGAAGGAAAACAGATTCTTAACAAGGATACGTCTTCAAAAAAAGAACAAATAAACTTAGCACATGACACTAAAGCTGAACCGAAAGACGATATCTCAAAAGAGATTATAAACATCCTCGAAGAATATGTAAAACCTGCTGTAGCAAGTGATGGAGGTAATATTGAGTTTCAGTTTTATGATCCTAAAAGCAAAAAAGTAAGTGTGTTGCTTCAAGGCGCATGTAGTGGTTGCCCATCTTCAACATTTACCTTAAAAAATGGTATTGAAAACATGTTGAAGGAAATGCTAAAAGATAAAGTTGAAACAGTAGAAGCTATTAATGGTTAGGTTTCTATGATTAGAATGCGTAAATTTATATAACATTCTAATGTTTAATTAAAAATTAAAATAAAATGGCAGTATTAAAAGTTATCGAAGTTTTATCAAATTCTGACAAAAGCTGGGAAGACGCAACAAAAAAAGCAGTTAAAGAAGCTTCAAAAACAGTTAAAAATATACGATCGGTATATGTTCAAGATCAAAGCGCCATCGTAAAAGGTGATGATGTTGTTGAATTTAGAGTTAACCTTAAATTAACTTTTGAAGTTAAATAAGTTATTACTAACACTATAGACCTAGCACTCTTAAATATTAAGGGTGCTTTTTGTTTTTTTAAATTAAAATTAACAGATAGCACGTTTATATTTACTAGTTTTCAAAAAAATTAAACATGAAACTTAAACACTATTTAGCCCTAGCATTATTATTGTCCTTATCTCCTCTTTTTTCACAACAAAAAGTGGTTACAAGTCAAAATAATAGAGGTGATAATTCCCTCTTATTGTCAACATCTCCAATAACTATTAATGAAAATATTGAAGGTACTCCTTATGTTAATGAGGAGTTTCTGCCTGCCAAAATCTCTGCTTCAGAAGGCGAAATATTTTTTGTAAGGTACAATGCTGCAACCGATCAATTCGAAGTCAAATCTGATAAAAATGGAAGCGCTTTCTATCTTGATAAATACAGAAGAGATATTCAAATCAAGATTACTCCTCTTGACAAAACCTATCAAATATTTGGGTATTTAGATGAAGATTTAAACGAGCAGTACAGTTATTTTATCTATTTAACTGACGCTGATAAAGAAACCATTGTTTTTAAACGTGAGAAAGTTTCTTTTATTGGTGAAAAAATAGCCGTTACCACTTATGACAAAGCGCAACCAGCTCATTACAAAAGATGGAACGACAGCTATTATATCAAAACAAAAGATGGCATATTGCTCATTGAAGTTCCAACAAACAAAAAAGACTTTTCTAAACTTTTTCCAGAACACCAAAAGGAAATTTTAGGCTATATAAAAGACAATAAATTAAAACCTAAAAGAGAAGAGGATTTAATCCAAATTGTTGATTATATCAATACGCTCTAAGTCAATAAAAACTTAAATTTATTGAAACTGAATGTGTTATCTATCGATAATCCATTCAGTTTTTTTTATTTTTGAATAATACTAAAACTATATAAAACACAGATTATGGATTTACAAAAATGGATTGACAAGGGTTATGAAATTATAGTTGATTTTGGACCAAAATTATTAGCGGCTATTGCCATATGGATTATTGGTTCTTGGGTCATCAAATCTTTACTCAAAGGAATCAAGAAAGCCATGGAGAAAAGAGAATATGATGAAAGTTTGAAAAAATTCTTGCTCAATTTATTAAGCTGGATCTTAAAAATTGTCTTAATCATTGTGGTTTTAGGAACCGTAGGTGTAGAAACCACCTCTTTTGCCGCAGTTATTGCTGCTGCCGGTCTAGCTATAGGTTTGGCATTACAAGGCTCGTTAGGTAATTTTGCTGGAGGTGTTTTAATTATGATTTTTAAGCCGATTAAAATCGGTGATCTTATAGAGGCTCAAGGAGAAATTGGTGTGGTAAAGGAGATTGAAATATTTACCACAAAACTTACAGGTCTTTCAAACAAGGAGATCATCATTCCAAATGGTGCACTATCCAATGGCAATATTGTTAATTATACTACTGAAGGCACACGACGTGTAGATCTGGTTTTCGGTGTTGGCTACGACTCTGATATCAAACAAACTAAAGAGGTTCTTATGAATGTATTGACCTCACATTCAAAAATATTGAAAGATCCTGTTCCTGCCGTTACTGTCATGGAGTTGGCTGACAGTTCTATAAATTTTGCTGTTAGACCATGGTGTAAAACAGAAGATTACTGGACTGTGTACTTTGATGTTACAGAACAGACCAAGGAAGCGCTTGATGCTGCAGGTATTGAAATCCCATATCCACACCAAGTCGAAATTCACAAAGAATCATAAATCTCTTATTTCTTGGGTTTTATGGCTATAAAATCCTTAAGATAAAAAGGTTCAAAATAGGCGACATCCTCGATGTCGCTTTTTTTGTACTTGGAATACGCAACAGAAGCCATTTCATTTGCTGAAGGTAATCGGCCTTCAATAAAATGAGCATTGGGATGTGAAATCAAGGCCTTGGTCTTTTCAACACCATTTCCAATAAAGTAAATCTTCTCCTTGCTCAAGAATGCTTCAAAAGAATGCTCATTTAAAACATGAGCTTCAACAGGATGAATTTCATTAAATTCTGAGTCAAAAACTGAAGTATATACCTCAAGTCGTCTTGCATCCAACAAAGGAATAATGAATCCATCAGAGATATTGACCTGACGTGCCAATGCTTGAAGTGTTGGAACAGAAATCAAAGGTTTTTCCAAAGCAAAACAAAGACCTTTAGCTGCTGAAACACCTATTCTCAAACCTGTATAAGAGCCTGGACCTTTACTTACCGCAATAGCATCAATTGTTTCTGGTTGTATGTTGGAATCTTTAATGACTTCATCAATAAACACATGCAAGGATTCTGCATGTGAGTAGTTAACATTATTATCCTCCTTTAAAACTAAAATCTCTCCTTCCTTAGAAAGAGAGACTGAACAATTAGTTGTTGATGTTTCAATACTTAATATGATAGCCATATTAACTTATATTATCATTCTGAAGAACTATCTTCTTTGGCTTCCTTATCTTTTCCTGTTTCTATTTTATCACCAGATTTGAGTGTTCGAGACACCATATTGTATGGACCTGTAATAATTTCTTCGCCTTCAGCTAAACCAGAAGTGATTTCAATATTGGTGTCGTCTTGAATTCCTGTTTTAACAACTCTTAGTTTTGCTTCGCCATTATTATTGACAAAAACACATTCAAACTTCTCTTCTATTTCTGAAGTAATATCTTCAGATGTTGGCTTTTTAAATCCTGTTTTCACAGAAGAGGTATCTGTTTTAATAACAATAGAACTTATTGGAACGGCAACAATCTGTTCCTGTTTTTCAGTAATGATGTCAACAGTTGCTGTCATTCCTGGTCTGAAAGGAGAATAATATTCTGGCTTTCCTTCCATTAAATCTTTATAGGACTCTTCTAGAATACGTACCTTAACCCTAAAGTTAGTCACCTGATCTGCCGTTAAAGTCCCAGCTGCAGAATTCGCTATTTCCGTAACGATTCCTTTAAATTCCTTTTTAAGATAAGCATCAACCTCAACAATCGTAGAATCTCCAATTTGAACTTTTACAATATCATTTTCATTCACATCTACTTCAACCTCCATGTTATTAAGGTTAGCAACTCTTAAAATCTCTGTACCAGCCATTTGCTGAGTTCCAACAACACGTTCTCCCAATTCGACATTGAGTAGTGAAATGGTACCATCCATAGGTGCATAGATCTCCGTTCTACTCAAATTATCTTTGGCTTCATTTACAGTAGCAGCAGCACTTCTAACACTATAAAAGGCTGAGTTTTTACCTGCAACCGCAGTTTCATAGGACGCCACGGAACGGTCCCAATCAGCTTTGGAAATCACGCCTTTTTCAAATAATGATTTATTTCTGTCGTAATCAGCTTTTGCTTGCTTTAGATTTGCTTCGGCTTGTTCCAAGCTCGCTCTTACATTTTGGTACGTAGCTTCTGAACGATTCACGGCAGATTGAATTAAATCTGGATTGATTCTCACAAGTAAATCGCCTTTTTTTACTTGCTGACCTTCCTTAAATGGAAGCTCCAAAATTTCTCCTGAAACTTCACTGGAAATTTTGACTTCAACCTCAGGTTGGATTTTACCAGTGGCAGATACGGTTTCAACAATATCAACTAAAGCAACTTTCTTAACTTCTACCGTTTTGAAATTTCCTTTATTACCAAACCATCCCATGGACTTACCCACAACCACTCCAATGATAAGGAGACCAAGGATAAGCAGAGCGATTTTTACTGTTTTACTCATTATATGTTAATTTAAGTCGGTTATTGGCAGCCCAAAATAGAATTCTAATATTTTAAGCCTAAATATATAATCGTATTTCGTTCTAATAACATCAGACTGTGCATTTTCATAAGCAGTACGCGATTGGTTAAAATCGAATGCATTTGATAATCCAACATCGTAACGTTCTTTTGCATATTCAAAAGCCAACTTTCTCGCTTCTTCAGTTTGAAGAGCAGCTTCATAAGATTTTTTAGAATTTTTAGCATCATTGTAAGCCTGATAAACTGTAGATTCTAAATCTAGTTCTGCTTGTTCCAATAAGAGCTTTGAGCGTTCAACGGCTACTTTGCTTCTTTGAACATTATTACGTGTTGACAGTCTGTTAAAGATAGGAACATTTAATTGAAGCCCAACAGAAGTACCATCAAATAAATATAACTGGTCAATAAATGGGATGTCTTCACCAGTAAATGGATTGATTTGAGTACTTGCCCATCTTGTATTGTAGCCTACAAATCCTGATAATGTTGGATAGTAATTTGTTCTTGATAATTCTAAATCTTTTTCAGATAAATCAAAGTTTGCTTGAGCTATTTTAACATCATTGACTTCCTCTTTAGCTTTTTCAACAATTTCTGAAGCACCTTTGTTTAAGATATCTTCACCAAAAAGTCCATAGTCTTGATCCACAACATCAAACGTTTCATAATCTTCCAATTGTAGTGTTTGGGCCAATCCCAATTTAGCTATAAACAAAGCATTTTCAGCTGCAATGATTTGTTGAGCCTGTGTAGCATCTGTCGCTTTTAATTCCAATAAATCACCTTGTGGTAGCACACCTGCATCTACTAATTCTTGAGTGTTGGCTATATTCTCTTTAGTTACTTCATTTTGAGCTTGAAGTACTTTCAACTGCTCTCTATTGAAAAGTATTTGAAGGAATGAATTTGCAACAAACAATGAGATATCATCCTTCATTTTGTCTAAACGGTATTGCGCTGCGATTTGGTTGAGCTTAGCGCGTTGTAGTGTTTTCCAATTTGACAAACCAGAAAAGATATTGATTCCCGAATTTGCAGAAGCCGATGCTGATCTAAACGTATTGTTTTCAAACTGGTTTGTAGCTGGGTTAATGTTTGCTCCAGTATTGATTCCGTAACTTCCATTTGCATTAAGATTAGGAAGGAAATTAAAAACGGCTTGTTTTTTATCAATATCAGCTAGAGTGACATCCAGTTGAGATTGCTCAATGGAAATATTGTTTTCTAATGCGTAGTTAACACATTCAATAAGTGTCCATTTTTTTTCTTGAGCATTAACAAAAATTCCAAAAAGTAATACTGCTATGATGATTAGTTTTCTCATGTTGATTGATATGTCTTAAAATCTAATAAAGTGTTACAAAAAATGTTAAAATTATTGTCGGGCGAATTGCTGACCACCTTGAGTTGGGTTCCAAACCTTGATTTTATCATCTTTGGAAATACCACTTTTCACTTCAACAAAAATACCATCACTGATGCCCAATTCAAGATCTTTACGCTCAAAATCCTGATCACCTGTTTCTATTTCAACATAAGGCTTTTTAGTGTCATCGTCATATCGAACCAATGCTTCCTTAATGGCCAGAACATTCTCAGCCTTTTCTAAGATGATAGACGCATTAGCACTCAATCCAGCTCGAATGAAAGTAGAATCCATTTTCTTCAAGGTTCCTTTAATTTCAAATTGAATGGCTCCATTTTCCTCAACCCCTTTTGGTGCAATATAATCTAATACTGCATCAAACTTTTCGTCTTCAATAGCTCCTACAGTAATTTCCAAAGGTAAGCCTTCTTTAATTTTTCCAACTTCACTTTCATCTACCTTCCCTTCAAAAATCATTTTGGTAACATCCGCTAAAGAGGCTATTGAAGTCCCTTCATTAAAATTATTGGCTTCAATAACCTGATTTCCTGCTTTTACAGGGACATCAAGTACCATTCCCGAAACCGTTGCTCTAACTTGTGTTTGGGCAATATTCCCGACGCCTGAAGTCGTTCCTGTTTTTATGATATCATAATTTTGACGCGCTTGGGTGACATCAATTCTGGCTTGCTCGACACGTTGTTTAGCTTGTAGGTACGTATTGTTCACCTCATCAAATTGATTTGCTGAAATAACCCCTTTCTCAAACAAAGACTTTTGACGATCGAAAATAGCCTGTTGGGTTTTATAATTGATTTCAGCAGTCTCAAGAGTGGTGCGACTAGATGAAATGCTATTTTTAGCACTGGTCAAGTTTGACACATTAGGAATGACTCTAATTTGCGCAATCAAATCTCCTTGTTTTACGTATTCACCAGCTTCGATAAATACTTCTTCAACAACACCAGAAATATTAGGTTTGATTAAGACCTCTTCCTTAGGCACAATACTTCCAGTAGCAACTGTCTTTACAACAATGGTTTGTTCAGAAGGTGCCTCTGTGGTATAGCTAATAGGATCTTCTTGATTTTTTTGCCATAAATAATACAAGGCAGCTGCAAATACAACAACTATTAATACTAGCGCAATTAACGTTTTGGTTCTTTTCATTTTTTGATGATTAATTTATTTATTCAATTCTTAAAGCGTCTACTGGTTTCATTTTAGTAGCGCTATTGGCTGGAATCAGTCCTGCTAACAGTCCAGATACAACTAATATGATTAAGGCTGTAATAACTACTTGCATTCCAACACTCGGATTTGCAAAATTATCAACAGGACCAACATTGTCCAATAAGGTATTTAAACCCCAAATAACAAAGGCTGCAAAAGAAATTCCCACCATACCAGATAAGATGGTAAGAATTAAACTTTCTTGAAGAATTTGGGACTTGATGGTCCATGGAGAAGCACCAAGAGCTCTACGGATACCGATTTCTTTGGTACGTTCCTTGACCACAATGAGCATGATATTACTAATCCCAATAATTCCTGACATTAATACCAAGGCACCCACAAAATAACCTACGATTGTTAATATTGAAAACAAGCCGTTAATTCTAGAAAATTCTTCTGCCAAATCGAAATGACCTATGGCACGATCGTCTTCTGGATGAATTTTATGCCTTGCTTTCATTAAGTCAAAAACTTTTTGCTTGATTGATGTAATAGGCACGTTATCTTCTGCAGTAATAGCCATCCATCCAACGCGATCACCTCTGTTGAAGGCCTGTCCGAAAGTTGTAAAAGGAATATAAATCGTATTGGTTTCCTCTTCGCTATCACCTTGACTATTGCTCATTTTAAACGTTCCAACAACCATAAAGTTCACTCCATTGATTTTAATGTAAGTTCCTATGGGATCTTCTCCTTTATCATACATTCCTTTAATAACACCATTACCTATAACACAAATCTTACGCTTGGCTTCGATGTCGGAATAACTAATAAAACGTCCTTGAAGAATGTCCATTGGCTGCTGCTTAATATATTCCGGGTAGTCACCATAAATCTGAAATGCACCTGTCTTGGTTCCTCTAATCACATTATTTGCACCTCTGTAGCCTCCTAATTGATTTCTAGGCGACACATATTTCAAATTTGGAATTTGGTTTTTTAAAGCTTCAACATCGTCAATTCTGTAGCTAAACCATCTGCCTTTAGGAAGGCCTTTATAAGGTTTAGATGTTCCTTGGGTCCACATGAACATGGAGTTTGTTGCAAAATCTCCAAAATCGGCCGTAACCCCATTTTTGAGTCCATTAGTCAAAGCCAATAAAGCAACGAGGATAAAAATTCCCCAAGCCACACCAAATGCCGTCAAAAAGGTTCTTACCTTATTGGCATTCAAAGCTTCCAGTATTTCGTTCCAACGGTCTCTATTAAACATATTATTCGTCTCTTAGTGCTACAATAGGTTTTATTTTAGCAGCTCTATAGGCAGGGACAAACCCAGCTAAAGCTCCAGCAAAAACTAGAATGAATACTGCACTAATGGCAATATTGAAATCGACCTGAGGGTATTTTATAAAATCACTTTCAATTTGTGGCCCAACAAGTTCCAACAATCCCAATCCGAAAATAAGTCCGAACAATCCTGCAAACATCGTCACAAATATGGCTTCTTGAAGAATCATGCCAACAATAGAAATCGGGAAAGCGCCTAAGGCTTTTCTAATTCCAATTTCCTTAGTTCTTTCCTTAACTATAATCACCATAATATTTCCCACGCCAACAACTCCAGCCACAATGGTAAAAATTCCAATGAACCAAAAGACTGTTTTAATGGTGTCGATAAGTGAATAGATTTTTTTAGCCTCTTCAAGAGTATTAAAAACCCTTACAGCGCTATTATCATCTGGAGCAATGGTGTGCATCAACTTTAATTCATTTTCAATCGCTTCAGACATGTTTGTTGAAAGCTGCACAGCTTCATCAAAGTTATCGGACATTTTAACGGTAAATAACATGTTTCTAATATTATCACCTGCTCCAAAAACCTTTTGAGATGTTGATAATGGAATATAAGCCTGTTGTTCTTCACGTTCTCCTCCTGGATCAATGAACACTCCTATGACCTTGAAACTCATTCCGAAAATCAAAATATCCTTATCGATTGGGTCTTCATCTTTAAACAAATCCTGTCGAAGACGTTTTCCAATAACAGCTACTTTTCTGGTGTCTTCCAAATCGGACTGATTTATAAATCGGCCAGATTCCATATCGGCATTTTCTATAAACTGGTGGTCTGGCATTGCGCCTCTGACTTGGTACCTTACGGTTTCATTTTTATAACTGATATCGGCTCCCCAAATAGAAAACAAAGCAGTTTCATATTCTATATTACTGTCATATTTCTGGGATATAAAATCAAAGTTTTCACCTTTCATTTGCACATAGCGACCAGGATTTAATCCCTTGTACCCTTTTGTAGTTACACCTGTCCAAACAGTAATTAAATTTGTAGCATCTCTTTGAAATTCGGAAGTCACTCCATTTTCAAGCCCTTTACTAAAACCTAGAAGAATCACTAAAATAAAGATTCCTGAGGCTACAGAAAGGCCTGTTAAAAACGTACGAAGTTTGTTTTTACGTAAGGTTTCAAATATTTCTTGCCAACGCTCTAAATCAAACATGCTGCGATGCCCTAATTTGTTCTACTTTACTATCATCAATGATCACTCCATCCTTTAAATTCACGATTCGCTTTGTCATTTGCGCAATATCGTGCTCATGGGTAACCACCAAAATGGTCTTTCCTTCGTCGTTAATCCCTTGAATCAATTCCATAACCTCGTAAGAAGTTTTAGTGTCTAAAGCTCCTGTAGGTTCATCGGCCAACAGTACTTTTGGATCACTGGCCAAGGCTCTAGCGATAGCCACACGTTGCTTTTGACCACCAGAAAGTTCACTTGGCAAATGATGTGACCATTCGGCTAAACCAACTTTTTCCAAATAATGCATAGCGCGATCGGTTCGCTCGTTGCGTTTGACGCCTTTGTAATACAATGGCATGGAAACGTTATCTAAAGCAGATTTATAATTGATTAGATTAAACGACTGGAATACAAACCCTAGAAACTCATTTCTATATTTGGCCGCTAACCGTTCATTCAATCCTTTGATGGTGACGTTATCAAGAATGTAGCTGCCCGAATCTGCTTCATCAAGCATTCCTAAAATATTGAGCAATGTAGATTTTCCAGATCCTGAAGAACCCATAATTGAAACAAGTTCGCCTTCCTTTACATCAAAATTTATACCTTTTAAAACATGAAGCGAATTGCTTCCCATGTGGTAAGATTTATGTAAATCTTTGATCTGGATCATAATGTAGATGGTTAATTCTTAGCAATATTACGGATTTCAATGGCTGAAATGTGCTAAGTATTTGTTAAGAATTGTTTTTTGATTGATATTTATAAGACTTCTAAATATCGAATTTGTTACAGGAAATTGAAGAATTTTCAGTTTTCCGCTTTCTTTTTTCTGAAGAAATTCCAATAAATCAAAAAACCAACACTTCCTACAAGAAGATATGGAATGACCATGAGATACATAATACCATCATTGACACCCTTGGCAGCTGATTGTCCTTCTTCGCTTTCCAATACAGCACGGCACATAGCACATTGGGCATTGGTGTCTATGTAAAACAGCAGAAAAATTATAAAAGTGACAATCTTTTGCTTCATTATGTTATCTATGGTTATTTAGGTGATTTGCTTAGTTAGAAATATGAAAATCTGCAATATTTATCTAAACACTTTCTTTAATAAGGTTAATTCGTAAGTAATTGACTTATTACCTTTTTGAGTGAAAGACCATAATCTAGCAGAATACTCAGAATTTTCAAAAAATTCAACTAAAGCACCATCTATAGATTCTGTTTTCTTAAAATCTAATCCATTCTCTTTAATGACCTTTTTAAACTGCAAATATTCTTCCTTTTTACTAGTCTGATAAGCAAATTCTATTGTTTTGTCATAATTCTCATATACTGAAAAGAATTTTTCTGCATGATCGTATCTATCTCTTTCATAAGTCCATGTATACTTTTTTCCATACTCATCTTCATCTGTCTTGAAAAATTCAAAGTTTATGTTGAGCATGTAATCTTGTAACTCAGAAATATTTAGATTTAATAGTTTGAAGTAATCCAAACTTTTAGATTCTTGACTAAATGATAAAGTTGTAAAAAAGAATAAAATAATATAAATGTACTTTTTTCTTATCATGCTAAATTGATTATTAATTATTGACAATATTTAAGATATGTAGTATGGTGAAATCATAAGATATACAACAACTCCAGTAATGGCCACATACAACCAAATTGGAAACGTAATTTTAGCAATCTTTTTATGCAATTCGAAATTGTTTGTGATGGCTCTTACATAGGTAATCAGAACGAAAGGAATAACTGTTATTGATAATAAAATATGAGAAATCAAAACAAAGTAATAGACATACTTGATGGCACCTTCACCACCAAATTTAGTAGATTCACTCGTCATATGGTAAGCTACGTACATTGCTAAAAAAGCCACTGATAGGGCAATGGCAAACTTCATTAGGTTTTCATGAAGCTTCACTTTCTTACTTTTAATAGCCCACAAAGCAATTAACAACACCATAGCAGTAACCGCATTAATGGTAGCATAAATTGGAGGCAAAAAGGTAAGCGGTTCCACATTAGGTATTTTGATACCGAATAGGATTGCAACCACTACAGGTATTGCCACAGATAAAATGACAATCCATTTGTTATATTTTTTCCCGTCTGTTATATTTTTAGTTGTATTCATTTCTTATTAATCTTCCTTTAATAGTTTCGCAATATCTTCTTTTAACATACTTATCTCTTCCGTTTCTCCATCTTCATCAACTTTTTCATCTTCACTAATAATTCCTTTATAGAAAATTTTAGGATTGCCAAAATTGTCTTGTCTAGAGCGCATAAAGCCGTGTTTATCAATTAACGCAAAATTGCCAGAATGCTCAAAACCACCTTCAACTTCTGGGTTTTCTCCAGCATAAATATTAAATCCAATATTAGCCAATTCATAAATGGTATCTTGATCTCCTGTCATTAAATGCCAATTAGGATTTGTAATGCCATAATTGTCGGCATAGGCTTTTAAAGTTTCTTGTGTGTCATTTTCTGGGTCAATTGTAAATGATGCCACACCAAAATCCTCAAAATCTAAAAACGTATTTTGAATCTGTACTAAATTTCGATTCATCCTCGGACAGATTGTTGGACATTTCGTAAAGAAAAATTCTACAACGTAAACTTTACCTTCATAATCCTTGTTGGTGATGGTGTTTCCGTTTTGGTCAATAAAAGAGAACTCTGGAACTTTTTTAGGAGCACCATTAATATTCATATACATTAAATCGGATGTATAACCTTCAGAATTATTTGTGAGATCCTTGCTTCTACTTTCGGAACGTGTAATATCATTTCCCTTTATTCTATCAATAATCTTTGGAACGAAAATGATACCAAAGACCAGAATGATAAAAGCAATTCCTATGTATGAATAATTGTTTTTTTTAGTGCTCATTTCTTTTAATCATTAGAATTTATCTCTTCAGCTCGTCTATCTGAAGAATCAAATTTGCCTTTACGTTTTTGACGGTATTCAGTAAACAGAATCCTGAGATCATCACTCATTTTATTCTTGATTTCTGCAACTTCAATACAATCATACGAATACAAAGGGTAAACGGCTTCATTACCTTCAATCTCTTTCTTATCCCTATCATCAATGCGACCACGTTGTGCCAAATCTTTGTCAACAATGAACACATGATCTGTAAATAGGTTGCTATCTAGTGTTTCTTCAGATTTAAGGCTTTCAAACACCTGTCTTATATCATTTGGTTCTCCAAATACATAATGCCAAAACCTCATATCTTCATAGGTAATGAGTTCCTTTTGAAGTATTTCAGCCTTTCCTTCGGAACCTTTGGGCAATACAATGACAATTTGAAATTTCTTAAACCCCTTGAATTTATCATAGACCAATTCTTTTAGATTTGAAGCCGCAATAAAGTGCTCATCTGGATTGTGTCCCAAAAAACCCAAAACAGTAATATGGTCTTTCAATTGAATATTTTCGTCAGCATCATTTTTGAAAAACTGCAGCTCTTTTATATCCTTTTTAACAACATCCAACGGATTATAATTATGAGTTGAAGGATACAAAAACAAAAGAAATATAACTGGCAAAAAAAACAAAACACCTAAAACAACAGCAGTTTTCAATGGCATTCTTTTCATGGTCAATAGGCTTTGATTTCGTCATGCAAAAATAAAAAAAGACGGTCTAAAAAACCGCCTTTTTGAATACTTTATATGTATTATAACATCTTATCTAAAAATCTCTTTTCACAAATCCTTCAGAATAGACTCCTTCAATATAGCCTCCTTCTTGTAAAAGGATAAAAACCAAGTAACAAATAAGGAAAACAGCAGTCCACACAACCATACGTCTAAGCGCTTTGGTTTCGTCTCTCATGTGCATAAAGTCCCAAGTAATGTAATAAGCCTTAACTATTGTGAGTATGATGAATATCCAGTTAAGAAGTTTCATTCCAATGACTTTAACCATTAAGGATTCAGGTTTGTAAATACCCAAAATAACTTCAACAGCTGTAACGATTGATAACAAAATAAGTACACCCCAAATTTTTTGAGTATTTGATTTGAACTTAATTAAGCCTCTTAATATTTCTAATTTATGTGCGTGTGCCATTTTTAATACTATTATCCGAAATTAAACTAGGTAGAAGAATGTAAATACGAAAACCCAAACCAAATCGACAAAGTGCCAATACAAACCTACTTTTTCAACCATTTCATAACTTCCTCTTCGTTCGTAGGTTCCTAAAATTACATTGAAGAATATGATGATATTGATAACAACTCCTGAAAATACGTGGAATCCGTGGAAACCTGTTATAAAGAAAAAGAAATCAGCAAATAATGATGTGCCGTATTCATTGACATGAAGGTTCGCTCCTTCCACAACAATCTTTCCGTTTTCTTTTAATTGCTTTAAGGATTCTTCTCTAGATAAGACTGTTTTTTCTCCTTCTTCGGTAAGCATTTGTGTTCTTACCAACACATTTGGATTAGCTTCTAATCCTTTATAAACTTCATCAACTGTGTAAGACGGCAAAGTTCCTTCATTCACAAACCAAAGTCCGTTCTTATCTTGATGTTGTACACGTGAATCTGGATTGGCAATTGCAATATCGCTTATCGCCACACGATGCCCTTCGGTATCTACAAACTGAAGAATATTTCCGCCATTTGTCTGTACCGCTCCATAGTCACCTTTAATGAACGTTCCCCATTCCCAAGCTTGAGAACCAACAAAGATCAAACCACCAATAATGGTTAGAAACATGTAAAAGGTTACTTTAGCTTTGTTCATGTGATGTCCAGCATCTACAGCTAACACCATAGTTACAGAAGACATGATAAGGATGAATGTCATAAACGCCACATAAATCATTGGGTAGTTTCCATGAAAAAATGGAACGTGCGTAAATACTTCATCGGCTATTGGCCATGAGCCAATAAATTTAAATCTTGAAAATCCGTAAGCTGCTAAAAATCCAGAGAAGGTTAAGGCATCAGAAACGATAAAGAACCACATCATCATCTTACCATAACTGGCTTTCAAAGGTTGGTTACCACCTCCCCAAGTTTTGCCTTCTGTTCCAGTATTTGCTACTGTAGTATCCATAAAAAGCGATTAGTTATTAAAAGTTGCACAAAAATAATCATTTTATCAATCTAAAAAAACATCCACTTCTAAAAATTGAAATCAATGATGCCTGCTAGCTTAGATATCGAATTTTTACACCAAAAAACACCTTGTTTTTATATCAGAAATTTCAAAAACAAAAACAAGAATATCCACAGTATATCTATAAAATGCCAAAATGTTGCTGAAAGGTTCATCCCTAACATTTCTGTGGCATTATATTTTTGTTTAAAATGATTATAAATTACGACCAAAATCGAAATCAGTCCAGCAATTACATGTAATATATGAACAAACGCAATGACATAAATAAAGCTAATGGTCACATTACTGGTTGGACCTGTAAAATTGTATCCTGAAGAAATAATCTCTCCAAAACCTAAAAACTGACTTATAATAAATGCCACTCCAAGCACAAAGGTTGCTATTAACAAGAGTGTTGTGAGACTCCTATTATTTTCTTTTAAGGCACGTTTAGCAAAAATGAATGTCAGACTACTGATGATTATCAATACACAGCTTATCAAAAATGCATTTGGCATTTCTATATCACTCAACCAATCTTCACGATTTCTACTTACCAAAACAGCACTTGTAAACCCAGCAAACGACATGATAAGTGATATGATTCCGAACCAAAGCATCATGCGTTTAGCTCTATCATTTTTTTCTTTGAAAGTTCCTTCAGTTAAATCCATATTATCTTACAAATTTATCGACGACATAAACAATCTGCAAAAGCGTGATATAAGAAACACTTGAAAGCATTAACTGCTTAGCTGCTTTAGCCGTTCGCTTTTTAAATAATTCAAATGCATAATACAACATTACTAATCCGAGTAAGAACACAATAATTGCTGCTACGATTGATAATTTTAAATCGCCAGTAACTCCAAAAACAGGCACGATTGAAATTAAGATTGTCCAAATAGTGTACATGATGGTTTGAACAGCTGTTCCTTTATCCCGTTTTCCAGTTGGTAACATATAAAACCCTCCTTTTTGATAGTCTTCAAACAAAAACCACCCAATCGCCCAAAAATGAGGAAACTGCCAAAAGAACTGTAAGGCAAATAAGGTTCCCGGTTCAATACCAAAATCATTTCGAGCAGCAACCCAACCTAACATAAATGGAATAGCACCTGGAATTGCACCAACAAATACTGCCAAAGGCGTTTTTGTTTTTAAAGGCGTATAAACACAGGTATACAAGAAAATAGAAATGGCACCATACATAGCGGTTTTAGGGTTAATGACATACAGTGTGCCAATCCCTAAAATAGTAAAAAGGGTCGCAATAATAAATGCTGTTTGAACCGACATTCGTTTAGCTGGAACAGGACGGTTTTTGGTTCTGTCCATTAAAGCATCCAGATCTTTTTCAATAATTTGATTGTAAGCGTTTGAAGCGCCAACCATGAAATAACCACCTAATGCCAGTAAAATCAAAGTGTAAATATCAACCTCAACTGCTCCTAATAAGTAACCTGCAAGAGCAGAAAACACAACACTTACAGAAAGTCTTATCTTGGTGATTTCCTTAAAGTCGGAAATCATTGAAGGCTTATGAATTGAAGTTTTTGCAGAACTCAAAAGAAGTTGTTTTTAATGCGTGCGCAAAGATACTCTGAAAAAACGTTTTGAGCAATGCTATTAGTGAGTAATTAATAATTAGAAATCATTATACCAATTGAACAAGTCGGTTCTCAAACCTACGTTGAACCAAACCGTATTATTATTAATGGTTGAAGCTGTTTCTGCTTCTGGGTTATAATTCCTGTAGGTAAAGTTTGTAAAGAGTCTTAAGTTACTTACTGGATTGACAATATAGCCTGCTTGTAAATCAGCTTGAAACACTTGGGTTGTATTCCCTTGACCAACGGTTATTCCTGTGTCGGCAACACGATCATTTTCAGTTCTGTAAATATCACCTCCATAATTGGCAAAGTCATTCCCTTCATTAAAATCGAATCCACGTTTTCCAAAAATGAACTTTGCATCACCATACCAACGCTTATAAGTGTATCTTCCTATTAAGATTGCTTCACTAAAGTTTGCTCCCCAAAGATGGGCCATTGGCTGATTATTATGTGCATAATTTAAAATAGTTGAATTATGGGAATAAGTATAAGGACGTACTCTGTTATACTCTATCTGAAGTGTTAAATTTCTCACTTTAAAGGCATCAAAATATTTCACTCCTAACTGATATCCATATTTGTTTTTCCAGCTTTTGTTTCCTCCAGTGATATCTCCCAAAGAGAATTCATCCAGAATAAATTGTCCGTATAAATTAACCTTATTATTCCATTTGTATTTAGCAGATAATCCAATTATGGCATTACCTGCTTCTGGACCAGTAGCAAATTCAATAGCTCTATAAAAAATGACTGGATTGAGATAGTTGATATCAAATCCTCTATCATTTGAGTCAATCCACATAACCGATTCAAAAAGACCTACATTGAGTCGTTTGGAAACATTCCAACTCAAATAATGATTGGCCATATACTTGGTTAGGAAGGCACCATCTTCAGTAACTTCAGGTCTGACATCTCTTAACCACATCCAAGTATTTGTGTACTTGATTTTCCAAAAGTTAGTGTTCAATTTTAAAAACGGATAAGGGCTTGACACATCGCTCTGCAACAATGAACGGTACCCATCACCAATAAAATTCTTGCCATGACCAAATTGTATATTCAAAAAGTCTGCAGGCGTATATGACAAATAAGCTTCTGCTACAGGATAATCATAAGAATCCTTCTTAAATCGTTTTGCGATACCTCGTCCAGGAATGATTGCTGGATCTGAACCTGAAGCTTTCAGGCTTTCGGCATATTGGTTAAAGTAATGCGCAAACCTTCCTTGACTTTCATAAACCGATGCTGAAAAATTAAATTTTTTGCCGAGTCCAGCCTGTAAGAATAACCCTCTTGTGTTATTATAGGTCGTGCTAAAATCTGCTTCCGTGTCTTTTCCTACTTGCAAATCAAAAATAGGGTCAACGGTAAACCAGTAATCCTTTCCTTGGATAGCGACCAGATGTTCATCCCATATTTTTCTGCTCCACCATTCGTCAGAACCTTTAACCAAGGCTTCCTTTTCTGACTCAAAATCGTAATATCTAGCCACTTCCTGAAACATAAATGGTTTCGCGGCTGTATGGCTATTAGTGCCCAAACCATTCATTTGTTGGTCAAATCGCGCATAATAATTATGTGTGAACGGAATGTTTAACTGACTTTTATATTCTAATTTTTCGTAGGTTCTGATGTCATTACTAACACTATCGTATTCATTACTTACAAGCGCATTCAAATCTTTGACCTCCTTAACGTCTGGTAACGATTTGGTTCCTGTTGACAATTCTTCAGGATTTACCAAAGGAATTTTCACCGTTAGGGAATACTGAAAATAGGTTGGCTTACCATTGTAAGTGCCAGGAATCACTTTAGGCAAAGTATCAAAAACCCGCTTTGTTTCATCTTTTAGCTCATCATATACTGCATCGACATAAAGTAAATTGATGTTTCCCTCTTTATCGACTTCAAAAAGTATTTTGACATCGCCTTTATACGATTCTTCATTAACTATTTCAGGTGTTTTGAAATTGTTGAAAATAAAGGTGTTTAGTTTATTGTTAAAACAAACTTTAAGTTGCTCTATCGGCTGCGATTCACATTCTGGAAAAACAGGCGATTTTTCATAGACTTCAAGAGTTTGTGCATTCAATAACCCCAACCATAAAACAAACATGATAAAGCAACAATTCCTCATAAATATGTAATCTTATTTTGATGCTGGAAAGATACTATTTTTTTCAAAAGCGGAAACCATTGCCAAACCAATTGAAACAAGAAAACCGCTATCTAACGATAACGGTTTAAGTATCTATTTAATCAATATTACTGCACTTTAAATTTAATAGGCAAATTATATATTACCGAAACTGGCTGATTTCTCTGCATACCAGGTGTCATTTGCGGAATTTTACCCACGACTCGTTCTGCTTCATCTTCCAATGGCTTAAGTGGCGCTCTGGTTTTAATATCTGAAATACGGCCATTTTTATCAATCCTGAATTGTACATCTATTTTCTGTAAACCTGAAAGTCCATAATCAGCCGCTAAATCTGTATTGAATTTTCTTTGGATGAGTTTGGCCAATTTTTGCGACATGCATTTTAAACGTTCGCTATTGCTCTCAGCACTTTCACAACCTGGATAAATAGGAACCCGTTCTACAGCAATCAAAGTTAAAGGCTGATCAATTGATGGTGTATTATCCGTTTTATTTTCAATAGTAGTGTTGATTGTAAACGGTTCTGACACCACTTTTGGAGTGGCGATATCAACTTTTGTTGGCACAATAGCAACATTATTCTTTACAACCATAGGAGCTTTGCTAACTATTTTTTGGGATTGCTTTTTAACTTGCTTTTGGACTTGTGGTTTAGCTTCAACAATGTAATTCTTGACATCAATATCAATAAAATCATCATTGTCAACCATATCTTCAATTTTAATGACTTTGGTTTCAAACTCCATTTCAAAGATGCCATAGGTTCCTAGAAGGCAAAGAATTAAACCAATTTGAAAATACAACGTAGAGTTTTTTTGTAAATTTGCATCATGCTTTTGTGATTTTTGCATGTTTTTATTGCTCTGACCAGCAATATCATGCTTTTTCTTTAAATTTTTCATAATACTAGAATGTTAATGTTAATATTTTGAAAAAATCACAATAAGCATACCAAAGTAAAAATCCCATCTAAAAATTTAGATGGGATTTTGAATATATAGCTAAAACTGAATATCTAGTCTTGAACTTGGAATAAGATTGGTAAAGAATAAGGTACTGTTACAGCCTTACCTCTTTGCTTTCCAGGTTGCATTTTAGGTAATAAGTTAATAACCCGTTTAGCTTCTTTCTCTAAACCAGGATGTGGAGCTCTTGCACGAACATTTGTAATATTACCTGTTTTATCAATCTTGAAAATCACACTTATACGTTGTTTCCCTGAAAGCCCTAAGTCTGAGGCAAGCTCGGTATTAAACTTTCTGTTCACAAACTTTGCAATCTTTTCAGACATACATTGCTTCTTGGCATTATTAGTCTTTTCCTTTTCGCATCCTGGGAAAACCGGTACATTCTCAATAACCGCAAATGGAACTTCTATGTCTTCTTCTACTTCTTCTACTTCGACCTCTTCAACCTCAACAATTTCTTCTTCTTGATCTGTTTCAGTAGACTCGATAACAGTTTCCTCAACCTCTTTCTCATCCTCTACAATCTCAATTTCCTCAGGAACTACAGGTGGTGGAGGTGGTGGAGGTGGTGGGATAATCTCTTGTTGTGTAATTGGAATTTCTTCTTCTAGTTCATCATCAACATTTAGCTGGCCTATATCGATATTAGACTTATCGTAAGACTTATAGTTAATAGTAAGATAAGTCAATGTCATCATCAAGGCCAAACCTACTGCAAAATAAAGGGATGCATTTCTACTTACATCCGACTTATGATGCTTTTTAGGCTCCAATTTTGTATTCTTTTTTGATTCCATTTCTATTCAGGTTTTATAGGATTGCTAATTTAACCAAAAATATGCTAAAAAAACAAACCGTTATTTATTTTAACTTTCCTTTGCCTGCAAAGAGTACACTGATGTACATTATTACAGTACCTATGGTATTGGCAATAACATCTAAGTAATCTGGTGTTCTGAAATCTGTCAATACTGATTGTAATACCTCAATAATAATGCCATAAACAACCGAAACTAATGCAGCACTAAACAAAGGTGCTTTTAACGATGTACTCCTCAAAAAATTAAAGATTAGGAACGTCAATATAGCATAGGCCAAAAAATGATAGATTTTATCATCAAATGACGATCCTAAATCTGGTACAGAAGACACCTGACTTAAGCTCCCTATGGTTAGAGCAACAACGTATGTAAGTAAAATTGGTAATGCCCAGCGCTTAAGCACCTACAATGGCTTTATAATCTTCAGCGGATAACAAGCTATCAATTTCTGACGCATCAGAATATTTAATTTTAATCATCCAGCCATCACCATAAGGATCGGAATTTACTTTTTCAGGCTCGTCCTCAAGAGATTCATTGAATTCAATTATTTCTCCTGAAAGCGGTAAAAACAAATCTGAAACGGTCTTCACAGCTTCGACTGTTCCAAAGATCTCTTCAGCATCAAGGACTTCATCAACTGTTTCTACTTCCACATAAACAATATCTCCCAATTCGCCTTGAGCAAAATCTGTAATGCCTACGATAGCAGTATCGCCTTCAATCTTAACCCATTCGTGGTCTTTAGTGTACTTTAAATCTGATGGTATATTCATTAGAATCGTTAATATATTATTACTGACAAAAATAATTGTTTTGGTTTAAAACCTAGTGTTAATTACCAAAATTATATCTTAATGTAAACCCTGTACGTATGGTCGTTTGTGGAAAAGCTGTCGAGATTTCATATTCTGAAAAAGTATAGTCAAAATAGAAAATGGCCGTTAAATTTTTAGTAAAGGCGTAATCTGCTGCAAACTTAGCTCCCCAAATAGTTTGACCTTGAGTGATCTGATTGTTATCAATATCTAGGTTTCTGATAATCGTTTTATTGTTTCGAACAGACACATCGGCTTTCATATTCAAGTCACTTTTTATGATTTGTCGTGGTCCAGCTAATTTAGATCGAATCCTCACATCCTTAATACGATATCCCAGTCCGAGTATATATTCCTTTCCTTGGATTTCAGTAAGCAGGTTGTTATCAAAACTCAAGGACAAAATTCTATCTTTCTTCATCTCAGCAAGAATTTTGACAGAATTTTTCATCTCAAAGTCTAACCTAAACAATGGACTAAATTGTTCTTCTAAGTTAATATTACTGAAGACTGTTGCATTTTTATAGTTTCCTGATTGGTCCAGAACTTCTGGATCTTGGTTCTCATATGTTACACCTGGTTGCAATACTCCAGGAGGCAAATCAAGATTGGTTCTGAATTGGTTGATCGTATAGCCAGAACGGTAACCATGGGTAATTGAAAAACGCTTGAAGTTTTTCTTAAACCATTTCATCTTCATAAATCCGGTGTACTTTATTTGCCAATTTGGAATCGGAATGTCTTTAAATGCCGACAAGCCAATTTTATCTGCACTTCTACCTCTATAAGCCGCTAGGAATGCTGGTAATAAAACCGCTTGATTATTTTTACCAAATCCTAACGGGAAGCCTTCACCATCACGAGCAAAGTTTTCAGTACCGTAAAAATCTCGTGCCAAACGGTTTGCTACGATTATTCTGTTAGCTCTAAAGTCGTCAAAGGCTTGCGATTGTGTTTCATCACTTTTTTGGAAAGCAGTTTTAATAAGTGCCGTTGAAATACTAAAGTTACCAAAAGAGTTTGTAAGCAATTCATTATAAGTATCACTTAAGCCATCACCATTAATATCAGTGGTATTAAAGTTTTGAGTAAGGTTTTCAGAATAAGTTCTGTTACCAGTAATGTCAATCTTTAAATCATTGATTGGTTCAAGATTAGCGGAAACATCCAAAATACGAGTTGTAACTTCAGTATACTGCTGGTTAAAATCTGGAAATACTGTCAACCACCCATTTCTGGCGGCTAAATCCCTAATGTTTTGCTGGCTTCCAAATGTAAAGCCTAAAGTTGGCTTTAATGTTCCTAAAAATCCTGGTGTAGGAAGGTATCCTGGCAGGAAGGTTCCATTGTTTTCAGAATAGTTGATTTGTATTCGTTTGACACTCGTCAATAAGTCGATGGCACCATTTAAAATCTTTGTTCCAGCACCTGATTTAGACTTTGGTTTTTGAGCAACATCGTTAGTGTTCCCATCTTCTTTGTTTTTACTTTCTTCTTTACCTTTTTCCTTTTCTAGACCTCTAGGAACTGCACTTTTATTTGTTGTAGCTCTTGAACCAGTTGGTACTCGTTTTTTTACAAGTCCGACGTACTTGTAAAGGTTTTCCATGTTTAATGTGGAATTGATGTTATGGGTATTGGCATTTTGAATTGAATTACCAAGATTATAACTTCTGATGATATCTGGGTTATCAACATCTCGTATCTCCAAATTTTGATTTAGGTCAGAACCCTTTTGCCATTGGAAATCTCCTGTGTATGAATAGGTAGCTCTCAGGAAACTTAAAGTTGGAATTTTGTACAACGGAATCTCATAGTTTATCTGAAGCTGCTGGTTTTGAATATTAGGATCCCCTAGATCAAAGAAGCCATCCCAAACATCGAGACTCGGATCTTGTCTTCCATTTATAACATCATTAATAAAATAGTTCCTTACAATATTCTGATTAGAGGCAGTAAAGTTTAAGCTCAAAGCCTTTGTCAGGTTGTAATTTATAACATATTGAAGGTTGAAATTATAATTTCTTCTGAACAATTCCTGTAACCCGATATTATCACCTGTTAGATCAACTTCTCTAAACTTCTGTTTATTAAACTGCCTGATGATATCTGTATTAACGGAAAAGCTGGTTGGGATTGGATTGAAATTGAAATCTTTTAAGATTTTCCAGTATTTGCCTCTAAATAGAGAGTCGTTCTTTTTAAACGGCTCAATATTCATTGGTTGGAAACTATAGTTGTAGTTAACACCTGCTCTCACATTTTGGTCCAAAGAATTCTCGATCTCAAAATCGCGATGCTCAGTTTTGTTATAAGAATAATTAAAGGTTAGATTTTCCACATCATAGAATCGAGGTGTTTTATCTGTAGTTCTATTCTTTCTAACACCAATGAAGTTAATGCTTTGCCTTTTGGTATAGCTTTCGTTGACATTTAAAATTGAGTCTCGATTATTGGTGTTTTCCAGTTGGGTTTCAAGTTTAATATCACGATAAAACTCATCGTATTCTGGAGTGATGACCTCTTCTCCGATACCATAATTAAAAGGAATTTGAATACCCCATTTTTTAGGCAGTAATTGCCCTAAATTCATATTGGTTACTACATCGTATTGTTGTACATCTTCTCGGCTTCGTTCATTAGGTCTTTGTTCTACGGAACCAAATCCAATCGTACTTTTTCTACCTGTAGCACTAATGTCTGCAAAGTCTGCAAAATTAGCATCCAAAGCAGCTACTGCAGCCCAACCACCTTCATTGTCCAAATCGGAAAGACGCAATTCATTAAACCAAACCTCTCCACAGGCATTCATTCCATTATTATCTGGATTTTTCAATCCTACCATTAAAACCCTAATATCTCCAAAGTTAGGATTACCCTTAATAGCAAGACGCTGTTGACCAATTGTATGCGGATCAAACTCGTTTACTTCAACAAGTTCACCATCAACCAAGTTATAAAACGTTGGGTCTTCATTAGCTAAAGTTCCATTAGTAATACCCAAAGACTTTATTTGTTCTAAAGCTTTAAGTTCAATGTTAATTTCATTGACTTCTGGCCAAACACTTTCAGGAGATACTGATCCAGAAGATACTTGAAGAGGCACTTCAATTTGATAATAGTTTTGTGTAAAATCGTTACCCATTCTTATAAAACCAACCAAATCGCCATCACTTAAACTACCTGTTTCACCTTCTTCAGCGTGAATGAACATACGCAGTTTATTGTACTGACGCATATCGACAGAGATATTTTTGAACACACCTCTTGAATCTCTTGGCTCCAGTTCACAAACCTCAACTTGTAATGACTGCTCATTTTGTCTAATGATATTGTTATTGTTGTTGAGCTGCTCTAACTGAACTCCAGGAGGCAACACATAGTTTCCATCATTTTGTTGAAGACCTACGACACCTACATTAAGATCGGTATTGTCGTTATCATTGTTTGGTTCTTCATCAAGGCTTAAAGTATAACGTCTCCAATCACTTCTAACCAAGTCTAATGTTGCAAAACGCAAGACTCTTGGTTGTGTAAAGCCTGTTAAGTACATTCTAACAAAACGAACTGAACGAATATCAGTTATACCTCCAATCGCCTCGGTTGGGTCAGAGATTGGAATTCTAAACTGGTACCATTTAACTTCTCTTGTTTGACCATTAGGAAGCAGTACATCTCTTGTTTTAATATCGTTAATCTGAGGGTTATTGATATTAAGAGATGTAGGTGTTACATCAATTTCATATTGAAAATAACTATCAATAGTATTCATGGTGTTATCTCTATTGATATCTTCAACATCAGGTTGTGCGGTCGATCCTCTATTGGTGTCGGTAAAGACATCTGGAGAGTTTCCTTGAAGTCCGTTATAGCGTTTATAGCGTTCGAAAATATCTCCGTCTGTATTGAGGTAGTAGGTATAATTATCATTTGAAGGGTCAGGTCCAAATGCAGCTCCATTAGGAATTAATGTGGCCTCTTCGTTATCGTCATAACCATCATAACCAACATCTTGATTTGTTCGCTCTTGTCCAGACGTTGAAAACGTATAGATCAACGATTGATTTCGAGGTACGACAGTGTTATAACTTGTTGGAACCAAATCGCTGATATTACCGCTTTCAGGTAAACCATTCTCATATTGTTTTTTTCCATCCTTTAGAACATCCTCAGAAATATTTCCTAGGTTGATAAATAATTTCCCTCCATTAGCTGGCGCAATATCATCTAAAAAAGGATCTTGAACCCAAAAATCAATATACTCTACATTGGCCTGTTCAAAATCGGTTGATGTAATTTGTCTGGTAATCCCAGCCCAACTGTTATTGGCGTTAAGAACACCGTTGGTAGCAGAGGGATCATAGTTATATGGTCCACGTTCTGTTGGATAATATGCTAAATCCAATGTATTGATAACCGTTTGTTGTCCTTGAGCTATATCAATTTCTGGAAATACCTCATCAATAAAAACACGTCTGGTATATAAATTAGACACGTCGTCATCAGTAATACCTCCTGGACGTTGATTACTGTAGAAAATCGGATCAATAGTATACCAGTTCAAAAACGCTCTATCGAAACCATTTTGAATACCGTTTTCATCCTCACCACCAAAACCTGGATAAGATCTACCCAATTGTCTTGGTCTACTGGATAAGAACCAAGATAAAGGCGATAATAAATCGATAGCACCTTGAGTCCCTTCAAAATCGTCAACATAAGCTGTCGCTTCATTATTGAAGTCTGTTCCTTTTGGAGCTCCTGGTTTCAAATAAGCGAATTCACCACGAACGGAAACATTAGATGGCACATCAGTATCAACATTAGGCAGCTTATTCACCAAACGGGTTAGGAATGGGACTTCCGTTGAATAATTTCCATTAAACCCAAAGATGGTATTGTTGATGGGCTCTGTATTGTAATTGGCTTTTTGGGTAATTGGACGTTCATTCAAGTTTAATAAGGTAGCTCCCAATACAAAATTTTCATTGAATTGATGTTCGACATTAACACCTGTAAATCGTCGAGTTTGTTGACCAAAAATAGCATTGTTTTCGACAGAAACATTGATTGGAATATTGGATGCTTTTAAGGCTTCATCTAAAATTTGAACACGACCAATTTGATAGTTAACCGTGTAATCAACACCTTCTACTAAAGTTCGTCCTCCAGCGGTTACGACGACTGAACCCCTTGGAACATTAAATGCTCCTAATGGAATTCCATCACCACCAGAAGATTTGTATCGACCCTTTATTTGAAATTTGTTCTTTTCAGCTTCGTCTAAAGCAGCAATTTTAGTAGACTTATAGAGAATATCGTAAACGTATTTCTCTTGGTTAAGGTTGGTATAGGTTTCTTGTTCGTAATCTATAGCATTGTTATTTGGGTTCCCATCATTATCAAGTACATCAAATAAGTAACGTCCAAAAGGCTCAACCTTAGTAAAAACGATCTTTCCATTTTGAGGAATGACAGTCATGCCTGGCACATAATCAAAAAATCCGTCACCTCCTGCTTGCGGATCGTTATTGAAGTTTAATCGGTCTAAATGAAATAGTCGAATCAAAGGCGTATCAACAATTTCTCCATCATCAGTGTTATCAAAAGGCGTATTGTTATCAAATGCAGGGAAAGACTCCAAAATGTTACCATTAGCATCCCTAACTGGAGAAATATAGTTTAAAGGCGATGCTTCTGTATAAAAAATGTTTAATCTAAAATCTTCTTGCTCTAGTTGAAATGCTCCAGTGTCATAAATGTTCTTCATCATCAAGTCCCAAATTGGTTCTTCTACATTTGTGATTGGACTTTTCAACATTTTCAATACGAGACTTTGGGTGGAGCCTTCAGCAACAATAAAGCTATCATTAATCCCATCAGCGTTGGTATCTGTTCCGTTATCGACGACACCATCGCCATTAACATCAGCATCGGCATTATCATTAATACCATCACCATCTGTATCGGTTCCATTATCTGGAGTACCATCACCATTGACATCAACATCGGCATCATTTGGAATTCCATCTTGGTCATCATCACTATTGGTTGCAATAGAATTGATTCCATCATTGGCAAATTCACCTACTTGATACACTTCACCACCAATAGTATATTGAAATGCCACGGCTAAGATCTCATCGTTCAGAAGTCTTTGGTTCAAGGAAATGTATCCCAATTGATTTTGCACTTGATAATCTGATCCTTGAATAAGCTTTCTCGCATTTTCAAGTTTACCAAAATCAAACCCTTCATTCGCTGGAACCAAAATCCCTTGTTCCACCGTAGTAATATCTCTAACCAATGGTGACAAAAGAGAACCAGGACCCGCAATATTTGTTGGATCAAAATCATTATTTGAGTTGTCTGGTGGTTGGTTAGCGCCTACATTCACAAATCCAGGAGGTGCATTGTCTAAACCTATGACATCAGACTCCCCTAAATCTTGAAACGCAGCAATGTTTCTAACATTATCTGTTTGATTGCTCCTATTTGTTACCCAAACCTCGATTCTAGTTATTTGAATATTGTTATTTATAAACGGATAACGAAGCATGGCTTCATCATAGTTATTTCTAAAGTATTGTGATAGAAAGTAGTGTCTGTTTTCATCGTAATCCCTAACAAAAAACTCAAATTCCTCTAAAGTTCCACCTCCTTGAGCAACTACAGATTGTGACTGCGATCGTTGTTCAGAAAAAATAGCAGTAACTCTTGTTTTGCCGAATTGTAATTCAGTTTTAACACCAAAAAGACTTTGAGCTCCTGTAATCAACGAACTGTTTAACGGCATTGCTACGTTACCAACTTCTATTTTCCTAACAATATCATCTTCTGTAGGCGTGTATTCTAACTTTACCAAATTTTGAAAATCGAAAGTGGACTCCGTATCGTAATTTGCTGTAACCTGTAAACGCGTTCCCACTTTACCTAGCAAACTCAAACTGATACGTTGATCAAAATCAAATGTGAAATTGCTTCGGTTTCTTGGTGAAAATGTAGGATTATCTTGCTTCGTAAACAACACGCCTAAGTCCATTTCCACAGAACCTTGGGGAATGACTTCTATGGTATTGCCCCCAAAGAGTGTTTCAAAAAAGCCTGAGTTAATGTAGAATTCAGGCAACAAGTTTTTCTGTTCCTCTTCAGTACCCTCTTTTTTACCGTCAGCCGCATCAATTTTCTGTTTGTAATATAACTTTTGCTGTTCTAACAACACAAGTCTTTGATATTCAGCTGGTGTTAAGATAATTGGGTAATTGATATTGAACTCGCCTACTTTTTCAGTGTAGATATAACGATCTGTGACAGGGTCGTAAGTGTACTTTGAAACGATGCTTTGAGGATTAGGCATGGACATACTTCCTAATGCAAATCCTGTTTTTGTACTATCTTGACTTGAAGGGTTTTGTTGGGCATTGGTAATAAAACTGACCAAAACCATCATCGGTAGCAGGAAAATACGTCGTAAAGATATAAGTAAAGTATAGTTAGTTGTTGAGCTCAAATTTATAATTTTTTTAATGCATCCTTTATAAGGGTTTCTACATTAGCATCTGGTTGTTCAGACAATAATTTGTCAAGAACACGTTCGGATTGTTTTTTTGAAAATCCGAGAACTTCTAAAGCTGATAACGCTTCATCTTTATTCGTATTGTTTTTATTAACAGAAACTTCATTTTCATCTAAATCATAAACCTTAAGTACCTTGTCTTTTAAATCTAAAATAACTCTTGCTGCCGTCTTTGCACCGATTCCTTTAATAGATTGAATCAACGCTACATCTTCATGGGCTATGGCTTCCTTAACTTGCTGTGGTGTAATGGAAGACAACATGGTTCTTGCTGTACTGGCACCAATTCCATTAACCGAGATGAGAAGTTTAAAAATTTCACGTTCAGCTACAGATGAAAATCCGTATAAGGTATGCGAATCTTCTCGTACAATGAGGTATGCAAAAAGTTTAAGGCTTTCTTCGTCAGGAATTTGTGAAAACGTATGTAAGGAGATATTTAATAGATAGCCAACGCCATTGCAATCTATAACAACATCTGTTGGGTTTTTTTCAACTAATCTCCCCTGAATATGCGTAATCATTTAATAGCTTTGGTTCAAAACCCAAATGTAATAAAATTATTTACATTTCAAAGGTGCTTATTTGCTAATGTTTAAGGCGTTCTATTTCGATTTTTTCCTTCTGCTGAGCGTCAATTACTGCAATGGCCGTCATATTGATAATCTCTTCTACACTAGCATCTAATTGAAGAATATGAACTGGTTTTCTCATGCCCATCATAATTGGTCCAATAGAATCTGCTTTATTCAATTCCTTAAGTAACTTATAGGTAATATTAGCCGATTCAAGATTAGGAAAAATAAGTGTGTTAACCTTTTTTCCAGCCAATTTAGAAAATGGAAAAATATCTTGTAGCATTTCGCTATTTAGAGCAAAATCGGTTTGCAATTCTCCATCTACAGATAAGTCAGGATGACGCCTATGAAGGTAATCTACAGCTTCACGAACTTTGGTCGCTGTTTGGTCTTTTGAAGACCCAAAGTTTGAGTAGGAAATCATGGCCATAACCGGTTCCATACCAAACATCTTCACCACTTTGGCCGTCATTTGGGCAATGCGTTTTAAATCATTTGCTGATGGATTGATATTAATTGACGTATCACTTAAGAACATTGGTCCGCGTTGCGTCATCATGACATTTGTTGTTGCTATTCGAGTTGCTCCAGGCGCCAAACCAATCAACTGAAGCATAGGCTTCACTACTGAAGGGTAGCTTCTAGAAAAACCAGTAACCAAGGCATCAGCATCACCTTCATTAATCATCATTGCCGCAAAATAGTTGCGTTCTCGCATCAATTGTTCAGCTGCATATAATGTAATGCCTTTACGTTTTTGCTTTTTCCAAAATACTTTAGCATAGTAGTTCTTATGTTCGAGTTCTTCATCAGATTTGGGATCGATAATACTAAGGTCAGCTTCAAACTCGATTTCTTCCATAAGCTTTAAAATGGTATCTCGTCTTCCTAGCAATATAGGAATGGCAATACCTTCATCATAGACAAACTGGGCAGCTTTGAGGACATCTAAGTGATCAGCTTCAGCAAACACAACACGTTTCGGGTTTAATTTTGCACGATTGTGAAGTAATCTCACAATTTTATTGTCAGAACCTGAGCGTTCTAATAGTTCTTCTTCATATTTCTGCCAATTTTCTATAGGCTCCTTGCTTGCACCACTTTCCATAGCCGCTTTTGCAACTGCTAGAGGAACGGTAGAAATAAGTCTCGGATCAAAAGGCTTCGGAATGATGTAATCTCTACCAAAAGTCAATTTTGTTTCTCCATAAGCAATATTCACTTGCTCTGGAACCGGTTCCTTTGCCAATTCGGCTAAAGCTTTCACTGCAGCCATTTTCATCTCTTCATTTATTTTCGTTGCTCTAACGTCTAAAGCTCCTCTAAAAATAAATGGAAATCCGAGGACATTATTCACCTGATTTGGATGATCGCTTCGTCCTGTGGCCATAATGATATCATCTCTAGTATCAATCGCTAATTGATAGGAAATCTCAGGGTCTGGATTTGCCATGGCAAAAACAATAGGATTTTTAGCCATTGTTTTCAACATTTCAGGCGTCACGATATCAGCCATTGATAATCCGATAAACACATCGGCTTCTTTCATAGCTTCATCAAGCGTATCAATATTTCTGGAGGTAGCAAACTCTGCTTTTTGTGAGGTAAGGTTTTCCCGATCTTTACGAATCACACCTTTACTGTCTAACATGACCATATTTTCTTGCTTAGCACCACATGATTGATAGAGTCGCGAACATGAAATGGCCGCTGCTCCTGCACCACTAACTACTATTTTAACCTCTTCGATGTTTTTTTCAGCTATTTCCAAAGCATTCAACAAAGCCGCTGCAGATATAATTGCAGTACCATGCTGATCGTCATGCATAACTGGTATATCCAGTTCTTCCTTAAGTCGTCTTTCAATTTCAAAAGCTTCAGGTGCTTTGATATCCTCAAGATTGATGCCTCCAAATGTTGGAGCAATGTTCTTAACCGTTTGAATAAACTCTTCAACATCTTCTGTATCTACTTCAATATCAAAAACATCTATATCTGCAAAAATTTTAAAAAGCAAGCCTTTACCTTCCATAACCGGTTTAGAAGCTTCAGGACCAATATTACCTAATCCCAATACAGCTGTTCCATTAGAAATTACAGCAACCAAATTACCTTTGGCTGTATATTTATAAGCATTGTTCTTATCCTTTTCAATTTCTAAGCATGGCTCAGCTACTCCAGGAGAATAAGCTAAAGACAAATCACGTTGGGTAGCGTACTTTTTTGTAGGCACCACTTGTATTTTTCCTGGTTTTGGCTTGGCGTGATATAGTAAGGCTGCTCTTCGTTTACTTTGTTTGCTCATGAAATGGCTTGTTAGATCAATAGTTTAATTTCAATAATATTTGATACAAATGTAACGGTTTTAATGCAAAGCCATGCTTAAAATCTAACATCGAGTTTAAAGTAATTTCCAATAAATAATTTACATTTTTTGTCATTCAGGCAACCATTATTTTAAAATAAGCGTCTAGATAATAAACCGTCAATTAATTATGAAACTATCTTTTCTCATTTTCCTTCTCTCTTTTCTTAGTTTTTCGCAAAACAGCAAAACTTTCAAAATCGTTGACCAGTCTGACAATACACCTGTTGCCTTTGCAAATATTATTTTCAACGATGATGTTTACAGTGGTACCATAAGTGATATTGATGGTTTATTTAAAATTCCATCAGATGTCAAAAAAATCACCATTAGCTATATAGGTTATGAATCGCAAACACTGAACATAAACGATCTTAAAACAAATGTGATTCGTCTACAACAAAAAATCAGTGCTTTGGATGAAGTGGTGATCAATTCAAATGAAAACCCTGCGCATCGCATCATTAGAAATGCTGTTAAAAACAAAGACATCAACAATCCTGAACGCTTAAATGCCTTCACTTATACCTCATACGACAAGATCTTTATCGACACAGAAGGCATAGAAGTAAAGGAAGATACGTTAAATGAAATTGGAGAGTTCTTTGATAAATCGTACCTCTTCATTACTGAAACCGTTGCTAAGCATAAACACATGAAACCTGGATTTTCAGAGGACAGTATCATTGCAACCCGATCATCAGGCTTCAAATCTCCTCAATTTGCTGTACTTGCCAACGCTTTGCAACCGTTTTCTTTTTATGAGGAATACATCAACTTATTTGAAACCGATTACCTGAATCCGATTTCAAAAGGAAGTACCAAGAAATACAAATTCAAAATTGAGGATGAATACTTAAGAGGTAAGGATACCATTTTTGCCATTTCATTTGAACCCAATGCCAATAGAAATTTTGAAGGTTTAAAGGGATTGGTATATATCAACTCGAATACCTATGCGGTACAAAGTGTTGATGCAACCACATATAATTCGGGACGTATTACAGTTGCCATTCAACAAAAATACAACTATTTAGAAGAAACACAATGGTTTCCAGAACAGTTGAACTTTCAAATTGATATAGGCGATGACTCTGGAACCTTCAAAGAAAGTTTTGGGGTATTTAGATATGTTGGAAAAAGTTATTTATCGGATATTGACCTAAATCCTTTACTGGATAAAAAGGACTTTTCTGTACTTCCGTTAGGTGTTCAAAAAAAAGCCACGCAAAAGGATTCCATTTTCTGGAAATCTGCCAGACGTGACACCTTGAGCATAAAGGAGACCCAAACCTATAAAATCATTGACAGTATTGGTGATAAATTAAATTTTGACAAAATAGCAACACTTTCAGCAGACTTGAGCAAGGGTAAAATTCCGTTAAAATATGTAGATATTGATATTTCCAAATCCTTGATTGTAAACAAGCATGAAAACTTAAGGCTTGGATTAGGTCTATATACCAATGATGACCTATTTGAAAATGTTTCCTTAGGTGGATTTGCAGGTTATGGTTTTAAAGATTCCGAATGGAAATATGGAGGGAGTATAGAATATGATGTACCAAGTAAAAAAGACATTTCCCTTACCTTTTCCTATGAAAATAATTTAAAGGAAGTTGGACGTCCATTTTCAGACCGATCCCTTACTTTATTTAATTTCAGAAATCTTATTGCTGAGCGAATGGACAAAATTGAAAGTTTTGATTTTAAAACTGATATGAAATTATTCCGAAATATTGATTGGAGCGTTGGAATTACTAGAGCGAAAACAACACCGCTTTACAATTACCAATATAATAATGGCTCTGGAGTTGTAACTCAATACAACACTACCGAACTTCATATCGGATTGCGCTATTTTGTCAATGAAAAGCTGACCAATATGTTTAATTCAGTATTCAGGCTAGACAGTGATGACCCTGTTTTCAATCTCAATTATACCAGAGGTTTTTCTAATCTTTTTGGGAGTGATTTTAGCTATAATAAAATCCAATTTACCATGGACGATAGTTTCAGGATAAAAGGCTTAGGTAAAATGAGTTATAGAATCGATGCTGGCTATATCGATTCGTCAGTGCCTTACGGACAATTATTCACAGGTGAGGGTAGTTTTGATGATGGATTGCCTTATGTATTCAACAACTATTTTCAAACCGTTCAACCTTATGAATTTTTATCAGATCGCTATGTACACCTTTTTACCGAACATAACTTTGGAACGCTTTTTAATAACAAAGGCTATTTTACTCCTGAAATTGTTTTACACAACAACATAGGTATTGGCGATTTGGCGCATCCAGAACATCATCAGAACATCAGGTTTTCTACAAAACAAGAATTATTCTTGGAAACTGGACTTGAATTGCGAAACTTATTAAAATTTCCGATGATGAATATGGGCTATTTTAGTTTTGGTGTAGGAGGTTTCTACCGCTATGGATATCATAACTTGCCAAAATCTAGCGACAACTTTGTGTTTAAGTTTTCTACTGGGTTTACGTTTAAGTAATTAAATAATCCATAGAATTAAAACTGAAGTGTTTTATCGTTATCACCGTCGCTGTAAGCTATTGAAAATTGTAAAGTGTCCAAGCCGACTTTTAATTCAGCCCAATGATTCTTATTTACCCATTTTAAACTAAAATGCTTATCATTTTTTTTAATAACTTCTAAGTTGCCATTAAATGCTATAAAAGTATTTCTAAATCGAATCATTTTTAATTGACAGCTTACAACTTCTGTTTTAAGTCTATCATTTACATCTTCAACACTTAGTGTCGTGCGATTTATTTCTTTGTGACCGCCTTGACCTGCTTTTTCAACAGCATCATAATCATTGGTTCCTGCAAACAGATCTAAATACCAAATTTGCGGAATACCAGGCATAAATAACTGAATGGCTCTTGCCAATAACAACTTTTGCTCATTTTCACCTAAAGCACTAAAGTATGTTGCATTAATTTGATAATATGAAATTTTGTTGCCTTCTGAATCATAGATGTTTTTAACTCTGCCACCTCGTTCAAGAATAATGTTCATTATACTTTCAATATCATCATCCTCTAAAAGTCCATCATGATAAATTCCATTTGTTTCTTTACCTTTTAAATCTAAAACAGGAATCCCATCGTGACAACCTAGCATATTGATGGTTTTATACTTATTTAATAAAATTTCATCAATCCATCTCAACAAAACATTACAAGATTGTTCTTCTAAAGTATGGATGATAAGACCTGGAAGAAAAAAATCATAAATATGATATCCTTCATTTGAAACTTCTTTGTGAAGCCCTAGGCCATGTTCTGCATGAATCTCAGGCAGAAGTGTTAAGTTATTTTTTTTAGCAATGGATTTAATTCGTTTTAAATATTCCCAAGTTCCAGGTGTATTGAAAAAATTAGCTTTCCCAACAGCTTTATGCAAGTATGCAAATGCATCTAAACGTACAATCGAACAACCATAATTTTTTAATTTAGACAAGGTATCTTCATAAAACTCCCAAACCAATTCAGATTGTGCATTAACATCCATTTGACCCAAGATATTGGCTTTGTTGGCTATTACACACTTGACTTCAGTTGCTACAACTTCAGTACAATTGAAATTTGCTTCATAAGGATTTTTGCCTTTAATAATGTTATCGTTAACAGCATCACAGATATTTGATTTTTCTTCTTGCGTAAGAGAAGTGATTCGTTTTAAATCTTGAATATCAATGAGATTATAATTGATTTTTTGATAAAAGGTATTCCAATATGGTTGGAGTGTTCCATCAGGAAAAGGGACGTTCAGTATAGGCAATCCTGATTTTCGCATAAACAATTTATCAAGATGAACTTTATCAGGAATAATTATTCCATTATCATTGACTTTTCCATTCCCTTCCCAAAAGCTATTCCAATTAATAAAAAAATCTTTGTATTTGGAATCATTTCCATGAACCAATAAATCTTGAAATTGAGGTGAAGCGACAGATAGGTGATTAAGGACAATATCAAATTTCAGCTTAATGCCTAGTTCTTTTAAGTCTTCTAAATCTGAAGTAGATACCAATGACTTATTTAGATCATAATCTATAATTGAAAAACCTCTATCCAAATCACTATTGAAGAACGTGGGTAAGATGTAGAATAAGGAAAATACATCTTTAAACTCTGGGCGTTTCAGAAGCTCAATAATATCTATCAAGCGTGTGCCAACACTATCAGGATATGCATTGAGCATAACACCATTAACGTTCAATTTTGTTTCTGAGGTTTCTCTATAAAACATGTTTTGGAAAGAATTCACAATAATTTGGAAAGAATATTTATATTATCTGGTAATCTACCAACATTCTGTAGTTTAAGGGCAGCTAACTTTAAAGCTATTTGCAAACAATCTTCAATAGGTTTATTTTGAACGTAAGCAAACAGAAAACCTGACCAAAATGCATCACCAGCACCAGTGGCGTCCATGACATTATCGATTTTGATTGCTGGCAACTTGATTGTAGTTTTTTCTTTTCGAGCCAACTTAACACCTTTGCTACCAAGTGTTAAACAAATAGTTTCAACACCCAGCTTATGGAAATAATTAAAAATTTCATGATGATTGAGTGTTTTATTAAAAAAACGAAACATATCATCTTCACTAATCTTCAGTAACGGATTTAATTCGCAATACGAAGCGATAATTTTATTGGCTTCCGTTTTATTTGCCCACATTTTTTCTGAATAATTGAGATCGATGCTTAACTTACAACCTAGATTAAATGCTTCTTCTGCCTTCTTAAGGATGGTGGTTTGAGCCGGATTTTTACTTAAAGCAAAACAAGTTGTGTGGAATATTTTTGTACGATAGAGGATCTCTGTTGGAACTTGTTCAGGAGAGATTTGAAAATCAGCGGCTCTAAACGGCAAGAAATCCGGTGTAGAATCAGATCTCGAAACAAAAATCACACTAGTAGGATCATTAAGAGTTGTTTTCACCAATGACGTATTTACTCCAACTTCAGAAAAACGTTTATGAATATAGGTACCAAAACCATCATCACCGACAGTAGCAACCATATATGAATTTAATCCCAATCTTGACGAATTCATTGCTACATTTGTGGGAGAACCTCCTAAATACCTATGATAATCTCTTGTATCATCAATTGTTACTTCAGTTTGATGACCAATAAAATCAATCAGGACTTCTCCTATACATAAAATATCTATATCTCTTTTCTTGTTTTCCAAAACAAAAATTATATCATTTGAATTTTTACTATTTCCTCCAAACTTAAAAACGGACAAAATCAGTCTACTTTTTTTAGTCGTAATGCCAATACTGATGCAACTACAAAACAACCGCCTCCAAATAGAATTGCATTAACAGCACTATTATTAAGGAGATGTTTTACAATTGGTCCAAAAGTCAAAGTTTGAATTCCCATTGGTATTACAATCATCATATTTAAAATTCCCATGTACACGCCACGCCTTTCTTGAGGGACAATTTTTGATACCATGGCGTAAGGAATTCCCATTATGGCAGCCCAACCAATACCAAATAAAATCATAGGCAATATTACAAGGTTGGCATCTTGAATGTTTGGTATTAACAACATAGCGATAGCTGTTAGAAACAAACTTGCAACATACACACGTTTACCACCCCATTTCATTGCTAAAGGTACAAGTGCTAAAGCAAAAACAATGGTTGAAATATTATAAGTCGTATTCATTTTAGCAGCCTGGCTCAATGCTTGGGATTTATCAAACCCTAAACTCTCCTCAAACATTGGTGATATAAACTGCCAGTAAACAAACAAAGCATACCATTGAAACAAATATACGCCTGATAATTGCCACATAAATTTAGGCATGTCTTTTACAGCAGTTAAAATTTCAACCAAAGGCATTTTTATGCGGTCGATAAAAGGCAATGCTTTGTGCTTGCTTATTTCTTTTAACTCTTCAACTTCAGGTGGTATTTCAGGTGTTTTTAAAACGGACCATAGAATAGTACTTACAGAAAGTATCGCTCCAATGAAAAAAGAGTAATAAAGCCATGTAGGAATAACTTTTGCCGTTCCATTCATGGTTTCTTGACCGCCAAACCAATCTTGGAATAAAAATATTGAAGCATTGGCCAAAACAATTCCTGCACCGACAAATAAACTTTGCATTTGATAACCAAAACTCAATTGTTTTTTAGGCAACTTGTCACCAACAAAAGCTCTGTAAGGTTCCATAGCCATATTATTTCCAACATCTAAAATCCATAATAGCCCTACTGCAAACCACAACGAAGGACTATATGGAAAAGCAAACAAGCAGAAACTTCCTATAATAGCACCTATTAAGAAGAATGGTTTACGTCTTCCCCATTTTGGAGACCATGTTTTATCAGAAATAGCCCCAATAATTGGCTGTACAATTAATCCAGTTACAGGACCAGCGAGATTAAGTAGTGGTAAGTCATCATGAGCAGCACCTAAAAATGAGAAAATCGGATTGACAGCTGTTTGTTGCAATCCAAAACTGAATTGGATTCCTAGGAAGCCGACATTCATATTAAAAATTTGCCAAAAACTCAATTGCGGTTTTACCTTACCCATGATTATCTCGTCTAAAGTTCTAATTATTAAAGATAAAAAAGAGCCAATAATTATATAATAACATTGACTCTTTTAACTCAATCAATCAATTTAACTTAAATATAGAATTAACTCACTCAAAAAAAGTCTTAAAAATTATAATTCAATCCCAGGGAAATTGACCTTCCAGGGACAGGACGTGCTCGCACATAGTTTACTTGTCCTTCTGTAATTGAACCTTCCTCTGATTCAGTGATTCCCAATGAATCAAAAATGTTATTTAAAGCTAGGTTAGCACTCAAGTCTTTAGTTATACCGTAATTAAAGAATCCATTAATGATAACGAATCCAGGCATAATCAATTCATTACTGTCTTGGGCATATGCTTTTGTTTGCCCTATAAAACTTAACCCAAAAGCATTTTGTTTTTCAGCCCCAAAGTTATAAGAAGGAATTAGGTTATAAATGAAATCTGGCTGTCGTCTTGGTGTATTTCCATCATTATCACCAGAATCTATTTTAGCCTTTGTATAGGTTACTCCTCCTCTAAGGAAGAAATCATTTATTCTATAAGTTCCTTCCAATTCAACACCTAATGAACTATAATCATTTTCAATAATGGAATTAGACGTCGCTTCAAAACCTCCTTCTTCTGAAGTTTTAGCATAAAAGAATGTGGCATACAGCGATCCATTTTCAAAGCCTCTTTTATAACCAATTTCAGCTTGGTTTATGAAGTCTAATGCATTTATCCTGTCACCATCTAGATAATCTAAACCAGAAAACAATATGCGGTCAGCTTTAGCAGATCCACCTCTACTGTATCTTCCAAAAACTGCTTGATTGTCTTTTATTTTATAGTTAACTCCAAAAGAATAAGAAATATAATCATAGTCATAATCTACTGCGGTTGGATTTGCGGTATCGACAGCTGAAACCGATTGTTCAGGCACAGAAATGCTGCCATCATTATTAACATCATATGCTGTTTGAACTGTTCCAGCAAAAGATCCATCAACTTGACCTTTATCTAGACGAATACTAGCATCAATATTCAATTTATCATTTGCTTCAAATGAGATATTAGCATAAGGCGCAGAGATATTATACTGAGTGTCATAATTTCTTGTACAGCAGTTCCCCCAAAATGGAACTCCATAAGCATAAAGTCCGTTTGTACTTAGTGGGTTGCTTGAAGCATCCTGAACATCAATAAGTCTAGCATTATCATCGTTAACTTCTTGTAAATATGAATTCCACAACCAAGACATCGATACATTTTGAATGGCTTTAAAGTAACCAACGGTTACATCTACTTTGTCAAAAGACTTTGTTAACCTCAAATCATTCACGAAGTTGTTAAAATTGTTTAGCTCAGTATCGAACATATGAATACGAGCAACAAGATCATTTGCATTAACATTAGAACCATCATTAGCAAAAGTTAATGTTGAACCAGTACCGAAGGACTCAGCAATAGATGATGCTGTAGCAACTTCTGCCGGGAAAGGTGAAACAAAACGACCCTTATTAAATGAAAATCTACCATTGTTTCTAATTTTCCATCCGTCAACTAATTCAAAATTGGCTTCGATGCCTATTGAAGTTGATACTGGATTCATTCCATCTGCAACATTAGAACGTCTTAATTGACCATCTGGACCCAAACCAACATTTTGGGTTAAATATGATGAGTGTAACGAACCTTGTGTAGCATCAAAATTAGGAGCATCACTCCAATCTGGATTATCATTAGAACCTGTAACCTTGATAGGCATAGGAAGATATGCGACAGATCTGTCATTTAAATATTTACCATATAATCTAATATAACCCTTCTCAAATTCTTTAGTAAAGTTGATTTTAAATTGACCTCCATTATTTGCGGTAAAACCAGTTTCTCTTATTCCTTCTCCTACTCGATAAAAACCACCCATATGAAAATATAAGTCTTTACCTATAGGTGCACCATAATCAAAATCAGTTCTAAATGAATTATAATCTAAACCAAATGATGTTCCAACAGAACCACCTTGATTCTTTCCAGTTTTGCTTATCATATTAATAATAGCTCCTGGAGCATTAGATGATAATGTTGATGCAGAACCTCCTCTAATCGCTTCAATTCTACCTATGTTATTGTCAAATCTTGTGAAAATATCTGCAGTAGCAAATGACATATCTCCAAACAAAAGAACTGGCAATCCGTCTTCTTGAAGTTGTACATATTTAGAACCACCTGAAGAAACTGGCACACCTCTAACTGCAATATTAGAGTTACCATCTCCACCTGAGGACTCAGATCGGATACCTGGAATAGTTCTAAAAATTTCAGCTGTTGTTCTTGGTGCAGATTGCTTAATCAATGTTGGTCTCATCGTTGTAACAGAAACACTAGATTCGATTCTAGATTTTGGATTTGTTACACCAGTAACAATGACTGCATCTAGTGCCTCACTATCTTCACTCAATACAAAATCTAAAGTCACATCGCTATTAGAAATAGTAACAGATTTAGTTATCGTTTTAAAGCCTAAGTAGCTAGCTATAACATTAAAAGTCCCACTTTCAACATTTTCAACACTATAGTTTCCATCAAAATCAGTGACTGCTCCCTGTGTTGTACCTTCTAAAACAATGTTAACACCTGCTAAGGGAATTCCGTTTGAGTCTTTTACATTTCCCTTGATTGCATGTTGTGCAGAAACAATCATGGTGGTCATCATTAGCATAATAAATAATGACCATTTGTTTTTTATTAATCTCATTGTGATTGTTGTTTAGTTAAAAAAATTGCGATTATTTTTGACAAATTTATATTCATTGATAAAAAAAATTATGAATTTGGCATCGAAAACGTTTTCGATTTTGCGAAAACGTTTTCGATTTGTTAAATTTATGTTCATAAATAACATTTATGAAACCAATCACTTTAAAAGATATAGCCGAAATCCTTGGGATATCGGTCACAACTGTCTCTAAAGCATTAAAAGACTATCCAGACGTAAGCAAAAAAACCAAACGCTTAGTTAGAGAAACCGCCGAAACTCTTAATTACAAACCTAATGCCTTTGCCGTAAACCTTAGAACTAGCGAGTCTAAAACAATAGGTATTATCATACCCGAAGTAGTACACCATTTCTTTTCTAGTGTTTTAAAAGGAATTGTTGCCCAAGCAGAAAAAAAAGGTTATTTAGTTATTATTCTACAATCAAATGAATCTTATGAGTTAGAAAAAAAACAAATTGACTTGTTGCTAAACAAAAGAGTTGATGGTATTTTAATGTCTCTAGCCAACGGGACTATTCATTTTGACCATTTAGATGAGATTTTAATTTCTGAAACTCCCTTAGTATTGTTTGATAAAATTGCTAAAGTCGTTCAATGCTCAAAAGTCATTATAAATGACAGAAAAGCTGCTTATAATGCAACAAAACACCTGATAGAGTCAGGATGCAAAAAAATAGCACACTTCAGAGGTCCTCTTTTACCTCAAAATTCAATAGATAGATTTTTAGGCTATAAAAGTGCCTTACTTGAGCACGGAATGAATTATGACCCATCATTGGTATATATACTAAATGATATGAGCTTTGAAGAAGGTGTCCATTTTTCTAAAGAACTTTTAAAAGATCACAAGGATGTCGATGGTGTTTTTATAAACACTGATTTAGTGGCCATTGGTGCCATTTCTGAATTCAACAAACAAGGGATTGCCATTCCTAATGATATAAAAATTGTTGGTTTTAGTAATTGGTTTATGTCTTCCGTAATTACACCAACCTTAAGTACAATAGATCAACCTGGTTATGAAATGGGAAAAGTTGCCTTCAAACTTCTATATAAGGAAATAAAACAAAAGAAAAAGAAAATTCCCGTAACATTTAAAACTGTGGAACTACCGACAAACTTGGTAATTAGAGAATCTTCAATAGCAGAAAAGATCAATTAATAACAATTCATGTTTCCATAAAATAATCCTCGACCATTCTTTTATAGGTTCTCGAAATTGGTAATGAGGTGTTAGAGTCTATTATAATTTCGTTACCACTTAATGTAGCCATGTTTGGGTTCACCAAGAAAGCTCTATGAATTCGTAGAAAGCCATCCAGTTTTTGGGACCATTCAGAAATCTTGATCGTATTTTTATACGTAGTTCCATCCGTTAAAATGGCAATAGTGAAATCGCCTCTACTTTCTATATAAGCCAAATGCTGAATTTGAATCACGGTTTTCTTTCTATTACTGAAAATAGAAACCGTTTCTTTTTCAACCGGTTTGGATGTTTTAAATAGTACGCGCTCAAGTAAAACAAAGAAGCCAATCAAGATCCAAATGAAAAAAGGATTGATTATGATTTTTTCAACAGTTGCTGAATTGAGTTCCAAGATATACCAATAGGCAATCAATATGGCTATATAACCCCAGAATAAAGAAAGAACTGCCAATAAAAAGTATCGAATTCCTTTCTTAATTGGAGGAAGGGTGTTTGTTTTTTCGATTCCAAACTTGACAATTAAAGCTGCGGGTAATAAAAATAAAGCGATTAACCATGCATTCCAAAATGAGGGAAGTGAATCCTGTAATAAAATGGCCATTAAAAGTGAAGCCACTATCCAATACAGAGCATTCAATAGTTGTCTTTTATTCATACCGTAAAAATAGAACAAATGTGTATATTAAGACGTCTGTAGTACGATACGTTAGCTTTAAATAGGGATTCAACAACTCAAAAGAGGTTTATTACATACTGAGCAAAATATATTAATACCTACATTTGAATAGTAACATTAAAACACAAATTATGTTAGATTTATTTTTTGAAGGTGGCACCTTATTTATGACCATTCTTACCTTATTATTATTAGGCGTTATTATTAGTTTTTGGAAATTCCCAGAGTGGACAAAAGACATCGGACTTTTAGCACTTTCTTTTGGAATCTTAGGTCAAATCATCGGATTGTATGGTGCCTTTAAAGGCATTGAGCAAATGGGACAAGTAAGTCAGCAAATAATGGCAGGCGGTTTGAAAGTAAGTTCTATTACTACTATTTATGGCCTCATAATTTACATTTTGGCGATCGTTTTAGCGCTGATAAACAAATCAAGATTGGATTAAATCAAAAATGGATTACTCCTTTTTCAAAAAATCAATGTTGCGTTGAAGCCCTGAAAATTTAGTGCGTTTTACGGCTGATTTTTTAAAAAGTTCATTAAACACATCTTGGGTAATCTCCTCCCAATCTTTTTTGGACATGGATAATAACTCAGGATGTGGATTGAAAAGTGGTTCTCTGTGAGGTTTTGAGAAACGGTTCCACGGACAAACATCTTGGCACACATCGCAACCAAACATCCAATCGTCAAACTGACCCTTGAACTCAGATGGAATTTGCTCTTTCAACTCTATCGTAAAATAGGAAATGCATTTACTCCCATCAACGACATAAGGTTCTGTTATGGCTTCTGTAGGGCAAGCATCAATGCAAGCTGTACAAGTACCACAGTGGTCGGTTACTGCATGGTCGTAATCCAATTCCAAATCAATAATGAGTTCAGCAATAAAGTAAAAAGAACCTACTTGCTGTGTCAATAAATTACTGTGTTTTCCAATCCAGCCCAAACCAGATTTTGCAGCCCAAGCTTTATCCAATACAGGTGCTGAATCTACAAAAGCACGACCATGAACGTCTCCTATTTCTTTCTGAATAAAATGTAATAATTGTTTGAGTTTGTCTTTTATCACGAAGTGGTAATCGGTACCATAAGCGTACTTCGACAATTTATAGCTTTCAGGATTTTGAAGTTCTGATGGATAATAGTTAAGTAATAACGACACCACACTTTTGGAATCCTCAACGAGCTTTGTAGGGTCCAACCGCTTATCGAAATGGTTTTCCATATAACGCATTTCTCCATGCATGTTTTTCTTCAACCAATCTTCCAATCGTGGTGCTTCTTCTTCAAGAAACGCTGCTTTACTTATTCCGCAGGATAAAAATCCAAGTCGTTTAGCTTCTGTTTTTATTAGTTGACTGTATTTAGATTTGTTATTAAGCACTAGTCTCTAGGTTCAAATGTCAAAAAGGCGTTTTTTGGCTTTAAAGTAATTAAAGGCAGTATTTCAATAGCTTCAAAATCAGGTTTGATTTGATATTTCGATATTAGTTCTGTGACGGCAATAACCATTTCAAACATAGCAAAATTATTACCAATGCATTTTCTTGGTCCAGCACCAAACGGAAAATATTGCGAAGAAAATTTCCGAGAGCCTTCATCAAAACGCTCAGGTTGAAATTGATTTGGATTACTCCATAGTTTTGGATGGCGATGGATTTCATAAATGGAAAACAAGAGTTTGACTCCAGATTCGAAACTAAAACTGTTAAACGTGTCTGGTTCCACATTGACACGATCAATAAAGTAGGCTGGTGGATACAATCGCATAGACTCTTCAATAACTTGCTGACAAACTTTAGATGCTGTCACCAAGGTCATCAAATCATCGGTTTCTTTTCTTAAGTTAGAAGCTTCTTCAAAAATACGTTCTTGCCATTCAGGATGTAGCGCCAATAATTGAAAGGTAAAACTCAACGCATTTGAAGTTGTTTCATGACCAGCGACAAACAGTATTAATATTTCATCAATTAATTGCTCTTCATCCATAGCGTTACCATCTTCATATCGAGCATCCAAAAGCATATCGAGCAAATCATTTTTTCTAAGTTTTGAATCTTTTCTCTGATTTACAATTCGCTTTAAAATATCACGAGCTTTACGACTTAATTTTAAATGATGCTCTAGTTTTCCGCTCATATTGAACCACCAACCTAAATACGGTTGACGCAGTTCTTTAACCAGCATTTTTTGATTGGCTTCAGTAATGAATTGCAATCGGTCAATATCATGTTGATTTGCGGCACTACTAAATAAAGATTGTACTACTGTTTGAAAGGCCAAATCGTTCAGAATTGGAAACACATCTATTGATTTCTTTACTTCAATTCGTTTATACTCCAAAAGAATGGTTTGTCGAATTGTATCGAGAAGTTGGCTCAGTTGTTTTTTATGAAATGCAGGCTGAATGAGTTTTCGTTGCTGCTTCCAAAGTTCACCTTCAGAGGTCAGTAAGCCTTTACCAACATATTTTACCAAGTCTTCGGTTTGTATTTTGGACTTGACATAATTCCTATGGTTTTTCTGAAGGACATACTCTGCAAATGCAGCGTCTCTGGAAAAATACACTTTCTTTTTTAACCCGATTTTCAGTTGAAAAATATCGCCTTTATTCTTAAAGTTTTTATGATGGAATGGGAGTGGGTTTTTAAGAATTTGTAGAGAATGTTTTAAAAATTGTGATAGCCGAACTTCAGGAATGTGTTTTGTATCACTCATATCTCTATTTAAAACAAATCGCCTTGCGTAGGCCCTTTAATTTTTCCCAAATGTCTATACGCCTGCTCAGTGACTTCTCGTCCTCTAGGTGTACGCATAATAAACCCTTGCTGAATCAAAAAGGGCTCATATACTTCTTCAATGGTTTCGGCACTTTCACTAACTGCTGTTGCTAAAGTCGTAATGCCGACTGGACCACCTTTAAACTTTTCAATGATCGTGGATAGGATTTTATTATCCATCTCATCCAATCCGTGTGCATCTACATTCAAAGCTTCTAAAGCGAATTTAGAAATTTTGATATCAATACTTCCATTCCCTTTAATTTGAGCGAAATCACGAACACGACGTAATAAGGCATTCGCAATTCTTGGTGTGCCTCGACTTCGTCCTGCGATTTCAACAGCAGCTTCCATTGAAATAGGAACATCTAAAATGGAGGCACTACGTTGAACTATAGTGGTCAACAATTCGGTGTTGTAATATTGAAGTCGGCTTTGAATACCGAAACGCGCTCGCATAGGTGATGTGAGAAGTCCTGATCTGGTTGTGGCACCAACCAATGTAAACGGATTTAAATTGATCTGAACTGTTCTAGCATTTGGACCAGACTCAATCATGATATCGATCTTGTAATCTTCCATAGCTGAATAGAGATATTCTTCCACTATAGGACTCAGACGATGAATTTCATCAATAAACAAGACATCGCGCTCATCTAAATTAGTAAGAAGTCCCGCAAGATCTCCAGGCTTATCCAGAACTGGTCCTGAAGTCACTTTGATGCCAACATTCAACTCGCTTGCCAATATATGCGCCAAGGTCGTTTTCCCTAATCCTGGAGGTCCGTGAAACAATGTATGATCTAAGGCTTCGCTTCTCCCATTAGCCGCTTGAACAAAAACCTGAAGATTTTCCAAAACCTGGTCTTGACCCGTAAAATCATCAAAAGATAATGGTCTCAATTTTTTTTCGACATCAAGTTCTTCGGGTGAAAAATTTTGATTCGTAGGATCTAAATTTTCGTTCATAACACAAATATAAACATACTAAAACGAATTTTATCACAAAAAAAGCCTTCCGAAATTAACGGAAGGCTTTTTAAATATTCTTTCAAATTTTTTTAATGTTGAAGTTCCTCTTCTCCTTCTTTCATAGGAACATTTTGAGGCACAAAGTCATCATCATGACCTGGTTTGCTATAGTCATAAGCCCAACGATATACGTGAGGAATCTCGCCTGGCCAATTTCCGTGCATGTGCTCTACAGGAGCTGTCCATTCTAAGGTGTTTGATTTCCATGGATTTTGTTCTGCTTTCTTTCCGTAGAAAATACTACTAAGGAAATTGTATAAAAATACAAGTTGAACAGCACCACCAATTAAAGCGAAGATAGTAATCACTACATTAGCATTGGCTGTATCATCAAACAACGGGAAATTAGAATTGGTATAATAACGTCTTGGTAGTCCAGCCATTCCAATAAAATGCATTGGGAAGAAAACACCATAAGCACTAATGGCAGTGACCCAAAAATGGAGGTAACCAAGATTTTTATTCATCATACGACCGAACATTCTAGGGAACCAATGATAGATTCCAGCGAACACACCGTAAAGTGCAGAAATACCCATTACCAAGTGGAAGTGAGCCACAACGAAATACGTGTCATGAACATTAATATCAAGAGCACTGTCTCCAAGAATAATTCCTGTTAATCCACCAGTGATAAAGGTTGATACCAATCCGATAGAAAACAGCATTGCTGGGTTCATTTGGAGGTTTCCTTTCCACAATGTTGTTATATAGTTGAAGGCCTTAACCGCAGAAGGTATAGCAATCAACAATGTCGTAAATGTAAATACAGATCCTAAAAATGGATTCATTCCTGAAACGAACATGTGGTGTCCCCAAACTATTGTAGATAAGAAGGCAATAGCCAAGATTGACATAACCATCGCTCTATATCCAAATATTGGTTTACGTGAGTTCGTTGCAATAATTTCAGAAGTAATTCCTAGCGCAGGCAATAATACAATGTATACTTCAGGGTGACCCAAGAACCAAAATAAATGCTCGTACAATACAGGCGAACCACCTTGATAGTGTAACACTTCACCTTGAATGAAAATGTCTGACAAGAAGAATGAGGTTCCAAAACTTCTATCCATTATTAACAGTAAAGCTGCTGACAATAATACTGGAAATGAAATCACACCGATAATTGCCGTCACAAAAAACGCCCAAATTGTTAGTGGAAGTCTGGTCATAGACATTCCCTTTGTTCGTAAATTAATTACAGTAACGATATAATTCAATGATCCTAAAAGTGAAGATGCAATGAAAATAGCCATCGACACTAACCATAATGTCATACCCATTCCAGAACCTGGTTGTGCCATAGGTAGCGCACTTAAAGGAGGATAAATTGTCCATCCAGCAGCTGCAGGACCGAATTCAACAAAGAATGATGAAATCATGATAACACAGGATAAGAAAAATAACCAGTAAGAAATCATGTTCAAGAATCCTGATGCCATATCTCTAGCACCAATCTGTAGTGGAATCAATAAGTTACTGAAAGTACCACTAAGACCAGCAGTAAGTACAAAGAATACCATCAATGTACCATGAATAGTCACTAATGCTAAATAAATATCGGCATCCATAACACCATCTGGAGCCCATTTCCCTAACAAGGCCTCAAAGACCACATTAGGTTCTCCTGGCCATGCAATTTGCATACGTATCATTAAAGACATTAAAATCCCGATGATACCCATAATGATTACTCCAGTAATTAAATATTGCTTGGCAATCATTTTATGGTCCTGACTAAAGATATACTTAGTCACGAAAGTCTCTTTATGATGATGTCCGTGATCGTCGTGTGCGTGAATATCTGCGTGTGCTGACATAATCTTTTTCTTTTAATTTTTTTATTTGGTCAAAGAATTTGCGAACGTTGTTTGTTCACTAAGCCAAGCTTTATATTCTTCTTCGGTTTCAACAATAATTTTCATTTGCATATTGTAATGCGATTTTCCACAAATCTTATTACATATCAGTAAGTAATCAAACTCATACTGTAAATCTTGTCCAATAGCTTCAATTTCAGCTTGACGCTCTAACCTCAATTCATTGATATGAGCAACTTTATCTTTGATGTCTTGGTTTTGACGCATCTCAGCTGTTGTTACAGTTGGTGTAAAACCGAATTGCGTAATCATACCTGGCACACAGTTCATTTGTGCTCTAAAGTGCGGCATATAAGCTGAGTGCAATACATCTTGGGAACGCATTTTGAACAATACAGGCTTTCCTACAGGCAAATGCAATTCAGTAGTTATGATATCATCACTAGCATTAGGATCAGATTCGTCAACACCTAAGATATTAGCTTTGTCAATATCAATTAAACGAACATTAGCCATACCTAAAGTGTTATCTTCACCAGCATAACGTGCTTTCCAGTTAAACTGTTGCGCATATAATTCGATGACGATTGGATCTTCACTCTCATCCACATTCATAATGCTAGTCCAAGTGAAAAGTCCGTAAATAATCAAACCTGCCAAAACAACTACAGGAATGAATGTCCAAATAGCTTCAAGTGTATTGTTATCGGCATAAAACAATGCCTTCTTCCCTTTTTCACCTTTGTATTTATATGCGAAATAATGCAAAAGGAATTGAGTAAATGTTTGAACTATCAAAATGATGATCATGGAGATCCACATCAAATTGTCAATTTCCAATCCGTGTTCAGAAGCTGAATTTGACATTAATGGTAAATCACCTAAGTACCAAAAGCAAACTATAGTAATGGCATAAATGAACACCAAGAATCCCATCATCAAATAGCCATTGATTTTATTGTCTTTATCGGTCGCAACTTGTCCACTACCAGAAGAGCCTACTTGTGCAAGGTCAAAAATCTTAACCATTTGCCAAATGGCAACAGCAATAAAAATTACAATTATAAGTGTTAAAAAAGCAGTCATTGTCGTTTCTCTTCTTTATTTAATTTTATTTAATAATGAAATTGTTCACTTTCTTTAATAAACGGATTTCCTTTTGCTAGTAAAGGTGCTTTTGTTAAGGCACTCAATACGACAAACAAGAACAAACCTGCAAACAATAATATAGCTCCAATTTCTGGAAGACCAATAAACCATCGATCTGCAACCGTTGCTGGCATAATCATATTGAAAACATCAATGTAATGTCCAAACAGAATGACCAATCCAGCCATGACTACAAACCAATTGACACGTTTATAATCACTGTTCATCAACACCAATAATGGGAAGATAAAGTTCATGACCAGCATACCAAAAAATGGCAATTTATAATCATTTATTCTTGAGACAAAATAAGTCACCTCTTCAGGAATATTAGAGTACCAGATCAACATAAATTGTGAGAACCACAGATAGGTCCAGAAAATACTAATACCAAACATGAATTTTGCCAAATCATGGATATGACTATCATTTACAAATTCCAAATGACCTTTTGATTTCAAATAAATGGTCATTAGCGCAATAACAGTAATACCACTTACAAACATTGAAGCGAATACATACCATCCAAATAGGGTTGAGAACCAGTGTGGATCAACACTCATAATCCAGTCCCAAGACATCATTGATTCTGTATAGATATAAAATACAAGAAAGGCAGCTGAAATACGAAACGTCTTTTTAAAGTTTCTTTTATCGTTAGCTTCAGCATGATCTTGAGCAATAGAGAATTTTCTAGCAAATGTTCGGTATAAAACCCAACCTCCTAAAAAGATCAACCCCCTAATAAAGAATCCTGTTTTATTCAGCCAACCTTGTTTCCCTTGAATTAATTCATCATGAGCAACAACATCTGGATCCATCCATATAAAAATGTGGTCTCCAGCAAAGAATGCTATTGCCAATACGATAAGTCCACCAGGTAAAACGTAAGCTGTAATTCCTTCCATAACCCTAAACAATACTGGTGACCAACCTGCTTGCGCAGCCCATTGAATGGCATAAAATGCCAAAGCGCCAAGTGCAATCATAAAGAAGAAAAAGGCACCAACATATAATGCAGCCCATGGTCTGTTATGAATTTGGTGAAGCACGTGTTCTTCATGGCTCATCTCATGACCTTCCTCTGCATGATCTCCTTCAGCGTGATGTGCATCTTCTGCATGGTGCATGTCAGCTGCATGATCTGTAGTGGCATGAGCTTCTCCATGCCCATGGCTTTCACTAGCCAATAATTCCTTTACATCTTCTTCAGTTTGATATTTATGGGAGTCCCAAAAACCGAAACCAACACCAAGAGCACCTAAAATAATAAGTACAATAGAGATTGTTTTTAATTTACTTGAAAATGTGTACATATCCTGTGTCTAATCTTAATCTATGTTATTTTTCTAGATCCGCTTTTAAATTTAAAACGTAATCTACCACTTGCCAACGCTCTTCTTCATTTAACTGATTAGCGTATGATCCCATGGCATTTTTCCCATAATATACAGTGTGGTAAATGCTTCCTTCGGTAATCGCTCTTCCTGCATCTGCATAACTAGGAACCCCTAAAATCTTCTCTCGCTTTACTAATTTACCTTGACCGTCACCTTTGTTTCCATGACAAATCCCACAATAGATATCATATAGTTCCTTTCCTCTTTCAGAATCCACTTGAGTTGAATCTAACGGACTCATCAAAGAACTCTTAGCCAAATCATAACCTTCAGTTGTATTTTCATATTCAAAAGGCAGGTGTCCACCTCTTGGTATGGTTCCTTCTGCTGGCAATTGTGCTTCTACACCATTAGCAAACGCATCAGACTCGGCATAAGCTTCATAACCAACAGGCTCATACATGTTTGGCATAAACTGGTAATTAGGCCTTGAGTCTTTTTTACAAGACATAATGCTTGCAAATACCGTTAATACTATTGCTATTTTAAATATGCTTTTCATCTGAATAAATTAATGTGCTTTATCAATTAAATTAATCTCCACTGCTCCAGTATCCCTAAGTAAATTGGTCAATTCCTTTTCATTTCCATGCACTGGTATTTCCATAAGGAAATGATCGTCAGTAGTTCTAGGATCTGGATTTTCAGCATTTTTGAAAGGCCACATTCTACTTCTTAAATAGAATGTAATCACCATAAGGTGAGCGGCAAAAAATACCGTAAGCTCAAACATAATTGGTACGAAAGCTGGCATGTTCTCCAAATAACTGAAACTAGGTTTTCCACCTATATTCTGCGGCCAATCTTGAATCATGATAAAATTCATCATCACAATAGCAACCGTCAAACCAACACATCCGTATAAGAATGATGTAATGGCAATTCGTGTTGGAGCCAATCCCATGGCTTTGTCTAATCCGTGAACCGGAAAAGGTGTATAGACTTCTTCAATGTGATGTTTTTCAGCTTTTACCTTTTTAACGGCAGCCATTAAAATATCATCATCATTGTAAATAGCGTGAATTACTTTTGAAGCTTCCATGTACTATTTGTTTATTAATTTTTTAGCTTGACCAGACCAATCATCACGTTCCGCTCTTCCTGGGAATAATCCTGTGATCTCATCAATTAAATCGTATTCTTTTTTGGTCATCTTGCTTACCTGTTGGAAGGTATAGATTCCAATACTGTTTAACGCTTCTTCCATTTTTGGACCTACACCACTGATCTTCTTTAAATCATCGGCAGTTTCAGTTTTAGAATCAAAAGACCCAACTGTTGACAACAAACTATTGATTTTATCTGAATTGTCAACCGTTAAATGTGATTCAGCTGTTTCCTTAGGTAATTTATGTACTGAGGTTCTTTCATCTGCACCTGTTCCAACTAAACTATCGCCTCGTTCTCTTATATTCTTATAACGTTGTCCAGATGATTTCAAAATTGTCTTTACTTCCGCTTGCGCAATCACAGGGAACGTTCGAGAGTATAACAAGAACAATACAAAGAAGAATCCGATGGTTCCGATGAAAATTCCAATGTCAACAAATGTTGGTGAGAACATCGTCCATGATGATGGCAGGTAATCTCTATGCAAAGAGGTAACGATAATCACAAAACGCTCGAACCACATTCCGATGTTTACCACAATAGAGATAAAGAATGAGAACATGATACTTGTACGTAATTTTTTGAACCACATGAACTGAGGAGAAAATACGTTACAGGTCATCATGGCCCAATATGCCCAAGCGTAAGGACCTGTTGCTCTGTTTAAGAACGCATACTGTTCGTACTCAACTCCAGAATACCATGCAATAAATAATTCAGTAATATAAGCCACACCAACAATTGAACCTGTAATCATGATGACAATGTTCATCAATTCGATGTGTTGCACTGTGATATAATCTTCAAGGTTACATACTTTACGCATGATAATCAATAAAGTATTTACCATCGCGAATCCAGAGAAAATCGCTCCAGCAACGAAGTATGGAGGGAATATGGTCGTATGCCATCCAGGAATTACAGACGTTGCGAAGTCAAAGGATACAATTGTATGTACTGAAAGTACAAGAGGTGTCGCTAAACCGGCAAGGACTAATGATACTTCTTCAAAACGTTGCCAATCTTTAGCTCTACCAGTCCATCCAAAACTTAATAAGGAATAGATTTTCTTTTGGAAAGGCTTAACAGCACGATCACGAATCATAGCGAAATCTGGCAAAAGACCTGTCCACCAGAACACCAATGACACCGATAAATACGTTGAGATTGCAAATACGTCCCAAAGTAATGGTGAGTTAAAGTTTACCCAAAGGGAACCAAATTGGTTTGGAATTGGTAATACCCAGTAACCTAACCATGGACGACCCATGTGAATAATTGGGAAAAGACCTGCTTGAACAACAGAGAAAATTGTCATTGCCTCTGCAGAACGGTTAATTGCCATTCTCCATTTTTGACGGAACAGTAAAAGTACGGCAGAAATCAAAGTTCCTGCGTGACCAATACCAACCCACCAAACGAAGTTAGTAATATCCCAAGCCCAACCAACGGTTTTATTTAAACCCCAAGTTCCGATACCTGTTGATATCGTGTATATGATACACCCAATTCCCCAAAGGAAAGCTACCAATGAAATTGAAAATACAATCCACCACGATTTATTCGCTTTACCTTCTACTGGAGCGGCCACATCAATCGATACATCATGATAGGATTTCTCTCCGGTAACTAAGGGTCTTCTAATAGGTGCTTCGTAATGAGACGCCATAATCTGTTATAATTGTTTCTTAATTAATTTTTATGCTTCAGTTGTATTTCTCACTTTAACATGGTACTGAACATTAGGTTTAGTACCGACACTTTCCAGTAAGTGATACATACGATCATCTTTCAAAAGTTTTGCAACTTTACTCTCTTTATCATTGATATCTCCAAATACCATTGCGCCACTACTACAAGCTGCAGAACATGCTGTTTGGAATTCTCCATCCTTAATTTCTCTTCCGTCGCGTTTAGCATCCAGAATTGTTTTCTGTGTTTTTTGGATACACATTGAACATTTTTCCATCACACCACGAGAACGTACCACAACATCTGGATTCAACACCATACGACCAAGATCATCATTCATGTGGTAATCGAACTCATCATTTTGAGCATATAAGAACCAGTTGAATCGTCTCACTTTATACGGACAGTTGTTCGCGCAATATCTCGTACCAACACATCTGTTGTATGCCATATGGTTTTGACCTTGACGACCATGTGATGTTGCTGCCACAGGACAAACGGTTTCACAAGGTGCGTGGTTACAGTGCTGACACATAACTGGCTGGAACGCAACTTGAGGATTATCCGCTGGATGTTCTAATTCTCCAAATCCACCAAGCGATCCTTTGTCTCCTGACAAACCAGAGAAGCCATCTTTTTTCTCATTATCTTCTTTGAAGGTATCTTCCGAAGAATAATATCTGTCAATACGCAACCAGTGCATATCTCTACTGCGTCTTACTTCTTCCTTACCAACTACAGGAACGTTGTTTTCAGCATGACATGCAATCACACATGCGCCACATCCTGTACAGGCATTTAAATCGATAGACAAGTTAAAGTGATGTCCAACCGAACGATCGAATTCATCCCATAAATCAACTTCTGGAGATGTTACAGGAGTTTCAACGTGGTTTAATGACACTTTTGGAATTGGATTCCAGTAATTCTTATCTTTAGTATTGAATATCTCAAGTGTTGTTTCTCTTATGATATCGCCACGTCCCATCAAGGTGTTTTGCAACTGAACACAAGCAAACTCATGCATTCCAGTGGCTTTTTCAACGGTCACGCTTTGTGCATTATTGAAGTCTTGATATAAAGGGTAGGCGTTAACACCTGTTTTCATTTCATCTTTTAATCCAGCTGTTCTACCATATCCAAAAGAAAGTCCGACAGACCCTTTTGCTTGACCTGGTTGAATGATAACTGGCACATTCTTAACCGTGACACCATTAACAGTTACATTGGCATAACTTCCGTTTAAAGCTCCAGTAGCTTCGTGCTCATTAACCAATCCTAAAGATTCGGCATCAGCAGAAGATACTGTTAAATAGTTATCCCAAGATGTTCTAGTTATTGGATCAGGAAACTCTTGCAACCAAGGGTTATTGGCTTGTTGACCATCTCCCATTCCTGTTTTAGCATACAATTGCAACTCCATTCCTGAAGTACTTGCTGAAGACGCCAATGCTCTTGCAGCAGCTCCAGCTGAAACTGCTGTTGCAGTAGCTGTATTGTTTGAACTTCTTGAGGTAGTTGTAGTCGTTGTTACGTATTCGTCTTTGTCTTCCTCTTTAAGTCCGACACCAACGGCAACATCATGAATAATACCTCCAACAAAGGTTCTATCTTTCTTATCTTTCAACTCAGATGTTGTAACCGTTTGAGAAGAAGATCCATTTGGTCCACTTCCAAAAACTCCAGGTACATATACACCATCTTGAACAGCCTTATTAAATGAGCTTGCCCCTAAAATAGAAGAACCCCAAACCTCTTTCATATATTCACGATAGGTTTTATCGTTATCGGTCCACTTTAATAAGGTATCTTGAAATTGTCTTGTATCAAACAATGGACGAATCGTTGGTTGCATCACACTGAAATGACCTTTTTTCATTTCAACATCTCCCCAAGATTCTAAGTAGTGAGGTGTAGCAGCAATGTAATCACACAATGAAGATGTTTCATCGGCCTTCATTGTAAAGCTTACAGACAAGTCTGTTTTTTCTAAACCTTCAGCAAAATCAGCTGCATTAGGCAAAGTATACATTGGGTTCACGCCATTCATAAGAATAGCACCAACTTTTCCAGCTTTCATATCGGCAACTAAACTCGATACATATTTAGCATTACCTTGTCTTGTTTTTATTGGCGTCTTAGGATCAAAAGCCTTGCTGCTTAAAGATTCATTGATAGCTAAGGCTACAGTTTGTGCATTAACATCTTGAATACCTGTAACCAAAACACCATTGCTTCCAGCTTTCTTTAATTCGTTAGCTGCATTTTGAACAGCTTGATTAATGTGCTCTGGTAACTCTACAGAGGCAGAACCACCAACCACTAAGCTATACAATTTAGCCAAGGCAAGTTTTTGTTGACTTGGAGTTAAAGGCACACGCTTATCGGCATTGGCACCTGATAATGACATATTGGATTCAAACTGAATATGTCTAGACATCTTGCCATTTTTAGGCACACGTCCCTTAGCATAACCAGAATCAAATCCGCCACCTTGCCAATCTCCTAGGAAATCAGCTCCAACAGAAACAATAGTTGTTGCTTTTGAAAAGTCATAATTAGCTAAGCCACGTTCTCCGTACTTCCCTTCAAAAGCATCTAAAGCAGCAGATTCAGAAACAGCATCATAAATGACATGACGAACATTTCCGTATTTATTAGCGAATTCAGAAATTAGTTTTGAAGTTGACGGACTTGCATAAGTCTGAGTCAACAACACGATTGGCTTTCCAGAAGCTTGAATATCTTTTAAAGCTTGACCAACTTCTACATCAAATGTTGACCAAGAAATAGCATTCTCTCCTTTCATAGGAGACTTTACTCTCATAATATCATATAAACCTAAAACTGAAGCATTGACTCTAGCATTGGCACTTCCATTAGTGGATGCTAAATCATTGTTTTCAATTTTAATAGGGCGACCTTCTCTGGTCTTAACCAAAACACTAGCGAAATCATAACCATCAGCAATAGTTGTTGCATAGTAGTTGGCAACACCTGGAATGATTTCCTCAGGTTGCACAACGTATGGTATCGATTTGATTACTGGTCCTTCACAAGCTGCCAAGGAAGCAGCTGCAGTACTAAACCCTACATATTTAAGAAAGTCACGACGTGTCGTAGAAGAAGATTCTAGAGATGTTTTATTACCTAAAAATTCATCTGTAGGAATCTCATTGACAAATTCATTCTGCTTTAGCGTCTCAACAATAGAACTGTTATCGTTCAGCTCTTCAACACTTTTCCAGTATTTCTTGTTTGATGACATATGATATAATTGAATTACTTCGTATTAAACTTTTAATAATGGCACTTTCCGCATTCCAAACCACCCATTTGAGCAGCTGTTAACTTTTCTACACCATATTTTTTAGATAACTCTTCATGTATTTTCGTATAGTAAGCGTTATCCTTAACATTTACTTCTGTTTCTCTGTGACAATTGATACACCATCCCATGGTTAGTGGTGAATATTGATACATCACTTCCATTTCCTCAACAGGTCCATGACATGTTTGGCACTCAACACCAGCTACAGATACGTGCTGTGAGTGATTAAAGTATGCGAAGTCAGGCAGATTATGAATTCGCACCCATTTTACAGGCTTTGTTTCACCAGTATATTTTTGCTCTGTATCATCCCAACCTACAGCCGCATACAGTTTCTTGATTTCAGCATTGTAATCAATACCATATTCTTTCAACCCTTCTGCTTGCGTTTCCTCTGCAACTTGATAAATTGATTTATGGCAGTTCATACAGATGTTCAATGATGGAATACCTGAATGCTTACTAACTCTAGCCGAAGAGTGGCAATACTTACAATCGATACCATTGTCTCCAGCGTGTATTCTATGAGAATAGTGAATCGGCTGCACAGGTTCGTAACCTTGATCTACTCCAATTTGAGATAAGTAACCGTACACAAAATAAGCACTTGCCAGTAACAGGAAGATAACAGACACCAATACTAAGAATTGGTTCTGAACAAATGCTTTCCAGATTGGAACGGTTTTGTCTTCATGTGTAATATCAATGCCTTTTGCTTCTGCAAAACGATTTAATGTTCTACGAACCAAAATCAAGGCCATGCCCAACAAGGCAAATAAAATTGCTAAAGCTCCTAAAATAAGTTTATTTGAAATACCTGTTTCAGACTGTGAACCGCCTTCGCCTCCACCTCCGTTAACTTCAACAGGCTCTGGTTTTGGTTGAGCTGTATAGGCCAAAATATCTGAAATATCTTGATCTGTCAACTGCGGGAAAGGAGTCATCGGTGTTTTGTTGTACTCGTTGAAAATCTGGTTTGCGTAAGCATCTCCAGTAGCGATTAACCCAGCACTGTTTCGAATCCATTTGTTTAACCATTCACGATCTAACCCTTGCTCCTCAGCAAGACGCGCTTCCACGTTACGTAACGCAGGTCCAGTCATTTTTCTATCTAACTGGTGACATGCAGCACACTGTGTATTAAATATAGTCTTACCTTTTGCAGGATCACCTTCTTGGGCAGTAAGTGAGGTGGAAATCGTGAGTAAAAAAACTAACCCTAAATTGAGAAAATTTGATGTTAGTTTACGGTATATCACCTGTATCATAGTGTTAGTTGAATTATCTTCTAAACTTTGGTATGATTTTTTCATCAAAGAATTTGAAAAAAACGTTTGTAAAATCTCACGCAAAAATAACACTTAAAGTGGATTTGCGAAATGTTAGTGAAGTGTTAATAGTTAATTTATAAAGATTCTAAATAAGATTTTAAACCTTAAAATCGTTGTCTATTTATAGCGAATGGGTTAGCTCTTAAAAAAAATCATTTTCTTTGTATAAAATTTAAAGTTATGGCCAGAATTAATAAAAAGGTTTTTGTTTCAATGTTAACATTGTTTTTGTTTTCATTTTTGAGCTATTCTCAAGATGGAACCGTAACCATTGATCAGGATAGCGATATTGACAAATTATTGGAATACAAAAAAGACATTGAAACCGTTAATTTGTTTAAAATCCAAATTTATTCTGGAACACGTTCTGGAGCAGAAAATGCCAAAAGGGCATTTTTAGACAGTTATTATGAATGGCCTGTAAGCATGGAGTATGATTCGCCAAACACTAAAATTTGGGTGGGCAATTTTAGAAGTCGATTAGAAGCCGACAAAGCGCTTTTGAAGATCAAAAAAAAATATATCAATGCGTTTATTTTTAAACCCAAAAATGACAAGAAGTAACTGTATAGCATAAAAAAAGGCGACCAAAGTTGGTCGCCTTTTTTTATTGATGAATTTTTATTTCAATTTCTTTTTTACCTCTACTTCTTGGAAGGCTTCAAGAACATCATCGATTTGAATATCGTTGTAATTCTTAAGTTGCATTCCGCAATCATATCCTTTAGACACTTCCTTAACATCATCCTTGAAACGCTTCAATGACACTAGTTCTCCTGTATGGATAACAACACCATCTCGAATCAATCGTATTCCAGAGTTGCGGTATATCTTACCACTAGTCACCATACATCCAGCAATGGTACCAATCTTAGAAATCTTAAAGGTCTCTCTAATTTCAGCAGTACCTGTAACCTCTTCCTTAAGTTCAGGAGATAACATGCCTTCCATAGCATCTTTAAGATCATTGATAGCATCATAAATAATAGAATAGGTTCTAATATCTATTTCTTCCTGTTCAGCTATTTGACGTGCATTACCCATTGGTCTCACGTTAAATCCAATAATAATAGCATCTGAAGCAGTTGCCAACAATACATCACTTTCAGTAATGGCACCAACTCCTTTATGGATGATATTTACTTGAATTTCATCAGTAGATAATTTCTGGAAGGAATCTGTTAGAGCTTCCACAGAACCATCCACGTCACCTTTCAAGATAATATTCAGCTCTTTAAAGTCACCTAACGCAATACGTCTTCCAATTTCATCTAAAGTGATATGACGTTGCGTTCTTACTGACTGCTTACGCTGTAATTGTGTACGTTTTGCAGCGATGGTTTTCGCTTCACGTTCATCTTCAAACACATTGAACTTATCACCAGCTTGTGGCGCACCATCCAATCCTAAAATTGAAACAGGTGTTGATGGTCCAGCAGCTTTTACCTCATTTCCACGCTCATCGTGCATAGCCTTCACTTTACCACTGTTCTTACCTGCCAATACGTAATCACCAACTCTTAAAGTTCCTGCTTGAACTAAAATAGTCGATACATATCCTCTACCTTTATCCAAAAAGGCCTCCACAACAGTACCATTAGCACTTTTATTCGGATTAGCTTTCAATTCCAATAATTCGGCTTCAAGCAATACCTTTTCCAATAACTCCTTAACGCCTGTACCATTCTTGGCTGAAATATCATGGGATTGGATTTTTCCACCCCAATCTTCAACCAATAGATTCATATTAGCCAATCCTTCTTTTACTTTATCGGGATTAGCACCAGGCTTATCAATTTTGTTGATTGCAAAAACAATTGGCACCTCTGCCGCTTGGGCATGCGCAATAGCTTCTTTGGTTTGTGGCATAATGGCATCATCAGCCGCAATCACAATAATTGCAATATCTGTTACTTGAGCACCACGAGCACGCATTGCCGTAAAGGCCTCGTGACCAGGTGTATCAAGAAATGCTATTTTTTGTCCGTTATCCAATTTCACACCATAAGCTCCAATATGTTGTGTGATACCACCAGACTCACCTGCAATCACATTTTCTTTACGGATATAATCCAATAACGACGTCTTACCATGATCTACGTGACCCATTACGGTCACAATTGGAGTACGTGGTTTTAAATCTTCAGGCTTATCTTCGACTTCTTCGATAGACTCTTCAATATCAGCCGTTACGAAATCTACTTCATATCCAAATTCATCAGCAACAACAGATAAGGTTTCAGCGTCTAAACGTTGGTTCATTGTAACCATCATTCCCAGCGACATACAAGCTGAAATAATTTCGGTAACCGATACATTCATCATTGTTGCCACTTCACTAGCAGTAACAAATTCGGTTACTTTCAATACTTTGCTTTCAGCTGCTTCAGCTTGAAGCTCTTTTTCGGTTTGTTCTCTATGCTGATCACGCTTTTCACGTCTGTATTTAGCCGCTTTACCTTTATTGGATTTCCCTTGAAGTTTTTCAAGCGTCTCTCTTACTTGTTTTTGCACTTCTTCAGCACTTGGCTCTTCCTTAACAACATTTGAGCGCCTTCCTTTACCTTTCTTTAAGTTGCCTTTGCCTTTATTTCCGAAGTTTTTCTCACCGGTTCCACCTTTGCTAATACGTCTTCTCTTCTTTTTACCACTATCAGAATCAGTCGATTTCTTGTCTTCTTTTTTCTTCTTAGGCTTATTGAATTTAGACAAATCTATTTTTTCACCTGCAATTGTAGGACCTGAGAGTTTTTTGTACTGCGTTTTTAGTTTATCATCAGCAGGCTTTTCTTCAACTTCTTTTTTAGGTTCTGCAGGTTTTTTAGCAGGCTCTTTTTTGGTTTCAGCCTTGACTTCCTCTTTAGTTGGCTTGGAAGCCTCTTCTTCTTTAGCCTCAGCAACAGGCTCTTCTTTCTTTTCAGCTTTTTTAGGGGCATCCAAATCAATCTTACCAACTTGTTTTGGACCACTTAAGTCAGCTTTAGCCTTAACAACTTTCTTAGCTTCTTCTTCCTTTTTAGCCTTCTCCTCTAATTCACGCTCACGCTGTTCACGCAGCTCTTCCTTTTCCTTGAGCTTAGCCTCACTAACCTCTTGCGATGCCATCTTCTTGTTGGCATCGGTTTGAAATTCATCGGAGAGCATTGCATAAACGTCTTCTGATATTTTTGTATTCGGACTTTTATCTATGTCGACACCCTTTGATTCCAAAAAATCAACAGCACGATCAATAGAAATATTGAGTTCGCGTAATACTTTATTTAATCTAGTTTGAGCCATAAATTGCTAATTGCTTGTAATATAACTTAAAAATATTTTATTCTTCAAATTCTTCCTTAAGAATACGAATGACATCAAGGATGGTTTCCTCTTCTAAATCGGTTCTTTTAACAAGGTCTTCAACATCTTGTTCCAAGACACTTTTTGCGGTGTCTAATCCAGCTTTACTGAACTCTTCGATGATCCAACCTTCTATTTCATCTGAAAACTCTTTTAACTCAACATCTTCTTCTGCACCTTCTCTAAAGACATCAATTTCATAACCTGTCAAGTGACCAGCCAATCTAATATTGTGTCCACCACGTCCAATCGCTTTTGACACCTCTTCTGGTTTCAACAACACTTCAGCACGTTTGTTTTCTTCATCAATTTTTATTGACGTCACACGTGCAGGACTTAGAGCTCTTGTGATAAATAGGTTAAGGTTATTAGTATAATTGATAACATCAATATTTTCATTTCCTAATTCTCTAACGATACCATGGATACGAGACCCTTTCATACCAACACAAGCTCCTACAGGATCAATACGATCATCATACGAATCTACGGCCACTTTAGCCTTTTCTCCAGGAATACGAACTACTTTTTTAATAGTGATCAAACCATCAAACACTTCTGGAATTTCCTGTTCAAATAATTTTTCAAGGAAAACAGGAGAGGTTCTTGACATGATAATTGCTGGCTTGTTTCCTTTAAGCTCAACACTCTCAATGATACCTCTGACATTTTCACCTTTTCTGAAAAAATCTGAAGGAATTTGTTTATCCTTCGGAAGGATAATTTCATTTCCATCGTCATCTAATAAAATGATTGCTCTATGACGAATATGGTGTACTTCAGCAGAATATATTTCTCCTTCTAAATCCTTGAATTGTTTATAAATATTGGTATTGTCATGCTCGTGGATTTTAGAAATCAGGTTTTGGCGCAATGCCAAAATTGAACGACGACCAAGATCAACCAACTTCACCTCTTCAGCAACATCTTCTCCAATTTCAAAATCAGGCTCGATTTTCTGGGCCTCAGACAAAGCGATTTCTTGATTTGGTTCTTCTACTTCGTCATCTGCTACAACCACTCTATTTCTCCAAATTTCCAAATCTCCTTTATCTGGATTGATAATGATATCGAAATTATCGTCATCGCCATACTTCTTTTTTAACGCATTCCTCAACACATCCTCCAAAATCGCCATTAACGTTACACGATCAATTAATTTTTCATCTTTAAACTCTGAAAAAGAATCAATTAACGCAATATTTTCCATTTCTATCTTGAATTAAAATTTTATTACTACTTGAGCTTTAGAGATCGTATCATAAGATAGTTCTGCTTGCTTCTTTACAGTTACTTTTCCTTTGCCAACAGGTTTTGGTTCTCTAGCTTTCCATTCTAGAAGAATTTTATCGTCATTGGCTTGGGTTAATTTTCCTTCTATGGTTTGGTCTTCAGAAGTAGTTACCTTCAAAAAACGACCAATATTTTTCTTATACTGTCGTTTATCAACCAAAGGCGATGTTGCTCCAGCAGAGTGCACCTCGATTGAAAAATCCTGTTCTTCACGGTCCAAATTGTGTTCAACCGCACGACTTATAAACATACAGTCTTCAACCAACACACCGTTATCGCCATCGATGACGATTCTGATTTGATTACTATCAGTGACCTCAAAATCAATCAAGAACAGATCTTTACGCTGTTCTAAACTATCCTCCAGTAAATTTTTTACGGTATCTCTGAACATTTTCAGTATAAAAAGAGCGGACTTTACGTCCGCTCATTATTCTTTTTTCTTCAAACAACGATGCAAATATACAACATTTATATTGATTTACACAACCTGTGATATATCGAATTTTATTATTAAATTTATGTAATTGTAAATAATCCCATCCGTATGAAAAAAATATTAGTTCCCACAGACTTTTCACAAGAAGCCGAAAACGCCTTAAAGGTAGCGGCTCAATTAGCAAAAAAATATGGCAGTGAAATTTATCTCTTGCATATGTTGGAAATTCCAATGCAAGAAGTTGATGCTGTTAGCGCGCATGTTGAAGTACCAGAAGTTATGTTCTTTATGAAAATGGCTCAAAAAAAATTCAAGGACATTATGGAGAGTGATTATTTAAAAGATATTCAAGTGCGAGAGATTGTAAAACCTGAAGCTTCTTTCAATAGTGTTGTTGAAATCTGTCATGAAAACAACGCAGAAATGATTGTCATGGGATCTCATGGCGCAAGTGGTTTCAAAGAAATGTTTGTCGGTTCCAATGCTGAGAAGGTCGTGCGAACCTCAGATGTTCCTGTGCTTGTCATTAAGAATGAGCATCAGGATTTTAGTATTGACGATTTTGTGTTTGCTTCCGATTTTAAAAATGATAATAAAGAAACCTATCGTCAAGCTACTGAATTAGCAACCACTTTTGGTGCCAAAATTCATCTGCTCATGGTTAACACTGCAGGAAACTTTACAACGACACGAAAAGCAAAAGAACGCATTAACAAGTTCATTGAAGACTATAGTTTTAAAAACTATACGGTAAATATTTATAATGATGAAAGTGTCGAGAAAGGCGTTTTGAATTTCTCAAGTGACATTGACGCAGACCTTATTGGCATTAGTACTCATGGCAGACAAGGCATTGCTCATTTTTTCAATGGCAGTATAAGTGAAGATTTAGTGAATCACGCCAAACGACCAGTGATAACATTCAAAATTTAAAATGACTTAAGTGAATAAAAAAGTCTTCCGAAATGGAAGACTTTTTTGTTGGCCTACTAGGGCTCGAACCTAGACTCTTCTGGACCAAAACCAGACGTGTTGCCAGTTACACCATAGGCCAATCTTTGATTGAGGGTGCAAATTTAGTACAAAGTTTTATTTGCACAAATAATTTTTCCTAAAATAATCAAAAAAACATAACGTTTACTTAAAAACTTTAGGGTTTCATATTTTTATCACTAAATTCGCTCGCAATATAATAGACCTTGGATATGTCCGCATTCAACTTCAAGAAATGGAACCTCATTTTAGGATGGTTCACCTTTATCATAGCACTCATAACTTATGCTTTAACCATTGAACCAACCGTTAGTTTCTGGGATGCTGGAGAGTATATTCTTACCTCATCAAAGCTACAAGTAGGCCATCCGCCTGGAGCGCCTTTATTTCAAATGTTAGGGGCTTTCTTCTCTCTATTTGCGCTAGAACCTTCACAGGTTGGTATGATGCTCAATATGATGAGCGCTGTTGCCAGTGCGTTTACCATTCTATTTATGTTTTGGACCATATCGCTCCTATTGAAACGATTGATTGCAAAAAGTGAAGACATTTCGAAACAGACTTTTATTGCGATTCTTGGAAGTGCATTTGTAGGAAGTTTAGCCTTTACATTTACAGATTCATTTTGGTTTAATGCTGTAGAAACTGAGGTTTATGCAATGGCAACCTTGATTATGTCCATTCTTTTTTACTTAGGATTGCGGTGGGAACAAGACATGGATAAACCAAGAGGACATAAATGGCTTATCTTAATTGCATTTGTGATTGGACTTTCCTTCGGAGTTCATTTTATGGGACTCCTAACCATTCCTGCTCTCGGACTTATTTACTTCTTTAAAAACTATAAAGAGGTAACCATTAAAAACTTCATAATTGCTAATGCTATTGCTATTGCTATATTATTATTCATTTTTAAGTTGTTACTGCCAAATGCCTTAAAGCTCTTCAGTATTTCTGAAATTTTCTTTGTGAATACAGTTGGCCTACCATTTAATTCGGGCTCTATTATTGCTGGACTTGTATTGATTGCTGCATTTTATTTCGGATTAAAGGAGACCAGAAAAAAGGGGTATAAATATGCCAACACACTCATACTCTGTTTGATTTTTATTTTCATCGGATTTTCTTCGTGGCTTATGCTTCCTATAAGAGCTAATGCCAACGTCATCATCAATGAAAACAACCCATCAAGTGCTCGAGAACTATTGGCTTATTACAATTTAGAGCAATACCCAGAAACCCATTTGTTTTATGGCCCTTTGTTTACCGAGCAGTACACTGGCTTAGATGAGAACAACCCTTACGTTGATGACAAGCCTAAATATGAAAAGGATTATGAAAAAGGAGAATATGTTATTGTAAACGAGTATAAAAACGCCAAACAAAACTACAACTCCGAACATGCTGCAGTCTTGCCTAGAATGTGGAGTACAGAACATGCTGAAAACTATATGATGTTTACAGGGTTATTGGATTTTAAAATCAAACCCGATCTTGGCATTACACTTTACAACGAAGCTATAGCTCAAGGCTATACTAATGATGAGGCTAGTCAGTATTCAAATTTTACACTCAGAAATATCAATGAGCAGGTCAACGCCTTCCGAAAGGATGTTATGCAAGGACAAATTGATTATGAAGACTACCATATGTTCCTAAAACAATTTGGACAACAATATCTTGAAATCGAAAAACCTTCCTTAGCCGATAATATCTTTTACATGTTGGAATACCAATTAGGTTACATGTATTGGCGTTATTTTATGTGGAATTTTTCTGGACGCCAAGATGATATCCAAGGAAAATACACCGATTTGCATGGAAACTGGATAAGTGGCATCAAATTTATTGATGAGATGCACTTGGGAATGTCTCAAGATAAATTACCAAGTGACGTTGAAAACAATAAAGCTAGAAACACGTATTATATGCTACCATTGATTTTAGGGCTCATCGGGTTTTTATATCTTATGTCAAAAGACCCTAAACGTTTTTGGGTGATGTTGGTGTTTTTCTTGTTCACGGGATTAGCTATCCAATTCTACACAAACGTAAGACCTTTTGAACCTAGAGAGCGTGATTATTCGGTTGTAGGCTCATTTTATGTGTTTGCCATTTGGATTGGTTTTGGTGTTTATGGTATTTATGATTTCCTAAGAACCAAAGTTAAGTCAAATCTTCTCGGCCCAGCTGTATCTTTGGTGTGTTTGGTGCTTGTACCAGGTATTCTAGCAGCAAACAATTGGGATGATCATGACCGTTCAGATCGTTACACAGCTAATGCCATGGCTAGGAAATATTTAGAGTCTTGTGCTCCAAATGCCATTTTGTTTACGATAGGTGACAATGATAGTTTCCCTTTGTGGTACTTGCAAGAAATTGAAGGTGTGCGCACAGATGTTCGAGTGGTCAATACCAGCCTTTTTCAAACCGATTGGTATATTGACCAAATGAAGCGAAAAGCTTATGAAAGTGATCCAATCCCATCTCAACTAACACATGATCAGTACAAATATGGGACTCGAGATTACATCATGAGAAGGGAGATTACTAAGGATACGCTTATGATTAAAGATTTCATGAATTTCATTAGTAATGATGATCCCAAATATAAACTTAAGTATTTGGTTCAGCGTGAAAATGAAGATCCATCTGGTTATCCAAGTCAGCTCTTAAATTCCAACTATTTCCCAACACGTTATGTAAGAATTCCAGTGGACAAAAATTCAGTGCTGGAGAATGGTATTGTAAAAGAAAAAGATGCAGATCTTATACTTCCATATCTAGACATTGAAATAAAAGGAAGTGCCTTATATAAAAACCGATTGATGATGTTAGACATTGTTGCCAATAACAATTGGGAACGTCCTATTTATTTTACAGGTGGCGCCTTTAGTGATGAAGATTATATTTGGATGAAAGACTATCTCCAACTCGATGGTCTTTGCTATAAATTGGTTCCAATCAAAACACCTATAGATAGAGCCAATCCATTTGATATGGGCAGAATAGATTCTGATCTTATGTACGATAAAGTTATGTCTTGGGATTGGGGAAATAGTGGTAATGAAAATGTCTATCACGATGTAGAAACACGTAAAAATGGTATTACTTATAGAGGAAATTTAGCGCGTTTGATGGAAACGCTCATCAACGAAGACCAATATGACAAAGCTGAAAACGTAGCCGATTTAGCTATGGAAAAAATGCCAGTGGATGTATTTGGTTACTATACACTCCTAGAACCGTTTATTGGTGGCTACTATGAAATTGAGAAAACTGACAAAGCACGAAAAGTGTATTTTGATGTGGTGAAAAAGTACCAAGAAAATCTTACCTATTATAGCAATCTATCTATTGAAAACCAAACACGCTATTTAGACGAAATAGTAACCGATATTGAACGCTATAGAAGCTTAGTGGATTTACTGGTCATTTATAATGATAAGGATTTAGCATTAGAGGAAACTGAAAAGTTCAATAATTACCTCAGACTCTTCAACCACTTTACAGATGATGATGAAGATGCTTATGAAGATGACCTTATTAGGGAAGATGCTGATATTGCAAAAGATACCATTGATAGCATTCTAAAACTTGAGGATTGATTTATTTTGAACTTAGTACCAGTAAAAACAGGTTTGCTCACCAAAAAATTGTTTCCAAATTATGTTTGGGATGTACAAACCAGTGCTAAGGAACTCTTTCTAACCTTCGATGATGGTCCAACACCTGAAATCACAAACTGGACCTTAGAAACCTTGTCAAAATATAATGCTAAGGCTACATTCTTTTGTATTGGAAATAACATTCAAAAACACCCAGATATTTTCAATAAGATACTTGCTGAAGGGCATTCTATAGGAAACCATACCCAAAACCATATCAAGGGATGGAAAACGAAAACTAAGGCCTATATTGATGAGGTTATAGAAGCTCAAAATGTGATAGCCTCTGAGCCCAACTTATTCAGGCCACCTTATGGACAATTAAAACCAGAACAAGGCAAGGAACTTATAAAACTAGGTTATCAAGTCATTATGTGGGATGTACTGTCCTTTGATTGGCAAAAAGAACTTAGTGAAGAAACCTGCTTAAATAATGTGATTTCCAAAAGTAACCCTGGAAGCATTATTGTATTCCATGATAGTATTAAGGCATCAAAAAACATGATGTATGCGCTTCCGAAAGTATTGGAGCATTTTAGCGAAAAAGGCTTTGAATTTAAAACTTTAGGTTAGATATACTCTTGAACGATCCCAATAAGAGTATTGGCATCCTGTTCTCCACTGTGACGCCATTTCATTTCTCCATTTTTGTAGATAATAAGAGTCGGTAAGCCTTTCACTCGAAGTGCTTCAGCCAATTCCTTATTTTTATCGACGTCAATTTTAATGACTTTGGCCTTGTCTCCAAGAGCAGCAGCAACGTCTCGCATTACTGGATGCATCGCTATAGATTGTTCATTCCATTCCGTAAAGAAATCTAACAGTACAGGAATGTCGACATCTATAAGTTCCCCAAATTTTGACATACGTTTAAATATTAAATTAAACCTGTTATTACAAACCTAAGCAAATTTTGCATAGACTCTTAAAACACATTGTTTTAAATTTACTCTGTCTTACTCATAAAAATAAGCAATTTTCAGTAAATATAACACTTTCAGTAAATTATGTGTCTATTTCACCCTTTTTCAAAGTAATCACTGTCACTTCAGGCCAAATCCCAACACGTCCAGGAAACGCATGGTAACCAAATCCTCTATTCACATTGATAAACCTTCCAAACTCATTATATAATCCAGCCCACTGTTTGTAAACATATTTTGACGGGCTCCATTTAATAAACCCTGGAATTTCAATCCCCATTTGCAAACCATGTGTATGACCGCTTAAGGTAAGGTGGTAATGAAAATCGTCTTTCTTCACTTCATATTCCCAGTGGGAAGGATCGTGAGACAATAATATTTTAAAGTCATCATCTTTAACTCCAGCTGAAGCTTTCTTTAAATCGCCTGATTGGTTAAAACCCTTTCCCCAATTTTCAACACCAATTATCGCTAGTTTTTGACCATCCTTTTCTATAAAACGGTTCTCATTCATTAAAAGATCGAACCCAATTTTAGGATGCAGCTCTTGGATCTTTCTAAAGTTGGCAATTTTTTGCTCTTCAGTATCCCAGTTGACATAATCCCCATAATCATGATTCCCTAAAACCGAAAACTTCCCTAGTGGCGCATGCAAGGTTTTAAACATGTCTATCCAATCATCCATTTCATCAGCTACATTATTTACAATATCTCCTGTGAATAGAATAAGATCGGATTGCTGTTCTTTAATTAAATCAATTCCGTACTGTATTTTATCCGGATTGGTAAAACTCCCAGAATGGATATCTGATATCTGGGTAATTTTGATGCCATCGAAGGCTTCTGGTAAATCTGGAAACGTCAGTTGGTATTGTAGCACTTTGTAATTATATCTACCTTGAATGATTCCATACAGAAATGAAGCAAAAGGTATGGCTGCCAATCCCAAAGCAATTTTTGAAATAAACTCACGCCTACCTGGTAATGGTGCTGTTTCGCCTGGAGAAACCCAACTAAAAAGTTTAAAGCTTAGTCTCCACAGGTCTTCAGCAAACATGCTGAAAATCAAAATGGCCTTAGGAATTAATATCGTGAGCATAAATCCAACCGCATATTGAAATTGAATGGTTTGACCAATACTTCTTGGTGTAGAAAAAATGACGTAAAGCAGATTTGCATACACTAAAAAAGAAACCAGTAACCATACAATCTTTACCCATCGACTTCTTGTAATTGTTTTAAGAGCTTGGAATGCATAAATTTCAGCAACAAGTATGATTATGGAAAGAATGATTAATCGAATTGCCCAACGAGACATAAAGTAATTTTATTCAAAGATAATCGAATTTAAAGCGCAATAAGGAGATAAGAAAGTATTTAACGATACCTTAAGATTTATTATCTTTTACCCATAATAAAATTCTATGCATCGTATTTTAATTGCTTCCGTAACTTCTCTATTGTTTTTTATTGGATGTAAGTCAGAGATAACAGTTGAAAAAGCTGAAAAAGACACTAATTTGATTACCTATGTCAATCCCTTCATTGGTACAGGTGGCCATGGTCACACTTATCCAGGAGCAACCTTACCTTTTGGTATGATGCAATTAAGTCCAGATACCAGATTGGATGGTTGGGATGGTTGTTCAGGCTACCACTATAGCGATAATTACATCTACGGATTTTCACATACACATTTAAGCGGAACAGGTGTTAGCGATTATGGAGATGTTTTACTGATGCCTACAAATGCTATTAACTTTAATAATGGAAGTAATGGTAAACCAGGCTATCGTGCATATTTTTCGCATGAAAATGAATATGCTGAGCCTGGCTATTACAAAGTGACATTAGATTCCATTAATATTGATGTGGAATTGACGGTTTCTAAAAGAAGTGGGATTCACAAATATTCTTATCCTTCATCAGAAAATCAGTTTGTCATTCTCGATCTTGAGCATCGCGATCAGCTGCTTGATTATAAAATTCAAATGCTTAATGATTCTACCTTAACAGGGTATAGACACTCGAAAGCTTGGGCCGAAGACCAACGTTTGTTTTACAATATTCAGTTTTCCAAACCTATAAAATCCATAACCTATCTTGAGGGTGATACACCTATTTCCAAAAACTATAAATTCTTGAGTAAAAAAGCAGCCATTGAATTCGACAATCCAAATAATGATCCTGTTTTTGTGAAAGTGGGCATCAGTGTCGTTGATGAAAAAGGTGCCCTAAACAACCTTACTTCAGAAATAGGAAACAAAAGTTTTAGCACAATCAAAAAAGAAGCTAATGACATTTGGGAATCCCAACTTGAAAAAATAGTGGTCAATTCAGATAATACAGATTACAAAACCAATTTTTATACAGCTTTGTACCACACCATGATTGCGCCCAATCTCTATCAAGATGTTGATGGTCGTTATCGAGGTATGGATTTAGAAACACATCAAACCTCTGATTTTGAATATTATACCGTGTTTTCACTTTGGGACACCTATCGTGCTGCCCATCCTTTATACACCATCATTGAACAAGATAAAACCAACGATTTCATACAAACTTTTTTAGCCAAATACGATGAAGGTGGCATTATGCCTATTTGGGATTTGAGTGCCAATTACACAGGTTGTATGATTGGCTACCACGCTATTCCTGTTATTGCTGATGCTTATCTCAAGGGCATTAAGGATTATGATGTCGAAAAAGCTTTTGATGCCATGACGCATTCGGCAACTCGTGATCATTTAGGGTTGAAATCGTACAAGGAATTTGGTTATATCCCTGTTGAGGAAGAAAGTGAATCGGTTTCCAAAACATTGGAATATGCCTACGACGATTGGACGATTACTCAAATGGCCAAGGCGCTCGGAAAAGACGATGCGTATAAAACCTATACGGAACGTGCCCAATACTATAAAAACATTCTAGATCCTGAAACCAAATTCATGCGTGGACGCTTTAAAAATACATGGTTTGCTCCTTTTGATCCCTATGAAGTGAATTTCAATTATACCGAAGCCAATGCTTGGCAATACAGCTTCTATGTGCCTCAGGATATTTCCGGGTTTATGACGCTTTGCGGTGGAAAAACAGCATTTGAAAATCTTTTGGACAATTTGTTTTCAGCAGAAAATGAAACCTCTGGCCGAAATCAAGCCGACATTACCGGACTTATTGGTCAGTATGCACATGGTAATGAACCGAGTCATCACATGGCCTACCTGTACAATTTTGTCAACAGACCTCATAAGACGATGGAACGTGTCCATCAAATTCTTACTGAACTTTACACCAATGAACCTGATGGCATTTCAGGCAATGAAGATTGTGGACAAATGAGCGCTTGGTATGTGTTTTCGTCCCTTGGATTTTATCCCGTAACACCAGGAAGCAATCAATATATTATCGGAACACCACTTTTTGACAGAGCGAGTATTAATCTCGAAAACGAAAACACCTTTACGATTGCAGCTCATGATTTAAGTAATACAAACATTTATATTGAATACGCTTATCTGAATGGTGAAAAATTAAATCGTACTTACCTTACCCATGAAGAAATCATGAAGGGAGGAACATTAGAGTTTTACATGAATGACAATCCAGCAGTTTGGGGAAGTCGCGAGGGCCAACAACCAAAGACAGAAATTACAGACCACCTCATCGTACCTGCCCCTTTTATTGCTAAAGGAGATGTGGCTTTTAAAGGTGAAACTGAAATCGTTTTAAAAAACATTGATGATGACGCTTCTATTTATTATAGCACAGACGGAAATGACTTTGCTGAATACAAATCACCATTTACAATTTCTGAGCCTACGGTATTAAACATCTATTCAGAAAAAGGCAATACAAAAAGTGCTGAAATTAATACACGATTCTACAAAATTGACCCAAATATTTCCATCAGTTTAGAAACTGAATATGCCAACCAATACAATGCTGGAGGTAACAATGCCTTAATCGATGGTGTTTTAGGCACTAAAGACTTCAGAACTGGAACTTGGCAAGGCTATTGGAATGAAGATCTTGTAGCTATTGTCGATTTAGGACGCGTGAAGCCTATAGATACGATTAGCATCAATTTTTTACAAGATCAACGCTCATGGATTTTCTATCCTACCGAAGTAGAATGCTATGTATCTGACAATCCGAATCGATTTTACAAAAATTTACCACCTCAAAAAATTGATGCTACAAAACCTTCGGAAGAATCAGAAATCATAACACTGCAATTCTCAATGCAAGGTTATAGTGCGCGTTATGTAAAAATTGTAGCCAAAAAACTAGGTGAACTTCCAGAATGGCATTTAGGGCATGCCCATGACGGACGAAGCTGGTTGTTTGCAGATGAAATCACTATTAAATAAAAACCCATGAAACGTAGACATTTTTTAAAAAACACCTCCTTAATTGGCGTTGGTATCGGACTAGGAAGCTCTTTAGTAAATTGCGCTGAATCTCCTAAAGGGAAAAGTACATCAGCTGCAAGTACAGAAAATCAAACTAAGACCAAACTACCTTTTGTTATAGCCACTTGGAATGTTCCCAATGCCACGGCAAAAGCGATGGAAGTGCTTCAAGCTAATGGCAATGCCCTTGATGCTGTGGAGCAAGGTTGTATGATTGAAGAAGCCAATGCCGAAGGGCAATCGGTTGGTAAAGGTGGTTTGCCAGATCGTGATGGCAATGTGACTTTAGATGCTTGTATCATGGACAAACATGGAAATTGTGGTTCTGTGGTGTACCTGCAAAATATCACACATGCTGTTTCAGTAGCAAGAAAGGTTATGGAAGACACACCGCATGTCATGCTAGCAGGAAAAGGTGCAGAACAATTTGCCATTTCAAAAGGATTTAAGTCTGAAAACCTATTAACCGAAGCATCCAAAAAGGCTTGGGAAGAATGGAAAGTTAAAAGTGAATACAAACCGATTATCAATATTGAAAACCACGATACCATCGGTATGTTGGCAATCGATGAGAAAGGTGATATTTCAGGAGCTTGTACAACTAGTGGTCTGGCTTATAAAATGGGAGGACGCGTTGGTGATTCACCAATAATTGGGTCAGGATTGTTTGTAGATAATGAAGTTGGTGCTTGCGTCGCTACAGGTTTAGGAGAAGAAGTCGTGAAAACCGTAGGCAGTTTTTTAGTGGTTGAATTGATGCGTCAAGGCAAATCACCTCAAGAAGCCTGTGAAGAAGCTATTAGACGCATTGTGACAAAACCAAACAGTAACTATAAAGATTTTCAAGTTGGTTATATTGCTTTGAACAAAAAAGGTGACACAGGAAGTTATGCCATTCACAAAGGATTTACCATGACCAAATTCCAAGAGGATACCAACACCAATATGCAAGCTGAACATTACGTAAAAAGTTAATAGCTTAACGTTTATCGAAAAAATTTATTAGAAGCTATCAAAAAACTTAACTTTCAATTAAAGTTTATATCCCTACATTTAACTTTAATCTGATTCTATGTCAGCTATACGTGTTTTAATTGTTGAAGACGACCCTATCATCTCTGAAGATATTAGGGACATGCTTACCAATGTGGACTACCAAGTGGTTGGAACAGCATATGATAAAGAGGAAGCCTTGGAAGTGATTGATAGTAAAAAACCCGATTTGGTGTTGCTAGACATTAATCTTGAAGGTAATTTTGAAGGTTTTGAAATTGCGGAACACATTAACAAAACACGTAAAACACCTTTTCTATATCTCACCTCATATTCGGGAAAGGAAATTGTGGATAAGGCTAAAGACACGTTTCCTATGGGTTATATCGTAAAACCCTTCAATGAACGTGAACTTTTTTCAAGCATCGAAATTGCCCTCCATAATTTTTCAAAATTCATCGTTCCTTTAGATTTAAATCGAGAAACCATAAACAATCTAATAGTCAATCCGTTGACCGAAAAGGAATTTGAAGTCTTGAAAGGTTTGTATCAAGGGAAAACCAATCAACAATTAGCGGAAGATCAATTCTTGAGCATCAATACTATAAAGACGCACATCAAGAATATTTACGAAAAATTGGATACGCATACACGTTCAGAAACGATGTCATACTTGAACGAATTGCTTCATTAAGATTTTTTAGGAACAATTACTTTAACCTGAGTGCCATCAATATTATGAGTTTCGATTTTGGCTTTCAGTTTTTGTGATAAGGAACGAATTAATCGTTGCCCGAAAGATTCATTGTCTCCCTTATTGATCACCTCATCAGCGATTCCGATGCCATTGTCTTTAACAATCAACGTGTAATCTTTATCGGTTTCAGTCATCTCCAAAGTAATTTCGGGCTGCTCTACTTTATCCTTCGGAAAGGCGTGTTTTAAAGAGTTTGTAACCAATTCATTCACGATCAAACCAATAGGAATTACTGCTTCAACATCCATTATGATGCCTTCAGCTTTAATATTAGCTATAACTTCAGTATCCGATTTGTTATAAGAACTGAAGATGCTTTTTACCAAACCTTTGAAATACTCTTGGATATTGACCATATTTAAATCTTCACCAGCATAAAGGTTTTTGTGAAGAATAGCCATAGATTGCACACGGTTTCTACCGTTTTGAAGTACCTCCATTGCTTTGGGATCTTCAACATATTTAGACTGTAGATTCAGCAAGCTTGAAATCATTTGAAGATTGTTCTTAACACGATGGTGTGTTTCATGAAGTAGCAACTCACGATCACTTAAGGCTTTGGAAATAGTATTGTTCTTACTCTTAATTTTTTTATTCATTTTCAACAACGCCAATGCGGCAATTGCCAAAAGTCCGAGACCAATTAAGGATATGATCATGATGGATCTAGAACGTGATAATTTGGTTTCAGAGATTTCTTTTTCTTTGTTCAACAATACGATTTCGGCATCTTTTTTTTGCTTTTCATATTGGGCATCCTTTTCAGCAATGATTTCCAAAGATTCTTCTGAATAGATCGAATCACTGAGTTTCGAAAATGCTTTATAATTTTCTAGAGCACGCTTATGATTGCCTTGTTTTTCATAAGCTTCAGACAATAATTGATAAGCCGCCTGTTGTTGGTACAAGGATTCGTGTTCATCGTATGTGAATACATCTTTTAAATGTGAAATAGCTTCAGGATAACGCTTCATCTTAATAAGCACTTCTCCCATATTGAGCTTAGATTCGCATAAATTGTAAGTGCTACTTAAATTCTCTCTAATCTGAAGGGCTTTCAAATGTTCTTGATAGGCTTCTTCCAAACGCCCTTGTGCTTGACGTAACAATCCGAGAAAATCATGGTGAAAGCCCATCTCCCGTAAGGTTGGAAAGACTTTATTGAGCGCTTTTTGCTTCATTAAGTGCATTTCGGCTTTGTCATATTCGCCAAGTTCAATATATAACAATCCAAGATTTGCATTCACACTGGACAAACCTGAGCTGTCCTGTAATTTTTCAAACTCTTCCAAAGCAAGGAGGTATTGCTCCTTACCTTTTTCGAGCTGATCAATATTGAGATAAAAACTAGCTAAGGTTTTATTAATTTTAGCTTTTTGCTCTGCAGTACCCAGCTTATCATAAATACTAGCCACCTCAATCAAGTAATTTTGTGACAGCACATTGTTACCTAGAAACATATTAATGGTTCCAATAAAATGTCCGCTTTTGGCCATATCAAGGGAGTCCTTTTTTCGTTTGGAATAATCGTAAATGGTTTGGTAATATTCAAGTGCTGTTTTGTAATCGCCTTGCCAACGATGACTAGCTGCAAAAATGTAATTGGTTCGCCTTAATTCACTACTGTCTTTTACATTTATAAAATTATTCAACAAATTATTAGCAATGGTTTCAGCATATTCTGGATCGCGTTGAACTAAATGTTCACCCAATAGAAACATGGCTTCCTTAATTGAAGTTTTAGGAGCGTTCTTATCTATAACACTTTGCAAACTATCTTGATAGGCATCAGGCTTAGCATCTTGTGCAAAGGAGATTCCGAAGCTGAAAAAAGCAATACTAAAGCAGTACGTTAAAAAATATCGCATTGATTTTTTTAAGTTGTTGAAACAAAAGTACAAAACCAAGTCAACCAAAAATCACCCAAAAGGATGAAATGTATCTTCTAGCAATATAGGAATTTTACACATAGCTATTAATACATCTTGTCTTATGAAAACAAAACTACTTTTATTAGGTTTATGTTGTTTAGGGGTTTTTACAACCTTACATGCCCAAGTTGGTGTTGGCACGACCAATCCACAATCGACTTTAGATATTGAAGCTAGTAATGTCACTAGCCCAACAAATTCAGATGGAATTCTTATCCCAAGGGTTAGTAATTTTCCAGCCTCAAACCCTACAGCTGCCCAAGATGGTATGCTTGTGTTTTATACTGGAACAGCAAGTTCTGGCAAGGGTTTTTACTATTGGGATCAATCAACATCCAGTTGGATATTTCTTACTGGTGCCAAAAAAATAAATGATTTATTGGATGGAAAATCTGATGATGATGGCTCCCAAGATGGATCTTCATTATACATTGGAGTTTTAGCAGGTGATGATGATGATGGAACCGATAATAGAAATGTAGGTATAGGATATTTAAGTCTTGCAGAAGGTGCCAATAGAACCAATAATACAGCCGTTGGATATTCCTCTTTAGCCACCAATGAACAAGGAAATAATAATACAGCTATCGGTTACAATACAATGTTATCAAACTATTTTGGTGATAATAATACTGCTATTGGATATGAAAGCTTATTCCTTAATCACAATGGAGAGAATAATGTTGCATTAGGGTATCAAGCGGGTTACGACAATCTATCTGGTAACAACAATACATATTTAGGCTATGGCACAGGTAACAACGGGAGTAACGGTGTCTTTGTGGGCTATCAAGCAGGTAGTACCGCAAGTGGAAATAACAAACTCTATATTGAAAACACCAATGCCAATGCTTCAAACGCCTTAATTTATGGTGAATTTGGGAGTGATAACACCACAACCGGAAACCTTTTAAGAACTAACAGTGAATTTCAAATTGGGAATCCAACAGGAACTGGATATGCATTCCCAACGGTTGATGGAACAATTAATCAAGTTTTAGCAACTGATGGTGCCGGACAACTCAGTTTTCTAGATGCCAGCAGTCTTGGTGGCAACACTTTAGATCAAGCTTACGACCAAGGTGGTGCTGGTGCTGGACGAACTATTACCGCTGATAATGGAGCTGTTGATATTCAGAATACTGGAGGCTTACGCGTTGAAGGCAATATAGTAGCCGGTGAGAGTATTATACATGATGGTGACAATGATACATTTCTAAATTTTACAACTGATAGAATTGAAATGGATGCTGGAAATTGGAACTATATTGATATACAACATGCCAATCAAGAAATTGCGATTAACGAAGATGGAAGAACTATTGATTTTAGAGTTGAAAGTGATACCAACCAAAATATACTTTTTGTTGATGGAACGAACAGTAGAATAGGCATTGGAACAAATACACCTGGAAATCCACTCCATATTGGTTTACAAACCACTTTTGACACCAATATCGGGAATACTGGCCAAGACGGAATTTTTATAAGAGGCAGCAATACTACTGGCCTTGATGAGGTTGGTGGTTCTATATCCTTTGGTGGTGCGCATCCAGCTAGAGATACCACTAGACGTACAGCTATCGCCTCTATGCAAACTGGAATTGATGAGGACAATGTTGGACTTGCCTTTTACATACATCAAGGCCCTGTCAATACTGAGCCCATGCAAGAAGCGATGCGAATTACACATCAAAAATACTTAGGCATCAATAATACCTCTCCTTCAGCCACTTTAGATGTCGTTGGAAGTATGCAATTTGTAGATGGTAATGAGGCCGCAGGTTATGTGTTGAGTTCTGATGCAGCAGGAAATGCCTCATGGACCAATCCTTCAACCATTTTTACAGATACAGACACCACTTACGACGGGACTGATTTTGCGTTAAGCAATCAAACTGTTCCTTTAGGACAATATGTTAGAGGTATTGATGCTTTTGGTAATCTTATTGCTGCAACTGACCAGGACAGCCAAACACTTAATCTTGTTGGTTCAACACTTAGCATCCTAAATGGTAATAGTGTTAACCTATCGTCATTGACAGACAACGATTGGGTAACTGTTGGCGCTGATATTGAACGACAAAATGGCGATGTGTACATAGGTAATACTGCCAATACAAATAATAATCTCTACATCAGCAACAGAATTATTGACTGGGATAACAGCACCTACGTTTTAGATCCTGGAGGTGATAACAGAATGAATGAAATTGAACTGGACAATGGAACCATTGCTGACCCTAGTCTCTATTTTGAAGGAGATCCTGACTTTGGATTCAATTATGATAACCTCAATAATGAAATATTTCTTTCTGATAATGGTAGTGTGGCTTTAACCCTTAGAAAGGATGGAGGGATTGAACCTTCAAATGGAATTAAAATTGGAGGTAATGCAGGAACTTCAAATACAGCAGCAACTAGTATTTTCCTGGGTACTCAATCTGGTTTATCTAATACCTCAGGAGCTTCAAATATTGGCATAGGCTATTTTTCCTTACGTTCAACAACAACCAATGGTTCTAATATCGCTATTGGTACGAGCGCCTTGAGGGATTATGTTGGAAACGCAGTACCAGGTAATAATCTTGCCATAGGTCATAATACCATGGGCAGCTTAACCGGTGGAACACTTAACACAGCATTAGGTATTGGAGCAATGCAAAATATAAATTTTGACACAACCACAAATGTTGCAGTAGGAACTTATAGCTTAAGAAATCTTGGAAGTGGTTCAGGAAATATAGCTTTAGGATATAGTGCTGGTAATTTAGCTAGTGGATCTTACAATTTGTTTTTAGGGACATCTTCTGGATTTAATTCCAGTGGAAATCGTAATGTGTTTATAGGACATAATGCTGGTTATAATGCGCCGGCAGGAAACGATATGTTGTACATTGAAAATACAAATTCAAATACACCCTTAATTTATGGTGAATTCCTTAGCAATTTACTTAGAATCAATGGAGAACTACAAGTAGGTATTCCAACTGGAACAGGATATGCTTTCCCTACAACAGATGGCACAGCAAACCAACTTTTGGCTACAGATGGTAGCGGACAATTAAACTTTGTAAATGCTTCAACTATTTTTACAGATACGGATGACCAAACTATTGACACCTTCAGTTTTAATAGCTCTACAAACGTTTTAACCTTAGAAATTGAAAATGATGGTGTTGCTGCTCAAACTGTTGACTTGTCCTCTTTGACGGATAATGATTGGACCGAAGTAGGCGCTGATATTGAACGACAAAGTGGCGATGTGTATATAGGTGATACCTCCGGAACCGATAACGACCTTTACATTAGTAACAGTATCATTGATTGGGATGACAATTCCTATTTAATTGATCCTGGAAGTGAGAGTTTTGTCAATGAAATCAACTTTGATGCTGGTTCGAATACAGATCCAAGTATCACTTTTGATGCCGACACCAATACCGGTTTTTATCGTTCGGAAGCTGATGCCATTGGTTTTACTAGTAATGGAACAGCCAGAATGCAATTTACAACACGTGGTCAAATTGAATTTACCAATATCGGGAATTCCACTTTTATAGGATTTGAATCAGGTCAAAATGATGATTTCTCCAATAATCAAAATGTGGGTGTTGGAGATTATACCCTTACAGATAATACTTCTGGTCAAGCTAATGTTGCTCTTGGCTACTTGGCATTAAGAAACAATGAAACAGGAAATTCTAATGTTGGTGTTGGCTATGGTACCTTGTTTAATAATATCTCTGGAGATTTTAACGTGGCATTGGGTCGAAATGCGCTTGGAAGCAACAATGATGGTTCTCAAAATATAGGTATTGGTAATCAAGCCTTGTCAAATAACACCTCTGGTGATAATAATGTTGCTATTGGACATCAAGCCTTAATCAATTCAACAGCTGATAATAATATCGGAATTGGTCAAACTGCAGGTAACGCTATTACATCAGGAACTCGAAACATTGCTATTGGTTACCGAGCCCAAGCAGCGCATTCAACAGGTAATGATAATATTGTGTTAGGAGATAGAGCTATGGACTCCTCAACCAGCTCAAGTAGCAATATTGCCCTTGGAAGAAATGCCTTAACGAACATGACCGAAGGAGATAACAATATAGCTATCGGTCAAATGGCACTAGGCATGAATGTTGGTGCAAGTCCAAATGCGGCAAATAACAATATCGCTATTGGCCATCAAGCTGGTCAATACGCTGAAGGTGATAATAATATTTATATTGGTTATCAAGCCGGAAGAAATGATGGTGTAGCAAGTAATCACTTGTATATCGAAAACTCTAGTGCCGATTCTAACAACGCACTTATTTATGGTGAATTCGATAATGACATCCTAAGGTTTAATGGCGATGTCGGTATTGGAAGAACGCCTTCAACAAATGCGCTTGAAGTTGAGGGTGAAGCCTCAAAAGCTACGGCTGGTGCTTTTATTGCCAATAGTGATCGACGTCTCAAATCCAATATCGAAACCATTTCAACTAAAACCGCTTTACAAAAATTATTGAGCCTAAGAGGTGTGAGTTATGAATGGAATGACAACCAAACCGAAACCAAGCGTCCTGAAGGGATTCAATATGGTTTTATTGCTCAAGAGTTGATGGAAGTGTTTCCTGAAAAAGTAACCAAAGACAATCTAGGGTTTTACCAAACGGCTTATGGTGATTACGATGCCTTTTTTGTGCAAGCCATAAAAGAACTGAACAACAAAGTGGAAACCCTTGAGGCCAAAAACGCGGAACTTCAGGAAAAACTTAATAAGCTGGAAGCTCTTGAAGCTAGAATTTTAGCACTGGAAGGCAATTAAACAATCTAATTGATACAATGCGAAAATTAACAAAAGTAAAGTGTTTATTTACAATACCCAGACAATTAACGTATTAATAGCCTTTAGTTAAATAGTTTTCGGGTAGAAAAGCGTCGCTGTGGGAGCGACGCTTTTTATATTAAAACCATTTCATGGTTAATTCGGCCAATTTATGTTTAAAGTTTGTGTAGGGTGGAAACAATAAGTACAATGGCGTAAATGTATGACGTTTTAAAACCGATCGTGCATTGGTAAATTCCTGAAACCCAAAAAATCCGTGGGACTTTCCTATACCACTGTTATTGGAACCTCCAAATGGCAAATTGTGATTGGAGTATTGTATAGCGTTGCTATTAATACAGGTGCTTCCTGCTCTGGTATTGTCAATAATGTGCTTTGTTATTTTTTTAGACTTGGCATAAATATATAAGGCCAGAGGCTTTTCCTTGGAATTGATATACGCTATGGCCTCATCAATAGTTGAATAAGTTTTTATCGGAAGAATAGGTCCGAAAATTTCATCATTAAGCAATGTCGTGTCTTCAGATAGATTAGATACAACCGTTGGTGCAATATAATTGGTATCACTTTCGGAATGCCCTCCAAAGTGTATTGTAGCTTGCTTCTGTTCTGCATCTTCAATGGCTTTGGTCAAACGGTCAAAGTGTTTTTCATTGACAATTCTGCTATAGGATTCTGAATGTTCAGGGCTTTCAGAATAATATTCGGTTATTTTAGATTTCAATCCGTCAATAAAAGCTGCTTTCAAATTATCTTGAATCAATACATAATCTGGTGCAATACAGGTTTGTCCGTTATTAATGAATTTTCCCCAGGCAATATTCTTAATAGCTGATTCTAAATGAGCCGAATCATGGATAATTGTTGGCGATTTTCCACCGAGCTCCAAGGTTACCGAAGTTAAATGCTTAGCTGCAGCTTGCATCACAATTTTGCCAACAGTAGGCGAACCTGTAAAAAAGATATGGTTGAATGGTAGCTTCAACAATTCCTTGGCAACCTCAACATCACCTTCAAGCAAAGCAATTTCCTCTTCAGGAAACAAAGCCTTGACAATTTTAGACATAACACCTGATGTATGAGGCGTCATTTCCGAAGGTTTAATAATTACAGTGTTTCCTCCAGCTATGGCTGACACCAATGGTCCAAAGGTAAGGTTGACAGGATAGTTCCATGGAGATATTATTAGACACACACCTTTAGGTTCATGTATAATATATGACGAGGTTCCCAATAAGGTTAGAGGTGTATCAACATATTGTTTTTTTAACCAACCTTTTAAATTAGAAATGGTATGCTTAATTTCCTTAATGACCAAATAGATCTCTGTAAGGTCTGTTTCAATGGCTGGTTTCTTAAAATCCTTATGAAGGGCTTCCTGCAACTCTTTTCTATATGTCTTTTGAATAGCAACTTGTAGAGCTTTTAGCTTTTTAATACGTTCTTTATAGGTCGTATTTCCTATTCGAAATTGATGTGCTTTTTGCTTTTCAAATAGATTCAAATACCTGTTATCTGTATAATCTGTCATTTAATCTATAACGGTTTTATTGGGCTGCGAGCCGTTTTTGTGTATTTCATCGATGTTTTTTGTATTCACTTTCATCTTATCTAAAAAACATCCGATTGGTCTAATATATTCATTATCGCTTAGAATGTTATGTTTCTTTGACCTGAGTTTAAAACAAAACGCCTCAAACAATTATGAAAAAAGTTTTAACCATATTAGTCTTCGTTTTAGTACCTGTTCTTTCTTTTGCACAGGAAAACACTTCAGATATTAAAGGTAATGATAATACTGCTGAAACTGTTATTGAAAACAGTATTGAAGTTAAAGAAACTAAAAACACTACTAACAACGCTACTTCTGCGGTTAAGGCTCAGGTTATTAAACTTAATCGTAAAAAAAGTACTGAGATCATCAGCATTAAGGCTTATAGAAAGAGTTTACACATTAAGGTTAAAGAAGTTGTTGTGTGTTAATCAACAATTCAAATCATATAGAAAAATCCGAAACGTAATAGTTTCGGATTTTTTATTTTAAACATGTTTTTATTTATCCCTTAAGCTAAATGTAATTCGCCTCGTGCTTCTTGATCTTTGAAATGTTTCACCAATTCCAAAGCATCTGGAATAACATCACTACACAAAATAATCAAAGAACCTTTTGTTGCATTTTTGACAGCATAGGTAATAGCTTCCTTTTCCGATGGTATGATGGTCGTTTTCTTTTTAGGATCTTTCATTTTGATGCCGTCATCGAGCATCTTAATGAGTTCTTCTTCCGTTTTTCCTCTTAAGCGCTTATCCTGACGAATAATAATTTCATCAAACATTTCTGCGGCAATAGACCCCATTTCATTGTTATCTTCAACACGTCGATCGCCTATACCAGCAATGATTCCAACCTTTACTGTTGCTTCGAGTTCATCTGTGAATTTCTGAAGCGCACGCATACCAGCTGGATTATGCGCATAATCCAACAAAATGGTAAAATCATTAAACTTGAACAAATTGAGTCGACCAGGTGTTTGTGTTGCTGAAGGAATAAAAGTTTCAAGACCTGCTTTCATATCTTCAATACTGATGCCTTGAACATGAACTGCAAGAATAGCTGCCAAGACATTTTGAATCATGAATTTTGCCTTTCCACCGTAAGTCAAAGGAATTTGCTCAGCTTTCATAATACGCATTTTCCATTCGCCTCTACAAATAGTGACATATCCATTTTCATAAATGGCTGTGATTCCGTTAAGGCGTTGCAATGCCTTTATTCTCGGATTGTTTTCGTCCATGGAAAACAAGGCAACATTGCAATTAACAGTTCGTCTCATATCGTAAACCAGATCATCATCGGCATTTAAAATGGCATATCCATCTGGCAATACCGTTTCTGGAATAACCCCTTTTACTTTGGCCAATTGTTCTACAGTATGGATCCCTTTTAATCCTAAGTGATCAGCAGCCACATTAGTTACTACACCAACATCGCATTTTTTAAACCCTAATCCAGCTCTTAATAATCCGCCTCTAGCACATTCGAGAACAGCAAAATTTACTGTTGGATCCTTTAAAACAAACTCTGCACTTGCAGGACCTGTACAATCGCCAGTCATCAATAATCGGTTTTGGATATAAACACCATCACTAGTGGTATAACCTACGCGATAACCATTCATTTTAGCGATATGGGAAATCAATCGAGAAGTTGTGGTCTTTCCATTGGTTCCAGTAATGGCTATGATAGGAATGCGTCCTGTATCGCCTTTTTTAGGGAATAATTTATCAATTACTGGAGCCGCAACGTTTCTAGGCAAACCTGTAGTTGGTGCTAAATGCATTCTAAATCCAGGACCAGCATTAACTTCTAAAACAGCACCTCCTGTTTCACTTAAAGGTTTTGAAATATCAGTGGTCATGACATCAATACCACAAATATCCAAATCTATGATTTTCGAAATTCGTTCAGCCATAGACACGTTTGCAGGATGGACAATATCTGTGACATCTTCTGCAGTTCCACCAGTACTTAGATTTGCTGTATCTTTTAAAATAAGTCGCTCACCTTCAGGAATTACAGACTCCAAAGTGTAGCCTGCATCTTTAATGATAGTTTGTGTCAGTTCATTTACTGAAATTTGTGTCAACACATTCTCATGACCGTAACCACGTCTCGGATCTGTATTGACTTCATCAATCAATTCTTGAACCGTTGATTTACCATCACCTATCACATGTGCAGGCGATCTTAGCGCAGCAGCTACAAGCTTGTTATTGATAACCAATAACCTATAGTCTTGTCCTGTAATGAACTTTTCGACAATAATTGCTCCACTACGTGAACTTTCCTTGGCATGTCTAAAAGCCGTTAAAGCCTCATCATAGTTCTGAATGTCAACAGTAATTCCTCTACCATGATTTCCATCGATAGGTTTTATCACCAAAGGAAATCCCACATAATCACAGGCGTCTTCCAAACTGCGCTCCCGACGAATAATATCACCTCTTGGCACTTCAACTTCAGCTTGCTCCAACAAGTATTTGGTATCTTCTTTATCACAAGCCAACTCCACTCCTATACTACTGGTTTCACTGGTAACCGTAGCTTGAATGCGTTTTTGGTTGGCACCATAACCCAATTGACATAATGAATATTTATTCAGTCGAATCCAAGGAATTCCTCTTGCTTCAGCTTCAGCAACAATAGAACCTGTACTTGGTCCTAAGCGATCGGCTTCTCGTAATTCTCTCATGGTTTGGATGTCTTCGGTCATATCGTAATCTTCACCAGCAATCAAAGCTTCACAAATTCGTACAGAAGCCTTTGCAGCATAGCGTCCAACCGATTCTTCCATATAGGCGAAAACCACATTATAGACTCCCGTTTCACCATAGCCTCTTGTTCTTCCGAAGCCAACATCCATACCTGCAAGGGTTTGAATTTCTAGGGCGATATGCTCAATAATATGACCCATCCAAGTCCCTTCTTCAACACGCTGGAAAAATCCTCCAGGAGTCCCAACTGAACAACGGTGTTCATACATCGTAGGAAACATTGCCTTAAGTCGCTCGTAAAATCCGTCAATCGTGTTCGATGGACGTTCCTCCATCTCTTCCAAGTCCAAAACCATCACAATTAATTTGTGGCGTCTTACAGACCAATAATTTGGTCCTCTCATGGCGTTTATTTCCCGTATTTTCATGCTTTTGAGTTTCAGTTAGTTTGTGTGAAAGATTATAAATATATACATTTTTCAATTAAAAAATTAGTTTATTTTTGTCTTCTATTCTAACCTAGAATTGATACTATGCAGACGATTAAAGGAACTTTAATTCCTATTGGAGGGAACGAAGACAAAGGTATTGAAGCCGATGAGATTTATACTTTGGAGTTTATTGAAGAAGGTATTTTATCTCATGTGGTCAAGGAAGCTGGAGGCACAAAAGCAAAAATAGTTGTGATTCCAACTGCTTCAAGTATACCTGATGAAGTTGGCGAAAACTATATTACTGCCTTTTCTACTCTAGGATGCAAGGATGTTGAAGTCTTGGATATCAGATCAAAAAAAGATTCTGAAACTGATCGTGCAATCAACTTAGTAAAACAAGCCAATTGCATCATGTTTTCTGGTGGTGACCAATCTAAAATCACTGATAAAATTGGCGGCTCTACAATTCATGATATCATGATGGAGCGATACAAAAACGAAGAAGGCTTTGTCATTGCGGGCACTAGTGCTGGAGCTATGGCTATGGCTAATGAGATGATTGCTGGTGGAAGTGCTACAGAGTCATTTGTAAAAGGTGCTGTTCGCATGTATAAAGGATTAGGTCTCATTCCTGAGTTGGTTATTGATACGCATTTTATCCGTAGAGGCCGATTTGGACGACAATCCGAAGCAGTAGCTAAATTTCCTCATTTATTAGGTATAGGTTTGGCTGAAGATACTGGAATGATTATTAAAAACGGAAACGACTGTACGGTTATTGGCTCTGGAATGGCCATTGTATTTGATGGTAGCAAACTCACACATAACAATGAACGCGTTTTAGCCGAAGGCACACCAATGACTATTGCAAATTTAACAGTTCATGTCCTTTCTAATGGAGACCAATATGACATTAAGAATCGGAAAGTAACCGTTCTCCCAATTGAGGCACCGTTTATCTAATTTATTTTTTCATCATTAGACTTTAAAATACTTTTATTCTTATGAAAGTTAGGGGTTTCATAGGTGTAGTTTTTTTAGTGCTTCAATTAATTTCAATTGGCTATGCACGTTTTATTCCTGAGCGTTTTTTTTGTTGGGGTCCTTACGATGAACACACGCAATTTGAAGTAACTGTTACCATTGATGGCAAAACTTTATCTTCAGAAGAAACCGAAAATCGCTATAGATATAAAATGAATGGTTGGGAACAACGCTCAATCTATAACATCAAATCCTTAATTTCCCAATATGAACGTACTTATGGAAAAGATGATGATGCAGATGTCCTCATGATTTATTCAAAAAATGGTCATCCAGAAGAAAAATGGAGGTTCAAACCATGAAACAAGTTTGGTCATTCATATTGCGATTGTTTCAGTTTGAAGGGACAAAGTTACATCCCAATGTTTTATTGATGTGTAAATTATTAGTTATTCTTATGACTGCACATCACATGTTTGCCAAAATAGATGATCCTCATATCCCTTTCATTTCTGCTTTAGATTGGTTTAATAATTATCCAGGGGTTTTTAAGTACAGCTTAAGAATCCTTTATGGATGTAGTGCTTTTGCAGTGTTATTTAATATAAAGGTGAGAACCGCTAGTATTGTTACTGGATTGGTTGTACTATTGGCTATTTTGGCGTCTAAACCTATATTTTACAACCATCTTTTTATTTGTGCATGTGCTTTATTTTTAGCCGGACTAACTAATGATAAAGAGCCACCATATTTATTGATATATCAATTGAGCATTGTATACTTTGGAGCTTCTTTGAATAAATTTTTACAAGCCGATTGGTGGTCTGGAGCATTTATGGATACTTGGCTAGGAACAGCAAGAGAAAATCCCGTTTATCTGTATGTTGCTGATTTCTTTCCTGAGATGGTATTGGCTCAAATTCTATCATGCATTGCTATGTTTACCGAGTTTGCCATTGCCATCTTAATCTTATTCAAAAGAACACGTACCTTGACCCTTTGGTTTATTATTATTTTTCATTTGACATTGTATTCCTTGACCGCTTTCAGGTTTGGGCACTTTATAGAATCGTTGGCTATTGTGCTTTTGGCATTCGTAAACATCCCAAAAAGTGAGTTAACAATTCATTATAGAAAAAAGAGCCTTAGTGGTATCAAACGTCTATTTAATTTCTTAGATGTTGATAAAAAGCAAAAGTGGATTCCTACAGAAGATAATAATTGGCTTCGTTTAGAAGCACACGGAAAAACCTTATACAATCACAAAGCATTAAAGGACCTTCTTCTATACACACCTAACTTCTTTATGTGCTTGCTTTTTGTAGATATGGCTTCTTACGTCATTTTATACAATCATAGAACCCTTTTATTTATCCTAAACATGATGGTAATTTGGTCGGTTGTTGTTTATTTCTTGCCTATTTGGTCAAAAAAAAGTTCAGCTAACTAACTATAAATAGCTATAAGCTCTTCTCCTAATGAAGTTTTACTGGCACGATACATCCCTTCCGTATTGAATGGCATGGCAATATTGCCTTCTGAATCAACAGCAATTAAGCCACCATCTCCACCGATTTCAAGTATACGCTTATGGATGACCTCTTCTGAAGCCTCTAGTAGGGACATTCCTTTATGCTCAATCAAACAAGCGACATCATATGCTACTACACCGCGAATAAAAAACTCACCACTACCAGTACAAGATATAGCACATGTCTTATTATTCGCATAATTGCCTGCACCAATCATCGGACTATCACCAACGCGTCCCCATTTTTTATTGGTCATTCCTCCTGTAGAAGTCGCAGCAGCTATATCACCATATTGATCACAGGCCACTGCACCAACAGTTCCAAATTTCGAATCTTTTTTAACGCTATGATCTAATTGAAATTGATTCGTGTCCTTAATTTCCAACCATTGTTTATGGCGAAATTCATCATAAAAATAAGACGGTTCCTCTAATGCAAAATCCATTTCCCTTGCAAATTGCATCGCGCCTTCTCCTGCCAAAAATACGTGTTCACTTTTATCCATAACATCCCTAGCCAAAGCAACTGGATTTTTAATTCCTGAAACCAAACTAACGGCTCCAGCATTCAATGTGTTTCCATCCATAATACTAGCATCCATTTCATGGGATTCATTAGCTGTAAATACAGATCCTTTTCCTGCATTGAACAATGGCGAGTCCTCAAGAGATTTGACTGCAATTTCTACAGCATCAATAGCTGTTTTACCAACTTTAAGTGCATTGTAACCTAAATCGAGCGCTTTCTTTAAATCTTCCCTGTACCTTGATTCTAATTCTGGCGTCATCATGCCTTTTACCAAAGTTCCTGCACCACCATGAATGGCAATTGAAAATATCTTCATATTCAAAATTTATAGGTTGAAAATTACGAATTGTAACTTAAATAATTCCGAATAGGATTCAAGTTTTTAAAATTTCTTATTTTAGAATCAGCATCGTAGTTTATGATTGTAAACCAACCAACCTTTAACCATCATTTTAAGCGTTTAGGCGCAACCCTATTAACGCTTATTTTTACTTACATCACGTATGGTCAAGACATCTTATTTTATCATTATGGCTTAGAAGATGGCCTCTCTCAGGAAACGGTTAGAACTATTTTGAAGGATTCCAATGGGTTTTTATGGTTGGGAACTCAAGATGGTCTAAACCGATTCGACGGCACTTCATTTACAGTATATAAAAATCAAAAAAAGGATAGTTTATCCATTTCAGGTAATTTCATCAATACCTTATTAGAAGACAATCATGGAAACATTTGGATAGGAACCAATGATAATGGTATTTCTATTTACGATTCACAAGTTAATAGCTTCAAGAAAAGTCAGATCAAAACTGGAAATTGTAGCAGTTTATCAATGACTTCAGAAGGTAGTATTATTGCAACCCATTTAACTGAAGGTTTGTTTATATTTGATAACAAAGAAACCTTTACACTTCGCAAAATAACCGAAATTAATGGTGAAGAAAAACTCACACTCAACACCTCTTACGTTCAAGATCAAACCCTGTATTTAGGAACTCAGGATGGACGTCTTTTTGTTACCAATAATATTCAAGATCCATCGCCTCGTTTCACTGAGTTTTTGTTCACAAGCCCTTTGGGAAGTATCAATACTCTGCATGCTTTAAATAACAAACTTTGGATTGGTAGTTCCAATGGGTTATTTGTTTTAGATACCTCAACAAAACAACATCATCAAGTTTCAATTACTAATACTCAAAAAAATGAGGAGATTAATATTTCTTCTTTAGATATTAAAGAAAATACTTTCTACATTGGTAGTTTTAACGGACTTTACATTGCTAAAAACTTTAATGAAAGTACGCTTAGTTTTGACACTATTTCATCCTACCAAGGAGAACAAAACGCCAAGAATTCAATTACCTCTAACCGTGTTTACGATACTTATACTGATGGTAATTTATTGTGGATAGGCACTAACAATCTTGATGTTGCGTCGTTGGATGAACCCGTTTTCAAAAACATCAATACCGAATCACATATTTCACTTAACAACGCTTTTATTTTATCCTTTGCAAAAAACAATGACTATCTGTTCGTAGGAACACGAAAAGGGATCAACTGTATTGACACCACTGGTTTTGTTACATATATAACCCAAGAAAACACCAATAATGCATTGGCTTTTGATGTGGTAAGGGCCATGGCAATTGATCATAATAATTATTTGTGGATTGCCACGATTAGAGGTGTATCTGTTATGGACTTAAATAATTTTGATCCGAATATACCGAAAATCATACCCATCTTCCATGACGACAACAACCCTAATTCTTTAAGTTCCGATGCCACAAGAGGTGTCTTTATAGATCACCATGGCTCTGTTTGGATTATGACTTATGGTGGTGGTGTCAATAGATTTATTGGTAACCTAAAAACGAACGATATTAAATTTCAACATTATAAGGTTAACGCAAGTGGTAATTCCTTGAGTTCCAATTTCACTTACAACATGTCTCAAGACCATGATTTGTCGTATTGGATCACTTCCGAAGATGGTCTCAACAAATTACAATTTGAGGACTTAAGTTACCAAAACCCAAAATTTACCAATTACTTTCACGACCCTGAAAATCCTCACACTGTAAGCAGCAATACAACATTGCATACTTGGCATGATAAGGACAGAATTTTGTGGGTAGCAACACAGGATGGATTCAATAAACACAATGCTGAAGACGAAAGTTTTATAAGATATGGCAAAGAAGAAGGCTTGACCAACACCTTTGTTTACAGTATTACTGAAGATCGAGACAATGACCTCTGGTTAACTACAAACGGAGGAGTTTTTAGATTTAATAAACTGACAGAACAATTTACTAATTACAATCAAAGTGATGGTGTACAAAGCTCTGAATTCAATCTTGGCGCTCATTTTTACAATCCAGAAACAAACCAAATCTATGTTGGTGGGATAAATGGTTATAATATTTTTAATCCGAGAAAAGTATCGCAACTCGATGTTCCTGGCAATCTCACATTAACATCCTTAAAAGTAAAAGGCAAGGAAATAAATCCGGTTAAAGACAGTAAAATCTTATCCAAAAGCATCACAAAAACCAATGAGATCATCCTAAAACATACCGATTTCCCTTGTTATTTATCGTTTTCCGATTTAGACTTAAGACCCAACAAAAACAATCAGTTTATTTATGCATTAAATGATTCTGACTGGAATGACCTTTCAAATGCAAGGGAAATTCCCTTATTAGATTTACCTAAAGGGTCACATGTTCTAAAATTACAAGGAAAATCCAGAAATGTGTTGTGGCAAAAACCTCCTTTACAACTGAGCATCAAAGTCCTTCCTCCTTGGTATAAAAGTAATTTAGCATATGCAGTCTACTTACTGATGTTCTTAGGAATTGTTTATGCGTTTTACAACATAAGTCTACAAAGACAAATTGCTGGACAGGAATCAAAACGATTAAAGGAATTAGATGATTTAAAGTCGCGATTCATAACCAATATTACCCATGAATTCAGAACTCCTTTGACCATTATTTTAGGATATCTGAATACCCTTAAGCAAAAGAGTTCCGGCAAAATGGAAAGCCAAGCCATACGAACCATAGAAAACAATGGCAACAACCTTCTCAACTTAGTGAATCAAATGTTAGACTTGGCGAAATTGGAACAAGGTCAACTAAGTCTTAACATGGTTCAAAATGACTTGGTGGTATATTTAAAATATCTGGTTGATGGCTTTTCAAATGTTGCAGAGGAGAAGTCCATTGCTCTCCATCTTAAAACAGATTTAGACTCCTTAATAATGGACTTTGATGCTGAAAAAATGCGTCAGATTGTGTCCAATTTAATCTCAAATGCACTTAAGTTTTCTTCTGAAGGGTCTACTATTGAGATATCGTTACAGCAACAAAACCAAGAAGCTATTATTAAAGTTTCGGATGAGGGTATTGGCATTCCTGAAGACCAATTACCTTTTATTTTTGATCGCTTTTTTCAAGTGGAATCAGAGCACCATAAAGTATATCAAGGCACAGGAATAGGATTATCGCTAACAAAAGAAATGGTAACCCTAATGAATGGACGCATTGAAGTGAACTCCCAACCCAACATAGGTACAACCTTTACAGTGCAAATTCCAATTCGTAATTCAGCTCTAAAAAAGCCAATAGATTTTAAAAAAACAAAACGTACTGCTGTCAAAACCTTTATACCAGATGTGAGTGAAGTTGGCGTTTCAGACAGTATTAATAGAGTTTTGATTGTAGAAGACAATCCCGACATGTCTAGGTATATAGCTTCCTGCTTAGAAAAATTTTATAAACTGGACTTTGCAAAAAATGGTAAAGAAGGATTTGAAAAAGCCAAAGACACCATTCCAGATGTTGTTATTTCTGATGTAATGATGCCTGTTATGGATGGATTGGAACTTGCTGTAAAGTTACAGTCGCATGTGAATACCAACCATATTCCAATTATTATGCTCACCTCAAAAGCCTTACAGGAAGATAAATTGGTTGGACTGTCAAGTGGTGCAGATGCATATTTAACGAAACCCTTTGAAAGAGACGAACTTTTGGTGCGCATCAAAATGCTTATTGCCAAACGGAAAAAATTGCAAGTGCATTATTCTGAGCATTCGTTAATATCTCACACTGATGAAATCTTACAATCTAAGGATAGAAATATAGTCTTTTTAAATTCTGTGACGGAAAAAATCCAGCAACATTTAGACGATTCTAATTTTGGGCCAACCGAATTGGCAAAATCATTAACGATGAGCGACTCACAACTTTACAGAAAACTAAAGGCCATTTCAAATTTGAGCACTGCTATTTTTATTCGAAAAGTACGTCTTGAACAGGGTAAAAAATTACTCCTAACAACCGAATTGACAGTTTCTGAAATCGCTTTTGCAACTGGGTTCAACGATCCCAATTGGTTTAGTAAAGCCTTTCGGGAAACTTATAATGTGAGTCCGACACTATTCAGGAACAACAATAGCTAAACTTCCTTAAACCCTTTGTTTTAATGGGCTCGACAAAATACTCCTAGGTTTTGACAAAATAGTCTAGATAAGTTTTACAGGTCAATGATAGCTTTGAAAAGCTATTAATCTGTAATACCCTACTATTATGAAAACAATTGCTACGACCCTTTTGTTGTTCTTATCATTCTATGCCTATGCACAAGTAGGCGTAGGCACTACAAATCCAGATGCTACGCTCGACATTGAAGCCAGTAATGTAGCAAATCCTGCATCTAACGATGGGATTCTAATTCCTAGAATAGATAACTTCCCATCTGTAAATCCAACTGCAAATCAAGATGGCATGATGGTGTTTGTTACTGGAAACGGTACACCAACCAAAGGCTTTTACTATTGGGATCATGGATCATTAAGTTGGCTAGCAGTTAGTGGTGCCAAAAACATCAATGATTTATTAGATGGTAGATCTGATACCAATGGTTCTTCAGTTTTTTTAGGTGTCGGTTCTGGAATTAATGATGACCAAACCGATAACTATAATGTAGGAGTAGGTTCTAATGCCTTAAGGAATAACCTATCAGGATATTACAATGTGGCTCTAGGTTTTCAGTCTTTGTATTTTAACTCAACAGGATTACTCAACACAGCTGTAGGGACACAAGCTTTATTAGATAATTTAGGCGATTTTAATAGTGGTTTTGGCACTTATAGCCTTAGCAACAATTCTACTGGTGATAATAACACAGCTCTAGGCTACTCCTCATTAACTGGAATTACTGATGGCAATAGTAATATTAGTATTGGAAGTGATTCTGGTTTTGGCGTCAATGGTAATAGTTCAAATAACATATTTATAGGAAGACTGTCTGGTTATAGTTTATCCCCAAGGTCTGTTTCAGGTTCAATTTGGATTGGCTATACAGCAGGAGCAAATGAAACCAAGAACAACACACTTTATATTGAAAATTCTGCTGCCAATGAGGACAATGCTCTTATTTATGGCGAATTTAATACTAACATACTAAGAACAAATAGTGAGTTTCAAATTGGGAATCCATCGTTAACAGGATATGCATTTCCTACTTCTGATGGAACCGCAGGACAGGTCTTGACCACAGATGGCGCAGGAAACATCAGTTTTCAAAATTCAAGTCAAGATGCAGATTGGTATGAAGCAGGTACAACAAACTCACCTACCAATAACTCCGACAATATTTTTACAGAAGGCTATGTTGGCATTGGTGATCCTACACCAGATGCGAGGTTGGATATTGAGTATTCTGGAACAGACAGTGCTGGAACTATGCTAGATTATGAGTTTACAGCAGCTAGTGGTATCGGAAGAGGGCTTTACATTACCACTGATCATACAGGTGCTAGTGAATTATATGGCTCTCAAATTGATATGGGCAACTCTGGTGCATCCACAAGAGTAGCAGGAATGCTAATAAACAACCTAGGTGGAGCAAATGCTGGTGAACATATAGGTATTGTTAGTGAAGTAACTGGCATTGGAGCAAACTATGGGTATCAAAGTATCATGTCAGGATTTGGAACAAATTTTGGATTTCAGACAACAATTGACAACAACGCAAATCAGAATTATGGATTTGATGCCTACATCACCGCAAATTCGAATGCATCGTCCAACTATGGTGTTAGATCAAGGTTAACTGGAGGAAGATATAATTACGCCATTCATGGTGCAGCTTCGGGAGGAAGCTTAGGAAACTATGCTGGTTTTTTTGGTGACAGTAGCATTTCTGGAAGTGGTAATGTCTACATTCAGGATAATCTTGAAGTAGATGGCAGTTTCACTTTTACTGATGGAAATGAAGCATTAGGACAAGTATTGGCATCGGATGCCCTAGGGAATGCCTCTTGGATCAACCCAAACAGTGTTTTTACTGACACCCAAAATACGTTAGACCAAGCCTATGATGAAGGAGGTGCTGGAGCTGGACGTGTTATAGAAGCCACGCATGGTGCCTTAAGAATCAATGGTACTGATGGTTTTTTGGTTACAGGTACATTTGGATCAGGAAACACAATAAATAGTGAAATAACAGGAGCCGGTACTCGTATGTTTTTTAATCCCTTAAAATCTGCCTTGAGAGCAGGCACTGTTACTGGAAACGAATGGAACAACACAAACATTGGGAATTATTCTACGGCTTTCGGTTATAACACGATAGCGTCCTCTATTTACTCCTTTGCGTTAGGAGATGGGACAACTGCATCAGGAACAGGTTCCATCGCTACAGGATTAAACAGCACAGCTTCTGGAGCTTATGCAACGACATTTGGATATTTGACAATTTCAAATGGATCATATTCTACAACTTTTGGCGAACGAAGTACCGCTTCAGGAATTCGTTCATTTGCTATGGGATTTGATACTACAGCTTCTGGAGATAATTCCAATGTATCAGGTATAGGGAATATAGCGCCTTCTTTCGCAGAAATGACTATTGGCTCCTACTCCAGAATATACACACCTTCTTCGTCCAACTCTTTTAATCCCAATGATAGAATTTTTTCCATTGGTAATGGTATGAATGCAGCTGGAAGAAGCAATGCTTTGACGATTTTTAAGAATGGTACAATGAACATTAATGATGCCTATAACATGCCAACAACAGATGGCTCAGTTGGACAGGTTATGACCACAGATGGCTCGGGAAATCTTACGTTTCAAGATATTGTTGGCGATGGAGACACACAAAACACCTTAGATCAAGCCTATGATGAAGGTGGCTCAGGATCTGGAAGGATTGTTACTGTAGATAGCGGACCTATAGAATTTACTGGAACCTCTGGCACTTCATATACTCAAGTTTTAAGTAACGATGATGCTGGTGATATATTGAACATCATATCAACAGGGATTGTTCCTGAGTACACAAGCACTATAGCAATTGAGCTCGAAAACGATATTACAACCAATAACAACAATGGAAATAATTATGGAATTTTCAATAAAATGGCTGTTAATGGAACACGATCCAACGCTAATCATATAGGTTTTAGAAACTGGTTTTTACCAGCTGGAAGTACAAATTCACAAATGTATGGTTTCTATAACAACAGTCAAAATGGCGGTACTGGTGATCATTATGGTTTTTACAACAGGTTTAGCACTGATGCTGGATCAGGAACTATGTATGGTTTTTACAATAGCATCAACTCTGCTCACAATAACACAAAATACGGATTATATTCAGCCGTTGTAGGGGCTTTAGGAACAAATTATGCGGTTTATGCCGAAGCAAGCGATAACGCAAACTCATGGGCTGGTTATTTTATAGGAAGAATGTCTCTCGGTAATAGTACTTCTACAGGTCGATATTTGATGCCTCTTTCTGATGGTACTTCTGGACAAGTCATGACCACTGATGGTGCTGGAAATGTGACCTTTCAAAATCCAACAATAAATACAGACGACCAACAAATTGATACCATCGGATTAGCAGGAACGGTTTTAGGGATTTCACTTGAAGATGATGGCGTTGCACCTATTACCGTTGATTTAGCGTCTATCAACACCGATGATCAACGTATTCAGAATTTTAATTTCAACGCATCTACAAATATTTTAACTCTTGAGATGGAAGATGATGGGCAAGCACCTCAAACCGTAGATTTATCAAGTCTTAACCCTTCAAGATCATTGGCTCGAATTACCATGTCTGCTGACCAATCATTTACTGCAAGTACTTGGCAAAAACTGAATTTCGATACGGTAGATTTTGATCTTAATTCTGAATTCAACACAGTAACCGATGAATTCGAAGTGACTACAACAGGATACTATCGTATTAATGCCTCTTGGCGAAGTACACTCACTTCAACATCTGTTGATGCCTTTGGTATTGCGATTGTTGTTAATGGTGTTTTTGAAGGTGCCGTAAATTTCAATAACTCTGGAAGCGGTTATGTGTTTCGATCCATTAACAGAATATTGGATTTAAATGCTGGAGATAGCATAGAAATACAGATCCTAAACACAGGACCAATTGATGTCTTTTCGAATGATATTGTAACCTCTTTTGAAATAGAACAAATACGATAAGTCTCAATCTAAAGTCTTTAAAAAACTAAATATTATGCATAGAAATCATTTTATTAAATCCTTAGGAGGATTAAGTCTCTTGACGCTTATTCCAAAAAGCGCCTTTTCCAAAACCATTGCTTCTGCTACCGAATATCTGAAATCCAAAATTGTTCGAGATGATGAGGGTAAAACATTAAATGTCATTGGTGATATACAAACCCATAAGTTAGTAGGCAGTGAAACCAACAATCAAATTGTGGAATGGGTCGATAATGTCGAACCTGGCACTGGAATTCCACCACACGTCCACACTAAAGAGGATGAAATTTTTAGAGTGATCAAAGGTATAGTCGAAATCATGGTCGATGGTAAAACGACCATTTTAAATCCAGGAGATGTGGCCTTTGCTCCAAAAAACTTACCCCATTCCTGGAAAGTTGTTGGGACAGAAAAAGCCAAAATGATAACCAGTGCCTTTCCTGCTGGCATTGAATTAATGTTTAAAGAATTAGCCGATTTACCTCCTGGACCTCCAAACTTCGATGTTGTTACTGAAATTTGTGGCAGATATGGCATCTCATTTATAACTAGTTGAATTGTCTTCAATTATGTTTTTGATTCTGACAAGAGTAATACGATGTCAGACATAACCGAGAAAGCTGCAGTAGGGTGCAGCTTTCTTTTTGTTTATTATTTGAACTTGCAATACTTCATTTCGACGCATAAGTTTTGTAGTTTTATAGACTTCAAATTTATTTCAAATGTCAGATCAAAAACGTCTTTTCTTAGTAGATGCCTATGCCTTGATTTTTCGTGGGTATTACGCTTTCATAAAAAACCCAAGAATCAATTCCAAAGGTCAAGATACCTCAGCCATCATGGGCTTTATGAATTCCCTTCTAGATGTCATTAAACGAGAACGTCCAGACCATTTAGCGGTTTGTTTTGATAAAGGTGGTAGTACAGATCGTGTCGAAATGTATGAGGACTACAAAGCCAATCGAGACGAAACTCCTGAAGGCATTACAACAGCCATTCCTCACATTTATAAAATCTTGAAAGCCATGCACATTCCTATTATGGTTAAGGAAGGTTATGAAGCCGATGATGTTATTGGAACCTTATCACGTCAAGCTGAAAAAGAAGGTTATAAAACATACATGGTAACTCCTGATAAGGATTTTGCGCAATTAGTAACTGAAAATATTTTCATGTATCGCCCCAAATCCTTTGGTGGTGGTTACGAAACTTGGGGCATCCCAGAAGTTCAAAAAAAGTTTGAAGTGGAAACGCCTGATCAAGTCATTGATTTCCTCGGAATGATGGGAGATTCCAGTGATAACATTCCTGGCTTACCTGGTGTTGGTGAAAAAACAGCTAAAAAATTCATTAAGGAATTTGGAAGCATGGAAGGCTTGTTGGCCAATACAGATCAGCTCAAAGGTAAAATGAAGGAAAAAGTTGAAGCCAATGCCGAATTGGGAAGACTGTCAAAAGAATTGGCTAGAATCATGCTTGATGTGCCTGTGACTTTCGATGCAACCGATTTTGAGCTCAACCATCCTGATGTGGATAAAGTGAAGGAGATTTTTCAAGAATTAGAATTTAGACGTCTTACTGAAAACTTTTTGAAAACTTTTAATGTTGAAGGTGAAACTGAGAAAACTAAAACCACAGAAACCAAAGAGCAACCTAAGCCAACGCCTAAGAAAAGTACTTCTGCTGGTGCTGGACAATTTTCCTTGTTTGGTGGAAATGAAGAGGAAACGGAATCAACTTCAGAATACACAAGAAAAACGGCTCAAAACACCTCACATTTTTACCAAAGTGTGGCTTCTGGTATGGCAACAAAACTATTTGTCAAAAATTTATTGAGCCAAAATACTGTTTGCTTTGATACTGAAACCACAAGTCTCAACCCCTTACAAGCCGAATTGGTAGGAATTGCTTTCTCATGGGAAGCTGGCAAAGGATTTTATTTGCCATTTCCTGAAGACCGAAATGAAGCCCAGAAACTTATTGAAATCCTGCGCCCTTTTTTCGAAAATGAAAACATCGAAAAAATAGGACAAAATCTGAAGTACGACATCAAGGTTTTAGCCAAGTACAATATTGAAGTTAAAGGCAAACTCTTTGATACCATGTTGGCGCACTACCTCATCAATCCTGACATGCGTCACAACATGGATGTGCTTTCAGAAACCTACTTGAACTATACACCTATTTCAATCACAGAACTCATTGGTAAAAAAGGAAAAAACCAATTATCGATGCGAGACGTGCCTTTAGACAAGCAAACCGAATATGCTGTTGAAGATGCCGATATTACATTGCAATTGAAAGAACATTTTGAAAAGGAATTAGGGGAAGCCAATACTCAAAAGTTATTTGATGACATTGAAATTCCACTATTGCGTGTCTTAGCCGCCATGGAATTGGAAGGTATCAATTTGGATATCAACTTCTTGAATTCCCTTTCTGAACAATTGAATATCGATATTGCCAATCTGGAAAAAAGTATTTATGAGATTGCTGGTGAAGAGTTCAATATTGCCTCACCAAAACAGTTAGGCGTTATTCTCTTTGAAAAGCTGAAGTTGGTTGACAAACCCAAAAAAACCAAAACCGGACAGTATTCTACTGCTGAAGACGTGCTTAGTTATTTAGCTAAAGACCATAAGATTGTTCAGGATATTCTAGATTTTAGAGGCCTTTCAAAGCTGAAAAGCACCTACGTGGATGCACTCCCACAACAAGTTGAGGAATCTACTGGACGCGTGCATACCGATTATATGCAAACCGTTGCAGCTACTGGCCGATTGAGTAGTAACAATCCGAATTTGCAGAACATTCCTATTCGAACCGAACGTGGCCGTCAAGTGCGGAAAGCGTTTATTCCTAGAAATGATGATTATACCTTATTGGCTGCCGATTATTCTCAAATTGAATTGCGAATCATTGCGGCTTTAAGTAAGGAAGAAACCATGATTGAAGCGTTTAAGAACGGTGAGGATATTCATGCCTCTACCGCTTCAAAAGTCTTTGATGTGCCTATTACTGAAGTCACTCGTGAGCAACGTAGCAATGCGAAAACGGTTAACTTCGGAATTATTTATGGTGTTTCAGCTTTCGGACTCAGTAACCAAACTAATTTATCACGATCTGAAGCCAAAGAATTGATTGACACCTATTATGCCACCTATCCGAAGCTCAGAAGCTACATACACGAACAAGTAGATTTTGCAAGAGATAATGGTTATGTACAAACAGTTTTAGGTCGTCGTCGCTATTTAAAGGACATCAATTCCAGAAACGCTGTGGTTCGAGGTGCTGCTGAACGTAACGCGGTGAATGCGCCTATTCAAGGCAGTGCTGCAGATATTATCAAGATTGCCATGATCAAGATTCACAATAAACTGAAAGCAGGTCAGTACAAATCCAAGATGTTGCTCCAAGTGCATGATGAGTTGGTCTTTGATGTTTTCAAACCCGAATTGGAAGATTTAAAAACACTGATCAAGTCTGAAATGGAAAACGCTTACAAACTCGAGGTGCCTTTGGATGTCGATCTCGATATTGGCGATAATTGGCTGGAAGCGCATTAACGACAAAAAAATAAATACCTAACGCTAGGTATATGATATTGTTAAATGACATGGTAGCTTTGAGAAAATCTCATGGTCATGAAAACGATATTATATATAATGTGTTTTGCTTTTTCGCAGCACATGTTAGCACAAACAATAATCTTTGATAGAACACTAGAAACTTCAACTTCTGAGGTAAGACCAGAGATAAAAGCTGATACATCAGGTGGTACTGCGACTTTTAAAAGAGTATATAACGACAGGTGTATTGGTCATTATAATATAAGATGGTCTTTTAGTAAAGATCTCAACGTATTAAGGGATGGCGAACAATTTCAAGTCACAATAAATTGTACTAATTGTGATACGCCTTGCGGATTTAAGTGGAAGATAGCTAATGCACATGCTGCTGGATTATCAGAAACTTTAATTCCTGGATACATCTACAACAAGAACATAGACTTATTGAGTACTACTGCTGGCGCATCAGGTGTGCACGATTGGTCTCCAGGACATACCACACATACATATACATTCATATACAAAAAGAAAAAAACAGCACCTATAGCCTCATTTATGTTAGATTTTGCAGGTTATCAATTACATTATGTGTTTCGTTCTGGAGGAGATACTTTTTCAGAAAATCCAAATACCACAAGTCCTAATTTAAATTGTAATTGGTCATCTACTTTTGGAAACATAAACTGGCAAGACGGTTGGTATGGCAATACTAGCAAAACCTTAAGCGGAACAATTAGTTTTGAAAACGGTCGCTATGTATACAAGGGTGTTTGGGGAAGAACAAACTCTAGTAGTAGTGGTCAAGTGGTGTTTTTATTTTCTCAAGACAACAGGTCTTTTACAGGCTATTACACTAGAGGAAATGCTACAAGACAATACCAATGGTCTGGACAGTTGAACTGTCAATAAATATGTAGAGTTAAATTCTTCAGTAATTTTCAGTAATATTGCGAATCAAACAGAATTGATGAGCATTATTTCTAAAGACATCTCAAAAGCTGTTCAGTTATTGAACGCTGAAGAATTGGTCGCCATTCCTACGGAAACGGTTTATGGCTTGGCAGGAAATATCTATTCTGAAAAAGCCATCAAACGTATATTTGAAACCAAGAAACGTCCATTTTTCAATCCGTTGATTGTTCACATTCCCTCTTTCGGTATGATATCTGATATTGTTAGTGATCTTCCTGAAAAAGCAAAACTATTGGCTGATGCCTTTTGGCCAGGACCTCTAACCTTGGTGCTTAAAAAAAATCAAAATATTCCAGATTTGATTACTGCAGGAAAAGATACTGTTGCTGTGCGTATTCCTAATCACCCAACAACCTTAATGTTGTTGGAACAATTAGATTTCCCTTTGGCTGCCCCAAGTGCCAATCCGTTTGGAAGTATCAGTCCGACCACTGCTGAACACGTCAACAATTATTTTAAAAACGATATCAAGATGGTGTTGGATGGCGGTCCATGCCAACGTGGTATTGAATCTACGATCATCGGATTTGAAAATGGAGAACCCATCATTTACAGACTTGGTTCTACTTCTAAAGAAGCAATTGAAAATGTAGTTGGACCTATTCAAATAAAAAACAAAAAAGAGATTGCTCCTGATGCACCTGGAATGCTCGATCGTCATTATGCACCAGTTACAAAAACCATTTTAACCGATAACCTTTCTGAAGCCCTTCAACAACATCAAGGAAAACAAATAGGCCTTTTACTTTTCAACTCTAAAATTGAAAATGACGCTGTAGCCTATACCATTGAACTTTCAACATCTAATAATTTAGAAGAAGCCGCTTCAAAACTCTACGACGCCTTACACGAACTTGACAAACAAAACCTAGATCTCATCATTGCGGAACGTTTGCCAGATTACGGCTTAGGCACTTCAATTAACGACCGATTACAACGCGCAACCGTAAGGGCTTAGCTTATAAATTATCTATATCTGGCTTTATAGTCACTTTTGCAGTAATGGATACGTCTGTAATAAAACTTACAGGATTATCAGACACCGAACCCTCATAATAGAATCCAATAGCATTCAATTCGGTCAAGGCTTGATTGGTATTTGAAAAATCACCACTTAAGAAAAACAAGGTATTGTTGTTATCTGCTTGTGAAAGATTAGTTTGTACGGTATCATATGAATCAAATCCTTGTCCGACTACAATAACTATCTGACCCACAACATTAGCATCATTGTTTCCAACAACATTTTTATAGAAATAACGCACTTCTGTGATTTCAATTTTGGTGATTTCATCTGGACTTCCTAAATATTCTACTACGTTAGGATCATTTCTGAAATCCCAAAAACCTAAATTAGATTGAAAATCGACTGCATCTTGGGACGCATCATTTGGAACATTAATTTCCAACTCTGTTATAAAAGTGGTTTCAACATCAAATTCCTCTTCAAAAAGCTCTTCGGCTTCCTCACAACTAAAGCAAATGCATACTATAAAGACCCAAATATATTTTAATGTTTTCATCGCATTTCATTTATAAAGGACATTTGACATAGCCTGATATGCTTTCTGTTACTCCTGTATCCAAACTAATCACAGTACCATCAAAACTGGCACTAGAGCTCACACCAGAATCTACTAAATCTACAGTACCTGATGACCCTACAAACGTTTCAACTGGAACACCATCTGAGGTGATTTGTAACACAAAGAATGCATCACTAGATTGGTCAATGCCATCGCTGAGATTAAATGTTCCTGATCGGCAAACACCATCATGGCTGATAGCAATTCCGTAAGACAATCCGTCCAATTGATAGAACACCGAATACACACAAGAAATATCTAGACCAGTATCAGACTGCACATTACAACCTCCATTCCCATCATTGGTAACGCCTTGAAAGGTGATGTAATTATTGTTGGTGCCATCAGAGCCACCATCGTCATCATCACTGCAGCCACCTTGAAGAAATATGGCTAAAGGTATAAGTACTAAAAGTTTGATTTTCATGACTGATTGTTTTAAGGTTTTAAACAAATCTATGACAGACCTCAGACTCTTCATATACCTAATGTTAGGTATATAGGTATTTAGAATTGGAACTTACATTTGAATGCACTGTCATAATCTCAATAAATTTATTTAGTAACTTTAAGCAACGCTTTTAACCAACCTCATGAAAGTTTATTACCATCTAGTTATATTCTTTTTCACTTTCGCTCTTTCAGCTCAAGAGATATCGGTTGACAGCCTAAAACGTATTACAACATCTTCAAATGATGCCTTTGTGGTTGCCAAGGCGCATCTGGAATTAGCAAAACGTTATGAGCGTATTGATTTAAAAGAAGGAAAAGATTATGCGTTAAAAGCATTTGAATATAAAAGCAACGATTCATTATTGGCAGAAACAAATAATCAATTGGGTCGCTTTCAGTTTTTCGCATCTCATTTAGATTCTGCTGCCTATTATTTTGAAAACACCAAACAACTGCTTCAAAAACTCAAGGATGACAAACGAGTAGCTATTGTTAACATAAGCCTAGGAGCCATTCAGTTACGGCAAGGCGATTATAATAAAACCATTTCTACACTAACAGAAAGTGCTCAATTTTTTGAAAAAACAAACGATTCAATAAATGCCGCAAAATGCTACAGCAACATTGCCAGTGCTTTTGCCGAGTTGGAATTATTTCCAAAAGCTATTGAATACAGTGAAAAGGCCTTAGAAATTTTTGAAAAACTTGACCAAACACAATTTCGGCTCATTACCTTACCCAATTTAGCAACGCAACATTATAAAAATGGCGACACACTTAAGGCCATTGATTACAATGCAAAGGCTGAAGCCTTAGCAACCAAGCTTAATGATAAACGGTCTTTATCAATGATATATAACAATCTTGGTGATTTATATCTGAATAAGGATTCGGATTTGGCAAAACAGTATCTCGAGAAAACCATTCAATTAAAAAATGAGCTTAATTTAAAATCTGGAATCGAAATCGCGCAAAGTAATTTAGGGTATGTTCACCTTAAAAAAGGAAATTACAGAACAGCAGTATCCTATTTTTCTAAAGCTGCTGAAAAAGTGAAAGGCAAGCAATTGGTTTTTGTCTATAATAACTTAAGTGATGCCTATAAAGGTTTAGGGAATTTAGACCAAGCGCTATTTTTTTCTGAAAAATCGAGCCGATTAAATGATAGCATCCTGAATTCGGAAAACCAAAAGAACTTTATGGAAGTTCAAACCAAGTATGAAACCGAGAAAAAGGAAAAAGAGATCCTTCAATTAAAAACCGAAAACCTTCAAGCCAATTATAAGCGGAAGCAAAATAGAAATCTATTGATTGCTGCCTTATCAGCATTAGTATTTACTGTTGTTCTGATTTATGTATTGCAAAAAAATGCCAAACGCAAACGTATCATTATGGAACAAAATTTAACCATTCAAGAACAAGATTTTAATCAGCTCTTAAAATCAAAAGAACTTGAAGGAATAGATGCCATTTTAGATGCCCAAGAACAAGAACGCTCAAAAATGGCAGCAGACTTACATGACAATCTAGGCAGTAAGGTTGCCACTTTGAAACTATATCTCGAAAGTTATGAGGACAAGGATGATTTTTCTAGTTACTACAACAAATTGAAAACTCTGATGAATGATACTTATAATGAAATCAGAAGCATTTCAAAAAACAAAAATTTCGGTGCCGAAATCAATAAAGGGCTTATTCCTTCCACAAAAGCAATTGCTAAGCAAATATCAGATACCAAAAAATTGAATATCAAGGTCCATAATATTGATGTCAATAAACGCATAGAAAACACTTTGGAAATTCAAATTTTTAGAATCATACAAGAACTATTGACCAATATCATTAAACATGCCAATGCAACTGAAGCCATCATTCAGTTTTCAGAGCAAAACAATATCTTGACTATTATGGTTGAAGATAATGGTAAAGGATTCAATATGCAGTCTTCTAAAACAGGTATTGGGCTCATTAACATCGAACAACGCATTGAAAAAATGGATGGTGAGTTTGTGATTGACTCATCGGCAGGAAACGGAACCACAGTAATCTTGAATATTCCATTATGACCATAAAAATTATCATAGCAGACGACCACCAACTGTTCATTGATGGCATAAAATCAATATTATCAAAAGCTTTGGATATTGAAACTATTGGTGAGGCCAATAATGGACTTGAAGTGATTAAACTATTGGAAAACAATATTATTCCAGATGTTATTCTAACAGATATTAGAATGCCTCTCATGGATGGCATAACCCTTACTAAAACCTTGAATAAAACATATCCAAATCTCAAGATTTTGGTTTTGAGCATGTTTGACCAAACTGTTGATGTGATTGAAATGCTTAATGCTGGTGCCAAAGGCTATGTGACCAAGAATGTCGATAAATCGGAGCTTATAAGTGCTTTGCATACACTCGTTAAAGGTGATTATTATTTTAGTAAAAACTTACCTCAAGATATTCAAGATTGGTTTGACAAAGAGCGTTTCCAGCCAGAAAGCACAACACTTACTAAACGAGAAACTGAAATACTTAAGCTCATAGCCAAAGGAAGAACCTCTATTCAAATTGCAAAACATTTGAAGTTGAGTAAGTACACTGTGGACACCCATCGAAAAAACATCCATAAAAAACTTGGTATCAAGAGCAATACAGGATTGGTGAATTACACTTTGAAACACTTTCAGTAAACATCATTTGATTCATTTTTACAATGCAAATAAAGGTCTGGTTTGCAAATGCATAATACTGTTAAGAAAACAGTCGTAAAATATATTCGTACACTATTTGGTAATCAAATATTTAATCGTAAATTTGCAAACTCTTTTGGAGAGAGAAATGTTTAACAACAAAATCAATAAGTGTGGACACATTAAGCTACAAAACGGTTTCTGCAAACAAAGCCACTGTAAATAAGGAGTGGGTTTTGGTTGACGCTGAAAACCAAACACTAGGTCGTTTAGCTTCAAAAGTAGCAATACTTTTAAGAGGTAAACACAAGCCTAACTTCACACCACATGTTGATTGCGGAGATAATGTTATTGTTATCAATGCAGAAAAAATCAATTTAACTGGAAACAAGTGGAATGACAAAACGTACATTCGTCACACAGGTTATCCAGGTGGTCAGAGAAGTTTATCTGCGACTGAATTGTTTGGAAAAGATCCAGCGAGAATCGTAGAAAAATCAATTAAAGGAATGCTGCCTAAAAACAAATTAGGTGCAGATTTATTCCGTAACCTAACTGTTGTTGTAGGTGGAGAGCACAAACATGAAGCTCAAAAACCTAAAACAATTAACTTAAACGAATTCAATTAATGGAAGTAATTCACAAAATCGGCCGTAGAAAGACGGCTGTTGCCCGTGTGTACGTTGCCAAAGGAAAAGGGAACATCACGGTGAACAAAAAAGACATGGCAGTCTATTTTCCTACTGCAACTTTGCAGTATAAGGTTAATCAGCCTATAGCTATGACTAACAATGACGGCAACTTTGATATTACTGTTAACGTTTACGGTGGAGGCATCACAGGCCAAGCCGAAGCGATCCGTTTAGCTATATCTCGTGCAATGTGCGAGGTTGATGCTGAAAACAGAGGAATATTAAAGCCAGAAGGATTATTGACTAGAGACCCAAGAATGGTTGAGCGTAAGAAATTCGGTCAGAAGAAAGCGCGTAAGAAATTCCAGTTCTCTAAACGTTAATATCTTTTTGTCTCTCTATTTGAGAGCATCAACAATCACATTGGGCACAGCCGGAATAAAAATAAATTTTCCGTCTGTGCTTAATCAAAACAAAAAATCGCTGAATCGTTCAGCAAATTTAATTTAAACCAGTTTTTGTTGTCCATGACAATCGTCAGGATTTAGTTTAGCATCTAAATGATTGAGGCGCACGAAAGTAACCACTTAATCATTGCTAATTCAACAGAACGTAAACTAATTACAAAATGGAAAAAGTAGAAGTAAAAGATTTACTTGAAGCAGGTGTACACTTTGGTCACCTTACTAGAAAATGGGATCCAAACATGGCTCCTTACATCTATATGGAGCGTAATGGCATCCATATTATCAACCTTTACAAAACAGCTGCTAAAATTAACGAAACCTCTGCTGCTCTTCATAAAATTGCAGCTTCAGGAAAGAAGATTTTATTTGTTGCTACAAAAAAGCAAGCAAAAGACATCGTTGCTGAAAAAGCAGGTAATGTAAACATGCCTTACATCACTGAAAGATGGCCAGGTGGAATGTTGACCAACTTTGTTACGATTAGAAAAGCGGTTAAGAAAATGGCTGCCATCGATCGTATGAAAAAAGACGGAACATTCAACTCGCTTTCTAAGAAAGAGCGTTTACAGGTTGATCGTCAACGTGCTAAATTGGAAAAAAACTTAGGTTCAATTGCTGACATGACACGTTTACCAGGTGCTTTATTTGTTGTAGACATCAAGCGTGAGCATATCGCAATTAAAGAGGCTCAAAAATTGAACATTCCAATTTTTGCTATGGTTGATACAAACTCAGACCCAAGAGAAGTGGATTATTTGATTCCTTCAAATGACGATGCTTCTAAATCAATCAACAAAATCTTATCGTTGGTAACTTCAGCAATTGCTGATGGATTAGCGGAAAGAAAATCTGATAAAGCTGAAAAAACTGCTAAAGGTGAGAAAGCACCTAAAGCTAAAAAAGCAGAAAAAGTAGTTGCAGCAAAAGAAGAAGAATAAAAGTTAACAATTACACAATATAATTAAGTCGTTTAATTGTTTTCTTCGTGAAATAGAATTGAACGACTTTTTTAAATTTTATAAACACTATGGAAAATACGGTAAAAATTACAGCCGCAGAAGTTAATAAACTAAGACAAGCTACTGGCGCTGGTATGATGGATTGTAAAAAAGCCTTGGTTGAAGCTGGAGGTGATTTCGATAAAGCTATTGAAGTGCTTCGTAAGAAAGGTCAGAAAGTTGCTGAAAAAAGAGCAGACAGAGACTCATCTGAAGGTGCTGCTGTTGCTAAAATCAATGCAGATAACACTGCTGGTGTTGCTATCGTTTTAGGTTGTGAAACTGATTTCGTTGGTAAAAACGAAACGTTTGTAGCCTTAGCTAACGATTTAGCTGATATCGCTTTAAACTGCAATTCTAAAGAAGAATTTTTAGAAGCAGATTTCGGTGGTATCTCCGTTGCTGAAAAATTAACGGAGCAAACAGGTGTTATTGGTGAAAAGTTAGACATCACTGCTTTTGAAAAATTAGAAGCGCCTTATGTTGGTTCTTATGTACACATCAATAAAATTGCTGCTTTAGTTGGTTTAACAGCTAAGGTTGACAATGCTGGTGAATTAGTAAAAGATGTGGCGATGCAAGTTGCTTCAATGGGTGCTACATCATTATCTTACAAAGGTTTTGATCCTGCATACATTGCTTCCGAAACCGAAGCAAGAATTGCTGCTATTGAAAAAGACAATGAAGAGTTGGCTCGTTTAGGAAAAACTTTAAAAAACGTTCCTAAATACATCTCTATGGCACAATTAACTCCAGAAGTTATGGCTGAAGCTGAAGAAGCTATGAAAGCTGAACTTAAAGCTGAAGGCAAACCAGAACAAATCTGGGACAGAATCCTTCCAGGTAAAATGGAGCGTTTCATTTCAGATAACACAACTTTAGACCAAGAACAATGCTTATTGGATCAAAAGTTTATTAAAGATGAAAAGAAAACAGTTGCTCAATACGTTGAAACTTATGGTGATGTTGCCATTTCAGGTTTCAAACGTGTAACTGTAGGATAATAAAAAGTAAAGTCGCAAAACTTTAAGAAAGCTTCTCATTTTGGGAAGCTTTTTTTATTCTTTTATTTCTACTTTATCAAAAAAAGATATTGATTATATTTGCTAAACTTTCAAACACAACATGAAATACAAAAGAATTCTCTTAAAGTTATCTGGTGAGGCCTTAATGGGTTCACGCCAATATGGTATCGACCCTCAACGCTTGTCAGAATACGCTAAAGAAATCAAGGAAATCACAGATTTAGGTGTTGAAGTCGCTATTGTGATTGGTGGTGGCAATATTTTTAGAGGTGTGGCTGGTGCCATGAATGGTATGGATCGTGTTCAAGGTGATCATATGGGCATGTTGGCTACTGTTATCAACGGACTCGCCTTACAAAATGCACTTGAGGATGCTGGTGTGAAAACTCGTTTGCAAACTGCTATCAAAATCAATGAAGTCGCAGAACCTTTCATAAGACGTAAAGCTATGAGTCATCTAAGCAAAGGTCGTGTCGTGATTTTTGGAGGAGGAACTGGAAATCCGTATTTCACAACAGATTCTGCAGCTGTTTTGAGGGCTATTGAAATTGAAGCAGATGTCATTTTAAAAGGGACTCGCGTTGATGGTATTTACACAGCAGATCCAGAAAAAGACTTGAATGCCGTGAAATTTGACCATATCACTTTTGACGATGTTTTAAGAAAAGGATTGAAAGTTATGGATACCACTGCTTTTACCTTAAGTCAGGAAAACAAATTACCTATTATTGTTTTTGATATGAACAAAAAAGGCAACTTATTAAAAGTGGTTTCAGGAGAAAACATAGGAACTAAAGTTAATTTATAAAGTTTGGCTTATTATTTGGTAAGCTATTAAACAACTCAAAAGTTGATAACATTATGAATGAAGAGATAAAATTTATACTAGACACTGCGAAAGAATCCATGGATGCGGCAATGAAGCATCTTGAAAAAGAACTAGTCAATATTAGAGCTGGCAAAGCTAGCCCATCGATGCTTGGGAGCGTTATGGTAGATTACTATGGCACGCAAACACCATTAAATCAAGTATCAAACGTTAACACACCTGATGGACGAACAATTTCTGTGCAACCATGGGAGAAAAGTATGCTTCAAGAAATTGAGCGTGCCATTATGAATGCTAATTTAGGCTTCAACCCAATGAACAATGGAGAGAGTATCATTATTAATGTACCACCTTTAACCGAAGAACGCAGACTTCAGCTTTCTAAGCAAGCTAAGGCAGAAGCTGAAGATGCTAAAATTGGGGTTCGAAATGCTCGTAAAGAAGCCAATAATGATCTCAAAGACTTGGATATTTCTGAAGATTTGCAAAAAAATGCAGAAATCGATATACAAGAAATGACCGATACATACGTTAAGAAAATTGACCATGTATTTGAAGTCAAGGAAAAAGAAATCATGACCGTATAATTTCCATAAGCGACTTTTTGCAAGTCGCTTAATTTTTTTTAAAAATTTAATCCTTTAACCCTGAATGCATAAGCGTTTAATTTTGTGTCTAATAACATTATGCGCTGTAGCGTTGCATGCTCAGGATACGTCTATTTCTCAGGATTCACTTCAGACTAAAAAAGACAGCATTAGCAAAACCAAGTACCTAAAGCAATTAGGGAATGGCTATTTCCCTACCAAATTTTTAAATCTTGATTTAAGATACTTGGTAAAATATAATCAATATGAAGGGTTAAGAACTGGAATTGGAGGCATTACCAATGACAACTTCTCTGAAAAATACCGAATTAATAGCTATGTGGTTTACGGATTTAAAGACCATCGCTTCAAATATAAAATTGGTGGTGCTTTTAGAGTAAATGAAGCGCATAATACTTGGGTGAATCTCTCCTATACAGACGATCTTCAAGAAACTGGAAGTTCTTCTTTTTTAACAGATAATAGGTTTTTTCAATTTTTTGAACCTCGATTATTGAATATTGATTTATTCCACAAGCACATCACCAAAGCTGTTTCCTTAGAGCACAACTTATCTGACCAACTTTTTAGTGAAACTGAAGTGTCTCTAAGCAAAATCGATCCAACTTATAACTACTTGTTTGCAACACAAGATGAGATTTATAAAAATTTTGATTTGACCTTAGCTCGAATTTCCTTACAATGGAATCCTTTCAGTACTTATGAAGAAACAGAAGGAAAAATGGTTGAGACCAAAGAAGGTTTTCCAAAGTTTTCGCTTCAATTTACCAAAAGCTTTAAAAATCTTATCAAAGGTGATTTCGATTTTTTCAAAATTGATTTTAGGACTAAATATCAGCTGCATTACAATGACGAGGTTTATACTCAGGCAACATTTAGAAGTGGTTTGGCCACAGGACGCACACCGTTGACCCATTTGTATCATGCCTATCCTAATAACATTACTAAGGAAACTGTTTTTCAGCGTTTCTCAGTTGCTGGTGTCAATAGTTTTGAAACCATATATTTTAATGAATTTTTTTCCAATCGATTTGCAACACTTCAATTAAAGCATTTCGTAAAGCCGTTTAAAATTAGTGAGCGATACAGACCTCAATTGGTTTTGATTTCAAGGTTTGCCATTGGTGATATGAATAATACCGAACGTCACCAAAACATCTCCTTTGGAACACTAGACAAAGGCTATTCTGAAGCCGGTTTTGAACTCAACAAATTGCTATTCGGATTTGGATTGAGTTTTGCATATCGCTATGGTGGTTATCACCTACCGGAATTCACAGATAATCTCGCTGTAAAATTCACTTTTAACGTAAGCTTGTAAAGCTTAGATTACTAATACTAACTAAGCGTTAATTAAGCTTTATTTTAATAAAGAATCCCTAGGTTTTTTCTACCTTTGTCGCTCCTTTTTTTACAGGTACATGTTTAAACTATTTTCAACAGGATTTTGGGAAGTCATTGCGCGATTGATTCTTCGCAATAAAATCGGCATTCTTATCGCTATTATTTTAGCTACGATTTTCTTTAGCTACCAGTGGAAATACATGCGATTTACCTATACTGAAGCGAACCTTTTACCCGACGAACATGAAGTAAATAAGGAATACAATGAATTCCTCGATATTTTTGGTGAAGAAGGCAATCTAATTATTCTTGGTGTCAAGGATTCTACTTTATTTACTGTTGATAAACTAAACGCTTGGAACCAGTTATCTGAAGATCTCAAAGCGTATGACGAAGTTGAAACGGTTTTGTCCATTAAAGACCTTCAAAAATTAGTTAAGAATACGGAAGAGGAGAAATTTGATCTTGAGCCTTTTATAAGGGATTCTATTCACTCGATGGAAGAAATCGAGACGCTTCAAGAAAACCTATTTAAAAAATATCCTTTTTACGATAATTTTTTATTCAATAAGGATTCCAAAACCATTCGTACAGCCATTTATCTCAAAAAAGATATTGTTAATACCTCTGCCAGAAAGGACTTTATTCTATTAACTTTAGAAGATAAAATCAGTCAGTTTGAAAACAACTATGATCTCGATGTTCGCATTTCCGGAATGCCTTATATAAGAACACTGAACTCTAAAAACATCGTTGATGAAATCGGACTGTTCATTGGGCTTGCTCTTGGCGTAACTTCCTTGATATTTTTCTTTTTCTTCAGATCGTTCAGAGCTACGTTTATCTCTTTGATTGTGGTTTGCATTGGAGTGATGTGGACTTTCGGAATCCTCGGTTTGCTTAAGTATGAAATTACGGTTTTAACGGCATTGATTCCACCACTTATCATTGTCATAGGAATCCCTAACTGTATATTCTTAATCAACAAATACCAACATGAGGTTAAACTTCATGGCAATAAGGTTAAATCATTACAACGTGTTATTACCAAGATTGGAAACGCTACGTTAATGACCAATGTGACAACCGCTTCTGGTTTTGCAACCTTCATTTTAACAGAAAGTCAATTACTTAAGGAATTTGGTATTGTAGCTTCATTGAGCATCTTGGCCATCTTCATGCTGTGTTTATTTGTTATTCCTATTATTTACACCTTTTTGCCATATCCAAAAGATCGACATTTAGAACACTTAAACAAACGTTGGATTGGTGGTTTTGTCGATTGGATAGAACGTATGGTAAAGCACCGAAAAATTACCATTTACATCACTGCTTTAATTCTTTTGGTAGGTAGCATTATTGGAATTTATCAAATTAAGATTTCTGGAAGCTTGATTGAAGATATGCCGAAAAAGACACAGTTCTTCAATGATATTAAATTTTTTGAGCAAGAATTCAACGGCATCATGCCATTGGAAATCTTAATCGATACCAAACGCAAAAAAGGGGTTATGAAATTGAGCACCTTAAAGCGCATGAATGAACTGGAGGAACTCATTACTGAAATCCCAGAATTATCACGACCTATTTCTGCTGTGAGTTTGGTAAAGTATAGTAAGCAAGCCTATTATAATGGTAATTCAAAATACTATCAACTTCCTACAAGCCAAGAAAACAGTTTTATTTTGTCTTATGCTAAAAATTCATCCTCAGATGTTGATATGCTAAAAGATTTTGTAGATAGTACAGGTCAGTATGCTCGTATTACGACCTTCATGAAAGATATTGAAACGGACAAAATGGAGCGTATTGAAGAACGGCTTCAAGACAAAATCAATAAAGTATTTCCAAAAGACCGTTATGATGTTATAATGACTGGTAAAGCTTTGGTATTCCAAAAAGGAACAAAGTATTTGGTTCGAAACCTAGTCATTTCACTTAGTTTGGCTATTTTCCTTATTTCTCTTTTCATGGCCTATATGTTTAGGTCGTTTAGAATGATTATGGTCTCACTGGTTCCAAACTTATTGCCATTATTGATTACTGCTGGATTAATGGGCTTTATAGGTGTTCCTATAAAACCTTCCACGATATTGGTGTTTAGTATTGCTTTTGGTATTTCGGTAGATGACACCATTCACTTTTTGGCAAAATACCGACAAGAGTTACAGTCGAACCACTGGAAAATCAGAAAGTCTGTATATGCGGCACTTCGCGAAACAGGTATTAGTATGTTTTATACGTCGATAGTTCTGTTTTTCGGATTTATTGTCTTTACAACATCAAGCTTTGGAGGTACTGTAGCGCTTGGAGCACTAGTTTCAGCAACTTTACTTTTTGCCATGTTGTCCAACTTACTTTTGTTGCCATCGTTATTGTTATCGCTTGAACGCAACATTGCCAATAAGGAAGTTCTACGTGAACCAGCCATCAATATTATTCCAGAAGAAGACACTGATTCCGAAGAAGGGCTCAGCTCATAAAAAATTATATTTGCAAAAACTTTAAAAAATGAGATATTCAGTTTCACAATTATTAACACAGGACATTAGTTTACAGCCTGTAGAAGTCAAAGGATGGGTACGAACCTTTAGAGCAAACCGTTTTATTGCTTTAAATGATGGCTCTACTTTGAACAACATCCAATGTGTTGTTGATTTTGAAAATACTGATGAAGCAACATTAAAGCGCATCACTACTGGTGCTGCTGTGCATATCAAAGGGGAATTGGTGGAAAGTCAAGGAAAAGGACAAAACGTAGAAATTCAGGTTAATGCTATTGAAATTCTAGGGGATTCCCATGCAGAGGACTACCCAATCCAACCTAAAAAACATTCCTTTGAATTTTTACGTGAAAATGCCCATTTGCGTACGCGTACCAACACATTTAGCGCAGTAATGCGTATGCGTTCGGCATTGTCTTTTGCTATTCACAAGTATTTTACTGAGAATGGCTTCTATAATATGCACACGCCAATTATTACTGGAAGTGATGCCGAAGGCGCTGGTGAAATGTTCCGTGTTAGTGTTTTAGATGCTAAAAACCCACCATTGACGGACGATGGTGAAGTTGATTATAAAAAAGATTTCTTCGGAAAGGAAACCAATTTAACCGTATCTGGGCAATTGGAAGCCGAGACCTATGCTATGTCCTTAGGTAAAGTGTACACTTTCGGCCCTACATTTAGAGCTGAAAACTCAAACACCTCACGTCACTTAGCTGAATTCTGGATGATCGAACCTGAAGTAGCTTTTATGGATTTGGATGGTAATATGGATTTGGCAGAAGATTTTCTTAAGTCGGTTTTGAATTATGTTCTAGAGCATAATAGAGAAGATTTAGAGTTCTTGGAAAAACGCTTGTTAGACGAAGAAAAAACCAAGCCACAAGCTGAACGTTCAAGTATGGGCTTGATTGAGAAAATCAAGTTTGTAGTCGATAATAATTTCAAGCGCGTGAGTTATACTGAGGCTATAGATATCTTACGAAACAGTAAACCAAATAAGAAAAAGAAATTCAATTATATCATTGAAGAATGGGGAGCAGACTTGCAAAGTGAACATGAACGCTTTCTAGTTGAAAAGCATTTTAAATGTCCTGTTATCTTATTTGATTATCCTGCTAATATCAAGGCATTTTACATGCGATTAAATGAGCCTGACAAAGAAGGTCGTCAAACCGTTAGAGCCATGGATATCTTATTCCCAGGTATTGGAGAAATGGTTGGTGGCTCTCAACGTGAAGAGCGATTGGATGTTTTAAAGGAAAAAATGAAAGCCTTGAATATTCCAGAAGAGGAATTATGGTGGTACTTAGACTTACGCAAGTACGGAACTGCTGTACATTCTGGTTTTGGATTAGGTTTTGAGCGTTTGGTTATGTTCGCCACTGGAATGGGTAACATTAGAGATGTCATTCCTTACCCAAGAACACCTCAAAATGCAGAATTTTAAGGGTTTTTATACTTATAAATCTCAAAAAACAATCTATGTTTACTCAATAATATAGATTGTTTTTTTTTAACTTTACTTCTATCCAAATTTAAAATATGCTCAAGCAATATCTACAGTTTAAATTATCTCAAAAGTTGTCGCCACAACAGATTCAGCTCATGAAGTTGATTCAGTTACCGACGCAAGCTTTTGAACAACGTTTAAAGCAAGAACTTGAAGAAAATCCTGCGCTCGAAAGTGGAAAGGAAGAACTTAAAGATGAGTTTGATGCTTTGGACGAGTTTGATAATTCAAATGATGACCTTAATGATAATGACACAATTGATGCTGAAGACATCAATGTAGATGATTATTTAAGTGATGACGAAATTCCAGATTACCGCACACAAACCAACAACTATAGTAGTGACGATGAAGAAAAAAATGTGCCCTATGCTGCTGGAACGTCTTTCACACAACATCTAACCAATCAGTTGAATACGTTTCGTCTTAGCGACAACGAGCACGAAATTGCAGAATTTTTGGTAGGCAGTGTTGACGAAAGTGGTTATATAAGACGTTCGTTAACTGATATTGTTGATGATTTGGCATTTACACAAGGGGTTTATACAGATGAAGAGACGGTTGAAAAAATCCTTCATAAAGTCCACCAATTAGATCCAGCAGGTGTTGGTGCTCGTGATCTTCAAGAATGTTTGAGTATTCAGTTACATCGAAAAGAGAAAACACCAGATGTTGAATTGGCATGTGATATCATTGATAAGGCTTTTGACCAATTCACTAAAAAGCACTATAAAAAATTATTGCAAAAGTTTGATATCACTGAAGCTCAGTTAAGGGATGCTATTGATGAAATTGAACATTTAAATCCGAAACCTGGTGGCTCCTATTCAGGTAGCAACAAACCTATTGAACATATCGTTCCTGATTTTATGATTAAGATCGTTGATGGAGAATTGGAATTGACCCTTAATGGACGAAATGCTCCAGAGCTTCATGTCTCAAGGGAATACAGTGACATGATGAAAGGTTATAAAGCATCCAAAGACAAGAGTAAATCGCAAAAAGATGCCGTACTGTTTATCAAACAGAAATTAGATGCTGCTAAATGGTTTATTGAAGCAATCAAGCAACGTCAACAAACCTTATTTGTGACGATGAGTGCCATTATGCACTACCAAAAGGAGTATTTTTTAACAGGTGATGAACGTAAGTTGAAGCCAATGATCTTGAAAGATATCGCAGATGAAATAGACATGGACGTTTCGACAGTATCTCGAGTCGCTAACAGTAAGTATGTCGATACACCTTATGGGACAAAACTCATTAAGGAATTCTTTTCAGAATCGATGACTAATGATCAAGGTGAAGAAGTTTCTACACGAGAGATTAAAAAAATATTGGAAACCGTCATTGAAGAAGAAAATAAGAGAAAGCCATTAACCGATGAAAAATTGGCTTCCATACTAAAAGAAAAAGGCTATCCTATAGCGAGACGTACCGTTGCAAAGTATCGTGAACAATTAGATATACCAGTGGCACGGTTACGAAAAAAGATATGATGGATTCCATTTTAAAAAGCATCTCTTTTATTTTTCATCCATTGTTAATGCCATTACTGGGTGTTATTTTTTACTTTTCAAAAACGCCAAGATTCATTCCAGACCCTATTATTAAGGCAAAGTTATTTTCAATAACGATTCTTACCATTATTCTTCCAATGTTACTGTATTACCTTTTAAAAACGCTTAACAAGGTTCATTCGGTTTATTTGGAATCTACCAATGAGCGTAAGCTTCCCTTGCTATTAAATTGTTTTATAATCTTATTGGTTTTGTTTCGTGTATTACCTCAGAATGAAATCCCAGAGCTATATTTTTTCTTCATAGGCATCCTTATTTCAACGATAACTTGTTTCATTCTAGCGGTCGTTAAATTTAAAGCCAGTATACACATGATTGCAGCCTCTGGATTCTTTATGTTTGCAGTAGCACTAGCCATCCATTTTAAGATTAACATAAATGGCACAATAGCTTTAATGTGCATTATTCTTGGTGCAATTGGCACTTCAAGACTCCATGTTAAGGCACATACAGTATTGGAATTGATAATTGGTTTTTTTGTGGGATTGATGCCTCAAATTATCTTATTGAACTATTGGATGTAGTGGTTTACAAAATGTAAAACATTAAGCCTATTCTAATGGAATTCATTTCAAAAGAGTTCCCATCTATTTTTGCATCTTCATTGAAAATCGTATTCAATCCGTAATAAAAATGAAAATTAATATTAGAGTAGCCTGCACTAAAGGTTAGTCCATACTGAAGTGCATTGAAATCATTAACATTAGATAACTTAATATCACCATCAGGACTTTTAAACTTTGTAGAATTCAATAATACATAACCTAATTTGAGTCCAGCATAAATTCGCCAAAATTGGTATTCGGTTGCTGTAGAGGTTCGCCATCTGAATTCAATAGGAAATTCTACTAAATAGGTCGTAAACTTATTCTTGGTATAGTTAACCTCGTTATCATCTAGAACCGTATAATTAAAGCCATCGTTAGCTTCAGAAATTAAAAGGGTTTGGTTATAAGAGTTTGTTGAGAGTCCTAGACCAATTCCAATGGCGACATTGCGACGTTTATTGATTGGCATATCCCGAATAAAACCTAAGTGATAACCCGTTGAAAAACCACTTTGCGATACACCATTGGGTTTATTTCCCAGCAAGTTATAAGTCACTGAAAAATAAAATTGATCTTCTCTATAGTTATTGTCTACCACAGCTGTTGTATCTGTAACAGAAGATGGTTTTATTTGGCTTTGCCCTTGAGCGGTAAGGATCGTGAAAGCAAAACACAGTAAGAAATAGAGAGTTCTCATAGTACAAATATAACGGAATAAACACTATAAAATTTGGAGGATAGAAATAAAAAAAGCACTCATAAAGAGTGCTTATGATATAATTTAATAATAGGATCTTAATCAAGATTTTTCTTGGCATCACCAGCTGCAGTCGTATAGTTGATTCTAAACGCACTTGCTTTTCTCAACTCCTTTTTAATGTCTCCAACGATACCCATATTAGCTTCCCTATCCACTTTAAGTGAAACGGTTAACTTAGGCACAAGCTCTTCACGTAGTGCAGAACGTTCGGCATTAATAAAAGCCTGAACTTCGCTAATATCTGCCAACTTATCATTCAATTGCATTCTAGCTTCACTTCCATACTTTTCATAACCTTTAGCTGGCTTACCTACATAAATATAACTGATAGGATATTTCTTATCCAGCTTTTCAATTTGGTCTGCTTGAGGTAGTCTGTTAAGAATTTTCAATTCATCTTCTCTCATAACGGTAACTACCATGAAGAAAAATAGAAGCATAAATACAATATCAGGCAATGATGCTGTATTCACTGCTGGTAAACTATTATCCTTTTTACTTTTAAATTTAGACATGTTCTATCTTTTATGTTATTCTACTTCAGAAAGCTTCTGAGGAATCTCAATTTTAATTTGCTCGATAACCTCCTTTAGCTTGTCTTTATTCCCAATAAACTTAGGATCGTCGTAAGCTTTTTCCATTTCAATGAAGGTCATATCAGAAAAACCTTTTTTAGGACCTATTTCCAAAGCTCTTCTGTTACGCAACTCATTATAAGCTGCTACTAATTCATTTTGAACCGTAATGTAAGCCTTATAAGAGGTCATTCTATTGTTCTTAAGCGATATGATAGCTTTGTCTGGATTATCAGAAGACTTAGGGTCTTTTGCACCTTGACAGTAACTACAAGTACCATCGCCTCCATTATCTAAAAACTTAACAGCAGCGGCTCTTAAATTTTTGATTTCCATTAATTCATCTTCAACCAATAATTGGTCTTTATCATTAATAAGAACCGTAAAGATGTTTTTCTCTTTAATAATAACATCCTCATCATTTTCTTCAATAGGTGGTAACTTACGCGTAATCCCAGAATCTTTTGGGATGGTCGTAGTAACTAGGAAGAATATGAGTAGCAAGAATGCTATATCAGCCATTGATCCTGCATTAACTTCTGGTGCTGATCGTTTTGCCATAATAATATTCTGTGTTTCTTATTTACTTAACATCTTTTTAACCCCAAAGAACAGCATCAATCCTGCTGCTAATAGAATTAAAATGTAAAATGATTTGATCGCTCCTTCAATCATTTGTGATTGCGTAGCAGTTAGCGTAGAACCATCACTTAAAATTCTCTCCTCTCCTGAGGAAAGGAAATAGCCTACGAGTAAAATCACTGCAAACACACCAACAGATAGCAGTGCTTTTTTCAGTTTATCAGGATTGCTGACCAAGTTTACTAGACTGAATACCACAGCCGAAATAGCTGCAATTGCCAGAACGATTAGTGCAAGCGTAATGAACGATGATAAAATACCTTGGTTTGCAACATCTGTTTCAATAGCTTCATCGCCAATCATAATTATTCTTACTAAGAAGAATACCGCAATCAGACCAATTACTAAAGCAACAATTTTGATTATTTTTTGAATATTCATATGATGTATGATTTAATAATTTGGTTTATTTCTTGTGTCTTACCAATAAATCCATAAGAGTTATTGAAGCATCTTCCATATCATTTACGATACTATCAATTTTAGCAATAATGTAGTTGTAAAAGATTTGTAATATGATGGCAACGATAAGACCAAATACTGTAGTTAATAAGGCAATTTTAATACCTCCAGCAACTAACGATGGGTTCATATCACCTGCAGCTTCAATTTTATCAAATGCTTCAATCATACCAAGTACTGTACCCATGAAACCAAGCATTGGAGCCAAGGCGATAAATAATGAAATCCAAGAAACATTCTTCTCTAATTGACCCATTTGAACACCTCCATAGGCAACAACTGCTTTTTCTGCTGCATCAATGTCTTCATCGGCTCTATCTAAACCTTGGTAGAAAATAGAAGCAACAGGTCCTTTTGTATTTCTACAAACTTCTTTAGCTGCTTCAACACCACCAGATTGTAGTGCATCCTCAACATTTTGAGTTAATTTCTTAGTGTTTGTAGTGGCAAGATTCAAGTAAATAATTCTTTCAATAGCGATTGCTAAACCTAGAATTAAACAAAGCAATACAATTCCCATAAAGAATGGACCACCTTCAATGAAACGCTCTTTTACAACTTGTGTAAATGAAGCTTCTTCTGCTTCTGGTTCTTCAGCGTTTTGAAAGGTAGTTGCAACTGCCGTAGTTGCTGTGTTTACTGCATAAGCATTAACAGTACCGAATGCCATGAATCCTACTATGGCTAAGATAGAAAATAGTCTTTTCATCGTTCTAGTTCTTAATTTTATTAGTTAAAGTGTTAAAGATATAAAAAAAATGTAATTAAAAAATAAAATTCACGAGAGAGTACAAAGGTTTAACATACTATTGTACCTATGTTAATTCTACTTTGGCACGAAAATAAATAAAATGTTTAGCATTCCTAATTTGAACTTAATTTTTATTGAAAAAATAATATTGAGAATCTCATTATATAATGTAAATTTGGATTGACCCAAATAAAAACCATGACATGATAGATAATTTTTTAGCGCATCTTCAAAATGGAATCTACCATATTTTTAACGCTAATGCCTACGACCATATTTTATTTTTAATTGTTTTATCGGTTCCCTATCTGTTTAAAGATTGGAAACGAATCCTTTTTCTTGTGAGCGTATTCACTTTAGCTCACTGCCTATCACTTATGCTGGTAGTTTACAAGATCATAAGTATTAGCCAAACACTGATTGATTTTCTCATTCCCGTGATTATTTTTATCGTCGGACTTTTCAATGTTTTTACAGCAGGTAAAAAGTCGCATACCAACACGTTTGGCCTTTTGTTTTTTGCGACACTCTTTTTTGGTTTGGTTCACGGATTAGGGTTCACTGATGACTTGAATCGCTTGGTTGCAACTTCTGAATCGAAATGGATTGCCATATTAGAGATCGGGTTAGGCATTGAAATTGGTCAGCTGATTTTATGTTTTGTTGTACTTTTCATTAGCTTTCTATCGCAAACTTTATTTCGGTTTTCCAAACGTGATTGGGTTATGGTCTCCTCATCAATTGTTGTAGGCATCGTACTGCCTATGCTCATTCGAAGTGAACTGTGGTCTTAAAAATTTAAGAAAGCCCTTGTTTTTTTGGTAAAACTTTAACGTAAACCGCTACTTTTGTTGTTCATACCTTTTTCAATAATTGTTACATTTGAAATGTGATATAACATACAATGTCAAAAGAAAAACAACGTCGATACGATAAAGCTTATTTAAGGATTGCCCAAGAATGGGGTAAACTTTCACACTGTAAACGCAAACAAGTGGGTGCACTCATTGTAAAAGATAGAATGATTATTTCTGATGGATACAATGGCACGCCTACAGGCTTTGAAAATTATTGTGAAGACGATGAAGGTTATACTAAATGGTATGTTTTGCACGCTGAAGCAAATGCCATTTTGAAAGTGGCCTCTTCTACGCAATCTTGTAAAGGTGCCACCTTGTACATTACACTTTCACCTTGTAAAGAATGTAGTAAGCTCATTCATCAAGCTGGCATAATTCGTGTGGTATACCAACAAGGCTATAAAGATGATTCAGGGCTTCAGTTCCTTAAAAAAGCTGGTATTGCTCTTGAACATATTGAAGATTTAACTGCATGATGAAATTCCAAAAAAAATACACACCATTATTGTTAGGATTAGCAATCGCTATGGGTGTATTTATTGGCGGAAAATTAAATTTTACCGATACTTCTGACCGTTTGTTTACCACTAATAGTAAAAAGGACAAACTCAATCGTCTTATTGATTACATAGATTATGAATATGTCGATGAAATCAACACTGATAGTATTGTTGATGTTACTGTTAATGGTATTTTAGACAATCTCGATCCGCATTCTATTTACATTCCTAAAAGTGAATTGCAACGGGTTACCGATAACATGAAAGGTGATTTTGTAGGCATTGGTGTGAGTTTTTATACTTACAAAGACACGATTACGGTTATTAGACCTATTGAAGGTGGTCCAAGCGAAAAGGCAGGAATTAAAGGTGGTGATCGAATTATCATGGCAGATGGAGATTCCATTTTTGGTAGAGATTGGAGTAATGAAGAGATTATTGAAAAACTAAAAGGCGAAAGAAACAGTAAAATCAATCTTAAAGTCTATCGCCCAAGTGAAGACAAGTTCATAGATTTTAAAGTAAAATATGCTGACGTCCCTATTAAAAGTGTTGATGCCCATTATATGTTGACTGAAAATTTGGGCTACATAAAAATTAATCGTTTTGCAGAATCTACGTACAAGGAATTCAAAAAAGCACTAGACGCTTTACAAGATCAAGGTGCCACAAAATTAGCCTTAGACCTTCGTGATAATCCAGGAGGTTTTCTAGGGATTGCCGAGCAAATTGTAGATGAATTTTTGGAAGATGACAAACTTATTCTCTTTACAAAGAACAAAGCTGGAAAAATTGAAAAGAGTTATGCCACTCGTCGTGGTGATTTTGAGGAAGGTGATATCTATATCCTAATCAATGAAAACTCTGCATCAGCCAGTGAAATTGTGGCAGGTGCACTACAAGATAATGACAAAGGTACAATTGTAGGAAGACGAAGCTATGGCAAAGGACTTGTACAACGTGAAATGGCTTTAGGAGATGGCAGTGCAGTACGCCTTACTGTATCTAGATATTATACTCCAACTGGACGCTCCATTCAACGCCCTTATCACAACGGAAACAGTAATGATTATCACAACGATTACTACAAACGCTTAAGTAATGGAGAACTTGAGAATTCTGACAATATACAAATTGCCGACTCATTAAAGTTCACCACACCACAAGGCAAGATTGTTTATGGTGGTGGTGGCATTATTCCAGATGTGTTTGTCCCACTAAATACAAGTGCCCAAAATGAAACTCTGAATTACATCAACAGGAAAGGATATATCAGTAATTTTGTGTTTGAGGAACTGGATAAAGATCGATATTTTTATGATGGTGTCGATAGTAATGATTTTATTTCGAATTTTGAGGTTAGTGATGCGGTTGTAAAAAGGTTTGAAGACTATATCAATCTGAAGGAGCGCACCACCATCTCTTTTGTCAATTATCGAAATCGCATGAAACAACTTATTAAGGCAGAACTCGCTAGTCAATTATTTGGTAGTAATACAGCAGAGCAAGTCTTAAACCAAACTGATGATATGATTGAGGAGGTTATTTTGTTGAGTCAAAATAATTACGACTTCAGCCATTAAATCTTATCATGCACCTTAGTGTGCTTGCCACCATTCCAAAGTGTAAGAATATCTGTAGCCACTTGTGCGCCACTTCCAGAAGCAATTGCAAATTGACTTCTCCATCCTGCCATTGTACCAGCAACATAGAAATTTTCATCCACTAAATGGTCCTTGTTTTTTAACCATATTCGCTCTTTTTCAACTACAGCTCTTGGATGCGGTTCTATATAAGGTTGAAGTCCAACAATATCAACCAAATTGGTATAACCTACAGCAACAACAACAATTTTAGTCGAGTATTTGTTTTTATTCGTGGTGACTATATAACCTTCCGCAGACTTAAATATGGATGTGACCTTTTCTTTTTCGATTTGCTCCACGTGTGGATAGAGCTCTTTTAATTGAGCTTTCCCATTTTCCAAAATGGACGCTCCAGTCGTTCCAGGTGCTAAGCCCAAGACATTATTAAATAAAGCACTTTGTAAATGGGATGATCTTTGGTGCATAATAATCCCAATATGTTTATCTGCTACAAATGGTTTTGATTTTGCCGAGCCCAAAACTAAAGCACAGGACATACCTGCTGCACCACCTCCAACAATTAAGACATCAAACATTAACGCTTCTCTTTTAGTTTTTCATCAACACGTTTCGACAACCTTAAGACCTGCAATAATATGATGGCGCATAAAGCTGCTAAAATGGTAATAAGAGCAATAACACTTTGACCTTCAAAAGGGGCATTCCAATCAATTTGGGAAATATTAAATCCTATTAATCCTAAAGCTACTATGGTTACGATGATTGTAAATACTTTCATAAGGTGTTTTTAAGCTAATTCAAACAATGCTTTGATATTGTGAGCAAATAATTTTACGGCAATGGCCAATAAAACCACACCAAAAACCTTTCTAATGATGTTAATGCCATTTTTGCCCAAAACATGTTCCAACTTCGCCGATGTTTTAAGAACTATAAAGATAACAATAACGTTACAAATAACCGCTACGATAATATTTTCAATGGAAAACTCAGCTCTTAAAGACAGTAATGTCGTTAAACTTCCTGGTCCAGCAATCAAGGGAAAAGCTAATGGAAAGACTGAAGCTGTCATCGCACTAGAACCATCGTCTTTGTATAGTGTAATGCCTAAAATCATTTCCAAAGCTATAAAGAATATCACGAAAGCACCAGCAACCGCAAACGAATTCACATCAACACCAATTAATGACAAAATGGTTTTCCCCAAAAACAAAAATAAGATCATGATCACACCAGCAATAATAGAGGCCTTTTCACTTTGGATATGACCAACCTTCTTACGTAAATCGATAATAATAGGAATGTTCCCAACAATATCGATTACAGCAAAAAGCACCATAAATGCCGTAAATATCTCCTTAAAATTGAATTGAATATCCATGGTTTTCAAATTTTCGGCAAAAGTAGGCTTTTAAAGGTGATTTTTAGTATTAAATAACGGTTAAGTTTGATTATTTTTGCTCACTGAAAAACAATTCGTTTTGACATGTTTCAATTAGGCAAAACCATCGTTTCTGAAGACATCATTGAAAAAGACTTTATTTGCAATCTTTCGGCGTGTAAAGGGGCTTGTTGTGTTGATGGTGACGCTGGTGCTCCTCTGGAAGCCAAAGAAGCAAAAATTCTTGAAGACATTTATCCAAAGGTAAAACCCTTTCTGAGAGAAAAAGGCATTAAAGCTATTGAAGAACAAGGCACTTATATTAAAACAACTTATGGTGAGCTGGAAACACCTTTAATTGATGGGGCAGAATGTGCCTATGTCATTTTTGATGAGCACAACACAGCGCTTTGTGGTATTGAAGAAGCCTACAATCAAGGAGAGGTCACTTGGAAAAAACCCTTATCATGCCACTTATATCCTATTCGCATCAAGGGTTATTCTGAGTTCTCGGCTGTCAACTATGAAAAATGGGAAATATGTGATGATGCCTGTACTTTGGGCAAAGAACTTCAAGTACCTGTTTATAAATTTGTAAAAGAAGCCTTGATTCGAAAGTTTGGTGAAGATTGGTATGCGCAACTTGAGAAAATCGCAGAAAATTACAGATAAAAGAACGTTTAGGCAGATTTCAATGTCGAACGAATAGGAATATCAATTACCACTCGAGTACCTTTAGGCTTATCATTATCGTAAAGGTCTTCAATATGAATCTTGTAGTCTTTATCATACCCTTTAGAGAAATTAGCCAGTCGTGCTTTGGTTAATGAAATCCCAACCGATTTACGTTTCAGAAGCTTGTTTTGATTTATTTTTTCAGACTGTTCGCGTCCGATACCATTATCTTCAATAGCCAAGGTCACAAAATCATCACTGGTTTTATAAACACTTAGGCTTATGGTCTTATCATCCTCTTTTTTAGAGGACAAACCATGCCAGAGCGCATTTTCCAAAAAGGGCTGTAAAATCATAGAAGGCACCTTTACACTTGAAGTATTGAAACCTTCCTCAACATCAACCTCAAAATGAATCTGGTTTGAGAACCTGATGTTTTCAATATTCATATACAGTTTCATGGTTTCGATTTCATCCGCTAATGAGATTTCTTTTTCAGTGGAAGCGACCAGTATCTTTCGTATCAGCTTAGAAAACTTATTCAAATAATAAACCGCATTTTCTTTCTCATTATTAATGATGTATAGCTTTATGGAATTTAAAGAGTTAAAAATAAAATGTGGATTCATCTGGCTTCTCAACATATCCTGTTCCAACGTAAGAATTTGTTTCTCCTGTTGTAATTGACGCGTTCTATATATAGCAACCAGCACAGCACCTATAACAAATAACGCTAACATTGAGTACCAAAAGATTTTCTTATTGCGCTCCAGACGTGAACGCACTAGTTCATTTTCATCAGCAAGAGCTTGAATTTGTTTGTTCTTAGCCTCATTCTCATATTGAATGATGACATCGTTGACATATCTTAAATTACGTTCATTAGAAATGGTCTTTTCCAGCTCTATAGCACCTTTATAAAACTCAAGAGCCAGTTGCGACCGATTGGTTTTTTCATATAAGTCTGATAATTGTTTTTTAGCTTCAACAATAGATAAATTCAAACTATATTCTTCTGCCACTTTCAAACCTTTATTCAGATTACGTTCTGCGTTGGTATATTTTTTCAATCCTTTTTCAGCCCAACCCAAGTTGATATAAGATGACGCAACATAAAACTGATCGCCAATCACCAAAGCTTTTTGAAGTGCTTTTTCAATAATTACTTGTGCTTCTTGAAAGAGCTCTTGTTTAATATAAACCTTACCTATACTATTGTAGCAAATTACTCTACCAATCTCAGAATCTATTTGGTTGTTATAGTCTAAAGAACGTTTATAGTTACGTAACGCATTATCAAATTCACCTTGAGCCTCGTAAGCAAATCCTATATTTTGATAATTGATAGCAAGTCCTAATCTATTTCCTGCTTCTTTTTCAATCACCAATGATTTTTGAAATTGCCGCATGGCAAGTTCATATTGCTCCAAAACCAAATAGATATTACCGATACTATTTTGAGACACTGCAATATTGTACTTGATTTCTTCGGAAGGATTATTAACAGATCTGGCGATATCCAAGGCTTTGGTATGAAAATCTAATGCAGGCTTAACCAAGTCCATTCGCCTATAAGCTACACCTATATTATTAAGGCTGATGACTTGCAATAAATTATTGTTGACCTCATCTGCCAACGCCTTTGCCTTTTGGTGCAAGTTTATCGCCTTCTCATATTGCGATGTATCTCTGTAAATCACACCTAAAGCGTTCAAGGCATAGCTTTCACCTTCTGGATATAATATCGCTTTCGATTTATTCGCCAACTGGCGCATTTTTAAACTGTCTCTTGAAACGTTTGAAAATAAGGAATCAAGGGTTTTAAAACTGGTTGGCTTCTTTGTTTCTATTACAGACAGACTAGAATCAAATACTGAAATCTCAGTGTTTTGAGATTGTAATAATAACACGGAACAAAAGACTAATAAAACCAAACATAGTTTGGTTTTAACACGTAAAACGTTGTCTGTTTGAAACCTTTTGTACATATTATAATTTCTCTAAAAAGTCTGATTTTCGCTGCCGAGCTACTGGGATTTTGTGATTGGAAAGCATGACCACATAGCCTTCACTTTTGATAAACTCCTTAATCTTTGTCAAGTTGATGATGTAGGAATTATGTATTCTGAAAAAATAATGCTCTGGTAAAGTAGCATCAACTTCCTTAAGTTTCTTAGTAATAACCAATTGTTGTCCATCCTCCATATGAATTGTACTGTAGTTGCCATCTGATTCTACATATAGGATATCATCAATATTTAAAAAAATCAATTTCCCATCGGCACTTATGGTAACGCGTTTCGTATCGAACTTGCCATTGAAATTGGTTAGTACTTCTTCAATTTTAGAAACGTTTAGAGCTCTGTAATTATGTTTTTTGATTTTTTTCAAGGTGTCCTCAAGATCATCCGAATCTATTGGTTTCAGAAGATAGTCTATGGCCTCATGCTTTAAGGCTTTAATGGCATATTCATTGTAAGCAGTTGTAATCACCACTGCAAAATCCTTGTTGGGTAAGCGTTCTAAAAATTGGAATCCATCCATCGTTGGCATTTGGATATCTAAGAACAAACAATCTGGCGGATTTTCATTGAGGTACACAATAGCGTCTTCAGGATTTGAAAACGTCTCAACAACCTCAATGTCAGAACTAAAATTTGACAACTCCCAAGTCAGGCTTTGAATAGCTTTTGGCTCGTCATCAACTATAACTGCATGTATCATAAATCAAATATAGGATTTTATACAATTCCCATATTCAGATTATGTGTGGTTAGTATTTTTTTGTGTGTAATGTGCAAAAAAATAGTTTTTAAGGGCGTTTTTATTCCTCTTATACCAACTATACATTTTTTATGACCAATTATACAAATTCATCATAAGCGAGGTCTAAATTTATACATATTTGTACCAACGATTTATTGACCAAATATTATTAGTACATAGAAAAAGTGATCGTGGGGATTCACTATTTTGATTAAATGCTATTAATCATAAAAGTCAGGGTCAAACCTGACTTTTTTTTCTTTTAATCTTTTCATATGGCTATAAATAGTTTTAGTTAGTTACGTTAATTATTAGGGTGAAAAAGAGCACTGAATTCAGTGCTCTTTTTTATTTGAAGCGACAATCAAAAACCTATTGAAAACACTGGTTATTTCAACTCATTTAATAAGACTTTACCTACTTTTAGCGTTCAATTTTTTTGTTTTTAACAAATTGATTATTAGTGTTTTAAAAAAATTTTTAACAAATCTTTAGTTTTTTTGTCAATTCATCAATTGTTAAAAACTTGTTGAAAAGCTTTCGTTAAAAACAACAAAAAATCTTCTACATTTTTGAATCTTTGTTAGTCCCAAATCACACGAAATTTTTCATTCAATTTTTAACGTTTAAAACCCTATCATCATGTCTCAAGCAGAAGAACCAATTTTAAAGGAAAACAAAGACAGATTTGTAATTTTCCCAATTCAACATCACGATATTTGGGAATGGTATAAAAAATCTGAAGCTTCTTTTTGGACTGCTGAGGAAATTGACTTGCACCAAGACCTTACAGATTGGTCTTCAAAATTAAATGATGACGAACGTTACTTCATTAAGCATATTTTAGCCTTTTTTGCGGCAAGTGATGGTATTGTAAATGAGAATTTAGCAGAAAATTTCGTGAATGAAGTGCAATACAGCGAAGCTAAGTTCTTCTATGGGTTCCAAATCATGATGGAGAACATCCACAGCGAAACCTACTCTTTACTTATTGACACCTATGTTAAAGATGAAAAGGAAAAAGATGTGTTATTTAAGGCTATTGAGAATTTCCCTGCTATCAAGAAAAAAGCAGATTGGGCTTTAAAATGGATTGAATCCCCAAGCTTTGCTGAGCGTCTTATCGCTTTTGCTGCTGTGGAAGGCATCTTTTTCTCTGGTGCTTTCTGTTCTATATTTTGGTTGAAAAAGAGAGGGCTAATGCCAGGACTTACATTTTCCAATGAATTGATTTCTAGAGATGAAGGTGTACACTGTGATTTTGCAGTACACTTGCACAACAATCACTTAATTAACAAAGTTCCAAAAGAACGTATCAGAGGAATTATTGTTGATGCCCTAAATATTGAAAGAGAATTTATCACAGAATCACTTCCTGTAAGCTTAATTGGAATGAACGCTAAGTTAATGACACAATACCTAGAGTTCGTTACAGACAGGCTACTTACTGAATTAGGGTGTGAAAAAGAGTATAACTCAAGTAATCCATTTGATTTTATGGATATGATTTCCCTTCAAGGGAAAACAAACTTCTTCGAAAAACGTGTGTCTGAATATCAAAAAGCAGGTGTCCTGAATAAAGAAGAAGAAAAAGACAAGTTCAGTTTTGATGCTGACTTTTAAACAGTAAAATTAATTAATCCTTATAGTTTTAAGTGCTACGCCTTCCGTTGCTAACCGGAAGCAAACGATGTAACTTAAAACCTAAAACTAACTTCTGAGCATGGGTTGCCAGACCAATGCTTGGGCTAACTAATAATCCCTTTCTGGAATGGTGTTTCCAGAAGCAAAAAACGTGTAAAACTATGTATGTATTAAAAAGAGACGGAAGAAAGGAACCAATGATGTTCGACAAAATCACTGCGCGTGTTCGCAAATTGTGTTACGGACTTAACGAACTTGTTGATCCAGTTAAAGTTGCCATGCGTGTCATTGAAGGCTTGTACGATGGTGTGACTACCAGCGAATTGGATAATTTAGCAGCTGAGATTGCAGCTACCATGACAACGGCACATCCTGATTATGCAAAATTAGCAGCAAGAATTTCTGTTTCTAACCTACATAAAAACACCAAAAAATCTTTCAGTGATGTCATGGAAGATTTATATACATACGTTAACCCTAGAACAGGAAAAAAAGCACCTTTATTGTCTGATGAAGTATATAAGGTCATCATGGAGAATAAAGATAAATTAGATTCTGCAATCATCTATAACCGTGATTTTGGCTATGATTATTTCGGATTCAAGACCTTGGAACGTTCTTATCTTTTAAAGTTAAACGGAAAAATTGCTGAGCGACCTCAACACATGTTGATGCGTGTTTCCGTAGGAATACATTTAGATGATTTGGACGCTGTTTTGGAAACTTATGAATTGATGTCCAAAAAGTATTTTACACATGCAACACCAACATTATTCAATTCTGGAACACCAAAGCCACAGATGTCTTCTTGCTTTTTATTAACCATGAAAGACGATAGCATCGATGGCATTTATGATACGTTGAAGCAAACCGCTAAGATTTCACAATCTGCTGGAGGTATCGGATTATCTATTCACAACATTAGAGCTACAGGGAGCTATATTGCTGGAACCAACGGAACCTCAAACGGAATTGTACCTATGCTTCGTGTTTTTAACGACACAGCACGTTATGTAGATCAAGGTGGTGGAAAACGTAAAGGAAGTTTTGCCATTTACCTAGAAACATGGCATGCTGATATTTTTGATTTTCTTGAATTGAAGAAAAATCATGGTAAGGAAGAGATGCGTGCTAGAGATTTGTTCTATGCCATGTGGATTTCCGATTTGTTTATGAAACGTGTTCAGGAAGATGGCGAATGGACTTTAATGTGTCCTAATGAATGTCCTGGCTTAGCTGATTCCCATAGTGAGGAATTTGAAGCTTTGTACACTAAGTATGAAGCTGAAGGAAAAGGTCGTAAAACCATCAAAGCCAGAGATCTTTGGGAAAAGATATTAGAATCCCAAATTGAAACTGGAACGCCATACATGTTATATAAGGATGCGGCCAACCGCAAATCCAACCAAAAGAACCTTGGTACAATCAAGTCTTCAAACTTGTGTACAGAAATTTTGGAATACACCTCTCCAGATGAAGTAGCGGTTTGTAACTTAGCGTCAATTGCCTTGCCAATGTTTATTAAAAACGGTGAGTTTGATCACAAGGAATTATTCCGAATTACAAAACGTGTAACCAAAAACCTCAACAAGGTTATTGACAGAAATTACTATCCTGTTAAAGAAGCCGAAAATTCTAACTTCCGTCATAGACCAATCGGTTTAGGAGTTCAAGGCTTGGCAGATACGTTTATTAAATTGCGTATGCCTTTTACCAGTGATGAAGCCAAAGCTTTAAACCAAGACATTTTTGAAACACTATACTTTGCAGCTGTTACGGCTTCTATGGAAGAAGCTAAAACTGAAGGGCCATATAAAACCTATAAGGGTTCTCCTATAAGCAAAGGTGAATTCCAACACAATCTTTGGAATATTAAAGATGAAGAGTTAAGCGGTCGTTGGGATTGGGAAAAACTACGCAAGCAAGTTAAAAAACATGGTGTTCGAAACTCCTTATTGGTAGCACCAATGCCAACAGCGTCCACGTCGCAGATTTTAGGAAACAACGAATGCTTTGAGCCATATACCTCTAACATTTACACGCGTCGTGTATTGTCTGGTGAGTTCATTGTAGTGAACAAGCATTTATTGGAAGACCTTGTAGAACTCGGACTTTGGAACGAAAGCCTAAAACAAGAAATCATGAGAGCTAATGGCTCTGTTCAAGATATTGAAGGCATTCCTCAAGACATTAAGGAACTTTACAAAACAGTTTGGGAATTGAGTATGAAAGATATCATTGACATGTCTCGTCAAAGAGGTTATTTTATTGACCAGTCTCAGTCTCTTAACCTTTTTATGGAAGGAGCTACTATGGCAAAACTAACTTCTATGCATTTCTACGCTTGGAAGAGTGGCTTGAAGACTGGAATGTATTACTTAAGAACCAAGAGTGCTGTTGATGCCATTAAGTTTACTTTAGATAATAATAAGAAAAAAGAAGAGCCTGTTGCCGAAACGGTAGAAGTTGACAATGCCGCTATCATTGAAAAGCAACAGCAAAAAGCCGAAAAAACAGCAGCTAAGTTCGCTCAGCAAACCGCAGCAGAAGTTGAGCCAATGTCTCCTGAGGAAATGAAAGCTTTAATCGCGCAAGCGAAAGCATCTGAAGGTGATGATTGCTTAATGTGCGGATCTTAAATCAAATAAGATTGATTTAATAAGTGTTATTTAAAAAACCATCTTAAATTTAAGATGGTTTTTGTTTGAATTAAAGATATCTGTGAAGAATAAAAAATTAAACGAAGTTGCTTACGTGTTTTTTAAACTAGGTTGCTTTGCTTTTGGAGGTCCTGCGGCGCATATTGCAATGATGGAAGAGGAAATCGTTGAAAAACGCAAATGGATGACAAGAGACTATTTCCTCGACCTTATAGGAACAACCAACTTAATTCCAGGTCCCAATTCAACGGAAATGACAATGCATTGTGGCTATGAAAGAGCTGGAAAAAAAGGGCTTTTCGTAGCGGGTGTTGCATTTATATTACCTGCAACCATCATAACATCAATCCTGGCATACTTGTATGTTAAATATGGAGAACTACCAGAAGTCTTACCTTTTATTTATGGCATTAAACCAGCTGTTCTTGCCATTATTGCTTCAGCAATCTTGAAATTAGGAAAAAAAGCTACAAAAAGTACAGAACTCGCAGTTTTGGGAATTATAGTCCTGCTGTCTTGTTTATTAGGTTTAAATGAAGTTGTAGCATTGCTTGCTGCTGGCGTTTTTGGTATGTCATATTTCTATTTAAAATCAAAACGGCAAGATACAATTAACATATCTCCTTTAGTCACCTTATTGGGGTTACATTCATTAATTTCAAACGAGTCTACACTTAAAATTTTTTTAATTTTCCTTAAAGTAGGAGCTATACTTTATGGAAGTGGCTATGTGTTGTTTGCATATTTAGATGCTGAATTAGTTTCCAATGGTCTTATGTCTAGAAGTGAACTTATTGATGCCATTGCAATTGGGCAGTTTACACCTGGCCCTGTTTTATCTACATCAACATTTATAGGTTATCAACTGTCAGGTTTTACTGGTGCTATAGTGGCAACCATTGGAATATTTTTACCTTCATTCCTTTTTGTGTTGATCTTAAATCCATTTGTACCAAAAATGCGTAAATCTAAAATGCTGGGTTACTTTCTAGATTCAGTTAACATTGCTGCTGTAGCTGTAATGCTAGCCGTTTTAATCATAATGGCTAAAGAAACACTTTTGAATTGGTCAACTATTTTAATTGCAATAGTTTCTGCTTTATTGACATTTAAAGCCAAAATAAGCCCAGTCTGGATCATTCTTATTGGTGCCAGTATTGGATTTATTTTGGTTAGTATATCAAAATGAAATAGTCTGTTTTATTCTTCCTCTTGAGATTTCTCTTCAAATTCATTTGAATTATTAGTGTCGTTTCCAGATGCTGGTATAGTAGCTGGTTTTATAGAACGATCAAATGAATTATGATATTCTTCTAGTAGACTCATAGTAGCGTTAAGAAGATCTTTTGTCTCTAAAAGCAAACTAAAATAAAGCGTTGTGTTTTTCGGACTCGACTCTTCTTTTCGAGTACGTTCTACTTGCTTCAAAATCTTATCTGTCAATAAATCAAGAACCGCTTTTTTACGGTTAATTATAGAACCTATCTGCTCAAACGACTTAGAGTCAAATGCCTTCCTGGTATCAGAAAAAAGAGCCTCTAAAGTGTCATCAATCTCTTTGAGTTCTTTGATCTGACTAAACTTAAGCTTTTTATGATTATTGTTAATGTGCTTGTGACTTACTTTAGAGATATATTCAAGAGACTGTGTCATATCTTCTAAATAACCTAATATATTAATGTAAAAACTACTTGCTCTTAAACTCGTCTCTTCAAGGTTCTTAATAAAGTAAAAAATATTATCCCTAAGACTATCCACTTCATTAGAAAGTTTATCTATCTGTTTTTTATTCTTTTTCAACAGCGCCAAATCTTGTTTTGCCAGCCCACTAACCGCATTGGTGTATATTTTATTACCACGCTTAATGACGTTTGATATATTACCAGCACTTTCTTGAATGACACCTTGTACAGATCGGCTTCCAGTTTCCTTTAGTGCGTCTTCATCTGCAACCTTAACAGATTTACTTTTATGTGATTTATAATTTCTATAAAGCAGAACAACTGTCAACAATAATAAGATTGGAGTTATGACACTTGGATTCCAATTAATTAAAAAGACAACAATTCCTGCTGCTACAAATGCTCCTAATGCTGTTCCAAACCATCCAGCTATAACATTTAAAACTCCTGCAACTCTATATACTGCACTTTCTCGTCCCCAAGCGCGATCTGCCAAAGAGGTTCCCATGGCTACCATAAATGTGACATAGGTTGTTGATAATGGTAATTTCATTGAAGTCGCAATAGCAATAAGAACACCTGCAACCATTAAATTGACAGAAGCTCTGATCATATCAAAGGCAGGAGCCTCGATGCTTTGGTCTTTTGTTAATATATAGTTTGGTTTTTCAAAACTTTTATTGATTTTTTGTTGTATTGGGTTAGGCAAGATAACTCCAAAATAACCTGAAAGCTGTGTTGTCCCTTTAACAATTGCTCTTGAAAGGCGATTTGGTTCAAATTTCTCATGGGTTTCCCCTTGACGCGATAAACTTATTTCTGTTTCTGCAACTGTTTTGGCTTTTTTGGAAAACCAAAGTGTTAATACCATAATCGCTCCTGAAATGAATAAAAGCATTGGTTCAGCAGGAACTTTCTTGTCTAAAACAGACATAGGCATAGTTACATCCATCCCTCCAGCTATCCAAGCTTCATAGGAATGATAAGCCGCCATTGGCACACCAATAAAATTCACCAAATCATTTCCCGAAAAGGCTAAAGCCAATCCAAAAGTACCAATAGCAATAACGACGAGTAAAACGGTTTTCTTAGTTATCTTTTCAAAAACGAACGAAAATATGGTCCAAAAAATAAAACTCCCAAGGATTATATATATCTCATTACCCTCTAGTAAGCTTTTTAATTCACTGTAATAAGGAGTTCCTTTGAGTCCTTTTAAAAAAATAAAATATGTGATAGCAGTTAACGCGACGCCGCCAAAAACAATTCCAAAGTTCTTTATTTTTTTCTCATAATTAAATGTAAAAATAAGTCTAGAAACCCATTGAACTATAGCTCCAACCGTAAAGGCTATAAGGACAGATAAAAGAATACCTGATATAATCTCAATTGCTTTTTCAGTATTGATATACGTTGCTAAATCTGCAAGTGTTTCAGAATCCGAATCACTTATCTTTATGATTGACATAACCACAGCGGCGCCTAATAAGTTAAACACTATAGACACTGTCGTCGATGTTGGCAAACCAATGGTATTAAAAAAGTCTAGAAGCAAAATGTCTGTTATCATAACCGCCATGAAAATGAGCATGATCTCACCAAATTCAAATTGAGCGGGCACAAAAATACCTTTCCTTGCTACCTCCATCATACCACTTGAAAAAACAGCACCAATAAAAATTCCTAAACTAGCAACAATCATTATTGTTCTTAATGAAATTGCTTTAGATCCGATTGCTGAATTCAAAAAGTTTATCGCATCATTACTTACGCCAACAACAATATCAGCAATAGCTAATACTGTAATAGCAATTAACATCAACAAGTAAATATTATCCATAATTTTTTATTAAAAACAAGTCTTTAAATTTAATCAAAATAAGTTTGCAAATATCTTTAGTCTAATTGAGTATTAGATTACCAAAATGTTATTTTTTTGTTTAGAAGTGAATATCAAATCCAAACCTAAAGGTAATATTGTCCTTTTTCCCATTTACTGTAGTATAATTTATATCAGATTGCACCTTCAATTTATGACCAACTATAAACTTATTAAAGCCCAGTGTATATTGGTCTATAGGCAAGGCTTGGGTAACATCCTCAAATTCAACCATTGTGTAACGCAAGGCTATTTCATAATTACTTTTGAACAAATAACCTGCTTGTAAATTAATTGCACTCCCAGTTAAAACAATATCTCCTGTAGGGGTAATACCATCCACTTCTGTAGCAATTGGATCATCTGCAGTTCGTTTCGCGTATTCACTCATAAATGAAAAACCATTGTATTTAAACATCACATCAGCAAAAACTGTTGTTTGATCTGTTTGGTATAAAGAGCCATCATCCCTAAACATATAATCTCCTGCAAAACCTCTTTCCCTTACTGCACCTTGATTGTAATTATAGGTGAATCCTAACATAAGCTTTGGCTTTTCTTCACGTTTTAAATCTGATTGACTATAATCACCTTTGGATTTGAAGGCTCCAAATGGCAAAAACTCAATACGACCAGTATATTGAAGTCCACCTTCATTTCCTTCAGTCACATTTCGTCCTTCTCCTTGAGATACAGAGAGCTTTTCTCTCATAAAAAAGCGGCTCCCTAATGAGGTTTTATGTCTTAACTGAACTCCAAGATCGCGGTCTATATTGAATCGGCTGTTGAGCAGTGAGCGATCAATTAATTGCATATTCGCTGAAGACACCACACGTTCAACATTACCTGGTAATTTAGTTTGGCCTGCCCAAAGTTCCCAGTTGCCAGCAAAATTCCACATGATTACAGCATCTAATATATAACGAGGTGTGTTTCTATTAAATTGGTTTGCTCCTGAAATATCCCTATTTGATAACCCTAATTCAATTTTGTATTTAAGCTTTGTGCTATAGGCAAAACCGTCAAATTTTAAGCGTGCTCGTCTCACTGTAAAACTATGTTCAGGGCTGCTATATTTATCACCATCATAATCCCATGAAGATACTGAACGAACTTGGAAACGCGGTGCAAATTTCACACTAAAACTACTATCTTTTGCCACAAAATTAATAATGCCCTTTCCGAAAGAAGTGTCACTTATCTCTTGAGAAGAAATTGTGCTTGAACATGCAATAGTCAAAATGACTATCAAGGTAAGTCTAAGTTTCATTGTAAGTATTAGTTTTTGTCGCTGCAAATAAATGACTTATTTCATCCATGAATGTTTCCTAATTGTTAAGTTTTCGAAACAAAAAAACTGCCTTGGCCAAAGGCAGTCATTAGAATTCATGATAATTAGTCGACAAAAACTAATAGATTATACGAAACTAATATGTCTTATAAGACCCAGTAAAAGTAATTGAGTACCATCATTCAAATGTAATTATAATATTAATTAATCATTAAGCTTAGGTCGTGTTATGATTTTAATGTAAGTTATTGTTTTTTAGACATTTATGGGTTTAATGTAAATTTAATGTTAACTAAATGTTGCTTAAATATTAATAGATGCTTATATTTACATATATATTTAACTTTTAAACCCAAAGATTATGAACAAGAGAATCTTATTTTTATTCGCTTTGTTAATAACATCGGTTTCTTTTGCACAGCAAGAGAGAGAGTTAATACTTAACAAGGATACCAATTTAATTGATGTTACTTACTACCATGACAATGGAGTTGTAAGCCAAACAGGCTCCTACACTCTAGATGGTAAGCTACATGGTGAATGGTTAAGTTATGACACTGATGGAAACAGAAGCATCTCTGCGAATTATGATAATGGGCAAAAAGTCGGCAAATGGTTTTATTGGAAAGATAAAATCCTAAAAGAAGTAGATTATACAAATAATGCGATAGTAAGCGTTATTGAATGGAAAAAAGATGACAATACATCTTTAGCATTTGATAATTAAAAAATCACTAGAACAAAAAAAAAGCATCCTAAATAGGATGCTTTTTTTATTTAATATGTTAGGTAAATGATTAGTTATTGTTAGTCCAACCAGATCCCCAAGATGCAAAGTTTGTTCCTGTAGCATTCGCTGCACTTCCAAGAATAACATCAGCTTCAGTAACTGCGTTTTCTAAATCGTTACCAGTATACGGTGTTCCTACAGACGCTGTGAATGAAATGTCAGTAAAAGATAAATCTCCACTTACCACTCCAGCACTAGTTGCTTGACCTGGCTCATCGTCTTCAACAACGACGCCTCTTCCAAAGTTGTCAACAGTAACATTTGTAAACAAACCTCTTGTTCCAGCTCTCATTCGGAAAGCACGACCAGAATCACCATCACCAATTACAGTTACGTTAGTTACGATTGGCATTGAAAAGTAACCTCCTTCGTTTGAGAAATCTGTGTTGAACCCATCACACTCAAAAGCACTATCGTGATCAAAACCAGAGTTTTGAACCACATACACATCTGTTAAGTTCCCTGTAAATCCTTCAGTCCAATCGATTGAATCATCTTCAGCATCTGTAACTACTAAATGGCTTGCATTAACTGTACCTCCAAAAAATTCGAATCCGTCATCAGAACCTCTGTAAACTTGAACATAATCTATTTCAGTTTGGTTACCAACAGCGTATAAAGATACTCCGTTAAGCTCAGCATTACCATCAATAGCACCACCTGCATACTCAACTCTTACATATCTTAAAGTACCTGAATCATCACCTGGTACATTTCCACCATATGACAATCCACCAACTTCAGTAGTAGCTGTATCTGTAGAACCATCTGCAGTAGAGTTAATTGGTGCTCTTCCACAAATTACGATTCCACCCCAATCTCCAGATGAAGGTGTTCCTGCATTTGAAGTAAATACAATTGGGTTTGAAGCGTTACCAGCCGCTTCAATTTTTGCACCTGGTAAAATAGCGATGTACGCGTTAACACCAACAGGTTCTGCCTTAATAGTCATTCCAGCTGGAACATTTAAAGTGGTTCCTGCAGACATTAAAACTGGACCAGTAATCACATATTCTTCGCTGGCAACAAGGTTAAGGTCAGTTGTATAAACACCAGACAATGTAATAGCTCCTGTATTATTGCTACCACCATTGTTGTTGTTTGTCACACTATTATCATTGATAATAATGTCTGATGTATCATCACTTTCGCAACCCATAAAGATCAAAGCAAAAGCAAGTAAGTAAAATAAATTGGTTTTCATTGTTTCTAAAATTTAAGTATTAAGTCCTAATTGTTTATTATGAATGTTATTAAAATTTATATTTAAGTGACATGCCTAAATTGACACCTATTTTATATTCGCTTATGGTCACATCTCCACTACCTGTTCCTTCTCTTACTAAGGAGATATCAGGATTAAGCAGGTTTCTAGCAGCGATGTTAAGGTCAAGGTTTTCAGTTAAAGGGCTTTTGAACACAAAATCTAAAGTTGGTACTGCTTTTTCAACAATATTTCCTAAGCTTCCAGAACCTATGGAATAGATTCTATCAGAAAAATACGATCCTACCAATGTTAAGGTTGGTTTGTAATTCTTAATAGTTGGACTATAGGAAATATCAGAGTTAAATACCCATTTTGAAGCGCCTTCCAATTCTTCAGTCTCTTCTGCGAAAGCTGTTCCAAAAGTTCCTGAAACATCTTTTAAATCTTGTTCAGTAAAAGTATAAGAACCATTAAAACCAACTGCTAAAACAGGGTCATTATCTTCGTTGACAGTTAAATTCTTACGTACCTCCAACTCAAGTCCAAAAACATCTGCTGCCTCACCTGTTCTGAAATAACGTTGAGTTCCCGTTGCATCTGCTGCCACAACTCTGTTAACCGGATCATTGATACGCTTAGCAAAAGCACCAAGAGAAAGTATTTCGCCTTGATCGATAAACCATTCGTATTTTAAATCAAAATTGTAGATCTCAGAATACGTTGGGCCATTTCCATCAGCACCTCCAAGAAGATCTGGGTTACCACCATAACGAACAGTTACATCTTCGTATACAAAAGGAGCGACCTCTTTAAACTCTGGAAGAGAAGCTGTCTTACTAAAGGCAAACCTAAGGTTAGAATCCTCGTTAAGCGCATATTTAATGTTCAAACTAGGCAAGAATAAATTCTCATATACATCTCTATATCCTGGGTCATCTTGTCTGATATTGATTACATCATAGGCAATATCTTGTTGAAAAGATTCCAATCTTACGCCAGGGACAAACAACCATTTATCACCAACAGTTATTTCAGCATTGATATATCCTGCGTGAATATTTAATTGTCCGTTATAAGTGTTTTCAGGCAAGCCAGGTCGATTGGTATTTCCGATTTGGTTATTGATTGGATTCAAGACTACTAAATCGTATAGACCAGAACCAGCAGGTATGTTAATATTGTTGACGTTGAAAATAGAGTTGAAATTATTAACATCAACGATTGGTGTGGCGTCTCTATCGGTAATTTCGTAACCATATCTAATACTTGAAAAACTTCTTTCCTTGGTTCTACCGTTATAACCAAAGTTGAATTTCAAATTTTCTGAAACATTATATTTCAAGTTTAAAAATCCGTTGTATTCATCATCTTCAATACTTTGAAAAAAACGTTGGTTATCAAAAGGAATGTTTGTGTAAAACACCGGATTTGTATTAGGGTCATTATCTAATGCAAATTGATAGTTTTCTAAGCTGATACGCTTTCTATCTGGCTCATCAGAAAAGACTTTGTTATAACCATAACCCCAATCTAATTCAAACTTTTCATCGAAAGATTTATGGTTACCCAAGATTTGATTTACGTGAACACGATCTTGATTGAACTGAACATTCATAGTATAAAATCCGATGTCATTTGGATCTACACTGGCAATACCATCTCTATTAAATCCTTGACCTTTGACACCATAATAACCTACCTCATCACCAGAACTATTTATGAAAAGAGAGCTGAAATTAATTTTGTTATAATTATCAATTTTGAACGTTCCATTTAGCAAGGCTGTCGTTGTAGTTGAATATTCGTATTCTTCAATGTTTGGAAAATCAACTTTCAATACATTGGTAAAATCTCTAGCAACACCTTCTCTATATTGATATCCGTTACTGAAACTAGCAGTTGCAAAAAAGCTAAGTCTTGTATCCTCATCAAAATCGAAAGAATAGCCACCTTCAACAGCACCATTAAAATTAGTTTGCCCTTCTGCATTTTGAGGATCAACACCATGTGATAAAACAACCGCAAAAGGATTGTTATCATAGCGGTTATAGAAACCAAAATAACTTGGCCCTTCACTTCTAACAAAATCCTCACCCATCGCATTGGTGTTCACACCAGTTCCTAAACTGATATTGAAAAACCCCTTACCTGTATATTCTTTTGAATTGATATCGACATTACCAGCAGCAAAATCTCCATAAAAGGTTGACGTATAAGCTTTACTCACTGAAATGTTTTCAATAATGTCTGAAGAAAACAAATCTAAATCGATATTTTTCTTGTTTACATCTGTTGAAGGCAATGATAAGTTATTCATTGTGGTGTTTTGGTATCTGTCACCTAAACCACGAACATAAACATCGCTTGAGCCCTTTTGTTTAGAAATCCCTGAGATCTTAGACACAGCTTCTCCAGCATCACCAATCCCTTTTCTAGATAACTCTTCAGCACCAATACTTTGTTTGATTTCTACAGCCTTTTTCTGATCCAACAATAAAGCCGCTTCACTTTCCTTTCTTGTTGTTGTAGTGATAACAACCTCATCAAGAGATGCTGCACTTGCTCCCATAGGAACATTAACAGTAGTTACTTTCCCTGCAACAACATCAACAGTAATCTCTTGGGTTTCGTAACCTACAAAACTGAAAACCACTGTATAGGTTCCTGGCTCTAAACCAGCAATCTCATATAATCCATCAATGTCAGAAGTAGTTCCCTTTGTAGTTCCTTTAATTAAGACGTTTCCAAAAGCCAATGGCTCATCATTATATTCCTTGTCGATAAGCTTTCCAGCAATAGATCCTGTATCCTGAGCTGAAACCAAGGTTGTAAAACACAGTATAATTAATAATGCGAATGTTCTCATTAGTCGTTTTTAATTTATTGGTGCAAAGAAACAGTCATCTTGTAAAGTCAAGGTTAATTAGAAGTTAAACCTAAGTCATAAAAAAGTTACCTCAATGTTATGTAATACCGATATTTTTTAATGTTAGTAAACAATAATTTAATATTGATGTCTTATCTTGCACAGGCTTAAAAATTTACAATGAACTGGGAACAACTTTTATCTCTAAAACGTTATGGTGACACGCATAAAAGACTGCGAAAAGAACAAGATGAGACACGTTTGGGCTTTGAAGTAGACTACGACCGTATTATCTTTTCCTCAGAGTTTAGAAGTCTTCAAGATAAAACCCAAGTCATTCCTTTATCTGAAACCGATTTTGTTCACACGCGTTTAACGCATAGTTTGGAAGTGAGTGTCGTTGGCCGTTCTCTTGGACGAAAAGTTGGTCAAAAACTGCTTGAAAAACACCCTCATCTGAAAGACACCCTTGGTTACCAAACCAATGATTTTGGAACCATCGTTGCCGCTGCTGCTTTGGCGCATGACATCGGTAATCCGCCTTTTGGTCATAGTGGTGAAAAAGCTATTGGTGAGTTTTTTAAAACCGGAAATGGCTTACGCTTCAAAGAGCTATTGACCGAAAAGGAATATCAAGATTTTTGTGATTTTGAAGGAAATGCCAATGGCTTTAAAATACTAACTGAAACCCGTAAAGGTCGTGAAGGAGGTTTAAGACTCAGTTATGCTACTTTAGGTGCCTTTATGAAATATCCTAAAGAATCACTTCCTAAAAAACCAACCAAGCATATTGCAGATAAAAAATATGGCTTTTTTCAATCTGAAAAAGAGGCTTTTTTAGATGTCGCTCAAGAACTTGGGCTTGTTGAAAGAGGTGATAAACACGAGGTTCGTTTTTCAAGGCATCCTTTGACATATTTAGTTGAAGCAGCAGATGATATTTGTTATACAATTATTGACTTTGAAGACGGCATCAACCTTGGTCTAATTCAAGAGGAATATGCACTTGAATACTTAATCAATCTTGTTAGAGATTCTATCAACACCGAAAAATATCACGCATTATCAAACACTCAAGATCGTGTGAGCTATTTGAGAGCATTGGCAATTAACACCTTAATTAACGAGGCTGTTGATACCTTCATGAAAAATGAAACCTCTATTTTGGACGGCTCTTATTCAAAAGCCTTGTTAGACCAAAGCAAATACGAAGCGCAAATTAAGGATATCATAAAATTAAGTATAGAAAACATCTATCAATCACGAGATGTAATCGACAAGGAAATTGCAGGTTTTAAGGTTATTAATGAACTTTTAAATATCTTTACAATGGCTGTTTACAATAACTTTTCAGATAATAAATCAAACTTAGACCGTTTAATATTGAAAGTTCTGCCTAAGAATGTAGACATAAAGCAAGATACATTATATCAAAACTTAATGGCTGTTTGCGTATACATCTCTAAGATGTCTGACAGCAATGCCATTTTAACATTTAATAAATTAAAAGGAAACCATTTATAAAAAAAGAATGAAAAAGATGAAAAAAAAGTTACTGATTTTTGCTTCCATTATTGTGGTTGCTTCTACTTCCATAGGACTGTTCCTAAAGCAGGATGTTAACAAAGAAGAAAGCGACACTATAGCAAAATTACGAAAACAACACGAGGAGTTTCTAGCTAACAGTCCTTTCAAGGAGACCCAAAAATTATCCAAAAAAGAACGAAAGGCATTAGGCTTACCACCAAATGCTTACTACGAGCAAATGTGGGAACTAACAATGGATCCCTCTACAGGGCGTCCGATGCCAGAAAATTTGTTGGAATTACAAAAAGAACTTAGAGGACAACGAATGGCATTTCGTGGATCTGGTGGTGAACCATCAAACCCATGGGTTAATAGAGGTCCGAACAATCAAGGTGGAAGAACAAGAGGTATCATGTTCGACCCTAACGATGTAGGCAACGCAAATCCAGCTGATGACTACACAAGAGTTTTTGCTGGAGGTGTTTCTGGTGGACTTTGGGTAAATGAGGACATTACTGATGCGAATTCATCATGGACATTGGTTTCAGGGGTTCAAGAAAACATCTCTGTAACTGCCATTGCTTATGATCCGAACGATTTGGATACATTTTACATTGCATCTGGTGAATCTTATGTTAGTGGTAATGCTGTTGGACGTGGTGTATGGAAGTCTGAAGATGGAGGCGCTAGTTGGAGCTTGGTGTTTGGAAATGGCGTTACCAGTATCACTACTGGTGGACAAAGTGTTAATGGAGTTTTCTACGTGAACGATATTTTAGTGAGAGACAACAATGGTACTTCTGAAGTCTATGCTGCAATTTCCAGTACATTCTATGCAAGTGCTGGATCTCCAAATAATTTCAATGGTCTTGACACTATGGGACTTTATAAGTCTACTGATGGAGGAGTCAATTGGAGCAGATTCAATATTACCTTTGGAAATGGCACCTTTAAAAATCCTAACGACATTGAACTAGACATCAATAACAATATTTGGTTTTCAACTACTAGTACACCTCTTGGAAATCCTGGAGGAGATATTTATAAGTCAACAGACGGTATCACCTTTACACTTGAAAACACGATTACTGGTGCTTCAAGAACTGAAATTGAACCTTCAAGTACAGATGCCAATAGATTTTGGATTGCCGCAAATGTAGGTGGTCAAGGAAATCTGTACACAACAACTGATGCCTTTGGAACAATTAACGTAACCAATGAGCCTAATGATGCCGATAACGGTATCTCTGCAACCGATTACACTAGAGGTCAAGCGTTTTACAACTTGCCAATTGAAGCTGATGAAAACAATAATCTCTATGTTGGTGGAATAGATTTATTTACGTCTGCTAATAATGGAATTTCATGGACTCAAATTTCTAAATGGTCTAACAATCCTGGTCTTAGCGGACTGAATGTTCCTTTAGTACATGCTGATCATCACGCTATCGTTTTTAGACCTGGTACAAATGGTTCAGAGGTTGTCTTTGGAACCGATGGTGGTGTGTATTACAGTAGCAATGTTGCTGCAGCTGTTGGTAACACGAATGCCATCCAATCGCGTAATAAAGATTATGTAACCACTCAATTTTATTTTGGATCTATCAACCCAGCAGGTGAAGCTGGTGGTGATGATATGGCTGGAGGTACGCAAGACAACGGAACCCAATTCATTAACAATGCAGTAGCCGGACTGAATCCTTTTAGTGATTTTTCTGGTGGTGATGGTGGATATACTGAAATCGATGACTTAGGAAGTTATGTAATCCAATCGTATACAGGAAACACTCATGTTTATAGAAATTTCCCTTCATTTGGTGGAGCGTCCCTAATCACAACTCAAACAGGAGGCTCTTTTATCAACACAGCCGAATTGGATAAAAACCTGAACATTCTATATTCTGATGCGTCTTCAGGTGGTACTTTCAGAATTGAGCGCACCTCAGAGTTTCTACCTGGTGGAGCTGCAACAGATAATACATTCCTCACGAACGGACTTTTAAATTCTACACCAACTGCAATGAAAATATCACCATACATTAGCGGTTCTTCTTATTTATTGGTTGGTTTGAGAAATGGAAGACTTTTAGGTGTGAATTTTGCAAATTTTGCACCAACATTTGTCAATCTTACAGGTCCTGGCTTTGTAGGAAGTATTTCTGATATTGAATACGGACAATCACAACAGGAAATCTTTGTAACCATGCATAATTATGGTGTTCAAAGTATTTGGTTTACAGATGATGGAGGCTCAACTTGGAGAAGTTTAGAAGGAAATTTACCTGAAGTTCCTGTTAAATGTATCTTACAAAATCCGTTGATTCCTGGAGAAGTGATTATTGGAACTGAGCTTGGTGTTTGGGCAACTCCAGACTATACACAGGTCAATCCTAACTGGGTACAAACCTACAATGGTATGAGTGATGTAACTGTTCTCGATTTAGATCTTAGAGCTTCTGATAACACCATTCTTGCTTCTACACATGGTAGAGGTATGTTTACAGGTGAATTTACAGCAATTCCTTTAAGTGTTACTGAAAATCAATTAAGCGCTAATTCCATTTCAGTCTTCCCAACCATCTCAAATGGTGATATTACAATAGCATCAAAGAACAACCTTGGAGATGCTATTGTCGATATTTATGACATAAATGGTATGAGAGTTTATAACTCTGAAATCAATTTTTCAAATTCAAATGTTCCTTTAAGTCTAAACTTGACTTCTGGAATGTACTTTGTAAGCATTACAATTGATAATCATATCGAAACCAAAAAGATTATCATCAAATAATCTACATTTTTAAAGGATATAAAAAGGGAACCAAATTGGTTCCCTTTTACTTTATTATGTATTTCGTCGAATATATTTGTTTTTTATCGGTATAATTGTATCTTTGGTAGTCCCAAATCACAAAACCTACTATGATGAAAAAAGAATCTTTAAATGTAGTGGTCATTTTTTTTATCACAATAGCTTTCATGCTCGTTATATATGATATAACAAGTCCAGAAAACCAAACTTACAATAATACAGCTGACATTGATAACATCACTACATCAAATGACGATATCGTATCTACCGATTTAGGACTTGAGGATTAGTTGTATTTCAGACTTGATATGTTCTTTATCTAAACGAACGTAAGTACTTAGTTCGCTTTTGGTACCATGCTCAATAAATTGATCTGGAATACCAAGAATTCGTATGGCGTTTCTGTAATGGTGTAAAGCTCCAAATTCCAAGATAGCACTACCAAAACCACCGTTTACAGTGCCTTCTTCGATAGTTATAATGCTTGAAAAGGATTTAAAAATTGTATGAAGCAATGTTTCGTCCAATGGTTTTATGAATCGCAAATCATAATGGGCTATCTGGTCTTGAATTTCATGCATTTCTAAAATAGCTTCTGAAACTGTGGAAGCTATCGTTCCAACACTTAAAACAGCAACCTTGCTACCAGTCTTAAGGCATTCCCCTTTACCTATTTCGATATTGGCAAAAGGCTGTTTCCAATCCATCATCAAGCCTCGTCCTCTTGGATATCTGATGGCAATGGGTTGGTTCAATCCCAATTGAGCTGTATACATAATGTTTCGAAGTTCAACTTCATTTCTAGGAGCGCAAATAATCATATTGGGAACACATCTTAAATAAGCCAAATCAAACACACCATGATGTGTTGCACCATCTTCTCCAACTAAACCTGCTCGGTCTAAACAAAAAATAACCGGAAGGTTTTGCAAGGCCACATCATGAATCACCTGGTCATAAGCACGTTGTAAAAAAGTTGAATAAATATTACAAAAAGGGACAAGACCTTGAGTCGCCATTCCGGCAGCCAATGTTACGGCATGTTGTTCGGCTATTCCTACATCAAAAGCGCGATCTGGTAAAACATCCATCATATACTTTAAGGAGCTTCCGGTTGGCATCGCTGGCGTAATACCAACAATTTTAGAATTCATTTTAGCCAACTCAACTATGGTGTAACCAAAAACATCCTGAAATTTGGGTGGTTGATTACGCTCTGTTTTAGGAATAATATTACCTGTTTTGGCATCAAACTTACCTGGCGCATGGTACTTTACTTGATCTTCCTCAGCTTGTTTTAGACCTTTGCCTTTCGTTGTTATGACATGTAAAAGTTTTGGTCCTTTGATTCGTTTTAAGCGTTCAAGTTCTGAAATTAAAGTATTAAAATCATGACCATCAACAGGTCCGGAATAATCAAAATTAAGAGCTTCAAAGATATTATCTTGTTTTTCCTTTCCTTTCTTTACATTGGTAAGGTATTGCTTTAAAGCGCCAACACTAGGATCGATCCCAATGGCATTGTCATTTAGAATAACCAGTAAATTGGAATCGGTAACACCAGCATGATTTAAGCCTTCAAAAGCCATTCCGCTAGCAATGGACGCATCACCTATTACGGCAATATGATATCTGTCTTCTCCTTTCAATTGTGAGGCAATGGCCATACCCAATGCTGCTGATATTGAGGTTGAAGAATGCCCAACACCAAACGTATCGTAGACACTTTCAGATCGTTTAGGGAAACCACTAATGCCACCTAACTGCCGGTTGGTATGAAACTTATTTTTTCTACCAGTTAATATTTTATGACCATAAGCTTGATGCCCAACATCCCAAATTAAAAGATCATTAGGAGTGTTAAAGACATAATGCAACGCAATCGTCAATTCAATCACACCAAGACTTGCTCCTAAATGCCCTTCTTTTGTGGCGACGATATTGATAATAAAATCTCGTAACTCCTTAGCCAATTCTGGAAGTTGCTCAGGATTTAACTGTCTTAAATCGGAAGGAAAATCGATATGGTCCAATAATTTTTTCAAAGTCTAACAAATGTACGAGTTGTTATTGTATTTTTACAACTATGGAAAGTCCTTTTGACGATACCTATTTTATGAAAAAAGCTTTACAAGAAGCTGAAGCTGCTTTTGAAAAAGGTGAAATTCCCGTTGGTGCTGTTATCGTCATCAAGGATCGAATCATTGCCAGAGCCCACAATCTTACCGAACGGCTCAATGATGTTACTGCTCATGCCGAAATGCAAGCCATTACTGCTGCTGCTAATTTCTTAGGCGGGAAATATCTAACCGATTGTACTTTATATGTCACTTTAGAGCCTTGCCAAATGTGTGCTGGTGCTTTGTATTGGAGCCAAATTTCCAGAATTGTTTATGGCGCTCCTGATGATCAGCGTGGCTTTAAGACCCTTGGTACGACTTTACATCCCAAAACCCAAGTAATTAGTGGTGTTATGGCAGATGAAGCTTCAGAATTGCTAAAGCGTTTCTTTATTGAAAAGCGAAACCTGAATTGAGTTGCGTTAAGGATGGAGGCTTTGTTGGAGCTCTTTTTACGATCAGGAAAAAAGCGACTGCCGAGAGCCTGACGCTTTGAAGCGTAGCGAAAAGGGTAACACCCAGAATAGACATAAAAAAACGCCTAACTCTCGTTAGACGTTGAAACTGTAATAAAAAGTATATCTCTTAAATGATGCTGATATTAGCAGCAACCATTCCTTTTCTTCCTTCTTCTTCGGTGTACTCTACATTATCGCCTTCGCGTAATTCTAAACCATTAAGGTTAGACACGTGTACGAAAATGTCTTTTCCTGTTTCTTCGTTGGTAATGAATCCAAATCCTTTTGAATCATTAAAAAATTTAACTGTTCCAGTCATTGTAAAAAAAATAATATTAATTAAAGTACAAATGTACACTTAAAAATGACGCAACATGTTAATTTATTGTAATATTTTAAATAATTGAAAGTCAGTAGGTTTTGTTGCGTTGGTTTTCACGCATCTTATCGAGGTTCTCTTTAGTTAACATATAGTCTTTAATGTTCTTGTCTTTCCAACGGTAATAACTAAACAATGGAAAGACCACAATAAAGAGTCCGAGTACCCCAAAACCAATAAGTTTCTCAGTATAATCTACATCTAAAAAAAAGCCCAAAACAATGCTCGTCAATGAGGTTAAAAACGCTATTAAGGTGAAAACTTTTAAAAATTTCATTTGGCAAACAGCTTAGGAAGTAAAGTTAATTAATTCGCGTCGGTAAGCCGTCAATAGTTTAGACTTTGAGACAAATCCATAGTATTTACCATCTTTAATAACCGGAAGGTTCCAAGCACCTGTATCCTGAAATTTTCTCATGACCATTTTCATTGAATCCTGTTCATAAATGATATATTCTGGCGGATTATGCATAAAAGTCTCTACCGTTGTAGATTGGTAAAGGGCTTGGTCGAACATGACATCGCGAATGTTATCCAGTAAAATGATTCCAACCATTTGTTGCTGTTCATCAACCACTGGAAATAAATTACGACTCGACTTAGCAACACCTTTGTGCAGCATATCACCAAGAGTCATTTCGGGATGTAAAACCCTGAAGTTTTGCTCAATCACACTATCTAAGCGCATTAAAGTTAAGACGGATTGGTCTTTATCGTGTGTTAACAAAGCTCCTTTTTCGGCCAACTCTTTAGTATAAATAGTATGCTCAACGCCATTTTTGGTAATAATAAAGGACATGGAAACCGTAATCATCAATGGAACAAATAATTGATAACCACCTGTGATTTCTGCAATTAAAAATATGGCTGTCAATGGCGCATGTAGCACACCAGCAATCAATCCTGCCATTCCAATCAAAGTGAAATTCGATTCTGAAACTTGAAATCCCAATCCGATATTGTTGATGATTTTTGCCACAACATTCCCAAGAGCACTTCCCATAACCATTGTTGGTATGATGATTCCTCCAGCACCACCAGCAGCAAACGTAGTCGTCATGGCAATGGCTTTAAAAATGGTAATTCCTATGAGCAATGCTATAACGACCCAAATATTATCCAAATAGTCATCAAAAGGTGTTTTGCCCAAGGCGTGTAAGTGATTGCCTTCTAATAAATCATTTATAAAACCAAAACCTTCACCATAGAGTGGCGGAATAAAATACAACATAACACCAATAGCCAATCCCCCAACAATTAAACGTTGACCATTGGTTTTGAAGCGTTCGAAAAACTTATAAACTGCAAAATAGATTTTGGAAAAATATATCGATGCAATTCCTGTTCCTATCCCCAAAATAACAAAGAATAAAGTATCTCTTAGTGCAAATGGCGAAGACACGTTAAAATTGAACAACACGCTATTCCCTACAAAAAAATAGGAGGTCAATACCGAAGACACTGATGCAATCAACAATGGTAAAAGCGAAGCAAATGTAAGATCTAAGCTAAACACCTCAATTGCAAAAATAATAGCAGCAATAGGCGATTGGAAAATAGAGGCAATCGCACCTGCAGCAGCACATCCAATTAATAATGTTCTGGTCTTTCTATCGACATGGAATAGCCGACTTATATTAGAGCTTACCGCAGATGCCGAAGCAATAGCAGGACCAAGCAATCCGACCGAACCACCAAAACCAGCAGTGATTGGAGCAGTTATTAAGGGTAAGTAGATTTTACTGGGTTTTAAGAGTCCATTCTTCTTGGAAAGCGAGAACAATATACTTGGAATGGCATGTTCGACTTTGTGCTTGGAAACATATTTTACAAACAGATACACCAACCATAAACCGATGACAGGCAAAATGAAGTAAATACTATTTCGTGAAACAATAGCCAAGTGGTCTAAAACCCATTCGATACCATACGTTATGTTTTTGATGGTCACAGATACCAATCCAGATAACAAACCTATAAGCATTGCCAATAAAAACGTAAAGTTTTTCTGAGACATATACTTGTATCTCAGAAGCAATAATCGCTTTATCAGTTTTTGTGTTGGCATGATTAAATCTACTAAAAAATCCTGCATGATGCAGGATTTAGATTTAAGACTTTAGATTGAGTTTCAAATTCAGTTCTTTGAGCTGTTCCTCGTCAATTGGCGCAGGCGCATCAATCATGACATCTCGACCATTGTTATTTTTCGGAAACGCAATAAAATCACGAATCGTTTCTTGTCCGCCCAAAATAGCCACCAATCGATCCAATCCAAAGGCGAGTCCACCATGAGGTGGTGCTCCATACTGGAAGGCATCCATTAGGAATCCAAATTGTGCTTTGGCTTCTTCTTCAGAAAAACCAAGGTAATCAAACATCAAAGCCTGGGTCTTTTTATCGTGTATACGAATCGATCCACCTCCAATTTCGTTTCCATTCAATACCAAATCATAAGCATTTGCTTTTACGGCACCAGGATCGGTTTCCAACAATTCGAGTTGTCCTGGTTTTGGAGACGTAAACGGGTGGTGCATCGCGTGATAGCGTTTAGTATCTTCATCCCATTCCAACAATGGGAAATCCAAGACCCAAAGTGGTGCAAATTCATTTGGTTTACGTAAGCCTAAACGCTCAGCCAATTCCATACGTAAGGCGCTAAGCTGCGTTCTCACTTTATGGGTATCACCTGAAAGCACACAGATTAAATCTCCAGGTTTGGCTCCTGTTGCTTCAGCCCATTTTGCTAAATCGTCTTGATCGTAAAATTTATCAACAGATGATTTATAAGTTCCGTCTTCATTGCATCTACAATACACCATTCCCAAGGCTCCAATTTGTGGACGCTTCACCCAATCGATCAGTTTATCAATTTCTTTTCTTGTGTAGCTGTTTCCACCAGGAACAGCGATTCCAACGACCAATTCTGCAGAATTGAACACATTAAAATCTTTATGTTGTGCAACGTCATTAAGTTCTCCAAATTCCATCCCAAAGCGAATGTCTGGTTTGTCATTTCCGTAGAGACGCATGGCATCATCATAGAGCATTCTCGGGAATTTATCCACCTCAACGCCATTGACTTCTTTCAACAAATGACGTGTTAAGCCTTCAAAAGCATTTAAAATATCCTCCTGCTCAATAAATGCCATTTCGCAGTCTATCTGAGTAAACTCGGGCTGTCTGTCGGCACGTAAATCTTCATCCCTAAAACACTTTACGATTTGGAAATACTTATCCATGCCACCAACCATCAATAGTTGTTTAAAAGTTTGAGGTGATTGTGGCAAAGCGTAAAATTGTCCTTCATTCATACGTGATGGCACAACAAAATCACGCGCACCTTCAGGAGTGGATTTAATTAAATAAGGTGTTTCGACTTCAATAAATCCTTCTTTGGATAGATAGTTTCTAACCTCTTGAGTCACTTTATGCCTGAAGATCAAACTGTTTTTTACAGGGTTTCTACGGATGTCTAGATATCTGTATTTCATACGAAGTTCTTCGCCTCCATCAGTGTCATCTTCAATAGTGAAAGGTGGTAATAAGGCTTCATTCAAGATATTTAATTCAGACACTAAAACCTCGATATCACCTGTTGGGATATTAGGGTTTTTGGAAGCTCGTTCAATAACCTTCCCCTTCACCTGAATAACAAACTCACGACCTAAATCCTGCGCTTGATCCATCATGGTTTTAGAACTGCGTTCTTCATCAAACACCAATTGTGTGATTCCATAGCGATCTCTTAAATCGACCCAAACGATGAATCCTTTATCACGAGACTTTTGAACCCAACCTGAAAGCGTGACTTCAGTGTTGATATGTGAGGCGTTTAACTCACCACAGTTATGACTTCTGTACATAGTAAAAATTTGAACTGCAAATTTAGTGAAGTTAATGAATTATTGAAATGAAAAAGCCACAACATTTGTCGTGGCTCTTCCTGCTATTAATCAAACCTTTTCATTTTAAAGGTTCACACATTGATTTTACTCAAGTGTATTGTTAGAATCACTATTCGATTAATGTTAGCGATCCATTATATGTTAATTCTGATGCTGAGTCATCACACGATCTTTGTACATCCACATTTTAAGTCTCACACTTAAATAAAACAAGATTGGCACAACGACAAGTGTTAGAAATGTTGCTATTAATAAGCCGTAGATTACAGTCCATGCCAATGGACCCCAAAATACCACGTTATCTCCTCCCATGTAAATATTCGCATCAAAGTCTGATGCCAATGTGAAAAAGTTAATGTTAAGTCCGATAGCCAATGGAATCAACCCTAAAATCGTTGTGATTGCCGTTAACAATACAGGTCTTAAACGCGCTTTACCTGCTTTTACAATACTTTCGAACAAATAATCGCTTGTTAGGTATTGCTCTTCGTCTAAGTCGAATTCGTTTTTCTTTCTATCAATTAAAAGTTGTGCATAATCCAGTAAAACTACGCCATTATTCACCACGATACCTGCCAGGGAAATGATACCAACCATGGTCATCATAATCACAAATGCACTACCTGAAATCACGATTCCTCCAAAAACGCCTATAAAACTCAAGAAGATGGCCAGCATGATAATTGCAGGTTTGGATACCGAATTAAATTGGAAAATCAAGATGAAGAAGATCAAGCCCAAACCGGTAAAAAAGGCTCCCATCAAAAACGCCATTTGCTTGTTCTGTTCCTCAATTTGACCTGTATAATCTATTTTAATACCTTCAGGTAAGCCATCATAACCTTTCATTTCATTCTGAATTTGGTTGACAATAGCTCCTGCATCTGTATAACCTGGAGCCAATGCTGAATACACTGTTACAACTCGCTTGGTGTCCTTATGCTTAATCGCACTAAATCCAGAATTGTTCTTTTGCTTGGCAACAGCAGATAACGGAATTTCCTTGATTTGGCCTGTATTATCCCTAAATGTAATATTCTGGTTAAAGAGGGCGCTTTTGTTGTATCGATTATCTTTATTGAAACGTACATAAATATCAAAATCATCACCATCTTCTTTATAAATTCCAGCCTTTGCACCAAATATAGAGTTACGCAATTGGTCACCTATTTGCTTGGCACTAATGCCAAGTTCGCCTGCTTTTTCCCGATCAATCTCAACAATCATTGACGGCTTGTCTTTATTGACATCTATCTTGAGTTCATCAATACCAGCAATATTTTTTGAGTTGATAAACTCTCGCATTTGCTCTGCTGTAACAATAAGCTCATCGTAATCGTTTCCTTCAATTTCTATATTGATTGGAGAACCTGCTGGTGGACCATTGGCGTCTTTTTCTACTGAAATCAATACACCTGGATAAATTCCAACTAATGCTTCCTGAACTTTTTGACGTAACAGTTCACTATCTTCTCCTCGTCGGTATTTATATTCACGCATCGAGGCTGTAATTTTAGCTTTATGAGGCATTTCAGCAGAAGAACCACCATCGGTTTGTGGATTTCCAGCACCTTCACCTACTTGAGACACAGCACTCTCAACCAAGAAGTTTCGATCGCCATCCATGTACTGGTCTTGATTGATAACATCGTAAACACGTTTTTCAATTTGTTTTGTGATGGCATTGGTCTTCTCAATTGCAGTTCCTTCAGGATATTCAATATAGACTATGATTTGATTTGGCTTATTATCAGGGAAAAACTCAACTTTGGTTCGTTGTGTTCCCAAGGAAATTCCAAATGCTACGAATGACAAAATCAACAATAAAAATATCCCGACACTTATCACATAAGGTTTCTTTTTAGATAATGCCCATCGCAGTTGGTTTTCATACCAACTCTCTAGCTTAACCAAAGCTTTATTTTGGAAGCTGTTTGCCCAATTTCTGATAAATAATCGGTAAGCCCAAAGCATGATAGCAGTAAAAATCATGATGGTTCCTAACCCTCTGTAAGCACCTCCGAAAAACAAAATCAACAAACCTATTACAGCTATAATTACTGTAGTTTTTATAATCTGTTTTAAGGGCATTTCCTTATCATCAATCTTCATATAGCGGGATACCAATACAGAATTGAAAAAGATCGCTACAAACAAAGAGGAGCCTAAAACCACTGATAAGGTAATAGGAAGAATCTTCATGAACTCTCCCATAATACCTGGCCAAAGTCCGAGAGGAACAAAAGCCGCAACCGTCGTTAATGTGGAAATGATAATAGGAAAGGCAATCTCTCCAATACCTTTTTTAGCCGCTTCTATTCTAGGCATACCTTCCTCTTCCATGAGTCTGTATACATTCTCAACAACTACAATTCCGTTATCTACCAACATTCCAAGTCCCATAATAAGTCCAAACAACACCATAGTATTAAGACTATAGCCAATAATGTTAAGAATCATGAGAGACATGAACATCGACATTGGGATTGCAAAACCAACAAACAATGCATTTTTGAATCCTAAGAAGAACATCAAAACTGTCACCACCAGAATAACCCCAAAAATGATATTGTTGACCAAGTCATCAACTTGACCGATTGTTACTGAAGATTGGTCGTTTGTAATGGATACCTCTAAGTCTTGAGGAAATTCATTTTCAATCGCGTCTTGAACAATCACCTGTATTTGTTCAGCAGCTGCCACCATGTTTTTTCCAGCACGTTTCTTCACATCTAACATGACAACCGGTTCACCAGATTTTCTGGCAAAGGTGGTTTTGTCTTCCTCTTTGAAAGACACTGTAGCGACATCCTTTAAGTAAATGGCATTTCCATTTTCAGATTTAACCACAAAATTTTCCAATTCTGATGGCTCTTTAATCTCACCAATAACTCTTATAGTACGTCTTTGACCACTGGCTTTTAAATTTCCTGCAGATTGGGTTAGGTTACCATTTGCAATAGCACCAATAACGTCACTGAAGGTAACTTTAGCTGCCATCATCTTATAAATATCGACAGCAACTTCCACTTCTTTTTCTTGGGCACCTCTGATATCCGCCTTTTTGATTTCCTGTAAATCCTCAATTTCATCTTGAAGGTATTCGGCGAAATCCTTAAGTTTTTCAACTGGGTAATCTCCAGAAATATTGATATTCAAGATTGGCATTTCTTCTGAAAGGCTCAACTCAAAAACATCAGGTTCAACCTTTGCGCCATTAAATGTTGGCCAATCCTCACTAGACGTTTCCGTATCAATTTCATCCTTAACCTTTTGCTTGGCCTGTTCTACTGTAAGTCCTTCATCAAACTCGACAATCACCATTCCGTAGTCTTCCTGAGCTGTAGATGTAATTTCTACGACATTACTTACAGTTTTCAGTTTATCTTCCAACGGATCGATGATGAGCTTTTCAATATCTTCAGCCGTGTTTCCAGGAAACACCGTACTCACATAAATCTTGGTTTCATTAACTTCCGGAAAATTTTCTCTCGGCATACTGAAAAATGCCTTAATTCCAACATAGAAGAACACCAAGATCAAGACAAACATCGTGGTTTTGTTATTGATTGCCCACGACGACAAGCCAAATTCCTTATCTGTATTTTTTTTCTTTTTATTAGCCATTTGTGTCTTCGTTATAGTTAATCACCTCAACCGATTGACCGTCTCTCACACTTCGAGCACCTTCTTTGATGATTTCGGTACCACTCTCAATACCAGAAAGCACTTCTATAATGTCACCTTGTGTTTTACCCGTTTTGATAATGACGCGCTTGGCTTTTCCGATTCCCTTTTCATCTTTATCAGTAACCACATAAACATATTGGTCACCCTCTGCATTTTCAGAAATCAAACTTTGAGGAATTAATATGGCTTCTTCATTGGTATAATCGTTGATTTTCAATCTAGCAGTAAGGTTTGGTTTAATTGACTTGTCATTGTTTGGCACCGCTACCTCTACCTTAAACGTTCTGTTTGCAGGATTGATCACATCTCCTGCTTGTCGTATTTTGGTTTCTATAGTCTTGTTAAGAACAGGAAGCTCGACCGTAACATCCTTTCCTTCCACAACATCGCTCACATAACGCTCAGGTACTTCTGTTTCTATATACATATTGCTAAGATTTACAATACGCATTAGCTGAGTCTGTCCTGCAGCAACAACACTTCCTTTTTCTGTAATGACATCGTCAATAGTTCCTGAAAAAGGTGCCTTTACAATAGTTTTAGAAATTTGTTGTTGCAATTGGCTGACAGCCTCTTGCTGTGATTCATAACTTGATTTGGCTTGCAAATACTGTATTTCACTACCAATATTTTGATCCCAAAGTCGTTTTTGTCGCTCAAAAGTGGTTTTAGCCAAATCGGCTTGTATTTTTAATTGTGATAATTGTTGGCTCAAACCTCCATCGTCAATTTTGGCCAGTGTTTGACCTTTGCTAACTTTTTGTCCTTCTTTGACATAAACTTGGGTTAAGATCCCGTTATATTCAGGCGTGATGACTATTAAGTCTTTAGTGGTCACATTTCCTTGGAGTTCCAAAACATGGTAAAACGTTTCGGTTTTAGCAACAGTGGTTGTAATTAAAGGCACGTGTTGAACCGTATCTAAGCTTGAAATTTTTTGATCTAAAAGCTTGATTTTTTCATTGATAGCATCTTGCTCGTTCACCAATTCGCTACGCTTAGCTCTTATGGTTTCCAGGTTATTGCTTTCTAGAACCTTTTCTACGGAATTTTTCTTAGCCTCTCCACAGGATGCTAAAAAAATCGTTAGTAATAGTATTGAATATATGTTTTTCATCATTGGTTTTTTTGATTGATTAGTTTATTGATACAGTATTAAGTGCTGTTTCCAGTTCTGCTTTTTTATTGATCACATCCAGCATGGCCTGGAGCAATTCTTGTTGTGCTGAGTACAATTGGGTTTGTGCTTGGCGCAATTCGAAACTAGAACCAATTCCTTCAAAGAACTTGGTTTGGTTTTTTTGCTCGATACGCTCAGCAAGCCCAAGGTTTTCTTGCTTGTTCTGATAATCTTCAATCGCAAATTGATAATCACTTTTTGCAGAAGCTATCTGTAATTTTATTCTTTGTTCGGTTTCCGTTAATTCTGTTTGCGATTTTTCAAGATTGATTTGGGCACGTTGTGTCGCTGCACTTCGCATTCCTGAGCTAAAAATCGGAATATTCAAACTAAGTCCGAAAAGCGACGAGCCCAACCATTTTTGATCACTCTGAAAAAACGAGAAGTCATTACTAAACCCAGAATACCCACCATTCAAAAAGGCATTTAAGGTTGGTAAGGCTTTGCTTTTTTCCAACTTCACCAATAGTTCCTTCGATTTTTTATCATTTTCAGCAATACGATAATCGATGGTGTTTTCTGGATTGGCTTCTGTTTCTAGCAAGCCTATTGAAATATTCTCTTGTGTTAAGCTTTCCAAAGAATCGGTTAAGTCGAGTTCAGCTTCAATTTCTCTCCCTAGAGTTATATTAAGCATTTGATAGGCAAGTTTCTTTAATCTTGTTGTATTGTTCAAACTACTTTGAACTCCTGACAAGGTGATTTTCAATTGCTCAACACTTTCTTCTTCTTCCAAACCATTTTCATAAATCTTTGTTGTTTCAAAAAGATTTTTTTCTAAAACGTTTATGTTACGCTCTAAAATTTGAACACTTTCTTCAGCCAAAAGCACATTTCCATAGGCTTCAATAACCGATTTTCGTACTTCAAGATCTGTTTTGGTTTTGGCATTTTGTGAAATTTCCAAATAGACCTTTGCAGATTGTAACCCAACAATATAAGAACCATCAAAAATTTTCTGGTTTAGGGTTGCAAAGGCATTGAGACTTTGTTTTGTTCCAAAAATAACTTCAGCAAATTCACCTTCATTGCCACCAAAAAACTCCGCAGGAACCAATTGCACTTGCTGTTTAAGATAATTTTGATAATCTACACTAGCATTCAGCTGCGGTAATCCACTAGCTGTAGTTTCCCACTTTTGTTGCTTCGCAGCTTCTATATCCTTACTCGCATTTTGAGCTGTACGGTTATTTTCTAGGGCATAGTCAATAGCCTCTTGCAGACTAAAACTACTGTGGTTCTCTTCTTGAGCTAGATTGGGCCAAGAAACAAGCAACCCTAAAAGGATGATTAAAATATGTTTCATTGATTATTGTTTTGATTGATTTCTAAATAGTTGTTTAAGTAGTCAAGTCCTTTAGTAGTACATATGCCGCGTAAATGGTATTCCAAATAATGATTCATTAGCATTCGCATTGAAAAATGTTCTAAAGGAAATAGCGACTTGTCTTTTAATGCCATCATGCAGTTGAAATAGATTTTTGAAACGAACTCCACATTCAAATCGTCTCTAAACAATCCCATTTTTTTACCACGCTCTAAATTACATCCAACGCAATCTTGCATAACGCACAATTGCTTTTCCTTGATGTTGTGAAAGATTTTTGGATAATATTTTTCCAATTGGTATTGCGGAGATGATTTTTCATCCTTAAGATTTTTCATCAAAAACTGTTTGATTTCGTAGATCTCCTCAATTGGATTTTTCTCTTGATCTCGAATATCTTCAATGCCACTTGAAATGATCTCAAACAAAAACATTACTGTTTCCTCGACCAAGACTGTTTTATTTTCAAAATACTGATAGATGGTTTTTTTTGAAATCCCGTTAGCATTGGCAATGTCATCCATGGTTACGCTCTTAAACCCATAGGTTAAGAACAAATCGACTGCTGTTTTTAAAATATCTTGCTTCATAATAATGGGCAAAACTACGACAGGAAACTTTAAAAACAAAAATAGTTTCCAAAGTTTTAATGTTTTTTTAACATATCCTTAAACTACGATTGCAAATTGTTTGCAGTATTTTTGTTTCATGCAAAACATTGAGTTCTACCACGACGCCTTCGTAAAGCATCTCGAAGCTTACTTAACACCCAAATCTCCCAATACGCTTTATGATCCTATTCATTATATCATGAAGCTTGGCGGAAAACGTTTACGTCCTGTGTTAACATTAATGACTGCTGAAATTTTCGACTGTGATTACAAAAAAGCATTGGATGCAGCACTTAGCGTTGAGGTTTTTCACAATTTCTCATTGGTTCATGATGACATTATGGATGATGCACCTTTACGTCGAGGAAAGGATACTGTTCACGAAAAATGGGACGTGAATACAGGCATTCTCTCTGGAGACGCCATGCTCATTATGGCTTACCAATTGTTTGAAAATTACAATTCAAAGATTTTTCAAGATTTAGCAAAATTGTTTAGTAAAACAGCTCTTGAAGTTTGTGAAGGCCAGCAATATGATATTGATTTTGAAACGCGTGACGACGTAAGCATTCCAGAATATTTAAAGATGATTGAATACAAGACGGCTGTTTTGGTTGGTGCAGCCATGAAAATGGGTGCTATTGTCGCTGAAGCGTCTACATCTTGTCAAAATGCTATATACGATTTCGGGAAAAATCTTGGCATTGCCTTTCAGCTTCAGGACGATTACCTCGATGCTTTTGGAGATCCGGAAACCTTCGGAAAACAAATCGGTGGCGATATCATAGAAAACAAAAAAACCTTTTTATATCTGAAAGCTTTAGAGTTTTCAAGTACAGATGACAGTCAGCAACTGCAACATTTGTATAGCATTCGCCCAACCGATCCTACTGATAAAATTGAAACTGTAAAACAACACTTCATATCCAGCGGCAGTGCTGAGGCTACTAAAAAGGAAATCGAAGCTTATACAAATTCGGCTTATGAAGTTTTAGGCACTTTAAAAATATCTGAAAACCACAAAGAAATTTTAAAGGCTTTTGGTCGCAACCTCATGAACAGAAATGTATAATGACACTGCCTAAAACATATGACGCTCTTATTTCTGAAGCCAACACGCTCGATTTATATTCAAAATTAATCCAGCAAATAAATAAAGACTTCCATTTGGCAAATATTGACTTAGATTTTGAAAAGGACTTATCGCCAAAACAATTAAAGCAACAGCTTCATGAAATCGTGTTTCAGCTCATCAACGAAAAATTTGCAGAATACTTAAACCTACTTTACATTATTGATGTTTCAGAGCAAAAAATAAAAGGGTTGGATGGTCATGATACCTTAAAGCTTTCCGAAGAGGTTACATTTTTGATTCTGCAACGTGAATGGCAAAAAGTGTGGTTAAAAAATCAGTATTCCTAGAAGAAAACACGAACAAAAGGAATCCAAGGATCGGCATAAATGCTTTTATTCCGATCGTAAAGCAGATCGTAGCGAATACCAAAAGTAACGTTCCGATTTCTGTAGCCTAGTCCGACAAATAAGGCAGGATACCAATATTTGTCATCTTCAAAATTGGGATTTTCAAACGTTCGATTCACATGTAACTCTTCAAATTCTGTAGATACTTGTAATTCTGGAATTGGATTATATAAACCCAAAACGCTAGCTCCAAAAATGGTTGATTTAAAGAAGTCCTTTTGTTTATTATAGGTTCCATTAAGTCCCAATCCAGCAGCAAATTTTGAATTGAATTGATAAATGGCACTTGGGGCAAGTGTTCCACTAAAAAATCCATCCCCAAAACTAAGTCCGACAGCACCTCCAAAACGAACCTTGCTCCAAAATTTATTTTTTGTGGTATCCTCTTGAGAAAAACAAAAGGTCGAAACTATCAAAAATAAGCCCATCAATATTGCGCTTTTCTTAAGAAATTGCCTAGGAAAATCCATAATCCAAAAATTGCGTTAAAATTAGGTTTATAAATATACCAAAAGCATATCTATTTTTTTTAAATGTTGTATTTTTGACTAAATTTTGTTGAAGCAAAACGACTTAGACCATTTCAATGGACAAATATTCCTTTTTAAACGCAGCACATACAGCCTACTTTGCTGATTTATACGAACAATACCTTAAAAATCCTGATTCTGTAGAGCCTAGTTGGAGAGCCTTTTTTCAAGGTTACGATTTTGGTAGCGAAAGCTATGGCATGGACCAAGACATTATTGAAGGGGTTTCTACGCAAATTCCTGAGCATGTTCAAAAGGAATTTCAGGTTGTTAAGCTTATCGATGGATACAGAAACAGAGGCCACCTATTTACCAAAACCAATCCTGTAAGGGAACGTCGTAAATATGCTCCTACTCTTGAAATCGAAAACTTTGGCCTTTCTCAAAGTGACTTGAGTACGGTGTTTTCAGCAGGAGAAATATTAGGAATTGGAAAATCCACCCTTCAGGATATCATCAACCACCTCGAACGCATCTATTGTGATTCGATAGGTGTAGAGTATATGTACATTAGAAAACCTGAGGAAATTGAGTGGATTCAAAGCAAACTTAATATCAATGACAATCAGCCTAAGTTTTCTGCTGACGAAAAGAAGGATATCTTAAGAAAACTCAATGAAGCGGTTTCTTTTGAGAACTTTTTACATACCAAGTATGTAGGTCAAAAGCGTTTTTCACTTGAAGGAAACGAATCGCTTATTCCTGCTTTAGACTCCTTGATAGAAAGTGCCGCGCAACACGGTGTTAAGGAATTTGTTATGGGTATGGCTCATCGTGGCCGACTCAACACCTTAACCAATATCTTTGGAAAATCTGCAAAAGACATCTTTAGTGAATTTGACGGTAAAGATTATGAGCAGGAAGTGTTTGATGGTGATGTTAAATACCATTTGGGCTGGACCAGTGACCGCAAGACAAATGGTGGAAAGCAAATCAACTTAAGTATTGCGCCTAACCCATCACATTTAGAAACCGTTGGTGCTATCGTTGAAGGTATTGCAAGAGCAAAACAAGATGAGAAATATTCAGACGATCCTTCGCAAGTGCTTCCTATTGTAGTACATGGTGATGCCGCAATAGCCGGACAAGGAATCGTTTACGAAGTGGTTCAAATGGCAAAGCTTGATGGCTACAAAACCAACGGTACCATTCATATAGTTGTCAATAATCAAATTGGATTTACAACCAATTATCTCGATGGAAGGTCAAGTACCTATTGTACAGATGTTGGTAAAGTTACCTTGTCGCCTGTATTACACGTTAATGCAGATGATGCTGAAGCTGTGGTACACGCGATGCTTTTTGCATTACACTTCAGAATGAAATTTAAGCGTGATGTGTTTATTGATTTATTGGGTTATAGAAAATATGGACACAATGAAGGTGACGAACCAAGATTTACCCAACCAAAACTTTACAAAGCTATTTCCAAACATCAAAATCCAAGAGATATTTATGCCGAAAAGCTAATCTCTGAAGGTGTTATTGATAAAAGCTTTGTGTCGCAATTGGAAAAAGAATACAAAGACAAATTAGAGGAAAACCTCGAAGACTCAAGAAAAGAGGACAAAACCATTATCACACCATTTATGGCCAGTAAATGGGAAGATTACACAACCGTTGTTGAAGACAAAATGGTGGAAGTGGTTGACACAACCGTTCCAAAATCTGACTTAGAGAGAATTACCAAAGTTATTTCCTCTTTGCCTGAAGACAAGAAATTCATTCGTAAAATAGAACGATTGATTCAATCACGTCAAACAATGTTTGATGAAAACAAACTAGATTGGGCAATGGCTGAACACCTTGCCTACGGAACCTTATTAGACGAAGGTTTTGATGTGCGTATTTCTGGTCAAGATGTAGAACGTGGCACCTTTTCACATAGACATGCTGTAGTGAAAGTTGAAGACAGTGAAGAGGAAATCCTTCTACTGAATCAAATAAGTGACCAACAAGGAAAATTCTACATATACAACTCATTACTTTCTGAATATGGCGTGGTCGGATTTGATTATGGTTATGCCATGGCTAGTCCAAAAACACTTACCATTTGGGAAGCACAGTTTGGTGACTTCAGTAATGGAGCACAAATCATGATTGACCAATATATTTCCGCTGCGGAGGATAAGTGGAAAATACAAAACGGACTCGTAATGTTATTACCTCATGGCTATGAAGGTCAAGGTGCAGAACACTCTTCGGGACGTATGGAGCGTTATCTGCAATTATGCGCCAAAGACAACATGTTTGTAGCTGATTGTACGACACCTGCTAACATGTACCATTTGCTTCGCAAACAAATGAAAGCAAATTTCAGAAAGCCTTTAATTGTATTCACTCCAAAAAGTTTACTCAGACATCCTCAGGTGATTTCCACGGTTGATGAATTTGCTAATGGCAGTTTCCAAATGTTGATTGATGATAAAAACGTAGAGGCAAAGGATGTGAAGACTTTGGTATTTATGACTGGTAAATTCTATTATGACTTGCTGGAAGAACGTGAAAATTTGAAACGAAAAGACGTGGCCTTAGTGAGAATAGAACAGTTGTTCCCGCTACCTGAAAAAGAGATAAAGAACGTTATTGCCAAATATAAAAATGCTGATGATATCGTTTGGGCTCAAGAAGAACCTAGAAATATGGGAGCATACAGCCATATGTTAATGCATCTTGATGAAGCTAAAACATTTAGAGCTGCTTCAAGACGACCTTATGCAGCACCTGCAGCGGGAAGCAGTGTGCGTTCTAAAAAACGACACCAAGAAGTGATTGATTTTGTTTTTGATAAAACCAAAAACAACCAACGTAAATAAACCCCAAAAGGGAAACTAAAAAACACGAAACAAACGCATAAACAAATTATAGAACGATGATTTTAGAAATGAAAGTTCCATCTCCAGGTGAATCCATTACAGAAGTTGAGATTGCTGAATGGCTGGTTCAAGATGGAGATTATGTTGAAAAAGATCAAGCTATTGCTGAGGTTGATAGTGATAAAGCCACATTGGAATTACCTGCTGAAGCTAGTGGAACCATTACACTTAAAGCTGAAGTTGGCGATGCTGTTGAAGTTGGTGCAGTAGTTTGCTTGATTGATACCAGTGCTGAAAAACCAAGTGATACTCCTGAAACTTATAAAGGTGGTGGAGATGAAGGTGGTGCCAACAAGGAGGAAACCAAAGAATTGATGAAAGATTTGAATTCTGGTGAAACCAAAGCTAATCATGAAAAAGCACCTGCTCCGACAAATAAAACTTATGCAAGTGGCACAGCAAGTCCTGCAGCCAAAAAAGTTTTAGCCGAAAAAGGGATTGATGCATCCACTGTTCAGGGCACTGGGAAAGATGGTCGTATCACAAAAGAAGATGCAATAAATGCGGTGCCTTCTATGGGAACGCCTACAGGTGGAAATAGAGGTTCATCTCGAAGTAAGATGTCGATGTTGCGTCGTAAAGTTGCTGAGCGTTTGGTTGAAGCTAAAAACACAACAGCGATGTTGACCACGTTCAATGAGGTTGACATGACACCAATTTTCGATATCAGAAAACAGTACAAAGAAGAGTTCAAAGCAAAACATGGCGTAGGTCTAGGATTCATGAGTTTCTTTACTTTAGCTGTAGTTCGTGCACTAAAGATGTATCCTGCAGTGAACTCAATGATAGATGGAAAAGAAATGATCTCTTATGATTTTTGCGATATCAGTATTGCGGTTTCTGGTCCAAAAGGTCTTATGGTTCCTGTGATTAGAAATGCTGAAAATCTTAGTTTTAGAGGTGTAGAATCTGAAGTAAAACGTTTAGCGCTTCGTGCTCGTGACGGACAAATTACTGTTGATGAAATGACTGGAGGAACATTTACAATTTCTAATGGTGGTGTCTTTGGAAGTATGCTATCTACACCTATTATCAATCCTCCGCAGAGTGGTATCTTAGGAATGCACAATATTGTTGAACGACCAGTTGCTGTTGATGGAAAAGTAGAAATCAGACCAATCATGTATGTAGCCTTATCTTATGATCACAGAATCATTGATGGGAAAGAATCTGTTGGGTTCTTGGTGGCGGTTAAGGAGGCCTTAGAAAATCCAATAGAGTTACTAATGGATAACAACATTACAAAAGCCTTGGAAATGTAATTGAATTTTCAACTGCTTTAAAACTAAAAAAGCGCAATCCGAAGATATTTGGATTGCGCTTTTTTCCCTAATAAAATAACTAACTAATAACTAAAAAAAATTAACAAGAATATTTACTGCAATGATTACAACAGCGCTAATAATTAAGCCTGTTATGAATATTTTGTTGGTTAGACTTGCTCTGTGTTTCATTGTATCCATTTTTATACGATTTTATGATTGTTTTAAATAAAGCTCTGGGACTTATCGCCCCAGAACTTTACACCCTATAACTAATTACTTGTTAATTAAAAATGTAATTAGTTGTTATTCATAATCCCTAATACAAATAACTGTTGTAAAACTCGCTAATTAATCTAAGCAGCACAATACGTAGTTCTACGTATTTTTTAAAACTTAAAATGTAATCTGTTGGTTTTAAACTTTTTGTAAAATGTTAAAATCAATAATTAAATAAAAAAAGGCTCCAGGTTTAAAAATTCCTAGAGCCTTTATCCTTTATTTCAAAAGGAAATTGATTAATAGCATTACAAACTTCGATAAATATGTCATACGAAACAATACGTAGTTCTACGTATTTTTAGACAAAAAGGCTTCGTGTTCTTTTGCAAAAAGAAAAATACTATTGGCACTGGAGGCCAGTTTCAATTTAGAACGAATGTTGCTTTTGTGCTTTTCTACTGTACGATCAGAACAGAAAAGTATTTCAGCTATTTCCTTAGCCGTTTTGTTTTGAGCAGTTAAAGCTAATACTCGTTTCTCAGTATCGGTCAACAGTTTAATTTCTTCAGGTACGGTTTTTATTTCGAGATACTCAATGAGTTCCGGACTAAAATAAGAACGCCCTTCAAGAACCTTGTCAATACAATGCTCTACCTCATCAATAGCAAACTCCTTCAATATATAACCGTATACACCATGTGATTTTGCTTGATTATAGATGTCCTCACTTTTTTCAAAGGTAATAATGACCATCTTTGTGGAAAGACCTTCTTGTTTACATTTTTCAGCTACTTGCAAACCCGTTAAGTGAGGCATTTGTATATCTAAAATGGCTATTTCAGGTTCGTGTGCCTTAATTAAAGTAAACGCTTCTTTTCCATTTTTGGCACTAGCAACAACATTATATCCTTTTTCAAGGAGAAAATCTTGAAGACCTTTTAAAATTAGTGGATGATCATCTGCAATGACAATAGATGTTGACATTGATTACATGTATTGAGGGATTCGTTATAAAGATAAGCACAATATATAAAACAGTAAGCGAAGTACTACAATTTTAAATACACATATTTTTTTTGATAGTCGATAATTGCTTTCGCTTTCTTTAAAATATCTGCACCAATAATTCCATCCACAGGCTTGGAGTCATGATTGGTTAAAGCAGTATTGACATGGGTTAAATTGAAAAGGATAAGAGCAACTTTATCTTTTTTCCACTTGCCTATTTTCATTTTGTTTTTCTTGGAAATTTGAGTTAACATATCAATGGCTCCAGCACCAGCTGCCTTAATATCACTATCGTCGGCTTTTAATTTAAAGGTCTCTATACCTTCAAAACCCACACAAGAATTTGAAGCTCCTGTATCGAGAATAAAACGCCCTTTTTGTCCATTAATCTTTGCTATAATCTCAAAATGATTGGTCTTTGTTAAATGTAATTTGACTTTGGTATAGCCTCTGTCCAACAAAAACTCCTGTAAACTTTCCATAACAATATTGTTTTTACAAATATAGTCTTATAAAACAATTATTTTTGCAGCATGATTATTACAGATACCCATACACATTTATATAGTGAAGCTTTTGTAGAGGATAGAGCAGAAATGATTCAGCGTGCCATCGATGCCAATGTACGTCGTTTTTTTATTCCTGCAATAGACTCGAGTTATACCAAATCGATGTTTGAGTTGGAAGCCCAATATCCTGACCACATGTTTTTGATGATGGGATTGCATCCTACTTCAGTTAAAGAGAATTACAAGGAAGAATTAAAACATGTTGAGCAACTTTTAAGTCAAAGAAAATTTTATGCTGTTGGCGAAATTGGAATTGATTTGTATTGGGACACTTCTACTTTAGGAATTCAAAAAGATGCTTTTAAATACCAAATCCGTTTGGCAAAACAGTACAACTTGCCCATTGTGATTCATTGTAGGGAAGCCTTTGATGAAATTTTTGAAGTTTTAGATACCGAAAAAGATGATAAATTATTTGGTATCTTTCATTGTTTCACAGGAACCGAAGCACAAGCACAACAGGCTATTTCCTATAATATGAAATTGGGAATTGGTGGTGTGGCCACTTTCAAAAATGGAAAAATAGATCAGTTTTTAAATCACATCGATTTACGTCATATTGTTTTGGAAACCGATTCACCCTATCTAGCACCAAAACCATTCCGTGGCAAACGCAATGAAAGTGCATACCTTGTTAAGGTATTGGAAAAGTTATCCGAGATTTATGGTGTTTCCGAAGAAAAAATTGCCGAAATTACTACTCAGAATTCAAAAGACGTTTTTGGTATTTAAACTATGTCTACGCCACAACCACACATATTATTGGTCTACACAGGAGGAACCATCGGGATGATAAAAGATCCTGATACTGGTGCCTTAAAAGCATTTGATTTCGATAATTTGTTGGACCGCATTCCAGAGCTAAAGTTATTAGATTGCCATATTAGCACGACCTCTTTTCACAAACCAATCGACTCGAGCAACATGCATCCTGATTATTGGGTTATTATTGCTGAAATTATTGAAAATGCCTATGACAACTATGACGGTTTTGTAGTGCTTCATGGAAGTGATACGATGAGTTATTCGGCCTCTGCCTTGAGCTTTATGTTCGAAAACCTATCCAAGCCCATCATTTTTACGGGATCGCAATTGCCTATTGGCGACTTGCGTACTGATGCTAAGGAAAACCTGATTACCTCAATTCAAATGGCGTCTCTACAAAAAAACGGAAGACCTATTTTGAGAGAGGTCGGATTGTACTTTGAGTATAAATTGTATCGTGGTAATCGCACCACAAAAATCAATGCCGAACACTTTGAAGCTTTTGAGTCCTTAAATTATCCTCATCTCGCCGAATCTGGTGTACACTTAAAAGTTTCTGAGGAATTTTTGTTCAAGCCCAACACTAGAAAAAAGTTGGTCGTTCATAAAACATTTGATACCAATATTACTTTAATCAAAATGTTTCCGGGAATTTCAGAACCTGTTATAAAAAACATTCTTGAAACACCAGGCTTGAAAGGTGTCGTTCTAGAAACCTATGGTGCAGGAAATACTACGACCCAAAGTTGGTTTACAGACCTCTTGAAAGACACCATTAAAAAAGGCATTCCGATAATTAATGTTACACAATGTTCTGGTGGAAGCGTCATGATGGGACAATATGAAACCAGCTCGAAGTTAAAGCAAATTGGTGTGATTTCCGGAAAAGATATCACTACGGAAGCTGCTGTAACCAAGTTGATGTTCATGTTAGGGGAACGCATTTCTTCAAAAGCGTTTAAAACCATCTTTGAAACCTCTTTGAGAGGAGAAATGAGCTGATAAATTTTAAGCTTCGGATTTTTTTACAGAAATTTGCGCTCACAAAAAGAGAGGTGGCCGAGTGGTCGAAGGCGCACGCCTGGAAAGTGTGTAAACGCCAAAAGCGTTTCGAGGGTTCGAATCCCTTCCTCTCTGCGAATACATAATTCACGAAAGAAAAAATTTGTCCAAGCTTGCTTGAGTAAATTTTTGATAAAGTGACTTTTAATTGCGAAGCAATTTGTATTGCCAGCATCATTTTGTGGGAACAGCGAAGCTAATCCCTAATTTATCGAAGTTTACTTCAGGAAATTTCTTGAGCTTTTTTTGTTTGCAAACGAATGTTTGCTATTGTTTCATTACCAGCATAACATATCGGGAAAAGCGAAGCTAATCCCTAATTTGTCCAAGATCACTTGCATAAACTTTAACGTTTCGATTTCAGAAAACAGAATCAAAAAAACAAAAGTTTCCTGTATCTTTAATCCATGTTTGCACTTGTAGATTGTAACAATTTTTACGCTTCTTGTGAGCGTGTGTTTCAGCCACAATACAACAACAAACCCGTAGCTATTTTATCAAACAATGATGGTTGCGTGATTTCGCGTAGTGATGAGGCCAAGCCTCTATTGCCAATGGGAGCACCTGCTTTTAAGTATGAAGATGTTTTTAAAAAGCATAACATTCGTGTGTTCTCGTCCAATTATCCATTATATGGTGACATGAGTAGTCGCGTCATGTCTATTCTGCAGCAATTCACACCAGATGTTGAAGTCTATAGTATTGATGAAGCCTTTTTACAATTTAAGGGATTTGATCATTATGATTTTAATGATTACGGACTTCAAATTCGGCAACGTGTATTGAAGTGGACAGGCATTCCAACCTGTGTTGGCATTGCACCAACCAAAGCCTTGTCTAAAGTTGCCAATAAGATTGCGCGAAAATTTCCAGAGCGCACCAAAGGCGTTTATGTTATCGATTCCGAAGAGAAACGCATCAAAGCCTTGAAGTGGCTCAAAATCGAATCGGTTTGGGGCATTGGAAGAGGTCACCAAAAATGTTTAAAATCAAGACATTGCAAAACCGCTTACGACTTCACACAACTGAATGATGAATGGGTACGAAACAATATGGCTGTTGTCGGACTGCGTTTAAAGAAAGAACTTTTGGGAATTCCAATGTTGGAATTAGACGATCCCATTCGACAAAAAAAGGCCATTGCCACCACCAGAAGCTTTGAATACACCTATTCTGATCTTGACAATCTAAAAGAACGCATTTCTACCTTTGCCATGAGTTGTGCTGAAAAATTACGACAGCAGCATTCCTGTTGTAACATGGTTTACGTGTTCATGAAGAACAACAAACACAACAAAATTGGAGAAGCTTATCAAAGCAGAAGTACAATCGTTCATCTGCCTTATCCAACCGATTCAAGTTTGATTATTAGTAAATATGCTGTTGAAGCTACGAAGGATATTTTTAAAAAAGGATTACATTATAAAAAGGCTGGTGTTATTCTCATGGGATTGGTTCCAAAAAACGAAAGACAGCTTAATTTATTTGTGGAGGAAAACCCAAAACACAAACCATTGATGCAAGCCATTGACCATATCAACACCAAATACGAGTCTCATAAAATAAAATTAGGCAACCAAGATTTAGAACGCACTTGGAAAATGCGTCAAGAACGTTTATCTTTAAAATACACGACCAATATTAACGAAATACTTACTGTAAAATGTCATTAAAATTCCTTACACCAAAAAACAGCTTAGAGCTCTTTACTCCAGATGACTCCGACGCTCTTGAAATCGTATTGGCTGAAACTGGTATATCTGCTGGATTTCCTTCACCTGCTGATGACTTTAAGGAATATAAAATCAGTTTGGACAAAACCTTAGTAAGAAACAAGGAAGCGACCTTTTACGCAAGAGTGAGTGGTCAATCGATGATTGGTGCTGGATTGGATGATGGTGACTTATTGGTTGTAGATCGAAGTTTGGAGCCTACACATAACAAGATTGCCGTTTGTTTTATTGATGGTGAGTTTACCGTTAAACGCCTCAAAGTCACTTCTGAAGGCGTCTATCTACAACCTGAAAATCCAGCGTACCAACCGATTCTAATTACAGACACAAACGATTTTCAGATTTGGGGTATTGTGACCCATGTGATTAAAAGAGTGTAAAAACAAAAAGCTTCAACATTTCTGTTGAAGCCTTTGTACTCAAGGTGGGAATAACACCCATTAAATTACCACAAATCCTATTATTTCAAAAAAACACTCAAAACCTTAATAAAACAGGGGATTTTATAATTTCTATTAAATCTTGACTTTCATTGAGATTTCATTTTATTTAATAATTGTGGGGAACATGTGGGGATTATATGTTATATTTACTGTAGTAAAACAATCTAGTCTTGGCAACAGTAAAATACAGAATAAAAGGAAAAGCCGACCCTGCTTCTATCTACATTAGACTTCGTGATGGAAGAGAAACAGATTTGGAAGTATCAACAGGATTGAAAGTTCCCAAAAAACATTGGAGCAGTAACAAATCTTTAGTTAAGACAGTATCTGACTTTGATTATGCAGAAACAAACTCCAAATTAAGAAAACTAGAATCATTCATTATAGACCAGTTTAATTTAGGTAGCACTAACGGAACTTCAATTGATAATATTTGGTTAAAGAACTGTATTAATGCTTTGTTCATTAGACCTAATAAAAACGATGCTGATAGCAAAACCTATTTAGTTGCTTTTACAGAGGCTTTTATTGAAGAGTCAAAATATCGGTTAACTAAAAAGGGAACTCCTTTGAGCGACAGAGTAATTAAACGTTATACTTCAACAAAAAATCATCTAATTGGATTTGAGGAAAATTCAAAAACTCGTCTTCGGTTATTGGACATTAATCTAAAGTTTCATTCAAGGTTTGTGGATTATTTATCAAATAAAAAGCATCTTAATCCAAATACGGTAGGAAGATATATTGATGATATAAAGTTGTTTTGCAGAAGAGCTGAAAGTAAAGGACTAAAAGTTAATCCAGAATATAAACATCCAGATTTTCATTCTCCTTCCAATAAAACAAAAGACATCTATTTAACAGTTGATGAGATAAATGATGTGTATAATGTTGACTTATCAAAAAAGGAAATGTTAGATAATGCAAGAGATTGGTTTATTATAGGACTATGGACAGGATTGAGAATTTCAGACTTTTTATCACTCACCAAGAAGAATATTGAAAAAGGTTATTTTGAGGTTGTTACAACAAAAACCTCCTTCCCAGTTATAATACCAATTCATCCTCAAATTGAAGCAATATTAAAGAAACGTAGTGGGCAATTTCCACGTAAAATATCACACCAGAAATTCAATGAATACATTAAAATGGTTTGTGAATTAGCTGAAATAAACGACAAGGTAGAAGGGGCTAAAATGGTCAAGATTAAAAAGGGCAAAGAAAAAATTTCAAGAAAGATGTTTGATGTATATTACAAACATGAACTTGTAAGTAGTCATGTTTGCAGAAGGTCGTTCGCTACCAATCATTATGGTAAACTAGACACATTAACTATAATGAAAATTACAGGTCACCAAACCGAGAAGCAATTTTTGGAGTACATTAAGGTAACGCCTAAACAACACGCTGATAAGCTAAAAAACTTCTGGGATAACCAAAACAATTAAAGTATGCTTGAAAACATTCGTCATTTAGAATTTTTACCTACCAACTTTTATGAATTTGAAAATATTCTCATTAAACATGGCAAACTGACTATTGAGAACATTGACATCAAAAGGCTATACTTTAAATACAATTATGACACACCAAAAATTGTTTCTCATGTTGAAGATATTAACCCAGAACAATTCAACATTGTTGAAATGGGAGATGTATTCATGGTTTCAAAAATAAAACCTAGTTTAGAAAAAATAGACTTAACGAGAAACGATTTAAAAGATGCAAACTTAATAAGCACACTTAATTATTTTGAGTTTTTTGAGCATTTTGATTTTGATGCTCTATATAATATGTTTTACCACAAATTCAAGGTTTATTGTAACGAGATTATTGATGATGTCAAAAAAACTTTATTCAAAGCTTCAACCAAAAACTCAGCTAAACTATTAATTGCAGAATTAAGCCATAGAGTTATATCTTCAGAAAATTTTCTTAAAAAATTTAAGTCAAAAGATATTGAGGAATTTAATTTTTTTGAGAAAAACAATATACAGGTAGATTTATACGAACATTTAGAAAAATTTGTAGAACAACTTAAATTAAGCTTAAATCATTTGTTTACTTTTTATTTGAAGGAAGATGATTTAATAATCACAGAAAAAAGCTTGAATAATGAAAAAGACTCTATAAGTCATGAAGCAAAATTAAGAGATACTAACATTTATGAATACTCTCTTTTGTTTGCTGATGGATTAATATCGTTTGAAAATTTTACTGTTCAGTATAAAAATAAAAGCTACATCAATATTAACTCTCTTGCAAAAATAATCAGTCAAGACATTCCTGAAATATCTAGCAAATCGATTCAGCCTTACTTGAATCAAACGATTAAAGAAGCAAATACTGACAAAAATCTATTCTCAAAAAGAAAAATAAAATATCTTGAGCTTATCGCTTTAGATTATAAAGCTAACGGGAAAAAGTTATCTAAATTCTTCACCGACAAACTACAAGATTTACTGCTCAACACACAAGAATAATTTTATACTAAGGGTTATACGGTATAAGCTATAGTATAGAATCCCTTCTTTCCAATTTTGTTATGAATTTTAAAAATAGAGTTTATGACAAATCAGAATTTAACATTAACAGCAGTAAATCCTGACCAATTAAAAGATTTAATTGTAGAAGGAATTAGAGAAGAGTTTAAAGAGCTTATCTCTCAATTAACTCCACAAAAAAACCAAGAAGAACTTCTAACAAGAAAGGAAGTGTGTACGATTCTTCAATGCTCAATGACTACTCTTTGGCATTGGGATAATAAAGACTTATTGAAACCTGTAAGGATAGGAAGAAACGTTAGGTATCGTAAAAGTGATGTAGATGTTTTTATTAACTCAAAAAATCAAGAGTTATGATAGATTACATCAAAGCAAAATTCAATGATAAAGATAAAGTTCAAAGTATTCTTATAAGCGAAGATAAATTCAAACTCAAAGCAAAGTATGACTTAAAAGGAAATACTCTACATTATCCTATAAGGTGCAGTTTAGACACCTTTAACATTAATATTAGTCAATATAATGGATTCATTGAAAACTCTCTTCATAAGTATTATAATATGCTTTTAGGAAGAGGACAACACAATGGGGACGATTTTACCCACGAAGCTGTTATTGATGCTTTAAATGCCTTAGAAACGAGTTTAGGTTATGACTTAGATAATACTATACTTAATAACCTCGAATTTGGGTTCAATATTGACATCGAAATAAACCCTTCAAAATTCCTAGAAAAGCATGTATTAATGTATAAGTTCAAATCGCCATGTTATAACCCCAAGAATGACAAGAGCATGAAAATTAAGAAGTTTAGCTACCAAGAATATGATATAAAACTCTATAACAAATCATTACATCTAGGGAATAAATGCTTAACTGATACAATCTTGAGAGTAGAAGTAAAGTATAAGACTAAAAAGCAATTTAATAAGTTCGGTATATATAGTCTAAATGACCTAAAAAACCCAAGTTGTATCTTAAAACTCTATGAAGACTATTTGGCAAAATTATCGGAACTTACGATAGTTGATAGCTTTAATGGATGTTTCGGAATGAAGAAAAAAGAACAACAAAAGTTCACTTTATTTACAAATCCAAATTACTGGAATGATACTAGGCGTAATTTTTGTACTAGTACTTTACAGAATAGAAAAAATGAGTTTCAAGAAATGATTTTCAAGTATGAACAGAATAAATGGTTTACTACATTGTTTAAAAAGATAGACAAAAAATTCTATGAACTCTATAATCTTGAAACTATCAATAACCCTATATACCTTTAATGTATATAATTGGTATATATTCTAGTTATGTATTAAGTGGAAAAATTGCCAAATAGTTTTAAAAGTCAATTTAGCAAACCAAGTATATATATTCTATTGAGGTTTATTTAGGAGCTTTGATACTAAAAGAACTTATTTCAAAATAATTACTAGCATAAGAAAAAGGCAAATAGTTAATCCCTGACATAGAACATTAATACCATCTTTTTCTCTTTTTGTGTAGTTCTCCTGTTAAGAATGTAATATCATTGGTTATGCATTCATTCACCTCTCTTGGATAAGTAAATTTCATAAATTTTTCACTTGCAATTCCTTCAAGATTATCCTTTTCCTCACTTACGAATGTAGCTCTAAATATTCTCAAATGCCTCACTAAACTTCCAATGTTTTCTCTTGTTTTGTCGTTTAAGACATGACCAGAATGAACATCAATAATTCTTTCAATTTTTTTACCAACTTCAATAATCTCATTAATAAGAATTTTATCAGCAACACTAAAAGCATTATCTTTTTCTTTGATAAGTGCCTCTAAGGCTCTGTAATTTTTATCTTTATCTTGAGAAAGTACGGAATGTAACATCTGGCTAGTTGTTAATGCCTGTAATAAAGGACGGTAAAATTCATTTAATTTCTTTTCTAGTAAGTTAATCTTGTCTCTTTTGACGTTATAATAGCCTTGTCCAATAATTATCGTTAAAACAGCTATCACTATGGATAAAAAAGAGGTAACTATTGTGATATATTCAACCAAACCAGGTATAGTGGAGACGTTTAATTGATTCTTCTTTTGAAAATCAACTATTAAATCTTTGTCTGTAATAATTGAATCCTTTGAGCTCAATTTAGCATTCTCTAGCTTTGTCAAACTATCTGACTTAGCTAAACTTATAGAATCACTTTGTTGAGCTGCTGATACATATGAAGTAATTAAAAACAGTAAAGATATATACAATGATATATTTTTAGGTTTAGCCATTATGCATACATATTAACTAAACACTTATCAAATTCTTCCTTCATATAAATGAAATCATCAGAACAAAAGTCAACATTAGGATTATCCCTCCAGTTCCAATCATCACTTCTATCAAGTAAATTCGCAAAAACCTTCCTCATGTATTGAGATTCAAATTTATGACTTTGAGCTACCGAAAAGTACAATTCATCATTAGGCGACCTATAGTATAGGTATTCCTTATCCTTAACAAGTTCTTTGAAATCTTCATGAGAATTAACTTTTTCCCATTTGTAGACATTATTCAATAAATTAAAGTCAATCTTTACGTCAGCAGGAATAACATGTAAATGTGCATGGTCAACTGTACAATTAATTTCATCAGAGTTAGGGTTGCTTCCGTGTTCAAAAAAATGTATTGGTTTTTTGTACAAATTTTTTAAAACTAAAGAAACGTGATTGACAAATTCTTCATACTCATGAAATTGTACATCTGGTATCTCTGCAATACTTCTGTAATGAAATTTAGGGCAAATTAGTGAATGACCTCGGTTTAATGCACCTAGACTTGGTATTAAAGCAAAAAGTTTATTTTCAGCTATTATTCTTCTAATATACTCGACCTCACCCAGATTTATGCTGATTAAATCATTCTCCTGTTTGCCTTCAATTTGACCGCATATGTAACATTTATTTTTCATTTCTAAAATTCTTCAAAGAGTCTTAATTGATTATTGTTTTCTCGTTGTGTATTTGCTTTATTTTTAATATTGAGTTTAATATATATTCTGTCTTCTATGTTATTGACACTAAATACAACTCCTCCTTTTGTTTCAATTAATTCTTTTTTATTCAACCCATCATCCAAATAAGGAGTAAATGGTATATCAAACTCTATTCCTTTTTCAAAATTCAAATCACCTTTAAAGTTAATTAAATTTTGCTTTTTCTCTATTTTTTTCGAGGTTAAATTATTGTCATCAAGTAATAGAGGAATTTCTCCATTATCCGATTGAATAGACTTAAATGACCTAACAGAGGTTTCCTCTAAAAAAAACAGCTCTTTAAACCCACCTCTTTTGATTAATTTCTTTTTTTTGATTTTAGCTAGTTCTTTTTTATCAACACCGCAATAGGAAATCAATGCATCAATTACTTCAAGAACATCAGCCAATTCATTTATCAGTTCAGTATTATCATTTGAGTTCCAAACCTCAATAGATTCTTCAATTAATTTCTGAGCTAATAAAGTTATAGCCTTTTCTTTTGGAATTTTCCTTATATGTGATACTCCTCCTGCCTTCTTTATAATTATAGGAATATTATCTCGTACAAGTTTATTATATCTGATAGAATCTATTGGTTCATGACTCGCAATTGGAATAACCTTAGTTCCATTTTTGGATAAAATGTAGTACGCATGACTCAATATACTGCCCTCATAATAAATAGGAATATTATACTTCAATGCCAAACTAGATATCTTGATTAAAAAATCGTAATCCCTCAATAAGCTAGTTACAGGTTTTATTAAAATTCCATTTAAACCATCTGAATTTTCTATGGATTTGAGGTCATCCATATTTTTTATGATTTTTATATTCTCTCCTTTGGGAAGAAACCTTAATGACTCCTTATACTCTGAAATCTTTAGGTTGGTAAAATGCCACGGAAGACATCCGTTACTGTCAGGCTTATCCTCTAGTTTAGCAAAAGCCATTAATTGCACTTCTTTTCCCATTGAGTTTGCTAATTCAAGTGCCCAATTAGCCATAGTTGCTACTTCACTCTTTTTTAAAACAATTTGCCAATCATAAGGGGCGGCTATACCGTAAGGTTTCCATCCTTTACTAGTTGGGAATAAACCAACCCCCTTATATCTTTTATAATACTTATGTTTTTTTTCACTTGGATAATAATAATAGGTGTCATGAGGATAGTATAATAGCCCATCAGGGTAACCCCATAAAGCATCAACTTTAATTCTTTGTGCAAAAGGATATGCTTGTATAAGTGCACTCGCTTTAACTTCATATTTAAACGAAATTAGAAATGCCCAATTTTTGTCTAAAATTTTGAGTTTTAAAAACTTTTTATGAACTAATTCCATATGCTCTATTACATCATCAGCACAAGATAAAGCTCCACTTGTAGGAAGTAGTAAATCATCTTTTCGAACATTTTTTGCAATATCACATCTTACAATAATTGGATGCTCAGAACATAATAATTTTAGATCTTCAAATATTTTTTGCTTTGTATCCTTATTAGGATTACTCCAGATATTACCTGCCAAAACATAAACGTCAGAACATGGAATATTAACTTTTTTGAACTCTATAGGGGAACGAAGTTTTTTCCAGTTATTTGAATTACTATTAGGGTGTGTAAAGTTTTTTATTACAGACAGGTTCTTCAATACAGGAATCGGCTCTACTTTTCGATTCAAAAAATTGTTTGCTAAAGTCAGATTCTTATTCCTTATTGATTTGTCAACTTGAATTAACCAAACCCTTTCAGCATTCCATATCCATTCACAATGATACCTTACATCAGATTTGCTATTTAAATTAGATAAAAAGTAAGCAAAAGACCTTAAAGCACAATATAGGTCTTTGTCTTTTTTTGCAATAACCACTTCCTTTCTTCTTGATTTACTTGCAATTATAAATTTTTGAATACTTAAATCATGACGTTCTAATAGCCATTTATTTTTTTTAGGTGTCACTCTTCTTTCATTGGATATATGACCTAAAACAGCAGGAGCTAAAAATTCTTGTATTAAAATAAACATTGGGTCTGGTAGAGATTCTTCTAAAACTTTATCAATCCCATTGATTATATCGTCTATGTTATTTTTGACCAATTTCGAATTATACTCACCTCTGAAATCTATATTCTCATTTGGTGAATTAGACCTAATTAGAACGTTTGAATTGTCATTCTTAAAGTGATGCTTAAAATTCTCAAGAAGTTTTCTCTCATGGTCGCTTACTTTATCCAGAGTTTCACGAGCTGATTTTTTATCACACCATAAAAAATAAAATTTTCTAGTTAGAATAATAAAAGGTAATGTCCATTCTCTAGGAATAGAGAGTAAACCTTCAGCTTTGCTTCCTATAAATTCCGAATCCACTTTGTCATCATCATTTATTTCCCATAACGCAATAATATATCTATCTAAAAAACCCCTTGACATCTTATTAATCAAATTTCAACAAAAACCTATTCATATTCAGTTATTTTTGATGATACTATAGCACATCATCAGAAAGAATATATATAAAAATAAATGATTTTTAAATTTAAAAGACTAGATGATTCTACAATATTCATTTTATTATAGCTCATTTATTAGATAACTAATCTAAAAAAAGTAATGGAGTTATCGCTTCTACCTCCATCGTGAGAAGTACATAAACAAAAAAATTATAGATATTACTGATAGATTAAATAACTTAACTTTTAATTTCATGGTTTTGTAGGTTAAACTCATGATGAAGATACGCTAGTATTTTAGGGCTTTAAACACTTCATTAGTTCTGGATAAATCTTTGCTTCTGTATTTCCAGCGATTGTATTTTTATCCTTAATGACCTTTGATTTCAAAACACCATCTAGGACATTAGGGTTATCTAAGTAAGGTTTTATTAGATTTTTAAAAAATGTATTGTAATGACCCCCCCCCCCAAGTGCATTCAATAAAATGTTTGAGGATATTTCTCATTTGAGATTTAATTGTTTTGATACCTACCCTCCTTTCTTTAACAGACTTGCTATCCAAAGAATTAATCAAAGGCATAAAGTCATTATTGATTAAATCCATACCTAGTTTAATTTTAGCTTATAGTTGTTCACTATATGAATTAAGACAGCGACTATTATACCTATAATAAAGACGTATTTAAAATCTTGAAAAGTTGCTTTAAAATAGTATTTAACCCTATTGCTATAAGGTTTAAATTCACTTCTCCTATAGTGCATATCACCAATTGTAAAGTCTTCTCCTGAAAACTTTAACCTGTTGCCAAATGGGGTGTCAAAATAAATACTTTCCAACGGTGTCTTAGGAGGCAAATAATCGACCAAACTAATTTTTCCATTGGTATTTGTGTTTGCAGTATTTGCTATGTATGAAAAGTTTCCAAAATGCTCAACTATAAACACTAATATTAAACCAAATAACAATCCAAAAATAATCGCTTTAATTACACCCCTTCTGATTGTTATGGTCTTTCTCATTGTGATTATAGTGTTGACATATACGCTTACCCATTACGCTAACATAAGCACTATTATTGACTTTTATGTCAACAGAGGAACAAAAAATAAACGAGATAAAACTGACCGAGAAGCAACTTCTAAAATACAAGAAAGCTTTTGGGAACAATTTAAAAGAAGTCCGATTAAAAAAAGGCTTATCTCAAACTGCATTAGCCTCAATGTTGGGTTATGAAAAGACAACCATTTCAAGAATTGAAAATGGCAGGACTAATTTTACATTCTCCACAATCGTTAAAATATGTTTAGCTCTTAATGTAGAAATCAAAGAAGTTTACAATTTCGAATTTCTTAAATAAATGACGAGAGAGGTGTGTGTCTTAACCCTATTTTTTGACTAATTTTGAGTTATTTACATTACAATGCAATTCAACTAGTTAAACATTATCATCAAAGTTTGAAAAGTATATAAAGCTTTTTAGCCTGTTCTAGGTCTATTGTAAATTAATAATTGTTATGTTCATCTAAGATAGGTATATTGCATATTATTCCATTTTTTGTTTATGACAGAAGCAATTTTAGAATCTCTAAGCAGTATAGACAGTAATATACTTAACGGTATAAACTACAATAGTCGAGATTATGCTCGAAAAATACTGAACTATCCTGCTATGATGGTTCCATCAGTACAGGAATCTATTATAAAAACATTGGTAAATGACTTACCAAATGAAACCTCTATGATTGACCCATTTATGGGAGCTTCTAATGCTTTAACAACAGGAATGCGGTATGGAACAAATGTTTATGGTCAAGACATAAATCCTTTATCAGTTTTAATAAGTCAGGTAAAAACCAATATTTATTCAGAAGATTTAAACGCAGCTTATTCTTTAATTAAAGAGAGATTAAAAAGGTCTCGTTCTCTTAAAGTTGATGTGGATTTTAAAAACATTGACAAATGGTTTAAAAAAGAAGTACAGATAGAATTGTCTCAAATTAGAAGAGCTATTTTAAGAGAGGATAGCCTATATATACGAAAATTCTTCTGGGTCGCTTTCGCAGAGGTAATTAGGCTTACTGGTAACGATAGAACTTCTACCTTTAAATTACACGTAAGAAAAGAAGAGGACATAGCTAATAGGAATTTATCGCCTAAAGAGTATTTTTTAAAAATCTGTAAAAGAAGCATTGAGGATATATTCCAAGTGAAAAGAGAGTTAGCTTTAAAGGATTTAATAGAAGATGGAGACTATAAAAGAGAAGTTGATATTAACTGGGGGGACTCAAAAGATATTATAAATACTGATAAATCATTTAATCTATTAGTTACATCACCTCCTTATGGTGACAATCATACCACAGTAACATATGGGCAGTTCTCTTATCTCCCCCTTCAATGGATACCTGTTTCAGAAATTGATAGTGAAATATCTATTAATTATTTAAGTGCTATTCAAGAAATTGACAAACAAAGTTTAGGGGGAGAAATCGAGGCAGACTATAAAAACATAGAATCTAAAATTTTCAGTAAATCAAAGTCTTTAAAGGAGTTTTTTAATGGTTTTACTGATATTGAGAAAAAGAAAGCTAGGAAAGTGACTTGCTTCATTAACGATTTGGATATAACGATTGACAACATCATCCAAAAAATGCAAACAGGCTCTTATTTTGTATGGACAATTGGGAATAGAAATGTCAATAACAAAGAAGTGAAAAATGACTTAATCCTGATAGATTTATTAAAATCAAAAGGAATTGACTTATTTATAGATTTAGAAAGAGATATTTTAAGCAAACGTATGCCAGGAAGAAATAACTTTTCAAACACTATGAATAAAGAAAAGATACTAATCTTTAAGATGGGCTGATGTATGGGCAAACAAAAGGATAAAGATGAAAAGTTTCACTTTGATATTACTCCACACATAGTTAAACAGCTAGGTGAAGAATTAGTACCTGATGAAGTCACGGCTTTAATGGAATTGATAAAAAATTCATACGATGCCGATGCATCTTATGTCTCTATTGAAATTAATTCTTTTGGAAATTTGAAGGATGATAATTTGTTCTTTAAAGGTAAAGAAGGCTATATCCTAGTTGAAGATGATGGAATAGGTATGGACTTAGAAATCATTTCAAATTCCTGGTTGGTAATATCGTCGTCAAGTAAAAGGTCTTTCAAAAAAGATGGTAATAAAACTAAGAAAAACAGAACCCCTCTTGGCGATAAAGGGCTAGGTCGATTGAGTACACAGAGACTAGCAGATGTTTGTGAGTTTTTCACTAAAATGGAAAAAAAAGAGGGAATCCATGTTGGCTTTAACTGGAAAGAATTTGAAACAAATTTAAAACTAAGTGAAGTTAAAGTACACAAAGAACTTGCCGAATTAACAAATAAAGGCACAAAAATAGTCCTGACTGGTCTAAGAGATAAAAATGTATGGGGAGGTGTTAATTTAGAAAAATTCAAAGCCCAGATAGTACAGTTAATATCACCTTACAAAGAAGACAATAAGCATCCTTTCGACGTTTATCTGAAGGTGAATAACGATGTAATAGATTTGGAGGAATCGCAATTAGCACTTCAGGATTTAGCTATTTCCTCATACTCTTTTGATTTCTCAGAAAATACTTTGACTATCCAAGGTAAGACTAAACTAGAAAAGTTTTTAGGACAAAATTTAAAGCGAGATGACTATCATGAGTTCTTATTGCCAGACAACGGTAAAAAGTTTTCAGAGTATGTTCTTGCTAAAAAAGGTAGAGAGTATATAGATGCTTCAAAAGACAAAAAATACCTTTTTACATTTAAAAAAACATTTGATATTTCCGAAATACCTGATTTGCAATTTGTTGATGGCAAAAAGGCAAATCCAGGAAAATTTAAAGGCAGAATTGATGATTTCCTTTTAGATAATTGGCTCGATGGGGAAGAAAGTATTAAAGACGTTTTTAATAATATAAAAAACTACAAATCCTTTGCGTTAAATCAACTAGGTATTAAAATTTACAGAAACGGTTTTGCTGTTTTCCCTTATGGTTTTGAAAAGAGTTTAGATTGGATGAAACTTGGAGACGATAAAACGCATGGAAAATCCTTTTACTCATTAAGACCTGGAAATGTTATTGGGTATTTTTTAATCGACGAAGGTGAAAATAAAAACCTGAAAGACAAGACAGATAGGCAAGGTTTCATATCCAACCCTTATTCGGACAATTTTATTCAGTTGGCTTACTTTATTAGAGATAATATAAACTCTTACCTAAATGACGTACGAAGGGATTACAATACCTTTTTGAGGGAGTTCAAAACTCAAACTAGCTCAATTAAGACCCAATCCGATGCAATTAAAACGGGAAAAGAACTAGCAATTCAAGCCAAAGAAAATAAGGTTGAAAGTGAAAAAGCACTTGATAGCTTAACAAAATCAAAGAAAGAATTATCAAAAATACATAAAGAACATTCTTCTACTAGCATTCTGTCTACACCTGAAACAGCTAGAATTGCACAATCTTTAGAATCGATTCTTATAGATATTGAAGAGGCTGAATCAGCATTGAAAAAATCCAATTCAATAATTTCTAAAGCTGAAAGAATAAAAGATGTCATAAATATACTTGAACCAAAAATTGAAATTTTAGAAGAACAACTAGAAAATTTTTCTGAATTGGCAAGTTTAGGTCTTACAGCAGAAGCTGTCAGTCATGAATTTGCAACCATAGCCGATAGACTTGGAGAGAGGTCAATATTCTACTCACAGAAGTTAAAAAACAACAAACTGACTGAATCAGATATTTTTGTTTTAATAGAGTATATCAATTCAACTGTTAATGGACTTAAAATTCAATTAAAGCATTTAGACCCATCATTAAAATACAATAAAGAAAAGAGAGAAATAATTGATTTAAGGTCTTATTTCAGAGATGAAGAAGAATACTATAAATCACGATTTGAAAAGAATGGTATAGACTTTATTGTTAACATCGAGGACAACTTTTCTATAAAAATGAATAAAGGAAAATTGACTCAAATAATCGATAACTTAATTAATAATTCTGAATACTGGCTAAAAGAAAAACAAAAAGAAAGTAGTTCTTTTAAACCAAGCATTACTATGTCAGTCAGCAAACCTTGGATGTCCATAAAAGATAATGGTGATGGAGTTTCCAAATCAATAGAAAATCAATTGTTTGAGCCTTTTGCTACAATGAAACCAAAAAATAAGGGACGTGGGTTAGGGTTATTTATAACACAACAGCTTTTGGATGCATCAGGCTGTACAATAGCTTTAGAACCTAAAAGAAATAAATATGGTAAAAAATTCATATTCACCATCAACTTAAACAATGTAATTGAGCAGGAATGACAGAGGAAGATTTAACCAAACAAGCTGTTGATTCAATCCACTCTCTCTTAACAAAAGAGGGAGTAAAAAAGATACTCTACATTGATGATAAGTTTGATGAGGAACAACAAAAGGAATTTTTTATTGGTCAAATGAAAGCTGTAAAAAACAGTCAGAGTTACCCAGATGGGATACCCTTATTTGAAACAATAAACTGGACTTCCCCACAGGCAGTTTTTGAGAAGCAAATACTTGATTTTTGGAATATCCCAGAAAACAAAAAAAAGGGTATTCATGAAATCTGTGAATATATAGGTGGCGATGAAGGAGCAAATGTAATTCCTGCTTTAGAGATAGAAGATTACCTCACTGATTATATAGAGCTACTTACACCCCAAGAGTGGCAGGAAAGGATGCAAGATGAATTACAGCAACTAAACTCAAATGAGACTCTTCTTTGTTTGTTTGACTATGAGTTAAAGGGATTTACAGGGAATAATGGTGAAAAAGATGGTATAGAATTAGCAAAAAGAATTATAGAAAGTAAGGACGGTTCTAAAGTTTTCTGTGGCATTTTTTCTCATAAATATCAAATAGAAGAAGAAGATGAGTATAGACAGCAATACTCGTCAACTTATGATTTAGATATTGAGACTTTCTGTACAATTTCTAAAAAGCGTTTTGGTGAAAAACCAAAATTAACAGCATTCGCTGAAGGAATAAAAAACGTTCTTTCATTAAAGTATATTGAGGATTTAAAGCATAGGTCGATTGATATACTAAAACAGAGCTTCGATAAGTCTATTGATGAAATCAAAGCTTTATCTCCAAAGACATTTAACCAAATTGTACAAAAAGCGTCTTCAAATGAAGGTGTTTGGGAAGCCAACTCACTTTTTAGACTTAACTCAATAATTCAAAATTACTCTAATTATAAATTATTTACAGACGATAATATTAGAAGCCCTTTTGAAACAACAATGTCGAGAATCAGAAATTTAGATTTCATAGATACAGGATATAAATTCCCACACAAAGACCAAAAAGCAATTGATATTCATAAAAAAGAAGTCTACTACGAAAAAGACATAATAAATAAACTACATTTTTCTGTATCAAATGGAGATATTTTTAAAATTGGGGAAAAGGAATATATCCTACTATCACAGCCTTGCAACCTAGCTATAAGGGGAAATGGAAAGAGGGGATATGACTATAATCGAGCATTTTTATTGCCACTTATTAAAGTCACAGATGACACAAAGGAACTTAACTCTATAAGATATGAAAAGTTAAGAAGCGTTACGCCTGAATATAGAACATATGCAGATTTCCCTCTATTTAAAACAATATCACTAGACATTATTGATTTATGTGTATTCAACAAAGATGGTAAGTGCTTTATCGACTTGAACGTTGAAAAAATCGAGAATGATTTAATCCATTACCCTTCATTAGAAAGATATATCAAAATTCATCAGGAATTTAGCAAACAAGGAAGAGCATATATAGCGTTTAATGATATTAAGGGGCAAGTCAAAGGTGAGTTAAAAGGAAAAATAAATATGCTCAATCCATTTTTCAAAAAGCCAGAATGTATAAAAGATTTAAAACTTGGCAATCATAATTTATTCAATGTCAAAAAGAAAACCTTTGATTTTGGTATTCAAAGGATTAAAAACTATCGTTCTCCTTATTCAACCGATTTACTTCAAAAATTTATGCAGTATATGTCGAGAAACGGATTCGATGTTGATTTCACAATAGAATAGAGAATAATAAACCAAATATTAAGTAATATGTTATCTAATAATGATTTGAATGATATTTTAGAATCTTTGACGTATAGTAAAAAGAATTTTGAAGAAACTGAATACCCAACTTACGAAATGAAAAGAGAGCGACTAAATAGAATAGACGAATTAATCAACAAGGTTAAAACGCTGAAAAATGGGTGATTTTTTTAAATATCTCTAACAGTTAACCACCATCATGCAAACACCCTGCCTCCTTCTGATTTTTTGCCCCATACCGTACACGATTAAACAAAAAACTATTATATAAGTAGTTTGAAAAGTAGGAGTCCCAAAGAATAAAATTTTCTTTGATAGATAAGATTTTTTATTATAACTTGCTAAAGCTTCAGTTAACTCTAAAGCCAGACACTACAAGGCTTTCAAAATATCATAAAATCTTTTATTTTGGGGAATATGTGGGGAATATATATAAAAATAATCCTCTAAAAGATTTATTATGAATCAATTAAAGGATTATTATAGTACTCAAGGTGGGAATCGAACCCACACTCCCGAAAGAACTGGATTTTGAATCCAGCGCGTCTACCAATTCCGCCACTTGAGCAAATTTTGGACTGCAAAACTATAAAATTATTTATTACAATCCATCAAAATTAGTGGCTTTTATACTTTTTCAGTCAAAATAAATTCCTAAATTTGCACCTCATTTGTCGAAAGCGTATATAAATCATTATTAAACAAACCATTAGACATGCCTGATTTTGCGACAGAAGCAAAAATTTTCGCTTGTAGCCAAAGTAAAGAACTTGCCCATAAAATAGCAGGTCATTTTGGTGTGTCTTTAGGGAATGTGATTACTTCTACTTATAGCGATGGTGAATTTCAACCGTCATATGAAGAATCCATTAGAGGAACGCGTATTTTTATTATAGGTTCGACGCATCCTGGTCCTCAAAACTTAATGGAAATGTTACTAATGATTGATGCTGCCAAAAGAGCATCTGCTCGACATATCACAGCAGTTTTACCTTATTTTGGATGGGCAAGACAAGATCGTAAAGACAAACCTCGTGTTCCTATTGCAGCAAAACTGGTAGCAAAAATGTTAGAAGCTGCAGGTGCAACTCGAATCATTACTATGGATCTTCATGCTGATCAAATTCAAGGGTTTTTTGAAAAACCAGTTGACCACTTATTTGCTTCAACTATATTTTTACCATATTTAAAATCACTTAATCTTGACAAGCTTACCATTGCCTCACCAGATATGGGAGGTTCTAAAAGAGCTTATGCGTATTCTAAAGCTTTGGAAAGTGATGTGGTTATTTGCTATAAGCAAAGGGCTAAAGCCAATATCATTTCTCACATGGAATTGATTGGCGATGTCACTGGAAAGAATGTGGTTTTGGTGGATGATATGGTAGATACTGCAGGAACCTTAACCAAGGCTGCAGACTTAATGATGGAGAAAGGAGCTATCAGTGTTCGTGCTATATGTACACATCCAATCCTTTCTGGAAGTGCTTATGACAAAATTGAAAACTCCAAATTACAAGAATTGATTGTGACGGATTCTATTCCTTTAAAGCAAGAGCATTCAAAAATTAGAGTTTTAAGCTGTGCAGAACTTTTTGCAGATGTTATGCATAATGTGCATTACAATAAATCAATCAGTTCTAAATTTATAATGTAATTAATATTAATATAAACACAAACAATGAAATCAATTACAATCAACGGATCTAAAAGAGAAAGCGTGGGCAAGAAAGCAACGAAAGCCTTACGTAATGCTGAACAGGTTCCTTGCGTGTTATACGGAGGAGAACAGACAGTGCATTTCTCTGCGCCAGAATTAGCATTTTCTCAACTCGTATACACTGCAAGTGCTCATACAGTTGTGATTGCTTTAGACAATGGAGAAACTTATGATGCTGTCCTTCAAGACATTCAGTTTCACCCTGTAACCGATAGAATCTTACACATAGATTTCTACCGTTTATTTGAAGACAAGGAAATCGCTATGGATATTCCTGTACATGTTATCGGAACATCAAGAGGTGTTCTTAATGGTGGTGTACTTCGTAAAAATAGACGTAAGCTGAGAGTTAAAGCTTTACCTAAAAATTTACCTGACTTTATCGAAGCTGACATCACACCTCTTAAAATCGGTGGTAAACTTTACATCACCCAACTTGAAAGTGACGGATTTAAATTCTTACATCCTGACAATACTGTAGTTTGTCAAGTGAAACGTTCTAGATTAGTCGTAGAAATTGACGATGAAGACGAAGAAGAAGGAGAAGAAGGAGTTGAAGCTTCAGAAGGAGGAGAAGCAACAGCTGCTCCAGCAGAAGGCGGAGAGTCTCAAGAATAAATCTTATTCTTTTATAACAATATTTGAAAGCATTCTAATAATTAGAATGCTTTCTTATTTTTGTAAAAAACCATGAACATCTGGACCTATTTTAAAAATCTGTTCAAATCGAATTCACCACTAATTGATGGAGAAATAAATGCCATGAAAAAATTTCTTATTGTTGGTTTGGGTAATATTGGCGACAAATATGCCAATACAAGACATAATATTGGTTTTAAGATTTTAGATGCCATAGCTGAAAAAGAAGATTTGACATTTGAAACCTTAAAACTTGGTGACTTAACCACATACAAATTTAAAGGACGCTCATTTATTCTTTTAAAACCAAGCACCTACATGAACCTAAGCGGGAAAGCTGTACAGTATTGGTTAACCAAAGAAAAAATCCCTTTAGAAAACCTTTTGGTTGTTACTGATGACCTCAACCTTCCTTTTGGAACCTTACGCCTAAAAACCAAAGGTAGTGATGGTGGTCACAACGGATTGAAAGATATCCAAGATAAATTACAGACCACAAAATACAACCGATTCAGATTTGGTATCAGCGATGCTTTTTCTAAAGGTAAACAGGTAGATTATGTTTTAGGTGATTGGTCTGACAAGGAATCGAAATTACTTCCGGAACGTCTAGAAACATCTATTGAGTTAATCAAATCATTTGGTACTGCTGGAATCAGTAACACGATGAATACCTATAACGGAAAATAAAAAAGGAGGTCAAATGACCTCCTTTCTATATAGTACAGAATAAACTACTTATTCTACGATAATTCGTTTAGTAACTTCATTATTACCATCATTCACAGTAACTAGATACATTCCAGCCTGTACATTGTCAAGGCTAATTGTTTCATTGAAATCACCTGTATTTGTAAATGAGTTTTTGAAGATTTTTCGTCCTCTAATATCGAATACATCTACTTCGATATCTTTTCCTGAATTTGAATTTAACTTGATCGTAAACTCTCCATTGTTTGGATTAGGGAAAATAGCAAAATTATCTTGTTCGAATTCATTGATACTAAGATTCGCTTCAGCACACACTTCAATAGACCAATCATTTAAAGTCCCTGGATCTTGACTAAAGAAATCCTGAATGTAAATCTCCCAATCACCCTGAGCATCCATTCCATTGAAGATACTAAGTGCTTCTTCAGGAGTGAACGTTCCACTTGTTGGACTTCCACAAACTGGAGCGCCTGCAGCATCATCAGAAAACGTGATGTCAAGGTTGTCATTGCTTCCACAACTACCTGCCCATAAAACAGCTTGTGTTACGCCATCAGGATGTGTAATAATAATCAAAAGGTCACTGATGTATGTATGTGAAATATCTACATTAACATTAATACCTTCTATTGTTTGGGAATCTGCAACATTCAAAGTTGTTGTTAAAGGTGCTCCTGGATTGGTTCCTGATAAATCGTTGCCATCAGGAATAGCAAGATTCAAATTATTTGCAGAAGCTGTAGTATTACATTCAACACAATTGTTTTCCAATACAACATCTACCATTTCAACAACTGAGTTTGATGTTCCCGTTACAGTAATTGTATAAACTCCTGGTGCTGTAGCTCCTAAGTTTCCAACTGTCATTGTTACAGAACCATCCGTGTTCAATGACGTTGGAGAGAAACTAACCGTAGCATTAGCAGGTAAACCTGTTGCTGAAAACGTTGTGGTTTCGTTAAAATCCAAAATAGTCGAATAGCTTAAGTCAAAATCAACTTGTGTATCAGTATCTGGGCAACTTGAAACTGGACTGTTATTAGCTGTTAGGCTAAATCCAGGTACAGGAGGTTGACAAACGTTAGGTTTAAATTGAGGCGCTAAAACAGAAGACACATAAGTGTTTACTACGGCCATTTGCCCTGGTGTAAACATGTACATACAGGCATCATTTACATAATCCATGTAATTCATATGAAGAACATATTGACCGGCAACACAACCATCTTGAGATCCGGCTGGTGGACAGTTATAAGTTTCTTGACCTGTATTAGGTGTATCAGCTATTCCATCATCTTGTGCACAAGTTGGCGCACCAGGTCCCCAAGGGTGGTTCAAGTTGTAAAAGTGACCTAATTCATGAGTTACCGTACGACCTAAATTGAATGGTGCACTTGGCACAACACCTGAACCTGGACAACCAGCTCCAGAACCAAAAGCTCCTAAGTTCATAGTTACCGCTTGTCCTGCAGCAACACTACCTCCTAATGGAGAAAATCCTAGAAGTCCGAATCCGATGTCTCTTACAACAAAGTTCATGTAACCTGACCAGTTAGCATCGGCATTTCCTGCTCCACCACCAAAGTTATATCCAATAGTGACACAAGGATTTCCTTCAAGTAATTCTGGATCTAACCCAACTGGATGATTTGATGTAGCAATACAAAAAGAGATATTTGCAGATCCTGGACTAAGACCAGGGTAAAAAATTGAAGCTGCTGGCCACTGAACAATATCTGAATTTGTTGCAGTGTAATCAGCGTTTAAAATATCAATCTGTGTTTGCGCAAGAGCCTCTAAACAAGCTCTGTCAGCTTCATTTGCTTCTGGAAAGTGCACAGCAACTGGAATTTCAATAGTTGCACCTCCACGATTACTAAATTCTCCATTACTAACGCGTCTAGCTAGTTCTTCCTTAAACTTTTTCTGGCTCTCATAGTATTGTTTCGCCATAACAGGATCTTCTAGCATCTCTTCCATATATTCAACCATGCCACAAGTTCGATCTTGAGCATAAATTGAAAATGTCAAAAGAAGCGCAAATACTGTAAAAATAGATTTTAAAGTAAAGTTGTTTTTCATTTCTTTTATGTTATTTAAATATTGTCTTGTGTTAGGACAAATCGTTAATTATTGACTTCAAATCTAATGAAATCAGCTGAGTATTTTAGGGTTTTATTAACAAAAATTTGTTTTTTAACGTATTGTATATGGATTTGATAAGAAAATATTCACAAAACAGTTTCTAGAATTACATTATCTCTATCCTTTTATGGTAACATTGAACTTTATATTTCCTTGGTTTTAGGTTTATAGTTATTTTTACCAAAATAGTTATGACTTTGAAAATATACCGAGAATTAGAATTCTACCCTAAAACACCTTCCGTAGTTACCATCGGAACGTTTGATGGTGTTCATATCGGACACAAAAAAATAATTCAAAGGTTGACTCATGTTGGGAATACAAAAAGTTTGACATCACTTGTTTTAACTTTTTTTCCCCATCCAAGAATGGTGCTTCAAAAAGAAGCTAATATTAAAATGCTCAATACCATTGATGAAAAAATTGATTTATTGTCTAAACTGAACTTAGACGGATTGATTATTAAAACCTTCGACATGAGCTTTGCCAACCTCTCTGCTCGAGACTACGTTAAAAATATTTTGGTTGATGGCTTGAATGCCAAACACATTATTATTGGTTACGATCATCATTTTGGTAAAAACAGAACAGCAGATATTTCTGATTTAAAAAGATTTGGTTTGGAATTTGGTTTTGAAGTTGAAGAAATCTCTGTTCAAGACATACAAGATGTTGCTGTAAGCTCAACCAAAATTCGAAATGCCATTTTAGAAGGTGATTTAAAAACCGCTCAAAGCTATCTTGATCATCCCTATTTTTTAACCGGAACAGTCGTACATGGAAAAGGCCTGGGAAGACAAATTAAATTTCCAACGGCTAACCTTTACATTGAAGAACATTACAAACTCATTCCTAAAAATGGTGTTTATGTCGTCCAATCAGAAATTGATGATGCAACAGTGCATGGTATGATGAATATTGGTTTTAACCCAACCGTAGATGGCACGAAGCAATCTATTGAAATCCACTTTTTTGGAATCGACGAAAATCTGTACAACAAAAATCTAAGAATTAACATCTTAGATCGTTTGAGAGATGAACAGAAATTTGAGTCTGTGTCTTTGCTTCAAGAACAATTAATAAAAGACCAAAATCAAGCTTTAGAATATATAAAAACCCATGAATAAGTGGTTGTTTAAGCATATTGACAATAGTTCGCTTATTGTTTTCAGAGTGCTTTTTGGTGCTCTAATTACTCTTGAAAGTTTTGGCGCTATATTTACAGGTTGGTTAAAACGCACATTAATCGACCCGCAATTTACATTCAACTTTATTGGTTTTGAGTGGCTTCAACCCTTGCCAGGCAACTGGATGTATGCCTATTACGGTGTAATGGGTCTTTTTGGCATTTTTGTCATGATTGGTTACAAATACCGATGGAGTATGTTGGGTTTTACTTTGCTTTGGGCTGGCACCTACTTCATGCAAAAATCATCTTATAACAATCATTACTACTTCTTGATGATCTTAAGTGCTGCTATGATTTTCATGCCAGCCAATCGCTATTTTTCAATTGATGCTAAGCAAAATCCAAACATCAAGAGGTTATCAATGCCTAGTTGGTGCCGATTGTATTTTTATCTTCAACTGTTTATCCTTTACACGTATGCTTCCATAGCTAAAATGTATCCTGATTGGCTTGACCTAACGGTTCCAAAATTATTGATGCAAAGTAAACAACATTATTTTTTGGTTGGTGACATTCTCCAAAAGGAATTTATCCATTACGGTATTGCTTATGGAGGCATTCTTTATGACGGACTTATAATTCCTTTATTGCTGTGGAAGCCAACTCGAAAAATAGCTTTTATTGCTTCTATTTTTTTCCATTTATTTAATTCCTTTATTTTTCAAGTTGGTATATTTCCTTATTTATCATTAGCCTTTGTTGTCTTCTTTTTTGAACCAGAAAAAATTCAAAAGCGTTTCCTAAAACAGAAACCTTTTTATACAGAAGGTAATATCATAGTACCAAGTCGAGCCAAATTATTCAGTTCGCTTTTTATTATCTATTTTATCATTCAAATTGCTTTGCCGCTGAGACATCATTTTATTACAGATGATGTACTATGGACAGAAGAAGGCCATCGCTTGTCTTGGCGCATGATGTTAAGAACCAAAAATGGCATTGCTTCTTTTAGAGTTGTTGATAAAAAAACCGGTAAGGTTTCAATGGTTAATCTTAAAGATTACCTCACCAAAAAACAACGTAGAAATGTTAGCACAAAACCAGACGTTATTTGGCAATTTGCGCAACACCTAAAGCAAGATTATGCTAAGAAGAACCAAGATGTTGAGGTCTATGCTCGTGTTTTTGTAAGTGTCAATGGAAGACCAAAAAAACAACTTATTGATCCAGAAGTAGACCTTGCTAATGTTAAATGGAATCCGTTTAAGCACAGCGACTGGATTTTACCTTCAAAAGAGTCAGAGAATAACTGACAATTGTTTAAATTTGCAGCTTAAATTTTCACTCATGTTACAAGTTGCTTTTATCAGAGATCACAAAGAGGAAGTCATTCATAGATTAGCTATAAGAAATATCGATGCTACTGAAATGATTGAAGAGGTTATTGTCTTAGACGAAGAACGAAGAATGCTTCAAACAAAGCTTGACAATACCTCTGCAGAACTCAATACCATCTCTAAAGAGATTGGAAACCTTTTTAAGTCTGGAAAAGTAGCGGAAGCGAATGCTCTTAAAGAAAAAACGTCACAGTTAAAAGACGATAAAAACAGTTTCAGCGAGCAGCTTAATGTGAAAACCGATGCACTGAATGATTTGTTGTATAAAATTCCTAATACACCAAACACCATTGTACCTCAAGGGAACACAGATGAAAATAACGAAGAAGTGTTCAGAGAAGGTGCCATTCCTAAACTTCATGAAAATGCGTTACCGCATTGGGAATTGGCAAAAAAATATGACATCATTGATTTTGAACTAGGCAACAAAATTACAGGATCTGGTTTCCCAGTATACAAAGGAAAAGGTGCCAAATTGCAACGTGCCTTGATTACCTATTTCCTAGACAAAAATACAGCAGCTGGATACACCGAATACCAATTACCTCATCTAGTTAATGAAGCTTCGGGTTTTGGAACCGGACAATTACCTGATAAAGAAGGGCAAATGTATCATGTAACAGGAGATAACCTATACCTCATTCCAACAGCTGAGGTTCCTGCAACAAATATGTTTAGAGATAATCTGTTAAACGAAGATGATCTACCAATAGCAATAACTGGTTACACACCTTGCTTTAGACGTGAGGCTGGAAGCTATGGTGCTCACGTTAGAGGTTTGAATCGTTTGCACCAATTTGATAAGGTTGAAATCTTAAGAGTGGAGCATCCTAATCGTTCCTATGATGCCTTAACTGAAATGGTCGATCATGTCAAGGGCATTCTCAATGAACTAAAATTACCGTACCGTATTTTGCGCTTATGCGGTGGCGACTTAGGATTTACATCTGCATTAACCTATGATTTTGAAGTCTTTTCCACTGCTCAAGATCGATGGTTGGAAATTTCTTCGGTTTCTAATTTTGAAACCTTTCAAGCCAATAGAATGAAATTGCGCTTTAAAAACAAAGAAGGAAAAACAGAGCTTTGCCATACACTCAATGGAAGTTCGTTGGCTTTACCTAGAGTATTGGCTGGTATTTTAGAGAACTACCAAACTAAAGACGGCATCCAAATTCCTGAGGTTTTAATTCCTTACACAGGATTCGATAAAATTTAATATTTGTAAGAAAATACTTATTTTTAGTCGTTGAAATGCTAAAAAAACACGTTATTCAACGATTTTTTTGCGTTTTTCTTTGTTTTTTGATTAATAATCAGGAAGTTAGTTTCACCAAATCAACACAACCTACTTATTATGAAAAATATCAAACGCATCGTACTTCTAGTTTCGTTAATCGTAATGGCAAGCAAAGTCTTTTTATAAACAACTATTATTTAGAGTTATTTCAGAAAGCCACAGCAGAATAATTGAATCATTTTACAATAGTGATTAATAGCACATTTATTTTGGTTGGTAATGCCTAAACTTATGTTTGGGCATTTTTTTATAAAAACATTCACAATATGTAAGTTGGCTATCTGTTATATTTACATAAATTAGAGGCATGAAGCAGATTTTACTCATACTATTCTTATGTTTTTGCTCGTTTGGTTGGTCTCAAGATGAAGAGCTTGCAGACGATTACTTCAAACGTGGTGAATTTGAAAAAGCCCTTGTGATTTATCAAAAGCTTTATGAATCAAATAAAGGAAATTACAAATACATCTATAAACTGGTTGAAACCCATCAACAACTAGAGCAATATGATGAGGCCCAAATTTTACTTATAGAACGTGTTTCCAATAGAAACAACCCTTCCCTTTTGGTAGAACTCGGTTATAATTACCAATTAAAAGACAATATCGAAATGGCAAAAACGTATTATACGGATGCCATTAAAGAAATCGAAAACAATCCAGTATTTACTTATAGTGTTGCAAAACGGTTTCAAGAGCACAGTCTTTTAGATGAAGCTATCCAAGTGTACAAAAAAGGCATGGAGTTAAATCCGAAACAAAATTTTTATGTACAGCTAGCACGTATATATGGTGAGCTTGGAAACATTGAGCAACTGTTTGTCAATTATTTAAACTATGTAGAAACAAAACCTAATTTTTTAAGTAATGGAAAACGAGCGTTCAGCGATTTTATCTCTGAAAATAGCGACAATGAAAATAATGTGTCCTTGAGAAGGATCTTGCTGAAAAAACTACAAGCTAATCCAGACGAAATTTGGTATGATATGCTGAGTTGGCTCTACATTCAAGAAAAAGCCTATAACAAAGCGTTTATTCAAGAAAAGGCCTTGTACAAAAGAAATCCGGAAAGCTTGAGTCGTATTACAGATCTGGCTCTTACCGCTTTAAATGAAAAGGAATACGAAATTACGGTTTCTATCTTCGAGTATATTTTAGAAAACTCACAAGACATTGAAACACGACTTACAGCACATCAATATTTACTAGATATAGAGACCAGAACAGCTAACAAAAAGGAACTGAAAGCCATTCAGGAAAAGTACCTCCAACTGTTTGACCAATATGGTAAATACGAACAAACTATTGCGCTTCAAATTGCCTATGGTAATTTCTTGGCCTTCGATCTCCATCAACCAGAAGAAGCCAGTACATTTTTAAAGGAAAGCTTAAAACAAGAACTCTCCTTGTTTCAGGAGGCGACAGTAAAATTGAAACTTGGTGATATTTTGGTGTTTCAGGAACGTTTTAACGAAGCCTTAATCTACTATTCGCAAATTCAAGCCAATTTAAAAAATAGCACGATTTCTCAAGAAGCGCGTTTCAAGGTTGCCAAGACCAGTTATTACAAAGGGGATTTCGAATGGGCAGAATCCCAACTTAAGATTTTAAAATCTTCTACCTCACAACTTATTGCCAATGATGCCTTAGACTTAAAACTCTTGATTTCTGATAATATTCTTGAGGATTCACTTCATATAGCTTTGAAATTGTATTCCAAAGCCGATTTATTGGCATTTCAGAATAAAAAAAATGAAGCCATATCGCTTTTAGACAAAATACTTGAAGAACACAAAGGCGAAACCATTGAGGATCAGGCATTGTTTATGCAAGCAAAATTATATGAAGACACTCAGCAATTTGAAAAGGCAGTGACTAATTACCAATATATTATTGCTAACTATAGGGATGAGATTTTAGCAGATGATGCACATTTTTATTTGGCAAACCTCTATCAAAACATATTGGCAGAACCTGAAAAAGCCAAAGACTTGTATGAAAAAATTATTTTTGATTACGAGGACAGCATCTATTTTATTGAAGCCAGAAAACGGTTCCGAATGCTCCGTGGTGACTCCATTAATTAGACTTAAGCAACCATATAATGATACTTGAAACCAACAGACTTATACTCTCTAAAATTGAAATGGAGGATGCGGAATTTTTTTTAGAATTGTTAAACACTCCTGATCGAATCAAATATATTGGAGACAGAAATGTCAGAACTATTGAGGATGCTAGAACCTACATCAAAGATCGTGTTCTCGAACAATACAAAACCCAAGGATTTGGCTACTATAAAATCCAGTTGAAATCTGATCGTCTAAAACCTATTGGTACTTGCGGACTTTTAAGACGTGACGAACTCGAACACCCAGATATTGGGTTTACTCTATTACCAGAATACTACAGAAAAGGCTACGCTTATGAAGCTGTCAAAGCCTTATTGCAATTTCTCAAAACAGATTTTAAAATCCTTAAAGTGTATGCCATCACTTTAGAAGAAAACATAGCATCAATAGCCTTGTTGAAAAAATTAGGTTTATCTTTCCAAAAAACCGTAAAACCTTTTGAAGACGACGAAGAACTTCTGTTATTTGCAAAAGATTTATAGCTATATGGCCTTTTGCATTCTATCGTAAATCCCTTAAAATAGAATTATGATTATTTACAATGTTACTGTTAATGTAGATAACAGCATCCACGACGAATGGTTGGAATGGATGAAAACAGAACACATCCCTCAAGTATTGGGAACCGGAAAATTTGAAAAAGCTACTTTGTCTCAAGTTTTAGTTGAAGAAGAATTGGGAGGAATCACCTATTCCATTCAATATCGTTCCTACTCAAGAGCAGCTCTAGATGCCTATTATAAAGATGATGCCGATAAGCTTCGGAACGAAGGCCTTAAAAAATTTGCTGACAAAATGGTGGCTTTTAGAACTGAACTTCAGATTGTTGATGAGTATTCGGTAAAATTCAATTAAAACATGTCTGTAAGAGCAAAAAAACATTTAGGACAACATTTTCTCAATGACGAATCTATTGCAGAGCGCATCGCTAATAGCCTCAGTCTTGAAGGTTATGATGCAGTTCTTGAAATAGGTCCTGGAATGGGTGTACTTACCAAATATTTGCTCCAAAAAGATGTCGAAACTCATGTAATTGAACTTGATTCAGAGTCTGTTGAGTATTTGAAAGCCCATTTTCTCAACCTCTCCAATCGCGTTCATGAAGCCGATTTTCTGAAATACGACTTGAGTAAGATCTTTAAAGATGTGCCTTTTGCCATCATTGGAAATTTCCCTTATAATATCTCATCACAAATTGTATTTAAAACATTAGAATTGCGAGATCAGGTGCCTGAATTCTCAGGCATGTTCCAAAAGGAAGTCGCAGAACGTATTTGTGCCAAGGAAGGCAATAAGACCTATGGCATTTTATCAGTTTTAACCCAAGCCTTTTACGATGCCGAATACTTGTTTACGGTTCCACCTTCGGTTTTCAATCCGCCTCCAAAAGTTGATTCTGGAGTGTTGCTTCTAAAGCGCAAAGCAAATCTCAATTTGCCATGTAATGAAGCCTTATTTTTTAAAGTGGTTAAAACGGCATTCCAACAACGTAGAAAAACGCTTCGCAACAGTTTAAAAACCTTCAATCTTTCCGATAATTTAAAAGCAAATGTTATATTTGGCAAACGACCAGAACAATTGAGTGTTGCTTCATTTATTGAACTTACGCAACTCATTGAAAAAGACGACAACTAAAAATATTTCGTTTGGCAGAGGAAAAAGAATATAACCAATTTGAACTCACTGATGATCTCATTGAAAATGTTGAGCTTTTAGTTTCCCAACAAGACGATAAAGCATTGAAAACATTACTCCATGAGTATCATTATGCCGATGTAGCAGAGATTCTCAATGAGTTGAATCTTGAAGATTCCTTGTATGTCATCAAACTATTGGATTCGGTAAAAACCTCAGACATCATTACCGAACTCGATGAAGACATTCGTGAAAAAGTCCTGGAAAATCTTTCCTCTAAGGAAATTGCTGACGAAATTGAAGAACTCGACACCGATGATGCTGCTGATATTATTGCCGAACTCCCTGAAGAACGACAAGCAGAAGTCATCTCTCAAATTGAAGACAAAGAGCATAGAGATGAAATCACCGAGCTTCTAACCTATGAAAATAACACAGCTGGTAGCTTAATGGCAAAAGAGCTGGTTAAGGTCTATGAAACTTGGACGGTTGCAGGTTGCCTTCGCCGCATTAGAGGCCAAGCAAAAGAGGTCACTAGAGTACATTCTATTTATGTAGTCGACAAACAAGAAAAACTCATTGGCAGACTATCACTTAAAGATCTTATCGTAGCCAAAAGTGAACAAAAAATTGCAGACATCGCCAAAGACAGTGTCGATTATGTCAATGTAAATGATGATGTGGAAGATGTTGCCAGAGTCATGGCAAAATATGATTTGGAAGCGATTCCAGTGGTAGATGAAGATCTAACTCTATTAGGACGCATTACCATTGACGATATTGTCGATGTCTTAAAAGAAGAAGCCGATAGAGATTACCAATTAGCTGCAGGTATTACACAAGGCGTTGAAGCCGACGATAGTATTCTAGAGTTGACAAAAGCTCGATTGCCTTGGTTGTTTCTAGGATTGGTTGGTGGTATTGGTGCCTTTTTAATCATGGAAGGGTTTGAGGAAGCTTTCAAAGGTGAAGTCTTTGTCTTGTTCTTTTTTACACCCTTAATTGCTGCAATGGCAGGAAATGTTGGTGTACAATCCAGTGCGATCATTGTTCAAGGTTTAGCCAACGATGATGTTAAGGGAAGTATCAATAGCCGACTTATCAAGGAAATGCTACTTGCTGCTCTCAATGGTTTTATTCTTGCCTTGTTTCTCTTTTTGTTTGTTTGGGCAACCAAAGGCGATTTCACAACAGCTTTAGCCATTTCAGTCTCCTTGGTTGCAGTCATCATTGTTGCCGGACTTATAGGAACCTTTGTGCCGTTATTCTTAGACAAAAGAGGGATTGATCCTGCCATTGCTACAGGACCTTTTATCACCACAAGCAATGATATTTTTGGGATTTTAATCTATTTTTGGATTGCGCGATTGATTCTTAATATTTAGGGCGTTCCCTTTTGCTTATCGCCAAAGGTCGTGCTCTTGCCAGTCGCTCTCTTTGAGGAGCTCCAACAATGGCGCCATCACTAACGCAAAAACAAGCTTACATACATGAACATACTTCACCTTGATAGCAACCATCCTCTACTTTTAGAACAGCTCAATGCACTCGGGTTTCACAATGATAAAGATTATACCGCTTCCAAATCAGAAATAGAACGCATCATACACAATTATGACGGCATCATTATTCGTAGTCGCTTTTCTATTGACAGCACATTTCTAGATACAGCTAAAAATCTAAAGTTCATAGGTCGTGTTGGTGCTGGATTGGAGAATATTGATGTAGACTATGCTGCAAAAAAGGGCATTTCTCTCATATCAGCTCCTGAAGGTAATCGAAATGCAGTTGGCGAGCACAGCTTGGCTTTATTGCTGTCGTTATTCAACAAGCTTAACAAAGCAGATGCCGAAGTTAAATCTGGACACTGGTTACGTGAAGCCAATCGTGGCATCGAACTCGATGGAAAAACAGTTGGATTGATTGGTTATGGTAATATGGGAAAAGCCTTTGCAAAAAAATTAAGAGGGTTTGATGTTGAAGTGATTTGCTATGATATCAAATCTAATGTAGCAGATGCCAATGCCAAACAAGTATCTCTAAAAGAGTTGCAACAAAAAGCGGATGTCTTAAGTTTACACACGCCTGAAACACCACTAACCATCAACATGGTAAACCAAGGCTTTATCAATGCATTTTCAAAACCGTTTTGGTTAATCAATACAGCAAGAGGCAAAAGTGTGGTGACCAAAGATTTAGTCTCTGCTTTAGAATCTGGACAAATTTTAGGCGCTGGACTCGATGTATTGGAATATGAGAAATCTTCATTCGAGAATTTATTTTCTACTCAAATGCCTGAAGCCTTTCAATACTTGGTCAATGCAAACAATGTAATCTTAACTCCGCATGTTGCAGGATGGACTGTGGAAAGCAAGGTCAAACTTGCTCAGACTATTGTGGACAAAATCAAAGCAGAATTTTGTTAATTTTAGTCCATGAAAAAAACAATTCTCGTTTTTGGACTCCTTATTTTGGGCTTATTGCTCTTATTTCAACTAAGTAAATATGCTATTTTATCAGGCGATTTAGAAAGTGAATATGCCATTGCCATCATTGCTGTTGTGTTTTTCTTTGTTGGCATCTATCTCAATAAAAAAAGCCTTCATAAAAACAATACTGACACAAAAGAAGTCAATCAAAAACGCATTAAGGAATTGGAGATTAGCGAACGAGAATATGAAGTACTGATAGGTATTTCCGAAGGACTTTCCAATAAAGAAATTGGTGAAAAACTTTTTATTTCAGAAAGCACCATTAAAACCCATGTATCTAACTTGCTTGTTAAACTAAACGCCAAACGCCGAACCCAGGCAATACAAATTGCCAAGCAAGAACATATCATTTAAAATCAATACATTTAGACTTAAGTAGGAGTGCTTTGGTACTTTAGTATGAGTCATCTTTTCATGGCCTCCTATAGTTTTGTGGTATCAATCTTTAAAAGAACAACTTATGACATTAGGCGCATTTTCAATGAGTTTGAGTGTAAAGGACATTCAAGCATCTAAAACATTTTATGAAACCTTGGGCTTTTCAGTTTTTGCTGGAAACATGGAACAAAACTACCTCATCATGAAAAATGGTGATGCCGTAATAGGGTTATTTCAGGGCATGTTCGAACAAAACATCATCACCTTTAATCCTGGTTGGAATCAAAATGCAGAAACTTTAGAATCCTTTGACGATGTGAGAGACATTGAAAAACAACTGAAATCAAACGATATCAAACTAGAAAGAGACACAGGAGATTCCAAATCTGGTCCAGCCAGTATTGTGTTGTACGATCCTGATGGCAATACCATTCTTATTGATCAACACATTTAAACCTTAAAATTTACAATTATGAAACAGACCGTTTTAAGATTTGGCCTTTACGGGCTCGTTTTAGCGACAATATTATTCTTATTGGCTTTGGCCTTTGGAAAAGGATTATCCTATAACACTCAAGAAATTATGGGATATGCTACCATGGTAGCTTCCTTATCTTTTGTATTCTTCGGAATAAAACATTTTAGAGACCGTGTGAACAATGGAAGTGTATCTTTTGGAAAAGCACTTCTTATAGGTGTTTTAATTTCCGCTATGGTAGGTGTTGGAATTGGCATTGCAGATTATATTTATACTACTGTTATTAATCCAGACTTTTCAGAGGAGTTCTTAAAAACATCGATTTCCAACTTAGAAAAAACCTATTCTGGAGCCGAACTTGAAGCTAAAAAACAAGAGATGACCGATTATATGCAAAATTATGGTGGCTCTGGCTTTTTAGCATTTGTCATGTTTGCTACTGTAGTTGTTATCGGGTTTATTCTATCTTTAATATCTGCTTTAATACTACAACGTAAATAAAATAACATTATGCAATACGAAGCTACATCACCAGAAGATTATATTAGTCAGGTACCTGAAGAACGTCAGGATACCTTAAAAAAATTGAGAAACGTTATTAATGATAATCTGCCTAAAGATTTTGAAGAAGGCATCATTTATAAAATGATTGGGTACTATGTGCCACATTCGGTTTATCCAGATGGTTATCATTGCGACCCAAAAACACCTTTACCGTTCATGAGCTTTGCCTCTCAAAAAAACTCTGTCAATTTGTATCACAGTGGTATCTATGCAAAAAAAGAACTGTACGATTGGTTTGTTAAGGAGTTCCCTAAACATAGTAAACGAAAACTAGATATGGGTAAAAGTTGTATCCGATTTAAGAATCTCGATGACATCCCTTATGAGCTTATTGGAGAATTGACTCGAAAAATGAGTTGTAAAGAATGGATTGACACTTATGAAACTGCATTAAAGAAAAAATAACATGAAACAAAGAGTAACTGGAATAGGTGGTCTTTTTTTTAAAAGCAAAGACCCTAAGGCTTCCAAAGAATGGTATCGTAAACATTTAGGTTTCAATACCGATGATTATGGCTGTACCTTTTGGTGGAAAGATAAAAATGGTAACGATTGCTCCACTCAATGGAGTGCCTTTCCTGAAGACACCAAGTATTATGAGCCCTCTAAAAAGGACTTTATGTTTAATTATCGCGTCGAAAACCTTGTTGAATTATTAAAGGTTCTAAAAGAAGAAGGCGTAACCATAGTAGGAAACATGGAAGAATACGACTATGGTAAATTTGCTTGGATACTTGATAATGAAGGCAATAAAATAGAGTTATGGGAACCTATTGATCAGGCGTTTATGTAACAAATGGTTAAAATTATAGACTTATATCTTAAACAATTTTATTAATTTTATAGTCTAACCATAAAATCACAAAACAATGTCTGATGATAACAAAAATTTAAGCGACGATCTTAACGATATGTTAGGCGACGCTAAGGAAGGCGCAAAAAAAGCTGCTGATAAAGCCAAACAAAAAGCCAGTGAGTTTTCTGATGATGCAAAAGAATTTGCAGATGAAGCGAAACAAAAGGCGAATGAATTTTCCAATGAAGCTAAAGAAGTATTTAGTGATGGCAAAAATGTGGCTATTATTGCTCATTTCACATTGATCGGTTGGGTGATTGCTCTCATTATGAACAGCAATAACAAAACTGAATTTGGGTCATTCTATATTAGACAAATGTTAGGCTTAATCATTTTAAGCTTTGTCGGAGTTATCCCTGTCATAGGATGGATTCTTTGGATTGTAGTATTTGTAGCTTGGATTATGAGTCTAGTGAGTGCTTTAGGTGGCAAAATGAAACCTACCTTCCTTTTAGGGGCACAATTTCAAGATTGGTTTAAATCCTTATAAATTATAAAAAAGCGCTAAAGCCTAACACCTTTAGCGCTTTTCTTTTTCTAGCAAATCTTAACGTTTAGAGGGTTCATAGTCATAGGGAAGTGAATCTCCTATACGCTGATCTCCCATATGACCTATGAAATAAAAAGCACCTATTGGGCTATAGTTTCCATACGTATCTACTTTGATTTCTACATTATAATAGGGTTTTGAGTCGCTTTTGCTCAATTTAAATGGTAATTTTATTTCAGACTGAAATTTACGCTGGTATCTTACCGATAATGGTGCTCTTAATTTTACCTGATACCATTTAGAATCATTCAGTTCTGAAATACTAATATATCTGTATGGATCAACACGAAAGCCTTCACTGTAAATTGTGAACTTCTCTTCTTTTAATCGCTTGTTACGCAAAGCTCTCATAAAATGTAAAACCGAACCATTATAGGCTTCATTTCGTTTTTTCTTTACTTGAATAGCATCTTCATCTGCTGCCAGTGACTTATAGTAGGAAGTTCCCGTATACGATACGCCTCTAACAACATGTTTATTACGATCAATATTTATATATGCATAATTAATTACAAATGTTTTGATATCAAAAGAAATGAGATACTCCAAGTCCTCATTTTGAATCCTGATAGGCTCATAGGCTGAAGCCGTTAAAGTTTTTTTCTTTTTATTATAACTCAAGTTAAGAACCTCCTCATTTAAAATACGACAAGACTTAGCTATTTTAGAACGACCTATAAATTGAGCCCTAAAATGTTCTAACTTCATTTCTCTGGGCATTCCATCATCAGTCGAGATAACAACTTCATCCAGTGTGTTGATAGCCTCAAGGAGTAAAACCTTATAAAATTTATCAGGAGAATAGCTTTGTAAAAGTGCGGTTTCATAGCCTAAAAAGGAAATCACCAAGGCAGAAGACACGTCTTCTTTCAGAGCAATCTCAAATTCACCTTTATCATTTGTAGAGGTACCAATGGAAGTATTATCAAAGTACACGGAAGCACTCTCAATAGGCTGGTTGGTTGAAGCATCCAAAACAACACCTTTAATGCTTTGGGCATACAAAAAGGAAACCCACAGCATGCAAATAGCATAGAAATAGAGCTTATTAGTCTTCGCTAGAGCCATTTGAAAATTTCCGTTCCAGTTCGGCTTGAAATTCTTCCATAACCGGTTTTACAGTACTTTCCGGTAAATCAGCAATCTTAATATACATCAAGCCATCTACAGAATTATTAAACAACGGATCGACATTGAATGCCACTAGTTTTGCATTCTGCTTGATATATTTCTTAAGAAGTACAGGAAGTCGCAAGGCTCCTGGCTCAACTTCATCAATAATCTTATCGAATTTATTTAAATCAGCTTCAGTTTCATCAAACACAAAATCTTTATCTGCATCCTTGAGCTTCACCTTAAATTCCTTTTTCGGTCTAACATATTGTGCCACATAAGGATCGTAGTAATGTGACTTCATAAATTCAATCATCAAGGATTTCGAAAAATTTGAAAACTGATTACTGATACTCACACCTCCAATCAGGAATTTATGTTCTGGATAGCGCAAGGTTGTATGCACGATGCCTTTCCAAAGCAAAAACAAAGGCATTGGTTTTTGTTGGTATTCCTTGATGATAAATGCACGTCCCATTTCAATGGACTGGCTCATCATTTTATAGAGTTCAGGCTCAAATCGGAATAAATCCTGAAGATAGAATCCGTCAATTCCATATTTAGCGAAAATTTTAGATCCTAATCCCATACGATAGGCACCCACAATTTGTTGGGTTTCATTATCCCATAAGAACATATGGTGATAGTATGTATCAAAGCTGTCGAGATCGATCGCTTCATTGGTACCTTCTCCAATGGCTCTAAAGGTAATCTCTCGAAGTCTTCCAATTTCGTGAAGAATGTTAGGAATATTGTTTGCAGGCGTTAAAAACACCTCATAATTTTTGCTGGTCAAGAGTTTATAATCCCCTTTATGTAATTCCTCTACCTCAGCAATCATTTTGTCTTGACTCACAGAACCCACAATACGTTTTGGAGGTTTTGAGGGAGCTTTTAAGGTATTTGAAATGGTATTAAATCGTTTCGGCTCATCTTCAAAGGCATTGGACAACATATAGGTTTTACGCCTTAAAAATTCAGAAAACACTCCTAAGTCCTCATGTTCTTTCTGATCGCTTACAGATATTGGGCGACCAATCCTAACTTTGATAACCCTATTTTTTTGTGTCAATAATTCTGAAGGCAACTTTGCTGTCCTAAAGGTGTCACTTATTTTGGAAAGCTTATAAAATAATTTACTGTTCTTTGCATGAAAATAAATAGGAACAACAGGCACTTCGGCTTTTTTAACCAATTTCATAGCAGCTAGTTCCCAAGGTCTATCCACAACCAATTTCCCATCTCTATAAGTGGATACTTCACCTGCAGGAAAAATTCCTAGTGGATGTCCTTCTCTTAAATGCAAGATTGCACTCTTAAATCCGGAAACACTAGACTTGACATCTTTTCGGTCTTCAAAAGGATTCACTGGCATAATGAACGGTTTCATTGGTTCAATGCGATGCAATAGAAAATTGGCAATGATCTTAAAGTCCTTCCGTTGTTCAATCATTAATTTGAGTAGTAAAATACCATCGATTCCTCCTAACGGATGATTTGAAATCGTAATAAACGGACCATCTTTAGGTAATCGTTTTAAGTCTTCTTCTGGAATTTCAAACTTGATTTGAAAATCATCCAAGATAGCATCCAAGAAAGCGCCATCGCTAAGATGCTTGTTGCGCATATATATTTTATTTAAGGTTGAAATTTTTAAGACCTTCATTAGAAGCCAACCTATAAACGTACCAACAAAGCCGTACTTATCTACCTTAATGGCTTTAGCGACTTCCTTGGCAGTTACCAGTCCTATTTCAGTTGACTTACTCATGGTTGTAAAAGTACTAAAATGTTTACTTAGTTACGATTTGAACGGTTTCTTGTGTTAATTGTTTTAATAACAATGTTTTATCTTTTTCAATTAAGCTAATGGCATTGTCATCGTAATGTCTTACAGTATAAAGACTCACATTTTCATAACATGTGACCTTAAATTTTGCTTTTAGATTTTGAAGTAACGCTTCGAGGTTGTTATAACTGTTTTCAAAACATACAGAAAAACTAATGGCCGAATTCTGAATGACATCCACTTTCATTTTATATTGATGGAGCAACTTGAATATGTCACTGATATTATCTTCAACTATATAGCTAAAATCCAGAGAAGACAAAGACACCAATACTTGATTCTTCTTAACAATAAAACATGGAATATTTGGTGAAATTCCAATGCCCTTACCAACTTTTGTGCCTGCATTCTTCGGGTTTAAAAATGACTTAACAAACAAAGGAATTTCTTTTTGTTGTAAAGGTTGCAAGGTCTTCGGGTGAATGACCGAAGCACCATAAAATGCCAACTCGATGGCCTCTCTATAAGAAATGCTTTCCAGTAATTGTGCTCTTTCAAAATATCTTGGATCGGCATTCAAAACACCTTTAACATCCTTCCAAATAGTGACACTTTCAGCATTTAAACAATAGGCAAAAATAGCTGCGGTATAGTCACTTCCTTCACGTCCTAGTGTCGTTGTAAAATTATTGGCATCACTTCCCAAAAAACCTTGTGTTATATTAAGCGCTTTGGAACTGGATAATGTTTTAATGTTTAATTGGGTTAAATCCCAATTAACGTTGGCACGTCTGTAGTAATCATCCGTTTTTATATAGTCCCTAACATCCAACCATTGGTTAGTAATTCCTATATCATTTAAATAGGCACTAATAATCGTAGTAGAAATCAATTCTCCAAAACTGATTGTTTGGTCATATACATAGTTGTAATCAGGTGATTTGTTTCGTCTCAAAAAATAATCCAAGTCAGAAAAAAGATCTGCGATTTTCTTATATATAGCATGTTGAGTATTCTCAAAAAGATCCAAAAGGATACTGTTGTGGTATTTTTTGACATCCTGAATAGAACTTTGCAATTCACTTTTGTTTTCAAAATAGTTTTTGATAACCGTTTCCAATGCGTTTGTGGTTTTACCCATTGCAGAAACCACTACAAGTGTTTGGTCATAACCAACCTCTTGTAAAACTTTAGCCATGTTCTTTACACCATTAGCATCTTTAACTGAAGCACCTCCAAACTTAAATACCTGCATCTATAGTTTTGATAAATAATTTTTAATTCCATCTTCATCCAAACTCACCGAATCCCATTCTGAGTCAATAACAGCACCTCTACTTTTGTAAAAATCAATAGCTGGTACATTCCAATTCAACACTACCCAAGTAATTCGTTTAACACCCAATTGGTGTCCATATGCAACCACCTCATCCAACAATGCTGCTCCAATTCCCTGACCTCTCATGCGCTCACTCACAACCAAATCTTCCAAATGCAACACAGGACCGTTCCATGTTGAAAAACGTTCATAAACGAGTGCCATACCAACCACTTCAGAGTGGGCTTCAGCAACAAAACAATGAAATCTTGAATGCTTCCCAAACCCATAAGCCTTTAAATCTTCAGCGGTTATCTTAACGGCATCTGGTTCTTTTTCATAAACTGCCAGTTCCTGTATAAGTTGTAACACCTCAGGCATATCGTCAATTGTAGCAGTTCTTATTACGACATTCATTACGAATTTAGTTTGGGTAAAGATAGTTTAAAAGTTGGTTTAAGAAAACATTAAAAGCGCTACGCAAACGTTATAGTTTATTAAAAAATACGATATTTGCATAAACGTAATCATTCAAAATACATGTCTCAAAAAAATCAAACTCTTGGTGAGTTTATCATTGAAAACCAAACTGCATTTAAATATACCACAGGAGAGCTCTCTCGACTTATCAACTCTATCCGACTAGCCGCAAAAGTAGTCAATCATGAAGTTAATAAAGCTGGATTAGTCGACATTCTAGGAAATGCAGGAGACACCAATATTCAAGGTGAAAACCAACAAAAGCTAGATGTGTATGCCAATGAAAAATTTATTCAAACCTTAACCAAGCGAAACATTGTTTGCGGAATTGCCAGTGAAGAGGAGGATTCTTTCATTTCCATTAATAGCCAAGATGAAAACCATCAAAACAAATACATTGTTTTAATCGACCCACTAGATGGTTCTTCCAATATAGATGTCAACGTATCTGTTGGAACTATTTTTTCTATTTACAGACGTATAACTCCTGTAGGAACACCTGTGACTATTGAGGATTTCCTTCAGAAAGGAAACCAGCAAGTAGCTGCTGGATACATCATTTATGGGACCTCAACCATGATTGTCTATACAACTGGTGAAGGGGTTAACGGATTTACTCTGAATCCAGCTATTGGAACTTTTTACCTCTCGCATCCCAACATGCAATTTCCTAAAGACGGTAAGATTTATTCTGTTAATGAAGGTAACTACATCCATTTTCCTCAGGGTATTAAAAACTATATCAAGTACTGTCAAATGGAAGAAGGTGACCGACCTTACACTAGTAGGTATATTGGGTCTTTAGTTTCCGATTTTCATCGCAATATGATCAAAGGAGGTATTTACATGTATCCTAAGAGCTCTATGAATTCTAATGGGAAACTACGCTTACTCTACGAATGCAATCCTATGGCGTTTTTGGCAGAACAAGCCAATGGTAAAGCAAGCGATGGCTTTAATAGAATTATGGATATACAACCTACAGAACTACACCAACGCGTGCCTTTTATTTGTGGGAGTAAAAACATGGTTGAAAAAGCAGAGGAATTTATGCGGAATGCATAAAAAAAGCAGTCTGATTAAGACTGCTTTATATGAATTGAACCAAAACAATTTCTTATTGGTTCATATGTTTCATTTTGACAATAAAATCATCCAAATCCACTTCGTAGTGAACTAAATTCAGTGCCTTATCGGTTATGTATTTCACGTTGTCTGGATTAAACCCTAATCCGATACATAACTTTTCCAACAAACGCACTTGGTCTTCACCTTCGATATGATCGGCCCAAACCATTCGAGCCAAATCATACAAACGCTCTAAGCGATGATCATAAGATAATGGTGGATTGATTGGGTGACTTTGGTAGTCTTTCAATATCGCTTTATAATCAGACTCTGTTATGTCTAATCGTACAGCTAAACGGTCTAAAAAGGCTTTTTCGGCTTCATTTATAATTCCATCACTCATGGCTACTCTAACAATTGCAGCAAAGTGGTCTTCATTACGCTTTTTGAATCCGCTTTCAAATAATTCTGAAAATGACATATATTTTGATTTTTTAGTGGCACAAAGATAGTTTTATTAATACATTTTAACAATACGCCAAAGCACAAAAATTATATATTTGCACAAAATAAAACGTCTTGAGTAATTCCATTCTCTCAAAAACGTACGCTCAGGCTTTGCAAGTGCAAAATCTGCAATCTTCTATTGCCCAATCTGAGATTTCCAAAACCAAAACACACCTTAAAGGTCTCATTGGATCTTCCCTATCGTTAGTTATTAGTGAAACATTTAAAACTGCTGAACGTCCTTTCCTTTTAGTATTTAACGACAAGGAAGAAGCGGCATTTTATTTAAACGATTTGGAAGTTTTACTGAATGACAAAGACGTATTATTTTATCCAGGAAGTTACCGCAGACCATATCAAATAGAAGAAACCAATAATGCCAATGTGTTATTGAGGGCAGAGGTTTTAAACCGAATCAACTCTAGAAAAAAACCAGCTGTCATCGTTACGTATCCCGATGCGCTTTTTGAAAAGGTCGTCACTCGACGTGAATTGGAAAAGAATACGCTAAAAATTAGTGTTGGTGAAGAGTTAAGTATCGATTTTGTAAACGAAGTATTGTTTGAATACCGATTTAAGCGTGTTGATTTCGTTACAGAACCTGGAGAGTTTTCCGTTCGTGGTGGTATTGTGGATGTATTCTCGTTTTCACATGACGAACCTTACAGAATTGAGTTTTTTGGTGATGAAGTGGATAGCATAAGAACGTTTGATGTAGAAAGCCAACTGTCAACAGATCAAATCAAGAAAATCCAGATCATTCCTAATGTAGCTAATAAACTTATTGAAGAAAGCAGACAAAGCTTCCTTAAATACATCGCTCAAAAAACAGTCGTCTTTATTAAAAATGCAGACGTTCTGTTTTCAAGAATTGACTCCTTTTTTGTCAAGGCTGAAGAGGCCTTTAAAGAGTTGTCTTCAGAAATTAAACACTCTGAACCAGAGGAATTATTCTGCCATTCGAATTTATTGAAATCTCAGTTGTTAGATTACGGTATTGTCGAATTTGGTACGCATGCTGTTTTTTCTTCAGAGCAGATTGTTTGCAACACTACACCTCAGCCAGCTTTCAACAAACAATTCAACTTACTTATAGAGGATTTAAATGCAAATCACAATAAAGGCTACACTAATTACATAGCCTGTGTAAGCGAACAACAGGCCAAACGGTTTCACGATATTTTTGAAGATATTGAAGGTGAAGTACATTATAAAACCATTGTCTTGTCTTTGTACCAAGGTTTTATTGACCATGACCTTAAGATTACATGCTATACGGATCATCAAATTTTTGAGCGTTATCATAAATTCCATATTAAAAATGGTTATGCCAAGAAGCAAGCCATTACCTTAAAGGAACTTACCAATCTAGATATTGGCGATTATGTCACGCATATTGACCACGGTATTGGAAAGTTTGGCGGTTTACAAAAAATTGATGTGGAAGGCAAGAAACAAGAAGCCATAAAACTGATTTATGGCGAACGTGATGTATTGTACCTCAGCATCCATTCGCTTCACAAAATCACAAAGTTTAACGGTAAAGACGGAAAGCCTCCAAAGGTTTATAAATTAGGAAGCAAGGCTTGGAAAACCCTTAAACAAAAGACAAAAAGTAAGGTTAAGGAAATTGCTTTCAACTTGATTAAGGTTTATGCGAAGCGTAAACTCAAGAAAGGTTTCCAGTACAAACCAGATAGCTATTTGCAACATGAATTGGAAGCGTCTTTTCTGTATGAGGACACACCAGATCAAACTTCTTCTACAGCAGATATCAAAGCCGATATGGAAAGTGAACGACCAATGGATCGTTTGGTTTGTGGCGATGTTGGTTTTGGTAAAACGGAAGTCGCCATTCGTGCTGCTTTTAAAGCTGTAGATAATGGCAAGCAAGTTGCGGTTTTGGTTCCTACTACCATTTTAGCCTATCAACACAACAAAACTTTTACGGAGCGTTTAAAGGATTTTCCTGTAACCGTAGATTACCTGAATCGTTTCCGAACTGCAAAAGAAAAGCGAGAAACCTTAGAAAAGCTTGAAAAAGGCCATGTCGATATCATCATTGGGACACACCAATTGGTGAACAAAAACGTGAAGTTTAAAGATTTGGGCTTGCTCATTGTTGATGAAGAACAAAAGTTTGGTGTTGCCGTGAAAGACAAACTTAAAACCCTAAAGGAAAATGTAGATGTCTTAACCTTAACAGCTACGCCTATTCCAAGAACCTTACAGTTTAGTTTGATGGCAGCTCGTGATTTATCGGTTATCACAACACCTCCTCCAAACCGTTATCCAATTGAAAGTCACGTGATTCGTTTTAATGAGGAGACCATTAGGGATGCCGTGTCTTATGAAATCCAACGTGGTGGTCAAGTCTTTTTTGTACACAATCGCATCGAAAACATTAAAGAAGTTGCTGGGTTACTGCAACGCTTGGTTCCAGATGCTAAAATTGCCATTGGTCACGGACAAATGGAAGGAAAAAAACTGGAACGACTCATGCTCGCATTCATGAATGGAGAATTTGATGTTTTGGTGAGTACCACCATTATTGAAAGTGGTTTGGATGTGCCAAATGCCAATACCATTTTCATTAATAACGCCAATAATTTTGGATTGAGTGATTTGCACCAAATGCGTGGTCGTGTCGGACGAAGTAATAAAAAGGCCTTTTGTTATTTTATCACTCCAGAATATTCGGCCATGACGAATGATGCTCGAAAACGTATTACAGCCTTGGAACAATATACTGAATTGGGAAGTGGTTTCAATATTGCCATGAAAGATTTGGAAATTCGTGGTGCTGGTGATTTATTAGGTGGTGAACAAAGTGGCTTTATCAATGATATCGGATTTGACACTTATCAAAAGATTTTAAATGAGGCTATTGAAGAGCTTAAGGAGAAAGAATTCAAAGACCTTTACAAAGACGATAAAAAAGATAAAGTATTTGTTAAGGATGTGACCATTGACACCGATTTTGAATTGCTGTTTCCAGATGATTATGTCAATAATATATCAGAGCGTTTGAATCTCTACACAAAACTTAACGACATAAAAACCGAATCAGAACTAGAAACTTTTGAAACCGAAATCATAGATCGATTTGGTGAGTTACCTGTTCAGGTAATTGATTTACTGAATAGTGTTCGAATTAAGTGGATTGCCACGAAAATTGGTTTGGAAAAAGTGGTTATGAAGAAAGGAAAATTTATCGGATATTTCATAAACGACCAACAAAGTCCGTTTTATCAAAGTGAAGGTTTTACAAAAGTATTACAGTTTGTACAAACCCATCCGATGGCTTGTAAAATGAAAGAGAAACAAACTAGAAATGGTTTAAGATTATTGTTAACTTTCAGCAATATCAATTCTGTTAAACAAGCCTTGACTGCTATAAAACCTATTTTGGAGTAATTATTGCTATAATAAACATATGAAAAACATTTTATTCCTTTTCAGCTTGATTCCGTTGTGTATGTTCTCACAACATAGTATCAATGGAACATTTTCCCCTGCAACAGATTATACGTATGCCTTTTTATATCATGCTACACCAACGTCTACTGATTATGTAGATCGAGCTCAAATTGATGCTGAAGGTAATTTCAGTATTGCGATGGATTCTAAGATTTCATCAGGTATTTATAAAATAGTATATGCGCTGCCACCGGAGGAAAATAATTTTAATTTTATATATAACGGAAAAGAAAGTGTAACGCTAACCTTCAGCACTGAAAAAGGTTTGACCTTTACCGATAGTAAGGAAAATAAATTATGGTCATCCTACACCAATAGTATGGAAATGATCAATCAAACCATTAGTAATTACTACACTCAAGAAAGCACTGACAAAAAGGCTTTTAAGGATATTTTTAAAACTCTCAAAGATACTCAATTGGCCTTTGAAGAGACCGCTAAAGGAACTCTGGCTTCTACTTTCATTAAAGCGAATGCTCCTTATATTCCCAATGAATATGAAGATCTTTCAACCTATTCCTCAAACTTGAAACGCACATTTTTAGACCACGTAGACTTTAGTAATTATCTATTACAAAGTTCAGACTTTTTAATTGATCGTGTCTTGGCTTATGTCTTCGGAATGACTGCCAATACTTCTAATGAGGTTTACAAAAATGATGTCGATACTGTAGCATCAAAAATTCCAGATGGTGAATTAGAACTGAAAACCATGCTCTTACAAATGATTTGGAACCGATTCAAATCTATGGAAAATCCTGAAGTAGCAAACTATATCGCTGATAGATACTTGATAGCTTTAAGTAAGGCCACAAACCAAAATGCTTTGACAGATCAACTCATTAGTTATAAAAACAATGCTATTGGGAAAATCGCGCAAAATTTTGATTTACCAATTACAAAAGATGGTGTTACTACAACTTCCACACTTCACGAACTAGATGTAGCCAACCAATACCTGATTATTTTTTGGAGTAGTACTTGTGGCCATTGTATTGATGAACTTCCAAAAGTAAAAACCTTAATGGCAACGAAGCCTGATATCAAAGTGATTGCTATAGGATTGGAAGATGATGAATTTAACTGGAAAGATGCCATCTCGCATTTTCCTGATTTTATCCATGTACTTGGTTTGGGGAAATGGGACAATCCGATATCCAATGCCTACGGTGTTTCGGCAACACCAACCTATCTGCTATTAGACAAGAACAAAACCATTATTGCCAAACCCAACGATTACGAAGCTTTGGAAAAGGCAATGAATTAATTAGTATTATTCAGGATCTCATCTAACAGGTTCCACAGCAACTGCAGAATGACAATAAAAAAAGCGCAACTATAGTTGCGCTTTTTTATTTACTTACATTGTTTAAGCTACTTAATCCATGTGAGGAATACGAAGCACCTGTCCTGGATAAATCTTATCAGGATCGGTTAACATTGGTTTGTTTGCTTCAAAAATTACAGGGTATTTCATGGCATTCCCATAGTATTGCTTAGCAATTTTACTTAAGGTATCACCACGCTCTACTGTATGGAATTGTGCTTCAGGTTCTGTATGCTCAACTGTCATCTGATCGTCAACTGTTGCAATACCTGCCGTATTACCAACAACTAAGACAACTTTCTCTTTGGTTGATTGGTCGTAAGCTTTTCCTGTAACACGAGCCATATCGTCGTCAATAAAGACGTTCAAGTCCTCGACTTGTAATTGTAAATCGCTAATTGTTTCTTCGAGTTTTCTCGCAGCAGCTTCTTCAGCTTTAAGTTCAGCAGCTTCTGCTTTTGCTCTAGCCTCAGCAGCTTCCTCTTCAGTCGTTTTTCCAATGCCAAAAACCTTTGCTCCTGCATTTTTAATAAATGAAAATAATCCCATAATGTATATGTTTTTAGTGTTAATATTCGTGATATAAAGTTGGTGATTTTCTTTTGAAAATCCAATATAAAATCACATTCATTCTTAAGACACCTATTAAAGTATAAAAGTCACAATTAAAATAAAACGTCCACCACAATTGAATGTGATGGACGCTATTGGAAACTAAATAACCAACCAAAATTTAGCTTCTCGAATTAACTCTTGGGTTTTCCTTTTTAGGCGTTTTTTGTTTACGCTTTTTAGGCTGTTTAGAGCCTTCTATCTTTCTACCTTGAGCATCTGTTTCTCTTAAGAATTGAATGTATCCTCGTCCAGTAAACTCATAAACGGTTCCAGATGACGGATGGTACAATTCGATTCTTTGATCATTAATAACGCTCAATTCAAAAAATTCATTGTCGAAAAAGTCATAATCTAATGTTAATGTTTTCAGATACATATTATTGCTAATGTCTCCAACACCATAGATTCCTGTATAATCCCAATAGATATTATCTGGATTTCCAATATTTGTGTCTTGTGAGCTTCTAAAAACCGAATCATTTCCGCCAGCCAAAAACTGTAAATAATTTTCGTTATCAAATTCGTTTATGGCTCCCATCTGACTCGTATAGGTTTTCTCCCAAGCTTCATATTCCTGTAAGAAATAATGAATGTTATCATAAAACACGAAGTCGTAATCGAAGGTACTTCTTTGGTAGCCATGTAAAAAGTAAGAGGTGTCATTAAAAGGATTGTACAACTCGATAGTGTTTGCATCCAATTGGTATACATCAAAGGTTTCAAAACCATCAATATCATGATACACGTCTAAAATCATATTGTACGCATCATACGTTCCGACATCAATTCCAATGCCATTACCTGAACTTCCAAAACCAACTAAATTGTTATTGGCATATACAATACCGTTTCTAAAAGATATGGTAAAAGCAATTTGTAGGAAAGGTGTTTCTCCAGTACCTAAGGTTTGGTTGATATCGACATACCATAATTCATATGAACCCAATAACTGATTCAATGTAATACCTGGTTGATTGTTATAATCGTTAACAATCACTTCTTCTCTGTAACAAGACGTTAGAAGCGTAGCGCTAAGCACAAAGCCTAAAAGTAGTTTCATTGTTTTCATAATCATTCGTTTTTTGGGTTACTCATTATGCAAGTTTCAAAACACGTGCCAAAATTTAAAACTTAAGGTTGACCGCTTGAATTTTAGTAGGTGCTTCCCCTTTTTTTTATGTATTTTTGAAGAACTAAACTGATGCGCTTTATATGAGTAAACCTGTAAAATATGCTGTTTTTGGTGCAGGAAGCTGGGCAACTGCTATTGTCAAAATGCTCTGTGAAAATCTAGACGAAGTAGGTTGGTACATGCGAAGTGTATACACCAAAGAACACATACTAAAGGAAGAACACAATCCGAGTTATTTGAGTTCTGTAGAGTTTAACTTGGAGCAACTTAAGTTAAGTAACGACATTGATGAAATTGCCGACTGGGCTGATATATTGATTTTTGTAATTCCTTCAGCTTTTATCCATTCAGAATTGGAAAAACTCACAGTTGACATTTCAGAAAAAATTGTGGTTTCAGCAGTAAAGGGAATTATGCCAGAATCGGGTTTGTTGGTTGGTGAGCATTTTCACGATATTTACCATATTCCTTTTGAAAACATTGCTGTTATTGCTGGTCCTTGCCATGCAGAGGAAGTTGCTTTAGAGCGTTTGTCTTATCTAACGATTTCCTGTGCCGATGCTGAAAAAGCACAAATGATTGCTGATGCTTTAGCTAGTGATTATATAAAAACCAAAATAAGCGACGACATCATCGGTACTGAATACGCTGTGATGCTAAAAAATATTTACGCTATTGCTGCTGGAATTGCTCACGGATTGGGTTATGGTGACAATTTTCAAAGCGTATTGATGAGTAATGCCATAAGAGAGATGAAGCGTTTTATCAAAAAAATGCACAAGATGAAACGCAATATCAATAATTCTGCGTACTTAGGCGATTTATTGGTAACCGGTTATTCTACGTTTTCCAGAAATCGCATGTTTGGTAACATGATCGGTAAAGGCTATACCGTAAAATCTGCTCAAATGGAAATGAACATGGTTGCTGAAGGTTACTATGCTACAAAAAGTGCGCATGATCTCAATATCAAGAATAAAAAGAAAACACGCTTACCTATTATTGAAGCTGTTTATGACATTCTGTATGAGAACAAAAATCCAAAAAAGGTATTTAAAAAACTGACCGAGAAGTTGGACTGATTCAATTTACTTCAAAATCGAGGCTTCGAGAGCCTCAGCCTCCAAAATCATTTCACCAAAACTCCTTTGAGTTGCATCAATGGTATGTTTCGAAGTGCGTTTTCGTTGATAGTGTTCTTTCTAAATAAATAGGTTTTATCTAACATTTGATTGCCTTCAAAAAAAGTAATTTTGAACTCATTGTTCAATTTTAACACATCCTCTTGCATAAACTCTATCTTGGCATAGCTTCTCGCAGGAAGTAATTTAATGGTATGGCGCATTACTGGTGTGACCTTATCTTCAGAATAACCTCTAGATACAATTAAAACCGTATCCAAGTCCACATCTTTATTATTTATGATATAGGCATTCCAATCTTTGGTTTTGTATTCTGGATGTTCTTCTTGAACTACAGCCACAAAAACATCTTCTACTTTTGGAATTTCAATATCTTTTCGCATTGCGTTTCGTCTTTAGTTCTAAAACCTTTATTTTAGGGCAAAAATAATTCTTTTCGAATTGCCACACATGCACTTTATGAAACAACTTGTTACACTGCTTTTGCTTTTTAGCTTTAGTCTAAGTATTGCCCAAACCGAAAACCAATCACAACTTACCATCGATCAAATAATGCAAGGCGATGATTTTGTTGGGTATTTGCCAACCAGCATCGAATGGTCTGAAAATAGCAAAAACATCTTTTTTAGCTGGAATCCAGATATGGATACCATCCGTTCTACTTATCGCGTTAACATCACTTCAAAAAAGATTGAAAAGTTGTCGTTTGAGGAATTAAAATTGAAGTCCAATAATGGCGACTATTCCAAAGACGGTAAATGGAAAGTGTATGAAAAAAGTGGCGATTTGTTTCTTCTAAACACTTCTGATTATTCAACCAAGCGCATCACAAACACGAACAATCGCGAATCGAATCCGCAGTTTTCTGGTGATGGTAAATCTATCATTTATCAAGATGGTAATAACTTGTTTCAATGGCAAATTACCGATGGCTCTTTAAAACAGTTAACCGATTTCCAATCTGGAAATGAGCGTCCAAACAGTAAGCTAAACGCTCAAGATCAATGGCTTGAGAATGACCAAATGGAACATTTTGATATTCTTCAAAAGCGAAAAAATGCTTCTGAGGCTAGAGATTATAGACGAGAACAAACGCAATTTGAAAGACCTGAAACAATTTACTTAGGCAACAAAGGATTGTATGGTTTACAAATTTCTCCCGATTTAAAATACGTGGTGTATCGTCTTTACAATACACCTAGCACTAAATCTACTATGGTTCCTGATTTTGTAACCGAAAGTGGATACACTAAAGAACTCAATGCCAGAGCAAAGGTTGGAAAGAATTTATATACCTACGAATCTTGGATTTTAAACCTAGAAACCGATGAGTATTATCAAATTAAAACAGATGATATTGAAGGTATTAAAGACAAACCTAAATACTTAAAAGAGTATGCTGAAGACCCTTCAAATTATGAAGAAGACTATGAAAATCCGAGAGAGGTCTTAATTAGTGTTCCTATTTTTTCTGAAGATGGAAAAGCGGTTGTGAATGTCACTTCTTCCGATTATAAAGACCGTTGGATCATGACTGTAGATTTGACCAATGGTGACTTAAATTTAATCGACAGACAACATGATGATGCTTGGATTGGCGGACCAGGAATAGGTTGGTTTTCTGAAGGTGTTATTGGTTGGGTTGACAACAATACTGTTTGGTTTAAATCGGAAAAAACAGGTTACGCACATTTATACACTGCCAATGTAAATACAGGTAAAATCAAAGCTCTAACCGAAGGAAACTTTGAAATTCTTGATGTGAGTTTATCCAAAGACAAGTCTACATTTTATATCACAAGCAACAAGGTAAGTCCGCATGAACATCATTTCTATCACTTGCCTTCCAAAGGTGGTAAAATGAAACAAATAACCACGAAATCTGGTGGACATGAAGTTACCGTGTCACCTGATGAAACCCAATTGGCCATTCGGTATTCGTATGTCAATACACCATGGGAATTATATGTGATGCCTAATGTTGCTGGTTCTGAAATGACTAAACTCACGAATTCTACAACCGAGGCTTTTAAGTCCTACAACTGGGTAGATGCGGAAATTGTTCGTTTTAAAGCAAGAGATGGTGCTGAAGTACCTGCAACCTTATACCAACCTAAAGCAGAACGCAAAAATGGCGCTGCCATCATCTTTGTACATGGCGCAGGTTATAAGCAGAATGTACATAAATGGTGGCCAAGCTATTACAGGGAATACATGTTCCATAACTTTCTAGCGGATAATGGCTATACGGTTTTGGCAATCGATTTTAGAGCCAGTGAAGGTTATGGTCGTGATTGGCGTACAGCGATCTACAGACATATGGGTGGAAAAGATTTGAACGATCAAATTGATGGTGCCAAATACTTGGTAGAACAGCATGGTATTGACAAAGATCGTATGGGTATTTATGGTGGTTCGTATGGAGGTTTCATAACTTTAATGGCAATGTTGACCAGTCCTGACACTTTTAAAAGTGGTGCTGCTTTGCGTTCTGTAACCGATTGGGCACACTACAACCACGAATACACGGCTAATATTTTAAATACACCTGTAGACGATCCAAAAGCCTATAAACGCAGTTCTCCTATTTATTTTGCTGAAGGTTTAAAAGGTCATCTGTTGATGCTCCATGGCATGATCGATACCAATGTCCATTTTCAAGATGTGGTACGATTATCACAACGCTTTATTGAACTGAAAAAGGAAAACTGGGAATTGGCTGTGTTTCCTTTGGAAGGTCACGGATTTAGAGAAGGCTCGAGCTGGTCTGATGAGTACAGACGTATTTACAAATTGTTTGAAACGACCTTGAAAAACTAGGTTTTATAAAGCACTTTTAAACTGCTCTAGGAAACGTACATCATTTTCACTAAGCAATCTGATGTCACTAATTTGGTGAAGCAATAAAGCAATACGATCAATTCCCATTCCGAAGGCAAAGCCAGAATAGGTTTTGGAGTCGATGCCACAGTTTTCCAGAACGTTTGGATCGACCATACCACAGCCCATGATTTCCAGCCAACCTGTACCTTTGGTCATCTTATAATCGGTTTCGGTTTCCAAGCCCCAATATACATCAACCTCAGCACTAGGTTCTGTAAACGGAAAGTACGAAGGACGTAGCCTAATTTTTGACTTTCCGAACATTTCTGTAGTGAAGTATTGCAAGGTTTGCTTCAGATCGGCAAAACTAACATCCTTATCAATGTATAAACCTTCCACCTGATGGAAAAAACAGTGAGAACGTGCTGAAATAGCTTCATTACGATATACTCGACCAGGAGAAATAGTTCGAATTGGTGGTTTGTTGTTTTCCATATAACGCACTTGAACCGAACTGGTATGCGTACGCAACAAAATATCAGGATTGGTTTGTATAAAAAACGTATCCTGCATGTCACGAGCTGGATGGTATTCTGGCAAGTTCAATGCGGTAAAATTGTGCCAATCGTCTTCAATTTCTGGACCTTCACTTACATTGAAACCAATACGTGAAAAGATATCTATGATTTGGTTTTTAACGATAGAAATCGGATGTCTTGCTCCAATTTCAATGGGTTCACCTGGACGAGACAAATCGCCATAGACACCTTTGGTTTCTTCTTTGCTCTCGAGTTCTTCCTTTAAAGCATTGACTTTCTCCTCGGCTGTTTTCTTGAGTTGGTTAATGGTTTGTCCGAACTCTTTCTTTTGCTCGTTGGCGACATTTTTAAACTCAGCAAAATACTCTTTCAAAAGTCCTTTTGATCCTAAATATTTGATTCGGAAAGCTTCAACTTCTTCTTTGGATTGCGCTGTAAACGCTTCTGCTTCTGCGATGAGTTCTTTAATCTTATCTATCATGATACCTTAGAAATGAATGGCAAATTTAAGTAATTTATCGAGATTTGCGTTAGTGATGGAGGCATTTGTTGGAGCTCTTCTTGAAAGCGACTGCCGAGAGCACGACCCTTAGACGTGCTAACGAAAAAAGGGTAACGCCCAAAAACTTAATCGATGAATTCGGTTTCAATAAAATAGTTAACTATAGCTTCTTTCATTAAAACAGATTGCTCACCCGCTTTTAAAGGAGGTAGTTGCTCTTTAACCTTGTAATGTGGCCAGCCGTCTTCATCAACAAAATCAAATTCATAATAGCCATAAGGCGATAGTAATTTACAGATAGCAATGTGCATCAAGTCGATTTTATGGTCTTTCTTGAACTTGCGATCCAATTGCCCAAGCTCCTGAACACCTATCAAATAAATAATGGCATCCAAATCTAATGGATCACCATCGGAAAAGCGATCGGATAGTTTTTGAACCACCAATTCCCATCTTAATTTCAACTCTTCGTCTCTCGCCATAAATAAAGCTCCTTTACTTTGTAGTTTGCAAATTTAATAAACTATAAACGCTTGTATTGCGTTATCACTATAAATTAAAAAAAATATGTACGTTTGTTAAAATCAATTATTATGGCTGTTATTGATATCATCCTTGCTGTTTTGTTACTTTTCGGACTTATACGAGGTCTTATGAAAGGACTTTTTGTGGAAGTGGCTTCTTTGGTTGCCTTAATTGCTGGTGTCTATGGCGCAATTCACTTCAGTAATTTTGCTGCTGAATTTTTGGATAGCAAATTAGATTGGGATGAGAAGTATATCAATATTGTAGCCTTTGCCATTACCTTCGTAATTATTGTATTAGTGATTGCCTTAGCTGGAAAAGCATTGACCAAACTAGCAGATTTTGCAGCACTAGGCATATTAAACAAACTATTAGGTGCTGTTTTTGGAGCTCTGAAAATTGGTTTGATTTTGAGTGTGGTGTTAATTGTTTTCGACAATTTGAACAAGACCATTCCGTTTGCTGATAAAGACGATTTGGAGGATTCTATTTTGTATCAACCTGTGAAAGGATTGGCTCCAATGATTTTTCCAAGTATTTTAAATAAAGGCAAAGAAGCTTCTAAAGACCCAGAAACAAATAATGAAGCATAAAAAAGCCACTCTTAGATGAATGGCTTTTGTGATTTAAATATTGAGATGCTTTTTTATTAATAAAATTCAACGCCTCCTGTACTAATATCATACATACCGCCTACAATCTTAATATCACCACTTTTTTCTAAATCGCTGAGAATAACACTTTGACTTCTGATATTGTCTAAAGTCATTTCTACATTCTTTTTGGAAACCGCATCGACAAATTCCAAATTTGAGGAATTGCGAAGCGATTTATCGGTAGGCTCCTCAACGGCATAAACCGCAGGCTCAATTTTATTGATAAGCGCAGTTAAATTCCCCATTCTAGCATGATCACATGCTCCTTTTACTGCACCACAACTCGTGTGTCCTAAAACAACGATAAGTTTTGTACCTGCTAATTTGCATGCAAATTCCATACTTCCCAAAATATCTTGGTTAACAAAATTTCCAGCTATTCTCACACTGAAAATATCACCCAAACCTTGATCAAAAACCAATTCTGCTGATACTCTAGAATCTATACAACTTAAAATCGTTGCAAAAGGAAATTGCCCTTCAGCAGTATCATTTACTTGTTCTAATAAGTTTCTATTGGCCTTAAGGTTATTTTGAAATCGAATATTCCCTTCCTTTAAAAATTCCAGAGCTTTTTCTGGAGTCATTGTTGCTTGTGTTTCTCTTGTGTGTGCTTTCATATTCTTAATATTTATCTTTTACGTTTTCTTTAATCCATTTTAAACAGTCTTTAAACGACTGAAATATATGTTCTTCTGCGATAAAATCAGGAATGATATCAATACGTTCCATCATATATCGTGGTTGTTTCAATAAATTGACAAACAACACATCAACACCTCTTACTTTAAGATCTTGAAGCATGTCTTCCATAGCGTATAATCCAGATTGATCCATATATTGCATACGTCCCAATCTCATGATCACGACTGAAGCTGTATCTGGGATTTGTTGCGCCAATTGTTGAAAATCTGATGTAGACCCGAAGAACAAAGGTCCTTTAAGGTGTTTAATAAAGACTTCTTCTTTTAATTTAGTTGGGAAACTAGCTTCGTCTTCCCAAGCTTCTTCCTTGAGTGGTTTTACGTCGGAACGTTCTGCGGTTAGATCTCCTATTTTTTTCATAAACATCAATGATGCGATGACCAATCCGATACCAACGGCATAGACCAAGTCCCAAAAGGAGGACAATACCATGACCACTAACATAATAAGAACCTCAGAACTCAATTTCAAGGGTCCAATCTTGATATCCTTTGGCATACTTGGTATGGCACGAAGGCCTTTGTAATCCATAACGCCAATACCAACTGTAATTAAAATACCAGCCAAAACCGCTGCAGGAATTTTAGATGCCAATGGTGCCACAGCCAATAGAATGACAAATAGCAAAACACCAGCAATCATACCAGATAATTTTGTTTTTCCTCCAGAGTTGATGTTTACAACCGTACGAATTGTTGCTCCTGCGCCAGGAATACCACCAAACATAGCTGCAATACTATTGCCTATTCCTTGTCCGATCAGCTCTTTGTTAGGCTTGTGTTTTGTTTTGGTCATATTGTCTGCTACCACACTCGTAAGTAAAGAATCAATGGCTCCCAATAGTGCTAAGGTAAGAGCTGTAAATATATATGGTGACACGCTTCCTAGGTTAAAACCCGTAAAAATTTCTGCTTTAAATTCTGGTAGTCCTTGTGGGATTTCTGGTATTGGTCGGTAATCTAGGTTGGCTAAAATAGCGATTGCTGACATTACCACCAATGCAACTAAAGTACTTGGTATTTTAGTTGTAATCCTTTTGAATCCATATATGATAATGATCGTTGACAATGCGAGGATCAGTTCCAATATATTGATGTTTTTTAAGGCTCTAGGCAGCACTTTAACTGCTCCCAAAACACCTGAAGCTTCTTTAGCAGCCAATGTTTGTGATTCCCTCAATATATCTGCTTCGGTAATCTGTTCTGCTCGAGCAATAGTTTCCTTAAAATCTTCAAGAACTAAAATGCCTTCACCTGCTTCTTCAATTAAGATATTCTCTAAAATAACTTCTTCCGCTTGCGGTTTAAATTTTTCAACAAAACTCATGTCTTCTTTTGGGTAATATCCAATTGAAGGCAATATTTGAGTAATTAAAATAATCACTCCAATAGCCGTCATAAAACCTGACACCACAGGATACGGAATATATCGTATGTATTTTCCTAAACCAATGGCGCCCAATCCTATTTGCAAAAGTCCAGCCAATAGGAATACGGTAAGAATTGCTGGAAGTGCTTTTTCAACGCTTCCGTCATTTGCAGCAATTATTCCTGCAATAACAACCATACTTACAGCTGTCATTGGAGCAGTAGGACCTGAAATTTGAGTGTTGGTGCCACCGAAAAGTGCCGCAAAAAAACTTATGAAAATAGCACCATAAAGTCCTGCACTTGGACCAAGTCCGGAGGACACACCAAAGGCCAATGCTAAAGGTAATGCTACAATTCCTGCAGTAATGCCTCCAAAAGCATCACCTCTTATGTTAGAAAACAATCCTTTCATATTTTAAGTGTTAGGTCGTTTTCTAAAATTAGTGCTTTTTTCACTATAAAAAGCATATCTACCATAGCATCCATTTTATATTACCGAACTTTTGTATAACCCTTGTCGCTCTGAGATCAGCAATGAAACATTAACCTGGTTAATAACATTTTTCATATCTGCCTTTGCCTTGGAATTATTGGCACTTCTGCTAAGACATAATAAATTCACATCACTTTTTGTCAGGTAATTTGACATGTTTTGAATTGGATTTCTACCATGATCAAAGACCAAGTTAACCGAATCATCTTTACTGTTTTCTTCAGTATCAATTTGTGTTTTAAAGGTTTTAAAAGGCTTTTTGGAATGTTCTAACAACTGTTCTGCAAAACGCATATTGAAATTTGAACGTGCATTGTTTAAAACACCCAAAGACACCATGCTATTAGGCTCTAACCCTTTATCTTCAGATGCTATCATAATAGTGCCATTGAAATTGTCAATCACCAAATCGGTTACTGCGTCTCCCAGTAAGCTAATGGATTTTTTACGTTTGCCCATTACAATAATATCAGGATTATAAGATGCGATACAACCCAATATCTCCGTTTTAATATGACCAACAACATGGTTACAACTGATTGCAACATCATAATCTTTGGCTAGAGGTTCTATCAAACCTTTCATTTCCTTACTTATAGAAATATACGATTGGTTGATACTCCTCATTGCCGACAATTGGCTTTCCTGCTCAACTATTTCTGTAGGTTTTTTTACATGGAACACATGTAAATTTCCATTGATGATTTTAGCCAAGCTAACAGCGCTTTTTACGGTACTATTCATAGTGTCTTTCAAATCTGAAAGCACTAATATTTTAGGCGAGTTTGAATCCATGATTTCTCTTTTAAGCAGATTTTTTTCTCAGTTTGAAAAACTCAATAAAGCTTTCAGGGTTTTCAACCTCTCCACGTTCAGAAATGATCTTTATATCAATATGTCTTTCCTTGGCTTTGAAGGCAAAATCATCTAATATTTCTATAATATCGTTATCAAGATACCTTGTTTTTCTAACATCCAGTTCCAAATACGTATCTCTTGGTAAGCTATCTAGTTCCTTAAGAATAGCACCTTTATTAAAGAAGGTGACTTCTTCAGCAAGGGTCATCTTAATCTTATGCTTCCCATTACTTTTGTCTTCAATATGTAGGAAATGTGAATTTTGATAGCTTTTAATTAGAATCACAATAATTCCAACGCCAAGGCCTAAACCAATACCGACCAACAAGTCTGTAAAAATGATTCCTAAAACAGTTACAAAAAACGGGATCGATTGCTTCCACCCCAAATCGTACATTTGTTTGAACAATGATGGTTTTGCCAACTTGAAACCAACAATGAACAATACTGCAGCCAATACCGAAAGTGGAATCATATTCAACAATCTTGGAATTAATATAATTGATATCAACAAAAAGAACCCGTGAATGATTGCTGAAGCCTTGCTTCGACCTCCAGATTGTATATTAGCCGAGCTTCGTACAATAACCTGTGTAATTGGCAAACCTCCTATCATCCCTGAAATAATATTACCAGTACCTTGAGCCAATAACTCACGATTGGTTGGTGTCACATTTTTATGCGGATCTAATTTATCTGTCGCTTCGACACAAAGTAAGGTTTCCAAACTTGCGACCAATGCAATGGTAAATCCGACCACCCAAACTTGTGGGTTGGTTATCGCAGAAAAATTAGGAAGACTAAACTGTCCGAAAAAAGAAGCAGCATCTTCAGGAATAGGAACCGTGACTAAGTGTGACTGCTCTATTCCCAAGGTTTCATGCGATTTCGTTAGCACATAAAAAATAATACCTACAACCACTGCCACCAATGGACCTTGGATCAATTGAAAGATTTTAGCTTTTTTCGAAAGCACTTTATCCCATAGTAGTAAAATGGCCAATCCAATCACTCCAATTAATGCAGAACCAGGTGTAATATGATTTATGGAATTGATGATTTCAGAAAATGTGTTTTCACCATCCACTTGGAAAAAGGCGAAATCACCTTCAGGATCTGGATCATAACCAAAGAAATGAGGTATTTGTTTCAAGATTATAATGATACCTATACCTGTAAGCATTCCTTTAATCACTGAAGACGGAAAATAATAACCAATGATTCCAGCTTTTAAAACTCCAAATATTAATTGAATTATACCACCCAACACTACAGCCACCAAAAAGTTTTGGTAACCTCCCAATGTTCCAATTGCGGTTAATACAATTGCAGCCAATCCTGCAGCTGGACCACTGACTCCTATTTTAGAACCACTTAAGGATCCCACCACAATTCCTCCAACAATACCAGCAATCAGTCCTGAAAAAAGTGGAGCTCCACTGGCTAATGCAATACCTAGACATAAAGGTAAAGCGACAAAAAATACGACTATACTCGCTGGCAAGTCATTCTTAATAGTTTTAAACATATTATAAATTCATTTGCGTTAGAAACGAACATTTCCAACCGTTTTTTAAAAAATTATAATGGACGCAAATACGTCCAAGGGATTCAAAAAAACTAAATGAATTCTGGAGGTGGAGAAATAAGATTAAGAGGAGGCTTAGGGTAAGTTTTGAATCTGTACTCTAAGTTGTCTTTTTTATTGAAGTCTAAGAAATCTTCAAGTTCATGATTTAATTCTACTACATACTTTTCAAACTCTTTACTGCATTTATTTTCTTCCTCTTCAGAAATACTATATACCAAAGACATATCGACAGTATCGTCAATAGCCATTATAATCGTTGGTGCAACAACTAATGACATCAATAATAGAGAGAAGAAAAAAGCAATAAGGCTTTTGTGCATAATGAAATTAATAAAGGTAAATATAAGCTTAGAAATTGGGATTTTTGTTAAATATGCTTTAAAACTTTTTTAACATTTTTATGTCGTCGGCAAGAATCCAGCCTGTTTTCCCATCTGAAAGTTTTATTTTTTTCCAAACATCTACCGTATCAAGTACTTGAACCTTGGTACCTTCATGTAACACAAAAGCTTCTGAACTCCTGAAGTTTGGTTCGCTCTGAATTTTAGATTCTTGAGCAAATACAATGGCTGGTTGGTCGCTTTTATCTAACTGAAATTTGTGGAAGGCAAAGAACAAAGCAACAATGGCAAAGAGTAAAGCAGTATTACTAGCAAGAAATGTCAATCGTTTCTTGTTTGTGGAATAGGCAAAATCGTAAGCGATAAACATGATCACAAAAAGAAACACAAAAGCCACAGCTAGTTTTGCCCAAGCATCATAACTCATACTATTGGTCGTTCTTTTGATCAATTTAGAAATTCCAACTTCCGGAATCGTATCAATGGCATCAAGGGTCATGTTTTTGGCAAAAGCAATATTATTCTTTATGTCCTTGTCATTTGGATCTAACAACAATGCTTTTTCGTAATAATAAATACTTGGTGCTACGTGGTTTAGTTTATAGTACGCATTTGCGATGTTGAAATATAATTCTGAAGAATGTTTTCCAGACGCTAAAATAGATTCGTACTTTTCTAAGGCAGCTGTATAATCCCCTTGGTTATACAAATCATTACCTTCTTCAAATCGCTTGTCATTTTGAGAAAACGCACTTAAGGTTATAAGGCAAATTAATATGTGAATTATAGACTTCATGTAATTTTCTATCTTAATTCTTTATCAATAACAGAAACTGTTTGAACCGCTTTTTCATAATCTTGTTGCATTTCCACATTGGTTATTGGTGTATATCTTGCCAACTCGCAATGTTCCAATATGTTTATAAATGCTTTTATGGTTTCAGAATTTACTTGACGTTCAGCTAACAGGCCTTGAATTTTCTCCTTACTGAAATCGGTAGTTTCAATATGCAGTTTGGCTTTCAAATAATTGTGAAGCGCTTTCTCAAGAGCAATGTAAAAAGATTCTTTATTACCTAATGATTTTTTAGCTTCACTCAAATAGCGTCTTGCGAGTTTGTCGGCTTTTCTAATTTTGTTTCCAAAGACGTCGGCATTGCGTTGTTCTTTCTTTTTACGATACACTAAAGCCAATGGAATGGCTAGAAGCGGAACTAACAAAGAGGTCCAAAATGCAGTGCTTTTAAAAAAACGCGTTTCATTGATTGCCTCCAAGTCGGTTTCTGTTTTAACAAAAGCAAACTGATCGCTATTTAAAACCACTTGTTGCTTGGAGTTATTTGATGTAGCAATATTATTATCGGAATTGGTTGTATTAACAGGACCTTCTAAAACGTTGATAATAATTTCACCTGAGGAGACTGTTTTGTATTCTTCAGATTTCAAATCAAAATAAGAAAACGAAATACTTGGTACGGGATATTTTCCTTTATACTGTGGAACGATGGTATAACTATCTGAAATAGACCCATTCATTCCACTGAGGTTAGTAGATACGTTCTCATTGTGTTCTGGTTCATATACCTCCAATGAATTTGGAAGCTTAATCTTTGGCAATTCAAATAATTTAAGGTTTCCATTACCTGTCACCTCAACTCTAGCCTGAAGCGATTCTGAAGCGTTCAATTCTGTTTTAGAGGTTATCACATTAAACTTAAAATCACCCACAGCTCCCGTGAAATTTTCAGGTTTGCCTTCTACTGGTAAAGGTTTAACATTTATGGTTCTACTTCCTGCTGAAACACGTTTGTTAACTTGTGTCATTAAGCGTCCTCCAAAAAAATCTCTTCTATTGGTTGGTACTTCTACGGTAACATCTAAAGTTAAAGGTTCAATTTCTAGTTTGCCTGTTTTCTGAGGATATAAAACCGTTTTGCGAAGTACGACATAGCGGTAATTGTCATCGCCATTATAGCTGCCGTTTTGAATTTTAAGCCCTTTAATGTTGATGTTTTGACTCCAGAAATCGTTGTATCTCGGATTGTCGATTTCACGCCAATTACTCACACCTGTATTTTGGGAAACATACAATTTGTAAACGACTGTAATCGCTTCATTTAAATAAGGATTGGTTTTAGAAATCTCGGCTACCAAATGAATATTCTCAGAGGCTATGTTTTCAGCATTGTCTGGATCATTAGGTCGCTGTACTGCTGCCGTGACATTGACTGTGACCACTTGTGTTTTATAAACCTCGCCATCAATTTCGATAGTGGCTTGATTAATTCTAAGTTGTCCGCGCTTTTTGGGCGCCAGAAAATAACTATAGGTTTTTTTATACGAACGTTTCCCATTTAACCAAGACTGGCTCACTGAGGTATTCGGACCTCCAACCACTGTAAATCCGTTAAAATCTGGAGGTGTAAAGTTGTCGCCATCTTTGTTCATTTCGAAATCTATGCGTAAACGCTCGTTAATGCCCAATTTCGATTTGCTGATTTTAGCTTCAAACTTAATTTGGGCTGAGGCAATACCTGAGCTCAACACAACAAATAAAAACACTATGTATTTGAGACTTTTCATCTTATTAACTACCAGTCTTTTTCTGTTTTGATTGGTTGTCCTTTCTGTTTTTCAGCATTGATTTTCTTCTGGACTTTTTGTTCTTGATTGTTCATGGCCTCTAACAAGTTTTTAATTTGCTGAGGTGACAATTGTCCAGGACGCGGTTGAGGCTTACCTTGACTTTCTTGTTCCTTACCTTTATTATCTTCTTTTTCCTTCTCGTCTTTAGGTTTACCTTGATCATCTTTTTTATCATCGCCATCTTTCTTTTCTTCATTTTCATCATTCTTTTGCTGATCATCTTGATTTTTTTCATCCTCATTTTTCTGATCGTCCTGATTCTCATCTTCATTTTCTTTCTCACCTTCTTTTTCTTGCTGCTGATCTTCATCTTGCTGTTGTTCAGCACAATCTTTTGCTAGCGCAAGGTTATAACGTGTTTCGTCATCACTCGGATCATTACGAAGCGCATTTTTGTAAGCTTCAACTGCTTCCTTACACAGTTTTTTCTGCATGAGAATATTCCCAATATTATGGTAAGCCTTGTGTTTTTCTGATTTCGAAGTTGCCTTTTCCGCAGCTTGCGTATGACGGAATAATGCTTCGTCATAGTTCCCTTTTTCAAAATAGGAGTTTCCTAAGTTGTAGCTTCCAGCAACATTTGAGGATTGTTCTGAAATAGCCTTACGATATTCCATCTCAGCAGATACAAAATCATCATTCTGTATCAGCTCATTTCCCTGAAAAATGTAATTATTGGATTTCTCGAGTTTTTGCTGTTGGGCTTTCAGTTCCTTTTTGTCTTGAGCCATTGTAACTGAAACGCTAAACAAGAAAACCATTATGAAAAGAAGATTCATAAATGGTAATCTTCGCAAGGATTGTTGATATGTAAATTTATTCCACTTCATAAGACCAATCAGCAATATAAAAAACTGTGTAATTTGTTATAGTTAAAGATTTTATAAATTCTCCCAACGTTACATATTCTCGTTAAACAGATTCAATCTTTTTAGCCATGCCGTTTTTCGTTCCAAAAAGAAGACATCGATAAACAAAAAGAAGATAGCAAAGGCTATAAACCATTGAAACTGATCTTTAAAGTCGGCAAATTCCTTAGCCTCAAATTCTGTTTTGTCCATTTTATTCAAGATATCCCGAATGGTATCAACCACTTCTATAGTATTCTCTCCATTGATATACTCTCCATTTGCTTCCGACGCAATGGCTTTTAAAGTGTCTTCATCTAATTTGGTAATGACGGTTTCACCATTATTATCTTTTTTATAATTCAATACAATACCATTTCTTTTAATAGGAATTGGACCTCCTTTGGTGCTCCCAACACCAATAGTAAAAATGCGAATACCATCATTATTGGCTTGTTCTGCGATGCTTTCGGCACCTTCGGAATGATCTTCACCATCAGAAATAATAATGAGCACACGATTGGTTTGTTCTTCATCATCAAAATACGTTGTCGCCAACTCAATCGCTTCATTGATGGCTGTTCCTTGTGAAGACAACATATCTGTATTCATGTTTTGAAGAAACATTTTTGCAGACGCATAATCAGTTGTAATAGGCAGTTGTGGAAATGCTTTTCCTGCATAAGCAATAATTCCTATACGATCGCTCGCAAGATTATTGATGATTTGCGTTACCAACTGCTTTGATTTTTCCAAGCGGTTTGGCGCAATGTCTTCAGCTAACATACTTTTGGAAACATCAACAGCAAAAACGATATCAACGCCTTCACGTTTAACGGTCTCCAATTTGGTTCCTATTTTAGGATTCACTAGCGCAATGGTCAAGCTTGCCAATGCCAAACAGAACACAACCAATTTTAAAATGGATTTAAAAAGCGATTGATTCGGACTTAAACGTTTCAACAAGGTTTTATTAGCAAAACGTTTTTGGGCTCTGTGTTTCCATATTTGAAGTAGGATAAACAGCAAAATGATTGCCGGAATTACCAACAATGCCCAAAACCATATTTTTTCTTCTAGCTGAAATAAGTTCATATCCTAAACAAAACTTCTAAAAATTGTATATCGCAACAACAGTTCCAACATTAGTAACAATCCTGCGATAATCACTAACGGTCTATATTTTTCTTCGTAATTGTAGAATTTAAATTCTTCAACTTCGGTCTTTTCTAGTTTATTGATTTCATTGTAAATCTCTTCAAGCTTTTTATTATCGGTAGCTCTAAAATATTTGCCACCTGTGACTTCTGCGATGTTCTTTAGTAAATCTTCATCTATCTCCACTTGAACCCTTCCATATTGAAAAGTCCCACCAGGATTAATCGCTATAGGAGATAGTGCCATCCCGTTAGTTCCCAATCCGATGGTATAGGTTTTGATGCCATATTCAACAGCAAGCTCACTAGCAATTTTAGGGTCAATAAATCCAGAATTATTGACACCATCAGTTAATAGAATAATAACCTTGCTTTTAGCCTTACTGTCTTTCAATCTGTTTACTGAAGTAGCCAATCCCATACCAATGGCTGTACCACCTTCAATAATCGTGTTGTATTTAATATCTCTTAAAGACCTCAAAACAATAGTCTTGTCTGAAGTAATTGGTGTTTTGGTATAGCTTTCTCCTGCATATTCCACAAGTCCGATTCTGTCGTTTGGTCGTCCTTGGATGAATTGTGCCGCAACTTTTTTTAGGGCCTCCAATCGATTTGGTAATAAATCCTTTGCCAGCATACTTGCCGACACATCAATGGCCATTACGATATCGATTCCTTTTGTCGTTTTTGTTTTTGTGGAAACATCAACAGTTCTTGGTCGTGCTAAGGCTGTAATAAGCAAACCTAAAGCCAGTAATCGTAATAAAAATAAGATGGGCTTCAGTTGAGGTAACCAAGACGATGAGGTCTTAAATCCTTTTAAGCTTGATATTTTTAATTCGGCTGTTTGTTTTTTTCTAGTAAAGACATACCAAATAATAGCTATTGGCAACAACAGCAATAGCCAAAACAATTCTTTATTTAAAAACTCTATTCCTTCTAACATCAGTCCTCAGCTTTTTTAAGTTCGATAGAATTTAAGATGCGTTCCACCATTTGATCTGCATACACATCATCTGCTCGCCATTGTAACAAAACCTGTTGTCTGACATTCTCAGCCTTGAACAAAATAATGATATAGTTTGCTGGATAAAGGTTACCTTCATAATCAATCGTCATTGTTCCATAAGTTTTGAGTCCTTCAGCAGCATTAGGAGTGATAAACTGTTCTCTTTTAACCGTAATGTCTTTAGCACCTTGCGATTCGAGTTTATCCAAAAATTGTTCAGAGGTCGACAATAACTCCTTAGCTTTAGCGTCATCAGATTCTAGTTCCTTTTTTTGTTCTTCGGTGTAATTAAAAGTGGTTGTGCTTACTTGAATGTCTATTCCAGATTCTAAAGAATTAAATCTGAAACTTGTATTGCTAAGTTTGTCTTGTAATTCTTCAGGCAATTTAATTAGTTCTCGCTTCAAAACTTTAGGTGTACTAATCATAACAGGTGGCACACCATACTCACTGTAAACCCAATCACCTTCCAGAAGATTTTTGCTCTCATGCCCAACAATTGTATCCTTGACATAAGTGAAACCGTATTTGACACCAAAACCTATAAATGTTGCCAGAATAACAAAAGCAGCAATACTGACGGTAAGAATAATTTTTCTACGTTTCTTTTTACGTTCTTGTGCTTCTTTGTATTGTTGGTTCAGTAATTTTTCTTCTTCGGTTGGTTCAGGAAGTGCTTCTTTAACATGATCGATTTCATTATCAATGGTTGCTCTGTCCATTTTTGCGAGTTCAACATCAGGTGAAGACTTTGCAAATTTTACCAAATCGGCACGTTTTAAAATGGTTTCAAGATTATTGATATCCTCTTGACTAATTTTAACCTGATTAGCATCTTTCAAAAGGTTTAAGCGCGTAATCAATTCATCGGTAGTGCTTTCCAATGCTTTATCATATACCTTTTCGTCAAGATATTTTCGAATAATGAATGTTAGTTCAGAATAGTAATCTTTTAATTCAGCATTCTCTAAGTAGGTGCTATCATCCAGATTCTTAAGTGCCAATTTCGCTCTATCATAAGGAGGAAGCATGGCTATTTTGGCTTCTTCTGTTAAAGGTTTTTTTCGCCAAATGAACCAATACAGCAAAAATGCCAATAAGGCTAATCCTGCAATAATGCCTAAAATTATCAGCCATCTATTATTACTGCTTTTTTCGACCTCAATAAGCGGCTTGATATCATAAAGTCCTTGTTTTGTGGTATCAACCTCAACATTGGAAACCAACACCTCTAAGGAATCTGTAAAAAAGGTTCGAGATCCTATACTAATTTTTTGCTTCGGAATGATGTAACGTCCCGAATCAAATTGTGTTAAGCCATAGGTCTTTATAAGTTGGTATTTAGCAGCCTTTTTTGTGGTATCAATCTTGTACGATTCAATCACTTCCAAAGGCATGAAACTTTGACCCTCAGGAAAGACTACAAAATCGGTTGTGTCTGCTTCAACCTCAACTTTGTACTTTATTTCCTGTCCGATTTTTATGGAAGTCGAATCAATAGAAGATTTCACTTGAGCCGAAATTGAAAATGCCCAAAGAAAAATCAAGCTTACAACTGCTGTGTTTCTATATGTTTTGAATCTATCCAATATTATCCTCGTCTTTTAAAATATCCCAATAATTTTTTCACATAACTCTCATCAACACGACAATCGATCGTACCAGCTCCAGATTTAGTAAACACATCTTTAAAATAATTGACTTTCTCCCTGTAGTAGGCACTGTAATTATTTCGTGTTTTTTTTGAGCTTGTGTTCACCAAGACCAGCTCTCCACTTTCCTCATCTTCCATTTGAACCATCCCTAAGTTTGGAATGGTTTCCTCATGCTTATCATAAATTCTAATTCCAGTGATATCGTGTTTGTTTGCAGCTATTTTCAAGGTTTGCTTATAATCTTCAGCAATAAAGTCACTAAGCACAAAAACAATGGCTTTTTTCTTCATTACATTAGACAGAAACTTAAAAGCTTCCGAAATATCGGTTCGTTTACTTTGAGGTTCAAACTCAATAAGCTCTCGAATGATTCGCAAGACATGATAACGTCCTTTCTTAGGCGGAATGTAAAGTTCTATCGTATCTGAAAACAAAATCAGTCCGATTTTATCATTGTTCTGTGTTGCTGAAAATGCCAAAGTAGCTGCGATTTCGGTAGCCACTTCATTTTTGAATTGTTCTGAAGTTCCGAAAAGTTTGGAGCCTGAGATGTCAACCATCAACATCATGGTAAGCTCGCGTTCTTCTTCAAAAACCTTGACAAAAGGTTCATTATATCGCGCTGTAACATTCCAATCGATATTTCTTACATCATCTCCAAACTGATACTGTCTTACTTCAGAAAAAGTCATACCACGACCTTTGAAAGTAGAGTGGTACTCACCTCCAAAGATATGATCAGACAAGCGTCTTGTCTTAATCTCAATTTTCCGAACTTTCTTTAGTAATTCCTTAGTATCCATTATTCCAATCTGTCCTTCCGTAAATGTTGCAGAACTTTCCAAATTAAGAGTGCAACCATTATAAAGATTTTCCGCTTCTCACGAAATATCAACTATCATCACTCTATGGGACTTCGATTTCGTTGACGATTTTATTGATGATGTCTTCTGAAGTGACATTTTCAGCTTCCGCTTCGTAAGTAATGCCTATTCTATGTCGAAGTACGTCATGAACGACAGCTCTCACGTCTTCAGGAATAACATAGCCACGACGTTTGATAAACGCATAACATTTAGCTGCATTTGCCAAATTAATACTTCCACGAGGAGACGCTCCAAAAGAGATTAGTGGTTTTAAATCTGCCAATCGGTATTTTTCAGGATAACGTGTCGCGAAAATAATATCGAGAATGTATTTCTCAATTTTTTCATCCATATAAACTTCGCGAACGGCTTTTTGAGCATTTAATATTTGTTCTAATGAAACCACAGGATTAACCTTATCCCATGCACCTTTTAAATTGGCTCTCATAATCAATTGCTCTTCCTCTTGCTTTGGATAATCAATAACTGTTTTCAACATGAATCGATCCACCTGCGCTTCTGGTAACGGATAGGTTCCTTCTTGTTCTACAGGGTTTTGAGTAGCCATTACCAAAAATGGTTTATCTAGTATAAAGGTGTCGTCACCAATAGTAACCTGCTTTTCTTGCATGGCTTCCAAAAGCGCCGACTGCACCTTAGCTGGTGCTCTGTTGATTTCATCTGCCAAGACAAAATTGGCAAAGATTGGTCCTTTCTTGATGGAGAAATCGTTCTCCTTCATATTGTAAATCAAAGTTCCCACTACATCTGCAGGAAGTAAATCTGGTGTAAACTGAATTCTACTAAAACTTCCGTCAACCGCTTGAGACAAAGTGTTTATGGCTAAGGTTTTTGCAAGACCAGGAACTCCCTCAAGTAGTATGTGCCCTTGTCCTAGCAAACCTATAAGCAAGCGTTCTACCATGTGCTTTTGTCCGACAATGACTTTGTTCATTTCCATGACCAACAAATCAACAAACGCACTTTCCTTTTCTATTTTCTCATTGATACTTTTGATATCAACTGTACTTGTATCTTCCATTATTTATGTATTTAAAGCCAGTAAATTATACTTCTGTATTGGGTTACGCAAATTGTTAAAATTTTTCTTGGATTGATGTTAACAATTGGTTAAAAAAAAGAGTAGTACATTTAATACTACTCCTTTAATTTATTGAGTTTTCTATTTTTTTTAAAACAAATTGTAAAGACGTAAAAGTGTACTTGTTTTAGGTTGAAGTTCAGCACTGTTTTCAGAGCTTAAGTTAACTGATTCGTCGATGTTTAATTCAATCGTTAAATCATATAATTTGTTTTCCTTAAACTCCTTTTCAATGATGTTTGTTGAGCCGTTAATATAGTCTGTAGTGACGTACAAATCATAAGTCACGCCATTCTTTAAAGCGGTATTATTGTCACCTAAAACCAGCTTTATACTGTATATGAAATCTGAAGGAACTTGTTCAAAATCGACTAAGTTAATTACCTTATTGGCTCTTAACTGTGAGACATCTTGAACACCTGTGTTAATTGTGTTCAGACTAATCCATGCATTCGCATCTGTTTGATCTTCAAGAACCTGAAGTTGCACTTCAATAATATCCAAATTAAAAGATTGATATACTGAAGGAGTAGCCGAAAGTTTGACATTAACAAGACTGTTGTCTTCGAAACCACTTTCTTCTTGCTTTGAGCAACTACTTAAAGAAACCAGCAATAAAACTACATATAGAATGGATTTAGAAAAACGTTTGATTGACATGATTTGGGTTGATTAATAATTACAATTCAATAATACTTTTATCCTCAAGATTTGACTATTTTTATACATGAATTGCAGAAAAACCTATATAAACTGAAAAAAAAGTGAAATATTCTCGATTAATTGCAGGGACCATGACTTGGGGCGTTTGGGGAAAGCAATATTCAAAACAAGACATGATCACAATGATACATCATTGTATCGATACCCAAATTACGACCTTTGATCATGCCGATATTTATGGTGGCTATACCACAGAAGCTGAATTCGGAAGGGCTTTAAAAGATAGTGGTGTTTCCAGAGAACATATCCAACTAATCACTAAATGTGGCATTCAATATTTGAGTGACAATCGCAATAACACTGTCAAACATTACGATTACAGTAAAGACTACATCATTTGGTCGGCTGAAACATCTTTAAAGCATCTGAAAACTGACTATTTGGATTTGTTTCTACTGCACAGGCCAAGTCCGTTAATGCATCCAGATGTTATTGCTGAAGCCATTTCAACGTTGAAGCAACAAGGGAAAATAAAAGATTTCGGGTTGTCAAATTTTACGCCATCACAAGTTGATTTGATTTCTAGTGCAACATCAATTGCCGTTAATCAGATAGAATTCTCGCTAACGCAACACACAGCTATGCATAATGGATCTTTAGATCAAATGCTTATGCAAAAAATAACACCAATGGCTTGGTCGCCTTTAGGAAGTGTGTTTAAAGAAGATACCGAACAAACACGACGCATCCATAAACAATTGGGTGAACTCATGGATAAATATTCTGCCACCGAAGATCAATTGTTATTGGCATGGATTTTAAAACATCCAGCACATATTCATCCTGTTATCGGAACAACTGATAAAAGGCGAATAACGAATGCAAAAAATGCTGAGGAGATTGATTTAGAATTAGAAGATTGGTTTAAGATATTAGTTGCCGCTCAAGGTCATAAAGTCCCATAAAATAGATATTATGAATAAAACCGCATTAATTACTGGAGCCACCAGTGGAATTGGAAGAGCTACAGCTCACGAATTTGCTAAACATGGCATCCGACTTGTTCTTTGTGGAAGACGACAAGAACGGTTGGATATTATCCAAAAAGCCTTAAGCAAGGAAACAGATGTACACACCTTAAATTTTGATGTCAGGGATAAAAAAGCAACTCAAGAAGCCGTCAATTCCTTGCCAGAAGATTTCAAATCTATTGATATTTTAATCAACAATGCAGGAAATGCCCATGGACTAGATCCTATTCAAAGTGGAAGTTTAGAGGATTGGGATGCGATGATGGACATCAATGTGAAAGGCTTATTGTACGTAAGCAAAGCTATCATTCCAGATATGACCAAACGACAATCTGGACATATCATTAATATAGGATCTTCGGCAGGAAAGGAAGTGTATCCTAAAGGTAATGTGTATTGCGGAAGCAAGCATGCGGTTTTGGCTATTACTGAAGGTATGCGTATTGATCTAAATCCTTTTGGAATTAAGGTAACTGCTATTAATCCAGGATTGGTTGAAACAGAATTTTCCAAAGTTCGTTTCAAAGGCGATCCCATTGCAGATAACGTTTATAAAGGCTATAAAGCCTTGCAACCTGAAGACATTGCTGAAGTGATTTATTTTACCGTTTCCAGGCCAAATCATGTCAATATTGCTGATGTTTTAATGTTCTGTACAGCTCAGGCCAATTCAACTATTGTGAATAAGTCCTAATCGGTATTCAATGATTAACAAACGCCTACTTATCAAAAATCTTTTGGCTCATAATGACGAGAACAGTTTTTATGACAAAAAACGAAAGGTTGACATTTCATTTAAGGAAGGTAAGGCAAAGTTTCTGAAACATATTTGTGCACTTTCGAACAGCAATCCGAAGAACAATTCATATATCTTGATTGGTATCGAGGACAAAGACAATAAGATTATTGGTGTCAACTTTTTTGATGACAGTAAGATTCAAAATCTGATCAATGCTTATTTAACAAATCCGCCTATCGTTCAATACGAGAATATTTCATTCCCACATTTACCTGATAATAAAGTGGTTGGCTTAGTTACCATTAGACCCAATGGAAAAATTACCTCTCTTCGAAAAAACATCTGGAAATATTATGGAGGTTCCGTTTTTTTTAGAGATGGAAGCACTAGCATGCCGAAAGTATTTGATATTGAAATCGAGGACGTCAATTCTGAAATTGTCGCTCAAATTGAAGCACATGCGCAAAACAATATTGAATACACGTTAGATGGTGTTTTGAATTTCATGAAAAAACGCGAGGATTTCAATCCACAATACAAAGTCTTTAAAGAATATTTCGTGCTGTGTTGGTCTGGACAAAAAAAAGTGGTAAAAAGCAACACTTATTATTCTAGAGTGGATATTGAACTAATTAACGAACAAGTCCGCCTTTTTTACTCTACACTTGATGAGGTTACCATTACTTACGATGATAATTCCTTTAAGATTTTGGAATATGTGAGTCTTGGATTGCAAAATTCATTCAAGTATTATGAACTTGAGGAAACTATTATCCGATTTGAAGACAATGCCAACTATACCATTGAAACCAAATTATTATTTGAGCCACCTCAGTTTGACAAAAAGGTATTGCACCACATTTACAACTCAAATAATGCCCTTATCGACAAACTAAAAAAGGGCTTGACATTAACCAAACATGAAGCTTTTGATTTAAAAAATCTTCCGGCCACTTACCTCATCTGTTATTTGAACCTGTTTCATGAAGCTATTGATAAACTTCATGAGGCAAAACCCTATTTAAAGAATTACAGTCCTGAAATTTACAATTCTTATCAAGAGGTTGTGCGCATTTTACGGAAGGTTAAATACAGTTAATCTAGTAAATTTTCAAAAGCGTGCCATTCATACAGTTTTTTTTACCACTCATAGTTTTTTTTCAAAAGCAATATCTTTTTTTACGACTTTTGAAGTGCTATTAATCAATTACAAACAACCTTGTTTCCATCGGAATGCCGATATTACGAAACGAGGTTTTTGTTTTTTATGGCCTAAATGAAATTCAATTTTGAAAAGCTTTTATTCAAGATTTGATCATCTTTAACCTCAAGCCATTTATCTAAAATTGTAGCGTATACCGATCTGAAATCTACAGTATATTTCAAATCACCATTATCATCTAAATTACTTAAGTTCCCTAATTCATTGTAAAATCCAGGTTTTTTAAGCTGGTTTCCAATAATGAATAGATTGTTGGCAGCTCCATGATCGGTTCCGTGGGCAGCATTTTGTTTGACGCGTCTTCCAAACTCTGAAAAGGTAAGAATTAAGGTGTCATTGAAAGTCCCTTGTTGTTTTAAATCATTTACAAAAGCCTCTATGGCTTCCGCATATATTTTCAATAATCTCGTTTGGGTATTAACTTGGCCAACATGAGTGTCAAAACCACCTAAAGAGGTGTAGAAAACCTTGGTGTCCATTCCAGAGTTAATGAGTCGTGACATTGTTCTTAACTGATTGGCAAATTCATTATTTTGATAAGCCTTATTATTACTTGTGGTCTTATATTTTTCAAAAATATACTTGGCCGAAGATTCAGCAGAGATCATGGTTTGATACAAATACCCAAGATTGTGTTCACTTAAATGTGCATCTTGGTAATGATTCAAAACATTTTTAAAATAAGGATCTTGAGAGGTTCTGTATAGGATATTCGGATTTTTGGTGGCAATTCCATTTGTGTTTTGCCCCTTAAGAGCTAAAGATAAGCTATCGTCAATTTCAATAGCATTATAAGGGTGTTTTGCAAAGTTATCGAGATAACGACCTACCCAACCTGTTTGAAGGTATTGGTTCGAATTGCTGGCCGTTTGCCAAATATCTGTAGACCTAAAATGTGACCGGTTTGGATTTGGATATCCAACATTATTGATGATAGACAAATGCCCTTGATCGTATAGTGCCTTTAATGGTTTTAAACTCGAATGAAAACCCAGTTCGTCTGTGATTTTAAGAGTTTCATTTTTAGAAATCCCAATACTTGGTCGATTGCGATAGTAATCATCGTTATTAAAGGGAACTATTGTGTTGAGTCCGTCGTTACCACCAGCCAATTGAATAATGACCAATCGTTTGTAACCAAATTTTGAACTTGCATAGGTTTCGAATGCTTTGACGAAACTAGGAACAAAAATCAAACTACTCGCTAAAGTTGACCGTTTTAAAAAATCTCTTCTATCCATAACTAACACATTTGATATTCTGGCAAAGACATTAACTGTACTACATAATCTCTTTTTGAATTTTGGCTCAAGGTCTTTAAATAAGATTCAGTGCCATTACTTATTTGCGGAACAATTAAATGTTGTTTCAATTCCTCGTAAGACCTATTGCCATAACTGACTTCAAAAGTTTTCCAATCAACATCTACATTGACAAACCTGTTATTTTTAGGGCTTGAATAGTAACGCTTAAAGGAATCTTCAAATGCACCCTTCTCCTTAATTGATATTTTTGCATTTGCTAAAATTATCGATGGTAATTTTAAGCGAAGCATCATCGTATTACTATCAATCCAACTTCTACCGCCTTTCCAACCTGCTACATTTGGTGGATCGAGAAGGACTTGTCCTAACAGTTTCTGAATTTTTAAAACATCTTTTGGAGAGTTAAAATTTACTGGTACTGTTTGAACCATCCCAACCAAGAATTCAATGGGTGATTTTATTTTGGATCCTATATGCTTTTTATCGTAGAACCAGTCTGATAAAAAAAGGTGTCGCATTACGTTTTCGATATTGTAATCTTTGTAGAAAACCGTAGTTAATTCCTCAACTTTATCCTCGTCAATGATATCATTGACAAAGTAGCTATATATTTTTTTGCATATAAATCGCGCGCACTGTTTTTGTTCAAGAATAATGTCTATAATGTCATCACCATCATAACGACCTGTATGCCCTAAAAAACTTTTAAATCCGTAATCATGATGTATTCTTCTAAAAACAAACTCTCCTCCAATATTATGATTGTAACCTGTAAAAGCTCTAGCACTTTCCTTGATATCTTCTTCGGTGTAATGCCCTTCACCTAAAGTGAACAATTCCATTAACTCTCGAGCAAAATTCTCATTTGGCTTTTGTTTTCTATTTTGCTTATTATTTAGATATTTCAGCATGGAAGCCTCTTTGGAAATGGCCTTAACAAAATCTCCGAAATGGCCTAAAGCGTGCATTCTTAAGGTATTGTTATATTGAGGCACATGAAAGATATTGGTATCACGACAAACAAAATGATTTGCCCAAAACAGGGTCATTCTTTCCCTTAAAACTTGATCGGAATTCATCAAGCGATTTACCCATAACATATTGTATTCCTTGAACTTCTCGATAGTGAGTTTTCTAAACTCCATCCTTTTGGCTTTGTTCTGTAAAAGCGAAATATCCTTGAAGTGATTTAAATCGGTAGTATCAATCTGAAGTTCATGATAGCTATTGCTTCTCAAGAACAAATCATTAACGACTTGGCTCCTGTTTTTATAGGTGTTGCGTTGAAAGGTCTTCGGGTTTTCACCAAAACCAGCTCTCCAAAACAAATGCTGAATATCTTTCGCTTTCATATACCTATGACTAGATTGCTATTAAGAGGTTTAATTATATGCTTTCAAAAATGATTCCAAAGTTTATGAAATAAAAAAACCGCTTCATTACTGAAACGGTTTTTATTAGAAATTTATTCTGTAATTAATTACAAGTCAAATTTGATACCTTGTGCCAGAGGTAAATCAGTGGTATAATTAATAGTGTTTGTTTGACGTCTCATATACACTTTCCAAGCATCAGAACCAGACTCTCGTCCACCACCAGTTTCTTTTTCACCACCAAAGGCACCACCAATTTCAGCACCAGAGGTTCCAATATTTACATTCGCAATACCACAATCGGAGCCAGCATGTGATAAGAAACGTTCTGCTTCTCTAAGGTTATTGGTCATGATTGCTGAAGACAAACCTTGAACTACATTATTTTGCGTATCGATGGCATTTTCAACATCACCTGAATACTTTAGTAAATACAATACAGGAGCGAATGTTTCGTGTTGAACAATTTCAAATGAATTATCAGCTTCCGCAATTGCAGGTTTTACATAACAACCGCTCTCGTAGCCTTCTCCTTCCAAAACACCTCCTTCAACAACAATGTTTCCGCCTTCTTCAACAACTTTTTCCAAGGCGTGCTGATACATTTTAACGGCATCCTTATCGATAAGTGGACCAACATGATTGTTTTCATCTAACGGATTCCCAATACGTAATTGCTTGTAGGCATCAACCACTGCATTTTTAACTTGGTCATAAATACTTTCATGAATGATCAAGCGACGTGTTGATGTACAACGCTGTCCGCAAGTACCGACAGCACCAAAGACAGCACCAATAACCGTCATTTTAATATCGGCATCAGGCGTTACGATAATGGCATTGTTTCCGCCTAATTCCAATAATGACTTCCCTAAGCGTGCTGCAACTTCCTGTGCGACGATTTTACCCATTCTTGTAGATCCTGTAGCAGAGATTAATGGTACACGTTTATCTTTTGTCATAAACTCACCCACCTTATAATCACCATTGATAAGGCAAGAAATACCTTCCGGTAAATTGTTGGCTTTAAAGACTTCAGCTGCTATGTTCTGACAAGCCACACCACAGATAGGTGCTTTTTCAGAAGGTTTCCAAACACATACATCACCACAAATCCATGCTAAAGCTGTATTCCATGACCAAACAGCTACTGGGAAGTTAAATGCGGAAATGATACCTACAACGCCTAGTGGATGGTATTGTTCGTACATTCTATGTCCTGGACGCTCAGAGTGCATGGTAAATCCGTGAAGCTGACGTGATAGTCCAACTGCAAAATCGCAGATATCAATCATTTCCTGAACTTCACCCAAGCCTTCTTGATACGATTTTCCCATTTCATAAGAGACCAATTTTCCAAGGGCTTCTTTTTTTTCTCTCAGTTTCTCTCCAAACTGACGCACAATTTCACCACGCTGAGGAGCAGGCATCAATCGCCAAGTTTTAAAAGCAGAGGTTGCTACAGACATGACCTTTTCGTAATCTTCTTTTGTGGTTGACTTTACCTTGGCAATTAACTGGCCATCTACAGGTGAATACGATGCAATCAATTCACCATTTGAAAAATTATCAGATCCTGTAGAAGTACCTTCATTTATATCCTTAATGCCTAATTCCGTTAAGGCTTCTTTTATTCCGAAATCGGTAGCAATAGCTTCCATATCTATATGTTTTTTGAGATTTATTGAATTTTGTTGCGAAGTTACTAATAAAAAGTCAGTTTTCTCTTGAAGAGGGCCACTTAAAAATGTAACTTTAGTGACCTATCAATTCCTTCTATTATGGCAAACTCTTTTCGACTTATTTTTTTGATATTATTTTGTTTTAATTGTGGTGAACAGGTTCAAAAACAACAAGACAACACTCCTGTTTCTGAAGCCAAACAAAATTCATTTGCCATCATCATTCATGGAGGTGCTGGAACTATTCTTAAGGAAAATATGACTCCAGAATTGGAAAAGGCTTACAAATCGAAACTTGAAGAAGCTATTAGAGTTGGTCATAGCATTTTAAAACAAGGTGGAAGCAGTTTGGATGCCGTTCAAAAGACCATAAACGTTCTTGAAGATTCTCCGCTTTTCAATGCAGGAAAAGGAGCCGTATTTACCAATACGGAAACCAATGAACTTGATGCTTCTATAATGGATGGAAAAACCTTAAATGCTGGTGCTTCAGCAGGCACTACTACTGTAAAAAATCCGATTGATTTGGCTAGACTGATTATGGAACAATCTCCTCACGTCATGATGTCTGGTGAAGGTGCTGATAGGTTTGCTAAAGAGCATGGCTTGGACATCGTTGACCCAAGTTATTTTTATACTGAACGACGTTATAATGCTTTGAAACGAATTCAAGAAAAAGAAACTAATTCAACTATTGATACCACATCAGTTAGTGTCAACTTCTATGATAGCGATATCAAAAATTTCAAATTTGGAACGGTTGGTTGTGCGGCTTTGGACACACATGGAAATCTCGCTGCTGGAACCTCAACAGGTGGTATGACAAACAAACGTTATGGTCGCATTGGTGATTCTCCAATTATTGGCGCAGGAACTTATGCCAATAACAATTCTTGTGCTGTGTCGAGTACTGGTTGGGGTGAATATTTTATTCGTGCTATGGTGGCTTATGATATTTCTGCACTCATGCAGTATAAAAGTCTCACCTTAAAAGAAGCTGCTCAAGAGGTCATCCAAAACAAAGTGCCTGAACTTGGAGGTGATGGTGGTATTATTGCTATTGACAACAATGGGAATATGGTTGCTGAATTCAATACTGCTGGAATGTATAGGGCACAAATGAATGCCGAAGGCGATTTGAAAATTGGGATATATAAAGATTAGTTTATATGTGAAAAACGGATTCTATAGCTTTAGGAACGAATTCTAATTTGTTGGCTACATATTAATAAGTAGACTGCGATTATCGTTTAATATGCCTTAACTTTAACTCATCTCGTAGAAACATACGATTGCACAAAAATTGAATCCAAACCGTCAGCACCAATGAAATCACATCACTTTTTAAGCATTCTATTAGCCTTTTCAATTGTATTGTCTTGCGACAAAAAACATAAGATTACTGAAGATTCCGACAATCTTTTTAAATATAGAGATTACATTAGCTATACCTCTTCCGGATTGCAATCTGTAACTGAACCAATTACCATAAATCTTGCTAACGAGGTTGAAGGATGGGAAAATGACACAGAAATCACAGCAGATTTGGTTCAGGTATCACCATATGTTGAAGGGAAACTCAAAGCAGCTAACAGTCACACATTAATCTTTACGCCTGATGAATACTTAGAACCTTCCACAGAATACAAGGTAAAGGTCAAGCTTGGTGAGATTTATAAAAACATTCCCAAAGAATTTTCAGATTATGTATTTCAGTTTAAAACCATCACTCCTAATTTCAGCATCAACACCAAAGATTTACAATCGTATTCCAAACAATGGCAATATTTGGAAGCCGAAATAAAATCGGCTGATGTTATCTCAGTTGAAGATGCCAAAACCTTGGTTAAAGCAAGTCAAAATGGTAAGGCTTTAAAATTGCATTTCAATGAGCTCAACGCGCAAGCCAAATACTTTGAATTCAGAATTGATAGCATTCAACGTTTGGTTGACGATTCTGAAGTAGAAATTTCTTGGAACGGTTCAGCTATAAAATCAGATAATATTGGTGAAAATACTGTGAAAATTCCAGGTCGAAACAATTTTACGATTGTCAATGTTGAAGCGATTAAAAGTCCTGAACAATATTTATCGGTCAATTTTTCCGACCCTCTGAAAAGCCAACAAAATTTTGAAGGTTTGGTGATGATTCAAAATGTAAAAAATCCAAAATTCAGTGTTGATGGTAATGTGTTGAAAGTCTATCCTGAAGGAAAACTTGTTGGAAACCTTAAAGTCGATGTGTTTCAAGGCATCACAAATTCAGAAGGCTATAAATTGAAAAACACCTTTTCTGAAACCATTTCCTTTGAAGACCTAAAGCCAAGGGTACGTTTGATAAGCAACGGAACCATACTGCCAAATTCTAATGATCTTAAATTCAATTTTGAAGCAGTCAACCTCAGTGCTGTGGATGTAAGAGTCATCAAGATTTTTGAAGATAATGTGCTTCAATTTCTTCAGGACAACATGCTAAACAGCAACAATGAAAATGAAATCAAACGCGTTGGTCGTCGCATTGCTAAGCAAACCATTCAATTGCAAACGGCTGCTGAAAATCTTGGAAAATGGAAAGCCTACAGTATCGATTTGTCGAAATTTTTCAAAGCTGATGCAGGTGCTATCTATCGCGTTGAACTGAGTTTCAATAGAAGCTATTCGCTTTACGACTGTAGCTCAAATCCAGATGCCGTTTTAAATGACAATGATGAATACGACGACTATTACGAAGAGGATTTCATGGCATACGATTATGAAATGGACTCCTATTCTGAAGAAGATGATTTAAGGGAAGAAGCGTATTGGGATAATCGTGCCTATCGTTATCGAGATTATGTATACAATTGGAGACAACGTGACAACCCTTGCCATGATGCTTATTACAATGACAATACCATTATTGGTCAAAATCTATTGGCTTCCGATTTGGGTGTTATTGTAAAACAAGATGCTGATAATCACTATTATTTTGCTGTCACCAATATCTTGACCACCAATCCTGAAGTTGGTGCTTCTGTTACTTTATATAATTACCAGCAACAGAAAATGGATTCCAAAACCACGAATACAGATGGTTTGGCTTCAATTGAAGCTAATGGATTTGCAAGTTTTGCTATTGTTTCCAAAGGACGAAGTAAAAGTTATATAAAGCTTGCCGATGGTAACTCCTTATCCTTAAGTAAGTTTGATGTGTCTGGAAAAACCTTGCAACGCGGACTTAAAGGCTACATTTATGGCGAACGTGGCGTTTGGCGACCAGGCGATTCTTTGTTCCTTACTTTTATGCTGAATGACAAAGCCAATACCTTACCTGAAGGTCATCCCGTAAAACTTGAAGTTACTGATCCTAATGGAAAACTCGTCTTCAAAAAAGTGACTTCAGAGCATTTAAATAATGTTTATAAATTTATAGTTCCAACAGCTTCGGAAGGTAAAACCGGAAACTATAATGCCAAGGTTTCGGTAGGAGGAGCGCAATTTTACAAAACGCTAAAGATTGAAACGGTAAAACCAAACCGTTTGAAAATCAAAATTGATTTTGAAGATGAGGTGCTTTCAAGTTCAAAACCCTTGCAAGGGCAATTGGATGTGAAATGGCTGCATGGTGCTCCAGCAAAAAACATCAAAGCTGAAGTGAAAGCCAAATTCAGTAGTTCTTATACAAGTTTTGAAGGTTGGAAAAACTATGTATTCAATGATCCAACACGACAATTCAATTCGGAAGAGTTAAACATTTTTGAAGGTAATCTTAATGCTGATGGCACATCTCAAATCAACACCAAACTCGATATTGGAAAAAATGCTCCTGGAATGCTCAATGCCCAATTCTTGGTGAGAGCGTTTGAAAACGGTGGTGATTTTTCCATTGATGCCTTTACAAAAACCTATTCGCCATATGACTCTTATGTTGGATTGCGTTCGCCTAAAGGTAATTATTATGGCTCTTATTTTACGGATACCAATCAGACATTTGATTTGGCAGTCGTTGATAAAAACGGACAACCTGTTGAACGACAAGATTTAGAAATTAAAGTCTACAAAATTGAATGGCGTTGGTGGTGGAACTCGTCTTATGATAATCTATCAAGCTATGTTTCCAGTAGTTATCACAGACCTGTTTTAGAACAAAAAGCATCTACAAATGCCAATGGAAAAACAAACTTTACCATTAAAATTCCTGAAAATGAGCGTGGCCGATATTTAATCAGAATCTATGATCCTGTGAGTGGTCATGCCACAGGTCGAACCGCTTATTTCTATAAAAACTGGTCAGGTATGTCCACAGGAAATGATAAAGAAGCCGCTAAAATGTTGGTCTTTGCTTCCGATAAAACCAATTACAATGTTGGCGAAACTGCGACGATAAAGTTTCCTTCAGGAGATGAAGGTCGTGCCTTATTGAGTATTGAAAATGGTTCCGAGGTGATTGATTACAAATGGGTAAAAACCAAATCTGGAGAGACTTCAGTACAAATCCCAATTACTTCTGAAATGGCTCCTAACGTATTTGTGAATATTTCCTTATTACAACCACATGCCATCACCAGTAATGATTTACCTATTCGTCTTTATGGTGTGATTCCTATCATGGTTGAAGACCCAAAAACCATACTCGAGCCCAAACTCCAAATGGCTGATGTTTTACGTCCAGAACAAGAGTTTGAAGTCACTGTTTCAGAAGAAAACAACAAACCAATGACCTATACCATTGCGATAGTTGATGAAGGTTTATTAGACTTAACCCGATTTAAAACACCTAATGCTTGGGGCGAGTTTTATGCACGTGAAGCCTTAGGTGTCAAGACTTGGGACATGTTTGATGATGTGATTGGTGCATACTCAGGAAGCATTGATCAAGTGTTCGCAATTGGAGGTGACGGCAGTGCGGCTAAAGGCAAAAACAAAAAAGCCAACCGATTTAAACCTGTGGTACGCTATTTAGGACCTTTCGAATTGAAAGCAGGAGAACAACAATCCCATAAAATCACCATGCCTAACTATATTGGTGCTGTAAGAACCATGGTTGTGGCTAGTAATAAGAACTCGGAGGCCTATGGTAGTACTGACAAATCGGTTGAAGTGAAAAAACCATTGATGGTTTTGGCAACCTTACCTCGCAAGTTGAGTCCAGGAGAAAAAGTCACCTTGCCAGTAACCGTTTTTGCAATGGAAAACAACGTTAAAGATGTGACTATAAGCCTTGAGCTCAGTGATGGAATTTCTATCGTTGGAAATGCAACACAACAATTGCGTTTTTCAAAACCTGATGAGCAGATGGCATATTTTGAATTGGATGTGAGCAAAGCCAAAGGCTTTAATACCGTTGAGGTCAAAGCCACTGGAAATGGAGAACGTTCAAGTTATAAAGTGGAATTAGATGTTGTGAATCCGAATCCGATTACCTCAAAATTTGAAACTGCAGAACTGGAAGCTAACTCTAAAGTAGATCTTCAATTCTCAACGTTTGGTGTTGCAGGAACCAATTCGGCTATTGTAGAATTTTCAACCTTGCCTCCAATGGATTTTTCAAAACGATTACAATATCTAATTCAGTATCCACATGGTTGTGTTGAACAAACAACCTCAAGTGTGTTTCCTCAATTGTATTTGAGTGATATTTTTGATTTGACCTATAAAAAGCGACAGGAAATACAATCCAATATTGAAAATGGCATCAAACGCTTAGGCAATTTCCAACGTCCAAATGGTGGTATGAGCTATTGGATGGGAGAAAATACAGCCAATGATTGGGGCACAAGTTATGCTGGTCATTTTATGATTGAAGCCGAAAAGAAAGGTTATGTGCTTCCGTTGACTTTCAAGAGTAATTGGTTACGTTACCAAAAAGAAGCCGCTCGAGATTGGCGACCAAGTTATAGACGTTACAATTCTGATTTAGCACAAGCCTATCGTTTATACACCTTAGCACTGGCTGGAAAAGCTGATTTAGCAGCAATGAATAGGCTAAGGGAATTTAAAGAGATTTCAAATGAAGCCAAATGGCGATTGGCAGCAGCATATGCTTTAGCTGGTCAAACCGAAGCGAGTGATGCCATTTCAAAAACTGCTAACATTGATTTCAAACCTAAAGACAATGATTATTACACTTATGGTTCAGTCAATAGAAATCGTGCTATGGCATTGGAAACTATGATCTTAACCAAGCATCCTAACGTAAGGGATTTATCAAAAACCATTGCAAAGGATTTGTCTAGTAGTCAATGGATGAGCACACAAACCACAGCTTACAATTTATTGGCAATGGCTAAATTGGTAGAAGCCAATGGTGGTAAAAACATGAATTTTGAATACAGTTTTAATGGTAAGTCAGAAACCATTGATACTGAAAGCACCATTGCACAACGTGAGCTTGCTGTAGTTGATGGAACGAATCTTTTAGCACTTCAAAATAAGTCGAATAACCTGATATTTGTTCGGGTTTTAAATTCTGGAAAATTACCTTTAGGAGAAGAATTGGCTGAGCAACGCGGCTTAGGTGTTGCTGTGATTTACCTAGATTTAAAGGGCAATCGTATTGATGCTTCTAAACTTAAACAAGGTGAGGACTTTGTAGCTCGAATAAAGGTGAGCAACAAAGATAACAGACGATTAAATGATGTGGCATTGACACAGATATTTCCTTCGGGTTGGGAGATTGTCAACACGCGCTTTACCGATTATGGAGACACTACATCCAGTTCAGCTAGATATACTGATATTAGAGATGATCGCGTGAACTTTTATTTTGATTTGGGCACTCGAAACCACAGTTCTGGCACAAAAATATTCACAGTTTTACTGAATGCTTCCTATTTAGGCACTTACTATTTGCCAGGCACACAAGTAGAAGCTATGTATGACAATGATTATTTTGTGCGAACCAAAGGTGAATGGATAACAGTTGAAAAGTAATTCTGATAATAAATTATGAAACAAGACGTTTATGCGGTGATTTTTATATCGACCTTTTCCGATACTACCGAAGGTTATCTTGAGATGGTGCATCAAATGGAAGACTTAGCTAAAAAGCAACCAGGATATTTAGGTATTGAAAGTGCTCGTGACAAAAAAGGAATTACTATTAGTTATTGGGAAAGTCTTGAAGCCATTAAGGCTTGGAAACAGCAATCTGAACATATATTAGCTCAGAAAAAAGGCATCAAGGATTGGTATAGTTGGTATAAAGTTCAGATTTGTAAAGTGGAACGAGAATATGAGTTTCTCAAATCCTAAACACCTAACGCTTTAAAGTAAAATGACCTTTAAATTCTTGTCCGTCAATGGTAATGAAATACCAATAATCTGAAACTGGCAAATCGTTTCCAAGGTATTTACCATCCCAAATGACTGGAGTGTTTTCAGCAGAAAAAAGTAATTTTCCGAAGCGATCAAAAATATAGACCTGCCAATTGGAAAAGCACTCAATACCTTTGAGGTGAAACGTGTTATTGAATTCATCACCATTAGGCGTAAAATACTTGGGAATAAAAAAGTGTATAAAGTCTTGACTAATCACATCTGAACATTCCACATGCCTAATGTAAATCGTATATTTTCCTCCTGGAATATCAAAAAATATCGGACTGGATTGGTAGTTAATGCCATCTAAGGAATAGATATAATTTCCAGAATTGACCAATGAAATCACTATATCGTTCCCATCAGATTGAATGTTTTGAATTATCGGAATATCCCATTGCTCAACAGTTATTGTTTTTTGAATGGTTTCACAACCATCAGTACTGATTACCACATAAGTTCCAGGAGAACTTACAGTTATAAATTCTGAAGTTTCTCCTGAGTCCCATTGAAATGTCGCATTTGGAATTGTAGAATCGGCTTGAAGTGTGACCTCATCGTTTTCACATAAACCTATATAGTCTTCGACATATTCAATAGGTTGTTCACCAATAATTTCCCATTCACAAGTATCGTTGTTGAAGATCGTTATTTCCCAACATTCTAAATCTGTTGGCTCTTCGGGTTGGGTTCCCGTTACATCCCAAGAACAGGTTGTATCATTAAAAACAGCGGTTTCCCAACATTCTGTTTCAGGTTCAATAGGTTGAGTGCCTAAAATATCCCATGTACAAGTCGAAATATTAAATGTTGTTGTCTGCCAACATTCTAAATCTAAAGGCTCTAATGGTTGTGTTCCGGACACTTCCCATACACAGGCTGTTTGGTTAAAGTTTGCCGTTTCCCAACACTCCAAATCCGTTGGTTCAGGTGGTGGTGTTCCGGAGATTTCCCACGAGCATGTTGATACATTAAAATTAGCACTTTGCCAACACTCTAAATTAGTTGGCTCTATAGGTTCAGTCCCGATAATTTCCCAAGAACATATACCTGAATTGAAGGATGTCGATTGCCAGCATTCCAAATTTGTAGGCTCAATTGGTTCTGTTCCTGTAATTTCCCAAGAACAGGTTAAGTCGTTGAAATTTGCCGTTTGCCAACATTCCAGATTGGTAGGTTCTGCTGGTTGCGTTCCAGTGATATCCCAATTACAAGTAATGTCATTTAAAGTTGCAGATTGCCAGCATTCCAAAACAGGGAAATCAGCAACTTCGGTAATAAATACGATGTAGGTATCTGAAAACGTAATGCAATCTTCATTATTTAAATTAGCAGCAAACTCTGCTACTTTTGCTCTATAATATGTTGTTGTTGTGATATTTGAAACCGATAACATGTCACTTGTTTCCCCTAAAATATCTGTCCAATTCATGTTATCTGGACTTTCTTGCCATTGATAAAAATGATTACTGAAAACGGTATTGTCGGGTGTTGCAGTTATGGTTGTTGAAAATGGGGTTTCATTACTACATAATGCTACAGACATATTATTAGATGTATCAGTAGCCGAAATAAAATCGCCACAACTTTTAAAAGCGATATCATCAATGGCTAAATCATTTCCGCATCCGCCAGATCCATTATTGATCATTTTTAGAATAACAGAAGTTTGCCCAGGAATGGTCTGAAACACCAACGCATATTGTAACCAATTTGGTGTAATTGTACTGTTTATATTGCCAGTATCACCAGTCGCTAGTAGATTTGTATTGGTGTTATCCCATATTTCAAAACGCACATTTACAGGAATAGCTCCTGCACCACAAAATCCATTGGAAGGTGTCAAGTTCACAATCCAAGCTGAAAATTCGTAAGATGTGTTTTCACATAATCCCGAAATGGTAGTTCTATAAAACTCCCCTGGATTAAAATTGGAATTCACAACCAACATTCGCCCATCAACATCATCAGGAGTATGGTCATCTATATCAAACCAATCGAAATAATTGGTGTTGCTAGACACCGTATAAAATCCGTCATCAGGATCAATACCATCAGCATAATTGTAAGTGGTAGTTCCTGGAGGTAATGGTGTATTGGTAAGTCCAGTTCCAAAGTCCTCAACAAAAATAGGATCACCAGAATTACCCTGACAAAACCCTAATTGTGCATAAGCCCTTTCTGAAGCAAAAAATACACAAAAAATTAGGATTATCTTATGAAAAAAAAGCGTCTTAATCACGTTTAAATATAAAGGATAATGCTAGGAATATTCTTATAATTCATAGATTTAACAACCATTTAGACAACTATAACGTTATAGTATAGCTAATGTATAGGATAAAAAACTTTATAAGACGTCATAAAAAGAAGACCATCCTCATAATACTGCTTAGTATTTGGTACGCTTTCTGTTTGCCATCTGACCTTTTTAAGGATCCAACCGCAACTGTAATAACCTCAAAAAACAATCATTTATTAGGTGCCCAAATAGCGAGCGATGGTCAATGGCGTTTTCCTCATAATGATAGTGTTCCTAAGAAATTTGAAACCTGTATCGTTCTTTTTGAAGACGCGTATTTTTATAAGCACCCAGGGTTCAATCCTGTTTCCATTTTTAAAGCTTTTAAAGATAATATCAGTTCTGGGGAAATCAAAAGAGGCGGCAGTACCTTAACCCAACAAGTCATTCGATTATCGCGAAAAGGGAAATCACGCACCTATCTTGAAAAGTTTAAGGAAATCATTCTAGCTACGCGATTGGAATTGCGTCATTCAAAAGATGAAATTCTTGCCTTTTACAGTAGCAATGCTCCTTTTGGCGGTAACGTCGTAGGTTTGGATGCAGCAGCATGGCGCTATTTTAATCGTGATGCACAGTATTTATCATGGGCGGAAAGTGCTACATTGGCTGTTTTACCAAATGCACCAAGCTTGATTTATCCTGGCAAAAATCAAGAACGTTTGCTTGAAAAACGGAATAGACTTCTCAAAAAACTATTGGAAAATGGCATAATTGATTCGCTAACCTACAACTTGTCCATTTCAGAGCAACTACCACAAAAACCCTATGCCTTACCGCAAACAGCCCCACATTTACTTCAAAAGACAGCAAAAACACATCAAGGTGAGCGCGTCCAAACGACTATTGACCCTGAGCTTCAAAAACGCACCAATCAAATTGTAAAGCAGCATTACAATCGTTTAAAACAAAACAAGATTCACAATGCTGCAGTGCTTATTCTAGATGTTCATACACGTGAAGTTTTAGCCTATGTTGGAAATACACCAACCGATCGTTTGCATCAAAAAGACGTGGATATCATTGACAAACCTCGAAGTACTGGAAGCATTTTGAAACCGTTTTTATATGCATCAATGTTAGATGCTGGTGATATGTTACCCAATACATTAGTGGCAGACATTCCGTCTCAATTTGGAAGTTACCATCCTGAAAACTTCAATAATGAATATGATGGAGTCGTTCCTGCTAGTCATGCTTTATCAAGATCGTTAAATGTACCTGCCGTTCGTATGCTTCAAGATTTTGGCTTGGATCGGTTTTACCAATACCTCAAGCAATTTCAGCTTAAGGATGTAAAGTATAATGCCAATCATTATGGCCTATCACTTATTCTAGGAGGTGCCGAAAGTAATTTATGGGACTTATGTAAAAGCTATGCTGCCATGTCTTCTACCCTAAACCACTATACCGAAACCTCAAGTGAATATTTTAGCAATGAGATTATTGAACCCAAATTTATAAGTTCAGAAAGGATAGATTTTGGCGACAAGTCCAACAGGAAAACTTTATTTGATGCCGCATCCATTTACTTAACCTATCAAAGTCTGAAAGAAGTCAACCGTCCAGAAGGCAATGAAAGTTGGGAGTTTTTCGATGACTCTAAGGCTATTGCTTGGAAAACAGGGACCAGTTTTGGGTTTCGGGATGCTTGGGCTATTGGTACCACTAAAGATTATGTCGTTGGTGTTTGGGTTGGCAATGCCGATGGTGAAGGTCGGCCTGGATTGGTAGGTGTTCAAACAGCTGCTCCCATTCTTTTTGAGGTATTTGATTTATTGCCTAACAGTGATTGGTTTTCGAAACCGTTTGATGCCATGCATGAAGTATCTATTTGCAAACAAAGTGGTCATCGTGCTTCATCTATTTGTGAAGACATCGAAATGCGATACATTCAGACTAGCGGATTAAAGACTGAACCCTGCCCATATCATGTGTTGGTTCATGTAGATGCTTCTGAAAGCTATCAAGTAAATTCATCTTGCGAAGCTATTGAAAACATAAAGCATAAACCATGGTTTGTGTTATCGCCATTGAAGGCCTACTATTACAAAACTAAAAATCCGTTTTATAAACCGTTACCTAAGTTGCGTTCCGATTGTTCAGGAGATTTACAAGTAAGCATGAATTTTATTTATCCTAAAGAGGATAACACCTTGTTTTTGCCTAAGGATTTTGATGGCACAACCAATACTTTGGTTTTAAAAATTGCTCATTCAAAACCAGAAACCAGAGTGTTTTGGTATCTTGATGAACGCTATGTTGGCACTACAAAAGACATTCACGAATTGGCTGTTTTGCCTTCAGTAGGCGAGCATGTTATAACTGTTGTTGATGAACTAGGGAATGAAGCTAAGCAAACACTAAAAATCTCCCGTTAGTGAGACTCATAAAAAAGTCAGCCATGATTTAAATAATCATGGCCGACTGCTATTAATCAATTTTAATGGGGCAATTGAGGGAAAATTGATTATTATAAACTAACACTATTTAATTTCTTTCAAAAGTGAGAAAATCGGTTCCGCCGTTTCCTCCACTGATATCGATAAGTTCAATTGTATTAGAGGAAGTAGTTACGATATCCCAATCATCGTTGAGATCTTCAAAATTATTACTCTCTGGAACTGGGAAAAAGATGTTGAAATCAATATCATCATCACTACTACTATCGTCACTGCTATTACTGTCATCTGTAACGGACCAGGTTCCCGAAACCGTATTTGAACCATTGGTAGCTACCAATGTTCCATCAGAATTGAAGCTAAAGTTATAGCCCGTGAAATCTGAGGTTTCATTTTGTCCTGAATCGACAAAGTTTGTGATTCTCCAGGTTCCTGACTCTGCTGTATTTTGTATTTGTGCTATTTGTTGGCTGTTGTCGTTTGGGCTATTATCGTCGTCATCGCTAGAGCACATAGATGACATTAAGGAAAAATTCAACATTAATAAGAGTCCGTAAAAAAATACTCGTTTCATAATACTTGTTTTTAAAAATTTTGTTAGCAATTATAATTTTTGAAGGGTTAAGGTATCGGTTCCGCCTCCGCCACCACTGACATCTTGAAGCACCACTTCGGTATCTGATGAGGAGATCACGTCCCAGTCATCGTCATTAAATTCTTGGAATGGCATATCAGTTCCAAAGTCTAGCATCACTTCATTACCATTACTGAAAACCGACCACGTTCCATTGTTAGTGTTGCTTCCGTTGGATGCAGTAACTGTTCCACCACTATCAAAATCCAGTTCATAACCAGTGTAATTTCCGGTTTGATTATCTGAATCTTCAATATAGGATGCCACAATCCATAACCCATCTGAAAGGATATTTACCAAATCATCATTCCCATTACCACCTTCAAAAGGGGTTCTTTCAAAAGTCAGGAAGTCTTCCGAACCATCGCCTCCACTAATATCCTTTAGTCTAATGATGTCATTGGTAACCTCTAAAACATCCCAATCATCTTCTAATTCATCTAAAGGGATACTGGTTCCAAAGTTTAAGATCAAACCAAGAGGCGTTGTGTCTCCAGAGGTGCTCGCCCAAATACCATTGGTAGATCCACTTGAATCTGTGGCTGTGGCTGTATTATCTGAGGCAAAGTTGAAAACATAATCAGAAAAATCTGCCGTTTCATCGGTATCATCAAAAAAGTAAGTTACATACCAGTCACCATTAGTTAAGGCGTTTACCAAAGCTGAATCATCAATATTTCCATTACCCGAACAATTGCTTTTAAATTCCAATTCATCATCGTCACCAATTCTAAAATTAACTTCCAACTCGTCATCATCATCATTTTCTATTTCATGAAGAATCCAAGAATCATTTACATCATCAAAACCAGGAATACTGATATCGAAAGAGATGTTATTTCCAGAACCACTGGCGCTCCATGTGCCACTTTCGGTTTGAGCACCATTATTCCATGATACCATTACCGTATTATCTGCATTGAAGGAAAACAGATATCCAGAGTAATTATCTTCAAGGTCATCATCATTGCGCTCTAAATCATCTATATACCAATTTGGACATTGCGTAAGCGTATCAGATAGTAAGTCTGTGGTACAATTGTCACAATCATCATCGTTAAAATCGTTATCGTCGTCTTCGTCACAAGTATCATCAGCATCTTCAATAGCCATAGCCAATTCTTGAATACTATTTATGGTTTGTGTACTATCATCAGCAAAAATCACCGTAATTGGGAAGTTGATAGTCACCGCAGCGTAATCATCTAAATCATCAATAAAATTGTACATTTCATTGTCATTGTTGATGGTGATGGTAAGAATCAATTCATTGTTTTCATCAAAAGCAGACGCTGTAATTGGATATTGAAAATCGATACACTCAATATCATCATCATCGATATTATCACCTACACAATTGACTGTAAGTGCCGCCAATTCTGAATCTGAATTGACCATAACAGTTGAATAATCTGATAGCACTATGGTGATTGGATACGTGATGACAACAGAATCTACATCGTCATCAAATAAGTCGATAATATCTTCAATGTCTTGATAACCACTATCATCAGTAATGGTGAGTTCAATGCCATTTACAGTCACAGTAACCGGTAATTCAACACTTACACAACTAGCATAATCAATAATGTTATCATAAGAACCATCATTGAATGCCGTTCTACTCATGAGTTGCGCAACAGCAGAATCAGCTTCGATGTTTTCGTCGGCTGGAGGGTCAATACTTAAGTCGTCTTCCGTTCTACAAGATGCTATGAGCAGCATAATTGCGAGGCTTAAGAATAGATAAATGGATTTACTTTGGGTTTTCATAATTATTGGTTTAAATTAATTCTGTCTTCTGTTGTGTTTATTTATATAACAACTAGGTTTTGGATTCTCCTGAAAAAATATTTAAAAATTCTATTTTTTGTTCTAATTGCTGTAGCCCTTTAGCGGTTTTCATCAACTGTCGGTAACGTAATTTTGCCATTTGAAGCTTGTACCTTATCACAGAACTTTGAGGGTTTATTTTTAATTGATCTTGAAGATGTCTGATTTTTTGTTCATACACCTCCAATTCCTCTTTTTTCAATTCTGATAATTGGTACACTAATTGGGTGGTCTTTTTCAAATTATTACAATTAGTTATCTTTTGTGTATTAGCCATAGATAAGTCATTAAAAGAATAGTATCCCATTTATAAATTTTTAGAGACACTTTCTTATCTAACAACCTGGCGTTAAAATCTCCTGATACAATTCTCAAAAAAAATGTGCTATTTTAGATACAAATTATGATTTGTGAACAACGATCTCCCAGAACATATTTGTGAGGAACGCGTTTTTGAACGCTTATATAAAAGTCTCGGACAAGACTTGCACAACTTTTTATATTACAAGTTTGGCTCACAAATTAATGTAGATGATAAAGCACAGGAAGCCTTTATCAAGTTATGGGACAACTGCAAGACTGTAAATTTTTCTAAAGCCAAATCATTCCTTTTTACAGTAGCTAATAATCTAGTTCTAAATGAGCTCAAACACCAAAAGGTAGTTCTCAAACACCAACAGGAAAGTCCGAAAAAATACACTTACGAAACGCCTGAATTTATTTTAGAAAAGGAGCAATTTGCCGAACGTTACCAAAAGGTCTTGGAATCACTTTCAGAAGAACAGCGTGTTGCGTTTTTACTAAGTAAAGTAGAAGGCAAAACCCATAAGGAAATTGCTGAAATGCTAAACGTCACACAAAAAGTGGTAGAGTATCGAATTTATAGTGCGTTTAGTGTTCTAAAAGAAAAACTTGAAGCATTTCGAAAAAAATAATCAGGAGAAATACAATTGAAGTTGTTATACTATAAAATACCCATCTCATGAAGAAAGATGAATTGATAGAAAAATGGTTAAAAAACGAGCTGTCTGCAGAAGAAAAGAAAGCCTTCCAACAATTGGATGATGCCGACTTCAATTCCTTTATTGTAGATTATGCCCAACATTTCAAAGCCTCAAACCACACCCAATTGAATGATTTTGAAACGTTTAAGGCACGTTATGAAAACCATAAAAAACCTGTTCGAAAACTACATTGGTTCAATCCATTATTGAAAATTGCCAGTGTGATTGTTGTAGCTCTCGGACTTTACTTCACACTATTCTATAATCAAGAAGCCAACATACAAACTCTAGCTAGTGAAACGACAAAAGTTACACTTCCTGATAACTCTTTGGTTGAGTTGAACCAACTATCGGAATTAGTTTACAACAAAAATAGCTGGAGTGAGAAAAGAGAATTAGAACTTGATGGAGAAGCTTTTTTTGATGTGGAGAAAGGTCAACGTTTTGATGTCAATACCAATTACGGAACCGTAAGTGTTTTGGGTACAGAATTCAATGTGTTATCAAGAGATAGCATTTTTAAGGTTTCCTGTTATGAAGGCCTGGTTCAGGTAAGCTATAACAATACCGTCAAAAAACTACCAGCAGGTTCGGAAATAACTTTTATTGCTGGTCACGAAAAAGAGTCGATAGTTGTTGTATCAAAGCCTTATTGGCTTAAAAACAGAAGTGAATTTCAAAATGCTTCGGTTGCAGACGTCATAGCTGAACTTGAAAAACATTTTGAAGTAACCATAACTTACAAAGGCAATCCAGACTTAAATTTCACTGGTGCCTTTGAACATCAAGATTTAGACAATGCCCTTAAATCTATTACCAATCCTCTTAACTTATCCTATGTAATGGAAGATAATAATGAGATTATTATAACGAATGCTTCCAACTAAAACCTTAGTATTACTTTACTTTGGTCTTTTCTGCTGTTTCTTAAGTTTCGGACAAAGTGAACAGGAAAAGCAACCAATTGTCACGGTTTTGAATGAGATCAGTTCCATTCATGAGGTCACTTTCAATTATGAAAGTGGTAGTTTGGATGCTATTTATGTCATTCCTCCAAAAACGGATTGGAGCCTGAACGCCAAAATCAAAAATCTAGAAAGTCAAACCAAGCTTGTATTTTCCAAACTAGGAGAAAGCATTATCGCTATTAGTAAAATAGTTGAAATATGTGCCTATCTACAGGATGCGATTACACAGGAAAAACTCTCCGGAGCAACCATTAGTAGCAAAACCAGTTATGCAGTAAGTGACGATAATGGCTATTTTGAAATAGCACTCCAATCTTTAGAAGACATTATTCAAATTCGATTTTTAGGTTATAAGACCATTGAACGACAAGCCAAATTTTTTTCGTTTGAATCTTGTGAAACTTTAGGCATGATTGAGCATAAAGAAAATATCAATACCGTAACTGTGAAAGCTTATCTTGTGAGAGGTATTGATAAAACACAAGAAGGAAGTACGGTTATCGATTATGAAAAATTCACCTTATTACCTGGTCTTATAGAATCTGATGTACTACAAACCGTTCAGGCCTTACCAGGAGTGAATAGTGTAGATGAAACGGTTTCGAATATTAACATCAGAGGTGGTTCACATGACCAAAACCTAATTCTTTGGGATGACATCAAAATGTATCAATCGGGTCATTTTTTCGGACTTATATCCAGTTTTAATCCGTCTATGACACAATCTGCTAAATTAATAAATAATGGTAGTGATGTCTCTTTAACAGATGGCGTTTCGGGAACCATTCATATGACTACCAAAGAACAGGTGCAATCTGATTTTAGTGGCAATTTTGACCTCAACTTTATTAATGCTAATCTCTTTGCTAATATTCCGACAGGGAACAAATCATCTTTACAAATTGCTGGACGAAAATCTTTGGACGATCTTTTGAGAACTCCTACATATGAGGTTTATTTCGATAGAGTTACACAGGATACTGAAGTAGCAGACAATGCAACTGAAGTTAGTAACTCAAATCAAAACTTTGATTTTTATGACACATCGTTACGTTGGCTCTATACGCCTACCGATAAAGATAAGATACGGCTAAACTTTTTACTCATTAACAATAATCTATCCTTTGACGAAACCGCATTGTTGAACAATGTCTTGCAAACCCGAGAAAGCAGTGTGTCACAAAACAGTCTGGTTTTTGGATTAAATTATCAAAGACAATGGTCAGAACACCTAAGTACTGTTTTTAGTGTTTATAATACCGAATATCTATTAGAAGCTATTAATGCCAATATTTTACAGCAACAGCGTTTTCTTCAGGAAAATAGTGTGTCTGAAACAGGCTTAAGACTTGAAGGTTTGTACAACATGGATCGTTTTAATTTCAAACTCGGTTATGCCTTAGTGGAAAACGAAGTGGTAAATCTCAATGATATTGATGTACCTCGTTTTGTCCGTAGAGATTCTGAAGTATTAAGAGAACATGCTGGTTTTGGACAAATTCATTTTCAGAATGAGAATAATGATTTTTCGGCAAAAGTTGGTGTTAGGGTCAACTATATTTCAGAATTTAATGAGCTTATTGTTGAGCCTCGTTTGAATGTACGAAAAGCCATTGGAGAACATATTGAAATTGAAGCTTTGGGAGAATTTAAACACCAAAACACATCTCAAATCATTAATTTTCAAAATGATTTTTTAGGGATTGAAAAAAGACGTTGGCAACTTACCGATAACGATAGCATTCCTATTCTTAAAAGTAAGCAAGCCTCTATAGGGATTCTCTTTAAAAACAAAGGATGGTTATTGGATGCCAAGGCATTTTATAAAACAGTTGATGGTATTACTACTCAAAGCCAAAGTTTTACTACAAAGTACGAGTTTACAAGAGCTAAAGGAAGTTACGATGCTTATGGAGCTGAGTTTTTGTTAAGAAAACAGTTTAAGAATTTTGATAGCTGGTTGAGTTATTCCTATATCGACAACACCTACAATTTTGAAACTCTTGAAGGAGAATTTCCAAGTAATTTTGACATCACTCATTCCATTACTTTTGGAAGCACCTACAGCAATGATACTTGGAAAATATCAGCAGGTTTAAATTACAGAACTGGAAAACCAACCTCAATTCCCATTGAAGGAAATGAAGTCCTAAATAATGAAGTGAATTTTGATGCCGCAAATTCTGAAAGGCTAGATAACTATTTACGGATTGATGCTTCAGCAATGTATAAATTTAAGATAAGTAACACTTTTCGTTCAGAAATTGGAGTCTCAGTTTGGAATGTCTCCAATAAAGAAAACATCATCAATCAGTATTACAGAATCAACACTGATAACCAAGCTGACCAGTTTTCAAGATTTTCTCTGGGTCTTACAACCAATGCGGTAATCAAATTATACTTTTAGAAGCAAATAAAAAAACACAGACCTGTTGGGTCTGTGTTTTTTTAATAATATTCATTTAGGATTTTTTTACTTACCAAGCATCAGCAGTTCGTTACAAACCACTTCTGTGATATAGCGTTTATTACCATCTTTATCGTCATAACTTCTTGAGGTTAATTTGCCCTCAATGGCGATTTCCTTTCCTTTGGTGACAAACTTTTCAATGATTTCAGCCGTCTTTCCCCAAGCAACTACATTATGCCTCGTTGCTTACTACTTTTGTTAGCCTTATTCATATTAAAACCACAAATTTCTGGTAATGTGCTTCTTTTTAAATCTTTTTATTTACTTTTGTTAACCATATGGTTAAACTTAATGGTTAAATTATGGCAAAACATAAAGACAATAAAACTGAAGAACAAATATTAGAAGCAGCACAAAAAATATTTCAATCTAAAGGAATGGATGGTGCCAGAATGCAAGAAATTGCCGACAAAGCAAGCATCAATAAGGCAATGTTACATTATTACTACAGAAGCAAGCAACTCTTGTTCGAGGCTGTATTTAAAAAGGCCTTCTCTTTATTAGCACCACAGCTCAATGCTATTCTTAATGATGACTCTTCATTAGAAGATAAAATCAAAAAGTTTACACACAATTATATTAGTTTTATTATAAAACACCCTTATTTGCCAAACTTCATTATTCAGGAACTTAATAGAAATCCAAAATTCATTGAGAAAATAAAGAAAAATGTTGCTTTTCCGAACATTGATAAATTTAAACTTCAAGTAAAAAATGAAGTGAAAACTGGCAATATTGTTCCAATAAATGCCGAACAATTGTTCATTAACATACTGTCCTTAAATATATTTCCTTTTGTAGCCTCTCCATTAATTAAAGCATTTACAAATGTTGATGACAAGGCGTACAAAATGTTATTGGAAGCTCGAAAGAAAGAAGTATCTGATTTCATTATTAATGCCATAAAAAAATAAGCTTATGAAAGCCATATATCTATTCGGACTCTTTTTTCTAACAACGATTTTTGGTTATACCCAAAACACCATTAGTCTAAATGAATGTTATGAAGGTTTGAAAACAAATTACCCTCTCGTTAAACAACGTGCTATTTTAGAGCAACAAAAGGAAGTTGAACTTTCGGCTATTAGAGCAAAGACATTGCCACAGCTTAATCTTAATGCCCAGGCGACCTATCAGAGTGATGTTACAGAGGTTCCTTTGCCAAACACTGGCATAGAACCCTTGAACAATGATCAATATCGAGCTACCCTTACGGCTAACCAATTGATTTTTAATGGCGGAAAAATTAAAGCGTCACAAGGTTTGCAAAATATTATCACCGACAGAAAGCAACAAGAGGTTGAAGTCAATGTGTATCAACTAAAACAGCGTGTAAACCAATTATATTTTTCAATTCTTTTGATTGATGAACAAAGAGCATTGCTAAAAATTAGGGAACAGCAATTGAACAGCAAATTAAATGAAGTAAAATCGGGAATAAAAAATGGTGTGTTATTGCCTACTTCTGATAAAGTCATTGAAACTGAATTGTTGAAAATTTTTCAGCAAAATCAAGAAGCAATCAACAATAGATCAAAGTTGATTGCATCTATATCTTCATTAACTGGATTGCCGATTTCAGTTGAAACGGGGTTTCAAAAACCATTACTCTCAATAAACGCAGGTTCAGAATTAAACAGACCAGAATTAGGATTGTACGGTCTGCAAAAAGAAGAGATACAACAACAACAAAACATATTATCCAAATCATCGGTTCCTGAACTCAATGGTTTTGCAACTGGTGGTTATGGCAACCCAGGATTGAATATGCTGGAAAATGATTTTACCTCATATTACATAGTTGGTTTAAAGTTAAACTGGAATGTATTTGATTGGAACAACAACAAAAAGCAAAGACAGGCACTTGATTATTCTAAAGAATTGATAAGTAATCAAGAGGAAGTTTTTAAACTGAATACAAACACAGCTTTAAATGAGCAACTTAAAGAAATTGAAACGCTTGAAAGCAGCATAGAAATTGATGAACAGCTTATTGACTTACAACAGGAAGTTGTGAACACTTCGGAATCCCAACTAAAGAATGGCATAATCACCACCTCTGAATATATTACAGAACTCACCAAATTATACGAAGCAGAAAATTTATTCAACCAACATAAAACACAATTGGAATTAGCCAAAGCCAATTACAATACCCTAAAAGGAGACTCAAAATAAAAGAACAATGAAAAACATAAGAACAATACTAATTGCCCTAACCATAACAATGCTTTTATCCGCTTGCAATGACAACGATAGTAAAGCCGATGGCTATGGTAATTTTGAAGCTACTGAAATCACCATTTCGGCAGAAAATAATGGAAAGCTTATTCAGTTTAACTTAAACGAAGGTGATGTGCTACAAAAAGAACAGTTAATTGGTTATATAGACACCATTGCACTTACATTAAAACGGGAACAGTTACAGGTTTCAAAAACAGTAATTGGTTCAAAATCTAAAGGTGTTTTATCACAAATTGCCGTTTTAAATTCAAAATTAAAAACAGCTAACACCGACAAAACTAGAGTAGAAAATTTAATAAAAGACAACGCAGGCACGCAAAAACAATTGGATGATGTGGTTGGTGAAATAGATGTGATTAAAAACCAAATAAGAAGTGTAGAAATACAGAATGCACCAGTTGTTAACGAGTTGAAATCTATTGATGTCCAAATCAAACAAGTTGATGACCAAATTCAAAAAAGCAAAATCATTAATCCAATAAACGGAACGGTTTTATCTAAATATGCTGAATCCAATGAGATTGTATCTTTTGGAAAACCACTCTATAAGATTGCCGATTTATCGACTATGGAACTACGGGTTTATGTAAGCGAAACCCAATTGGCGAATATTACCATAGGGGAAAATGTAAGTGTCAAAATCGATGACCAAGATGGAATGAAAACCTATGACGGAAAAGTTAGCTGGATAGCCTCGGAAGCGGAATTTACCCCAAAAATTATTCAAACCAAAGAAGAACGTGTTGCCTTGGTCTATGCGGTAAAGGTGCAAGTTAAAAATGATGGTAGTTTAAAAATTGGAATGCCAGCTGAAATGTGGTTAAACACAAAATCAAATCAATAAATATTAAACTAGAAATTATGAATAAAATAATAATCATACTCATTGCAGCATCACTGCTTTTTACAGGTTGTAAAGACCAACCCAAAGAAAGTAATTCAACAAAGGAAAATGAAGCAGAACTTACGGAACAACATACTGAAAGAAAAGCATTTGGTAATGACTGGATGCAAGAAATAAAAATGAATAATGGGGTTAAATGGACTGCGAATCCTGAAACAAATGAAGGTGTAGTTAGAATGCAATCCGTATTAACAACTAGTAACCCAAAAGAACTGAAAGATTATCATATGGTTGCCAATGTACTGAATGATGAAAAAAACTTTGTTGTAAAAGAGTGTACTATGAAAGGACCTTCGCACGACAATCTGCACGTATGGTTGCACCCACTAATAGAAAAAATTGATGCCTTAAAAGAAGTGAAAACTTTGGAAGAAGCACAGGATATTTATAAGAGCATTGAGGAAAATGTAAATGCTTATGACTATTATTTCGAATAAATATGGGTATTTCTGTTTCCAACATAACAAAATCCTATGGTAAGGTAACCGCATTATCAGATATTTCTTTTGATGTAAAACCTGGTGAACTTTTTGGACTTATAGGACCTGATGGTGCAGGAAAAACTACGTTGTTCCGCATCCTAACTACCCTTTTGATAGCAGACAAAGGGCAAGCTACGGTAGCAGGTTATGATGTGCTTAAGGAGTACAAATCGATTAGAAACAGTGTTGGCTATATGCCTGGACGCTTCTCATTGTATCAAGATTTGACGGTAGAGGAAAACCTTAATTTCTTCGCTACCATATTTGGAACAACCATCGAGGAAAACTACGATTTGGTCAAGGATATTTATGTGCAAATAGAGCCCTTTAAAACACGGCGCGCTGGAAAACTTTCAGGTGGAATGAAGCAAAAACTGGCATTGAGCTGTGCGTTGATACACAAACCAAAAGTATTGTTTTTGGATGAACCTACCACTGGTGTGGACCCAGTGTCGAGAAAGGAGTTTTGGGAAATGCTTAAACGGTTACAGAAAAAAGACATCACCATTCTGGTATCTACCCCTTATATGGACGAAGCTGCTTTATGCGACCGTATTGCATTAATCCAAGATGGCAAAATCCTGCAAATTGATACACCAAACGCTATAGTCAGACATTTCCCTAAACCTTTATATAATATTAGTGCTAATGATATGTATGGCCTTATTGAGAGTTTAACAAATCACGAACACACTTATAGTATTTTTCCTTTTGGAGAGTTTGTGCACTACACCGATAAACGTGACTTGATGGACAGGGAAGGCTTAAAAGACTATTTGGAATCCCAAGGCCTTACGGATATTCACATTGAAAAAACCCAACCCACCATAGAAGATACTTTTATGGAATTAGCGAAATAATGAAAGATAAGAACGTCATACAAGTAGAAGATTTATCCAAGTTATTTGGGGACTTTGCAGCGGTAAACCAAATAAGTTTTCAGGTAAAGTCAGGGGAAATATTTGGCTTTTTGGGAGCCAATGGTGCTGGTAAAACCACAGCTATGAAAATGCTCATCGGGATTTCTTCTCCTACTTCGGGAACCGCGACGGTTGCCGGTTTTGATGTCTATAAAGAAGCCGAGTCCATTAAGAAAAATATTGGCTATATGAGTCAAAAATTTGCCTTGTATGATGATTTGACTATTAAAGAGAACATCACATTCTTTGGCGGAATTTATGGCCTATCTAAAAAACAAATTGACCGAAAAAGATGTGAATTGGTTGACGAGTTAGGGCTACAGGAAGTTGCAAACAGTCTTGTGAGTTCACTGCCCTTGGGATGGAAACAAAAATTGGCGTTTTCGGTTTCCTTGTTGCACGACCCCAAAATTGTTTTTTTAGATGAACCGACTGGAGGCGTAGACCCTATTACCCGACGTCAGTTTTGGGAAATGATATACAAAGCCGCTCACAACGGAACTACCATTTTTGTAACAACCCATTATATGGATGAAGCCGAATACTGCGACCGCGTTTCCATAATGGTCAATGGTAAAATTGAAGCCCTTGATACACCAAAAAAATTGAAAGCGCATTATAAAACGGACACAATGAACGATGTGTTTTTAAAACTAGCTAGAGGATGAAACGATTTGTAGGTTTTGTACGAAAAGAGTTTTATCACATATTCCGTGATAAACGTTCCCTGTTTATATTGTTTGGAATGCCAATAGCCCAAATTTTATTGTTTGGTTTTGCGATTACCAACGAAATCAACAATGTGAATATTGCCATTTTGGACCAAGCCAATGATGTGACATCAAAAGAAATCATCAATAAAATTGCAGCTTCAAAACACTTTAGCATTGTAGATATCATTCAAAAAGAATCATCGATAGAATCTATATTCAAAAAAGGTAAGGTAAAAGCCGTGCTTCAATTTGAAAACAACTTTGGGAACAACCTTATTAAAGAAAAACAGGCCAATGTACAGGTGCTAACCGATGCCACAGACCCTAATATGGCAAATACCATCAGTAATTATATTTCGGCCATACTTAAAAAGTATCAACAAGAACTAAACAAGAATACCACCATAGATTACCAAATTGTACCACAAAGCAGAATGGTTTATAACGCCGAATTGAAAAGCGTTTATATGTTTGTTCCTGGTGTGATGACGGTTATTTTGATGTTAGTTTCTGCAATGATGACATCCATTTCTATAACTAGGGAAAAAGAACAGGGTACTATGGAAATATTATTGGTCTCGCCTTTAAAACCCTTTCAGGTCATTATTGGCAAAGTGTTTCCATACATATTCCTATCGGTTATCAATGCCATTGTTATTGTGTTGTTGAGCATTTTCGTCTTTAATGTGCCCGTAAATGGCAGTTTGTTCCTTTTAGGAATTGAAAGTGTGCTGTTTATTATCACATCATTGGCGTTGGGGATTTTAATTTCAACCATATCGGCAACACAGCAAACCGCTATGATGATTTCCTTAATGGGCTTGATGTTGCCCACCATATTGCTTTCAGGATTTATTTTTCCTATAAGTAGTATGCCCTTACCGCTTCAGGTTATCAGTAACATTATACCTGCAAAATGGTTTATCATTATTGTAAAAGGGATTATGCTAAAGGGCATTGGGATTGGTTTCATTTTTAAAGAAACGGCCATTCTTGTTTTGATGACGTTATTGTTTATAGGTATAAGCGTGAAAAAATATAAAATCAGATTGGAGTAAGATGAGCATAATATTTTACATCATACGAAAAGAGTTTAAGCAAATCTTTAGAAATAAAGGAATGCTACCCATCATATTTATTTTGCCTGTACTACAATTGATTATTTTATCCAATGCAGCGACCTACGAGATAAAAAACATACAATTTGGATATGTTGATGCTGATAACAGTAGCATATCAAGAAGGTTGATAGAGCAGTTTCAAGCTTCGACATATTTCAATGTTTCAGAAAGATTTTCTTCAGAAAAGGAAGCTTCACAAGCAATGCAGGAAGGTACAATAGATGCCTACTTGAATATACCAGTGCATTTTGAAAGGGATTTACAAAAAGACAAAACAAATGCAATAGGTGTGTTTGTTGATGCCATAGATGGTTCAGCAGCGGGAGTAATCAATGTTTACATCTCTCAAATCATACAGAGTTATAACAAGAATATTGCGATGGATTTGATACAGATTTCAGATTCTGTACAGAAACCAAATAGTATAGATAGTATTCCTTTATTCTGGTACAATCAGACCTTGAACTATAAAACATTCATGGTGCCTGGTATTTTGGTTTTGCTTGTTACAATGATTACCCTGTTTTTATCTGGAATGAACATTGTTAGGGAAAAAGAAATAGGCACCTTGGAACAAATCAATGTAACGCCTATAAAAAAGTATCAATTTATAATAGGCAAACTATTTCCATTTTGGGTTCTTGCTATGGGGCTTTTGACCATTGGTTTAATTCTAGCTAAAGTTATTTTTAATGTACCTATGATAGGAAACCTGGGGCTGCTCTATGCTTATACTTCGGTTTACATATTGGTGATTTTGGGAATGGGATTGTTCATCTCAAACTTCACCGATACACAGCAGCAAGCTATGTTTATTGCGTGGTTTTTTGTAGTGATATTCATATTGATGAGTGGATTGTTCACACCTATTGAAAGTATGCCAAAATGGGCACAGATACTTACGGAATTTAATCCTGTGAAGTATTTTGTGGAAATCATACGAATGGTAATGCTTAAAGGCTCTGGTTTTACCGATATCCTTCCTTTAGCCATAAAAACATTGGCCTATGCAATTGTAATGAACGGTTTGGCAGTTTGGAGTTATAAAAAAACAAGTTAAAACTTAATTAGAATAACAAATATAGAAACAACAAGATTTTTAAGAAATAGGATTTAAACAGACACGTAAGAACACAAAAAATAGAGGCTATCAAATGATAGCCTCTTAAAAGACTATTTTCCAAGCATTAGCAACTCATTTACAACAACTTCGGTTACATAATGTTTCTTACCATCATTATCATCCCAAGAGCGGTTAGTTAATTTGCCCTCAATGGCGATTTCCTTTCCTTTGGTGACAAACTTTTCAATGATTTCAGCCGTCTTTCCCCAAGCAACTACATTATGCCATTGCGTGTCAGTGACTTTTTCGCCTTCAGCATTTTTATAGCTTTCATTTGTAGCTATGGAAAATTTTGCCAAGGTTTTTCCTGATTCCAATTTTACGATTTCTGGATCGTTTCCTAAGTTACCAATCAACTGTACTTTGTTTCTAAGCGTACTCATAATTTTAAATTTTAATGTTAAACAGTTAATACGAATCGAGTTCTTATGTTTCGACACTGCAAATATGAATCGGGATGCAAATTATATTCGGTTGTTACATATTTAATATCGTTTGTAAGTGTTTGTAACCGTTTGTAAATGGATAATAATTATTGTACTTTGGAGGTATGCTCAAGTACCTCAGTTATTTATATCCTATTACAAGGAAAGTCAAATCCGATTACAGTGACACCTTGGAAATTACCTGGTACAATGGAAAAAAACACCTCAACAGTAAAAATGCAAACTATTCCTATGGATCTTTACAAGCCATATTAAAGTTTGGTCTGGAGCAAATGAATTTGGAAAAAGTCCAATCTGTCTTATTATTAGGACTTGGTGGAGGCTCGGTAATCGAAACCTTGAGAACTGACTTCAATTATAAAAACAAGATTACGGCTGTTGATATTGATCCTGTCGTAATCGACATTGCTAAAACAGAATACCAACTCGATGAGGACACTAAAACATCTATCATTTGTCAAGATGCCTTAGCCTTTGTAAAAGAGCATACCTCAAAATACGATTTGATCATTATAGACCTGTTTATTGATATTGATGTCCCTAAAGTGTTTTTGGAAATTCCGTTTTGGGAACAGCTTCTCAAATTACGAACCACCCAAGGGAGTTTTTTATTCAATGCGTCTCTTGAAGAAAAGAAGAGCAATGCTCTCAATACACTTATCAATTATTTGAAAACCAAAACCTATAAAGTTGCTGTCTATGACAAGGTCAATGAAACAAACACCTTAGTCATTGGACATGCTTTAAATTAAATAATAGAATTATGGAACGAAAATGTCCCGAATGTGGCGAAAAAATCGTTGGAAGAATTGATAAGAAATTCTGCAGTGATGCTTGTAGAAACTCCTATAACAATTCCAAAAACAAAGACCAGAGAAACCTGATTAGAAACACTAATAATTGGTTACGGAAAAACTACAGAATCCTTGAAGCGTTAAATCCAGATCAAAAAACAACTGTTTCAAGAGCGAAGCTTATTGAAAAGGGATTTGACTTCAATTACTTCACCAGTATCTATACCACTAAAGCAGGTAAAATCTATTATTTTGTCTACGATCAAGGTTATTTGCCAATAGAAGGCGATTACTTTGCCTTAGTGAAACGTGAGAACTAATTGTAACTAATTTCTACAAACCCTAACTAATATTGTAAATCCTAAGAATGGAAGGTCCTATTGTTTTAATCATATTTGCTGTTGCCTTTATACTCATTGTATCCTTGTCCTACTATTTCAGTAACAAAAATGTTATCATTAGAACCTTAAAGAAAATTCCTCACAAACCTGCTTCTAGTTTAAAAACCAACGAGCTTTCAAAAGTTTCAGGCAAAGCTTTGCATGTCAAAGAGCCTTTGATAGCACCTTTCTCCAATCGTAAATGTGTATTCTATCAAATCACCATAGAGCAAAAAGTAAGCTCTGGTAAAAGTTCTCGTTGGAAAACTTTGATAGTGGACGAACAATGCCATGAGTTTTTTGTGCAAACTGATACTGATTTTGTAATTGTAAATCCAACAGAAGATAACAGTAATTATATTTGTTTCTTGGTTAAGGACAGCACCCAAAATTCAGGCGCGTTCAACGATCCTACACCAGAATTAAGACGCGTTTTTAACCGCTACAACATCAATCCCGAAAACTTTTTTGGCTTTAACAAACGATTGCGTTATAAGGAAGGCATTATTGAGATTGGAGAAATGGTAACCGTAGCTGGTATCGCTAAATGGAAAACACTTTCAGAACCGATTCCAGAATATCCTTACTCTAAAATAGCCACATTGGTAAGTAGTGATAAGCAAAAACTCATCATAACCGATCTTCCTGAAGTTTTAAATAAAAGAAACCTATAAACTGTTATTTCCAGTTTTGTCCTTTAAGCTGAATGGCTGCCTTTAAAATGTCTTTCTGGCTTATTTGTCCAACCAATTTTCCATTTTCTACAATTGGAAAACGTCTAATTTTAGATTCTAGAAACTTGTTTGCTGCATCAAATACATTCATATTGCCATCGATGGTCTCAACATTCTTAGCCATTCGATTCTCGACCGTATGTTGTTCCATTGGCATATTGTAATAACGGCTTTCACTAATCTGTTTTAAACAATCGCCTTCTGAAATAATGCCAACCAATTCATTATTATTATTCACAACTGGACCACCAGAGATTTTGTTCTTTATCAGTGTTTGAATCACTTCCTCTACAGATTGCTCAGGTTTGAATGTGATTAAATCTGTAGTCATAAAATCACTTACTCTAAAAGCGGGTGCTTCTATTGTATTTTGTTGCTGTTGTTGCTTTCTAGCGCCTTGAAAACTTTTAATGCCCATAACCAATTACTTTTACGATGAACTTAAAGTTACTGAAAATAAGTGAATTATACTAACCTTAAAATCCGTTGAATAATTTGTACATTTCATCAATGATAAAAAATCCTGAATTAAAACAACAGATTTGCATTATTGGTTGCGGATGGTTAGGCCTTCCTTTAGCGAAGCTCTTTTTAAAAAATGGAACTCAAATAAAGGGATCAACTACTTCAGAACGTAAATTGGCAGCACTAAAATCTTATGGAATTATTCCTTTTATTTTGGAACTGACTTCAGAAGGTGTGAGTGGAAACCTTGAATTTGGACTTTCAGATTGTGATACTCTTATTTTAAATATTCCTCCAGGATTTCGGAAAAACCCGAACGACGATTATGTTTCTAAACTGAAGTCCATGATTCCTTTTGTTGAAGCTTCAACCGTAAAAAACATCATCTTTATAAGTTCTACTTCGGTTTATGATGATGGTTTCCCGTTTCCGTTAATTAATGAAAATAATCCTACATCGACAGCTTCTAAATCGGCACTGCAACTTGTCGCCGCAGAGCAATTGTTTCTAGAGAATTCTAACTTTAATACAACGGTCATTCGTTTTGCTGGTTTGTTCGGAAAAGATCGACATCCCGCAAAATATCTGTCAGGAAAATCAAACCTTAAAAACGGAAAAGCTCCTGTAAATCTCATTCATCTTGATGATTGTATTTCAATTATAGAAAATATCATTGAACAGAACTGCTGGAATACAGTTTTCAATGCCTCAACAACACCTCATCCAAATAAATCAACCTACTATACTGCTGTTTGCAAAAGGTTACATATACCCTTACCACACTTTGATACAACTTCAGAAAGTAAAGGTAAAATAATTGATGGTTCAAAACTGGCACGTGTTTTGGGATATGAGTTCAAGGTTGTACTTGAATAATTAGGAACTTTTTAAGAGGCTATTCTGTTTATTTTTTTAGTTTTGACCCATTAAAATCGATAAAGATAATGAAAAAAGTACTTGTTTTAATTGTATTTATGTCCTCAATGAGCATGATGGCTCAGACCAAATCTGAACTTCTCAAACATTTTGAAGCTTATTATCAGCAAATGAAATCACAAGGTGATATTCAAGGTGTTATCAACGCCATGACGCATTTGAATGTTCTAGAACCTAGTCAGCAAAGATTGGATACCTTGGCTTATATTTATGTGTCTGAAGGACGAAATCTGGAAGCCTTAAACACGATTGGTATTGACAATAATGCTACAGATTCAAATATCAATACAGAAGTGAAGGCTTTGGCATTGAAAGCATTGAATCAACCAAAACGTGCGCTTGTTTTCTATGAGGTGTTATTCAAAAAGCAACCTAATGCGTATTTAGCTTATGAAATTGCTGATCTCAAGATACAAACCAACGATTTGGCAGGAGCGAAAGCCAGCGTAGATTATGGTTTATCTAATGTTAAGGAAGGAATGAAAAAGGCTTATTATGAAACACAACGTCCTTATGAAGTGCCTATGAAAGCGGCTTTAACTTATTTGAAAGCTTTAGTTGTTTACAATATGAATCAAAATGACAATTTAGATCAGGCCATTGGCTTGATTGACGAGTCTATTAAATTAAGTCCGAATTTCAACTTAGCTAATTTGACTAAAGAAGCGCTATTGGCAAAAAAGAATCCAAAGAAAGAATAAAACTCAAATCACGTTCATAAAAAAAGCCTTTTGAATTTTCAAAAGGCTTTTTTATATAATGTCTAAATTGAATTAAAACTTATAGCTCAATCCGATCGTCCAGTAACTTTGTAAATCGTTGTCGATGTTTCCAAACGTTGGTGTGTCTCCATTTCCATCAAACGTAGCCAAAGCATAATTTAAAGCTTCCTGTTTGTTGTTTCTTAGACCAAAATCAAAACCAACACCAATCATTTTCCATAAGGTGTAGCTAAATGAGTTTGTCCAAGTCCAGTTTGACAAATCTCCGCTTTCATAACTTTGGAAAGCAGATAAATTGGTTTTAAAGTTAATAGCTCCAATTTTTCTTGTATAATCTGCCATGATTTTAGCTCCCAAAGATGATTCAAATACAGCATCATTATCAGCAAAAACAAAGTTGTAGTTTAATGGATGAATTACAACAATCATGTCTTTAATTGGCAACCAAGTGATACCAACACCAACATCCAGATAACCAGGGTCATTGAAGTTATCCAATAAAGTCGTTCTGTATTCCATTAATCCAGAAACGGCTAATTTTTCACTAAGGTTACGTCCATATAAAGAGGACAAGTTAAAGACATCTGTCGTCGGATTGAAATCGTCATCATCTAAATCGGTGTCTTTGTTGTCAAGTTTCACCCAATTTAAATTAGCAGTCAATGCATTTCTCCAGAAGAACTTCTCTTCAATTAAATTAGCATAGCCATTAACAGTAACTCCAATGTTTCCAGAAGAGTTATTAGGAGCACCTTGTGCGTACCAATTGTTGAAATTTGACAAACTTCCACCAATCACACCAAAAGCACCAACTCTCCAACCTGGTAAGGCATCTATTTGTGCTTGGATTGCATCTGCTTCTTTTTGTGCGGCATCAGCTACTGCTTGCTTTTCTGCTTTTTGAGCTTCCAATTCTTCTTTGGTTTGGGCAAATCCAAGAGTCATTGACAACATCATTATTGCCATTAAAAGTAATCGTTTTGTCATGTTTTTTTAGGTTTAAATATTTGATTATTAATTGCAAATATAATTCAATAGCATTTTGAACGCTAATAAATTATATCATTTTAGTTTCTTTCAGACTGAGATTTAGACACAACCTTAAAACGAAGGTCACATGTTTTTTGAGTTTACTTTTTTCTTTTGAAAAGTGGTACTGAAGAACAAGCCTCACCATACATAATCGAACGCGCGACAGGTTTTAACCTTTCAGAAAGTAATACATAGGCATTTTGAGGAACAGGCTTATCTGCACAACCTTTAATAATTATAGGCTTATCCTTATACAAATCAACATCAAGCTTATTGATTACATCTTGAAAAATAGAGGATTCCAAAGTTTCTAGATTGCCAATGATTGTCTTTTTTGCATACTTTGATACTTCGAGCGTTATCAACATATAAGCCCAAATAGGCACAATGGCATCTGTAGAACAAGTCAATGCCACATACTGGTCTTGATACTGAGACCAATCATGTGATGCGACTAATTGCCTAAAGTCTTTTTCACGAAGCACCAAACCTTCATAAAGCCAGTCTTTAATATCAAGATTAATGCGTTTTCCTATCGGATAATAATCTTCAAGGTCAATCACGACTAACTGACTTTGAGTTACTCTATTTACAATCTCTTCTGCCATATAATTTAAAGCATTCCCAATTCTAGTTTAGCTTCTTCACTCATCAAATCTTGACTCCAAGGCGGATCGAAAGTAATTTCAACTTCAGCCGATTTGACATCGTTCAGGGATTTTACTTTTTCCTCAACTTCCAAAGGTAAGGTTTCAGCAACTGGACAATTTGGAGTGGTTAAAGTCATTAAGATTTTTACTTCGTAATCCTCATTGACAAACACATCATAAATTAAACCCAATTCATATATATCGACAGGGATTTCTGGATCGTAAATGGTTTTTAAAACCCTTACTATCTTTTCTCCCAAAGCATTTGTATCTATCGTTGTTTCCATACTAATTCAATTGTGTTTGGTATGCAATGGCATACATCTTTAGTTGTTTGATCATACTTACCAGGCCATTGGCTCTGGTAGGTGATAAATGTTCTTTTAATCCAATTTGATCAATAAAATCTGTGTCTGCTTCAATAATATCTTTTGGATGCTGGTTTGAAAACACACGAATCAAAATCGCAATAATTCCTTTTGTGATGATAGCATCACTATCTGCCGTAAATTCAATTTTGTCATCTTTAAGTTCTGCATGAACCCAAACCTTACTTTGACAACCTTTAATAATATGGTCATCGGTCTTATATTTTTCATCTATAAGAGGTAAAGTTTTCCCAAGGTCAATCATGTATTGATAACGTTCTTCCCAATCATCAAACATAGCAAACTCATCAATAATCTCTTCTTTTATCTCTGAAATCGTCATTATAAGTCTTATTAAATATAGTCCTTAATCGATTCACAAAAATACAACATCTCTACGGTTTAACCATTTTTTCCTTTATGGATAACAGTATATTAACAAGTTCTTCGAAAGCTTTTGGTGGATTTCCATGGTCGAAGATATTTGAAACATACGAAGCGTCTTCAGATTGCACTTCTAGAGTTGCCATGGCTGCACCATCATAGGCAAATTTTTTAGAAGGTGGCTCAAAAGAAGGAATTGTCTTTACATCCAATTGAGCATAGGCAGTTTTGAGCTCTTCAAGCATATCTTCAGGAATATCATAAGTACTAACTTCATTAAGAGATCTATCATTTGTAACCTTCAATTGTGAGCCTTCAACCCAAATCTGTTCAAAAAAGCCTCGAGTTGTCGCTTTATAGCTAATCGATAAATCTTCGGTTTGAATTGACCTTTCCAGTATTTCAGATTGCGCTTGAAGCAAGACGTCCTTGTCGTTCAAAAGCTTCAATCCATGGTCTGAAAATTCAAACGCATTAATCTTGGATAATTTTTCTAAAAAAGCTTGCTCAATACTATTGGCTTCGTCTTGGCAAAGCATTTTTGTCACGGCTATTTGAGAAAATGAAATGCTATTCCCTTTTGCTTCATAAGATCCAACAAAGCGATTACAGCCTGAAAATCCCGAAACACTATTTTTTTCAGTGTCGAAGTTTAGTGTCAATGGTTTTTCAATATTAAAATCTTCAAGTGATTTGACCTTGAATTCACCAGATAGCGTTTGGTTGTTTGTCATACTTTGGGAATTTGAAACTGCAGCCACATCTTGAGTACTGCCACAAGACTTCAAGACAAAGACACTTATAATTATTGCAAGGTATTTCATGGCTTAGTATGTTATAGTTTGAATATAATATTACAAAAAAGAAGCCAAAGTTTAAGATAGCATCATTTTTGCTTTTTTAACCCCTTCAACCAAAGCATCTATTTCTGCCTTGGTATTATAAAATGCAAAGGAGGCTCGCACTGTTCCTGGAATATTGTAGAAATCCATTATAGGTTGCGCACAATGATGGCCAGTACGAACAGCGATTCCCATTTTATCTAAAATGGTTCCAATATCATAAGGATGAATGCCTTCAAGGTTAAAGGAAATAACTGATGTTTTCTGTTGTGAGGTCCCATAAATTTTCAATCCATCAATTTGAAGCAATTGTTCTGTACCGTAATTTAGCAACTCGTTTTCATAAGCAGCTATATTTTCAAAACCAATGGCATTCATATAATCTAAAGCTGCTCCAAAGGCGATACCACCACAAATATTTGGCGTTCCCGCTTCAAATTTATGAGGTAAATCGGCATAGGTGGTTTTCTCAAAAGTTACCTCTGAAATCATCTCACCACCACCTTGATAAGGTGGTAATTGTTTTAACCAAGATTCTTTTCCGTAAAGCATTCCAACTCCTGTTGGTCCACACATTTTATGAGCTGAAGCTACGTAGAAGTCTACATCCAAAGCTTGAACATCTGGCACCAAATGCGGACAAGCCTGAGCACCATCAACAAGAATAGCAGCTCCAACTTCATGTGCTTTTGCAATAATAGTTTCAATTGGATTGATAGTTCCCAATGCGTTGGAAATATGGTTGACAAACACCAATTTTGTACGCTCTGAAAGAAGTTTGTTGTATGCTACCATATCAAGCGTTCCGTCTTCAAGCATAGGAAGCACTTTCAATTGCGCACCAGTACGTTCACATAGCATTTGCCAAGGCACAATATTACTGTGATGTTCTAAAGCCGAAACAATGACCTCATAACCTTCAGTTAGTAACTCCGAAAAACCATTCGCTACAAGATTAATTCCGTGCGTTGTTCCTGAAGTTAAGATGATTTCATGGCTATGTTTCGCATTGAAATGATTTTGAATCTTTTGCCTCGCTTGCTCATATAAGTCAGTAGCCTCTTGGCTCAATGTATGAACACCTCTGTGGATATTAGCATTGTGATTGGAATAATAATCTACGATAACATCAATGACTTGTTGTGGTGTTTGCGAAGTTGCCGCATTATCGAAATACACTAAAGGTTTACCATTCACTTCTCTATGAAGTATTGGAAAGTCTTTTCGAATGTCGTGTATAGGAAACATTTAATTTTTGATTATCGATTCAATATCTATTAAGATATTCAAATAGGCACCAATTGTACTGGATTTAAATTTTCCAAAATCGATTGTGCTAGGTAAGCCATAATCTAAAATAACTTGTCCGTCAAGATGTTTTAAAAAAGTAAACCCGAAACCACCAGAAATCCCAAAATTCACCTTTTCATATAACTCAGAATAATCCAACCCATCTTGCTTCCCTTCAGCATTTGAAACAAAACTCAGTCTTGGACCAAGCAATAAATAAAACCCTTGATTATAAGTCTTCTTAACATGATATTTATAGAGTAATTGTGTTGTTATTTTGTTGACTTCTATTTTATCAATAAAAATGTTGCCATCATCAGAAGAGAAGCTTCCTTCAATTGCTTTTCCATAAAACGCATTAAGATGTACTCCCGAACTTTCATTAATTTGTACACTTCCGAAAAGCCCTAAATTTAAAGGTGCTTGTCCACCACGACTATCCAAGTCGCCTTTTATTGGCATTCTGTAAAAATTAGAACCTAAATACACTCCATAGGACAATTCTTGAGCATAAAAAGAAGTAGAAAAAACAACAGCAATTAAGAATAATACCTTTTTCATTACGCTAAAATAATAGAGTTGTAATTATAAATCGAAACCTAAGTTCACTCCTAGTTTATTGGCAATAATTTTGGTGATACGTTGTTTGATCTCAGGAATCTTTACTGAGTTCAAAACATTATTACTGAAGGCAAACATCAACAAGGCTTTGGCTTCTTTTTCAGGAATTCCTCTGGAGCGCATGTAGAACATGGCACTTTCATCTAATTGCCCAATGGTACAACCATGGGAACATTTGACATCATCAGCAAAAATCTCCAATTGTGGTTTGGTGTTAATCGATGCCTTATCACTTAAGAGAATGTTGTTATTAGATTGAAAGGCATTGGTTTTTTGAGCTTCTTTATTTACATAGATCTTTCCATTAAAAACACCAGTAGCACTATCGCCAAAAATACCTTTGTAGTCTTGGTGACTTTCACAATTTGGTTCAATATGGTGTACCAATGTGTTGTGATCTACATGTTGTTTGTCACCAATAATGGTTACCCCTTTTAAGGTAGAATCGATACGTTCGCCTTCCTGATAGAAATTAAGATTGTTACGTGTTAATTTTCCACCAAAAGAAAACGTATGAACCGAAGCTAGACTTTCTCTCTTTTGTTTTACAAATGTATTATCAATCAAAGATGCCGATTGTCGGTCGTTTTGAATTTTATAATAGTCAACAATCGCGCGCTTATTGGTAAAGATTTCAGTAACACTATTGGTTAGAACAGGGTTATCTGTCAAGCTTTGATGACGTTCAATAATTTGAACATGGGAGTTTTCATCAACCACGATCAAGTTGCGAGGTTGTAACATTAAAGCCGCTTCATTTCCTGTTGATAAGTGAATGATCTGTATTGGCTTTTCAACCAGTTTATTCTTAGGAATATGAATGTAAGCACCTTCTTGAGAAAATGCCGTGTTTAAGGATGATAAGCTGTCTTTTGTTGCGGCTTTATTGAAATAATTTTCAATGACCAATCGGTATTTTGGTTTTGTCAGAGCAGCAGACATTAGGCATACATCTATTCCGTCGTGTGTGGTTTGAGATAAATACGAAGAATACTTCCCGTCGACAAACACAATTTTATAGCTATCGATATCGTGAATGAAGTATTTCTTTACATCGCGATATTCTAATGCGCTTTCCTTTTTAGGAAACACACTGTAATCGTGTTTTAAAACACTTTTCAATGATGTGTATTTCCAGGCTTCATCGCGTTTTGTAGGAAACCCTGAGTCTTCAAACATCTTTATGGCTTCAGAACGCACATCGTGCACAGGCGCATCAACATCCACCTGATTTTCAAATGCCATAAATGACGATACCAATTTATCTTTTAACTCCATTTTTAAATCTGTTTCTGTAATTTAAGCCTTCACTTTCTCCTTAATCCAATCGTAGCCTTTTTCTTCAAGTTCTAGAGCTAATTCCTTGGTTCCAGATTTTACAATTTTTCCATTGTGTAAAACGTGTACAAAGTCTGGAACAATATGTTCCAATAAGCGTTGGTAATGTGTAATGACGATAATCGCATTGTCTTTACTTCTCAACTTATTGACACCTTCTGCAACAATACGCAAGGCATCGATATCCAAGCCTGAATCCGTTTCGTCCAAAATAGCCAATTTTGGTTCTAACATCGCCATTTGAAAGATTTCATTACGCTTTTTCTCTCCTCCTGAAAACCCTTCGTTAATAGAACGTGATAAGAACTTGCGATCAATTTCCAACATTTCAGATTTTTCACGAATACGCTTTAACAACTGATTCGCAGGCATGTCTTCAAGTCCTTGAGCCTTGCGTGATTCGTTGATGGCTGTTTTCATAAAATTGGTTACAGAAACTCCAGGGATTTCTACAGGATATTGAAATGACAAAAAGATGCCTTTATGAGCGCGCTCTTCAGGTGCTAGCTCGTTGATATTCTCTCCATCCAATAGAATATCGCCTTTTTCAACTTCATATTCTTCCTTTCCTGCAATGACTGATGCCAACGTACTTTTACCAGAACCGTTTGGTCCCATAATGGCGTGAACTTCACCTGGATTAACCTCAAGGTTAATTCCCTTTAATATGGCTTTGTCTTCAACACTTGCGTGCAGATCATTTATTTTCAATAACATATCTTATCTTTTATTCTGTCGTATTACTCAGTTTTATTACTTCGTTATCCTTTGATTCGTATTTTTTTACACTTTCGATTTCCTTGATGTCAATTCTGTAAGGCCAGCCTTCTTCATCTTTTGGCTTAGGAATAATTTTCCCTCTTAATTGAACCGTTACATAATCTGTTGGATCTACTTTAAACGGTTTTGCCATTGAATCCAACTCATGCATCTTTTCGTTGATGATGACTCCGTAAACATCATTTTTGGTTTGCAATACAGCAGCATCGGCAAAATATACGAACTGCCCTGAAAAAAGTGTCAGACCATCATTTTGTTTCGCTGTCTTTACGTTTTCAGGAATGGTATTCTCAGTTTTTAAATCAGTATCTTCTATTTTTTTAGCTTCATTTTTACAAGCTGTAAAAACAATCATAACCAGTAAAACGATAACGGACTTTTTCATGTGCTGCTTCTTTAAATCTTAATTATCCTACGGAACCTTCCAAACTAATTTCCAACAACTTTTGGGCTTCCACCGCAAATTCCATTGGTAATTTATTTAATACCTCTTTACTAAACCCATTCACGATTAAAGCGATGGCTTTTTCAGTGTCGATGCCTCTTTGATTACAATAAAAGATTTGGTCCTCACCAATCTTACTTGTGGTTGCCTCGTGCTCAATTTGAGCTGTTTTGTTATTCGCTTCTATATACGGAAATGTATGAGCGCCACAACTATTTCCCATCAAAAGACTATCGCATTGCGAAAAATTACGTGCATTGTTTGCTCTAGGACTTACTTGAACCAATCCTCTATATGAGTTTTGGGATTTTCCTGCTGAAATTCCTTTGGAGATAATAGTTGATTTGGTATTATTTCCTAAATGAATCATTTTGGTTCCTGTATCGGCTTGTTGCATGTTATTGGTAACCGCAATCGAATAAAATTCACCAACGGAATTATCACCTTTTAACACACAACTTGGATACTTCCAAGTGATTGCAGAACCTGTTTCAACTTGAGTCCAAGAAATTTTGGCATTCGTCTCACAAAGTCCGCGTTTGGTTACAAAGTTATAAACGCCGCCTTTTCCTTCACTATCACCAGGATACCAGTTTTGAACGGTTGAATATTTGATTTCAGCATGATCCAATGCAATCAATTCCACAACTGCTGCGTGCAACTGATTTTCATCACGACTTGGTGCTGTACAGCCTTCCAAGTAACTCACATAACTGCCTTCATCGGCAATGACCAAGGTTCTTTCAAATTGACCTGTTCCAGCTTGGTTGATTCGAAAATACGTCGATAATTCCATTGGGCATCTGACGCCTTTTGGAATGTAACAAAAACTTCCATCGCTAAATACAGCAGAATTTAAAGCTGCATAAAAATTATCTTTACGAGGCACAACAGTTCCAATGTATTTTTTGACCAATTCTGGATGCTCTTTAATCGCTTCACTGATAGAGCAAAATATGATGCCTTTTTCAGCCAAGGTTTTCTTGAACGTTGTTGCAACAGAAACAGAATCGACCACAACATCCATAGCGACACCTGCCAATTTCTTTTGTTCGTCCAATGAAATACCAAGCTTGTTGAAAGTTTCCAGCAATTCTGGATCGACCTCATCTAAACTTTCGTATTTAGGCTTTTTACTTGGTGCAGAATAATAAGATATGGCTTGAAAATCAGGTTTTTTGTAATTCACGTTTGCCCAATCTGGCTCAACCATTTCTTGCCAACCACGAAACGCTTCCAATCTCCATTCTGTCATCCATTCTGGTTCTTCCTTCTTTTTGGAAATCGCAATAACAATCTCTTCATTTAAACCCACAGGAAAGGTGTCGGATTCTATATCAGTATAAAATCCATACTCGTATTCCTTGGTTTTTAATTCTTCTCTTAAATCGTCTTCAGTATATTTCGACATAACGTAGTTTTAAAGTGAAAATGATTCGCCACAACCACAAGTTCTATTGGCATTCGGGTTGTTAAACACAAAACCAGAACCGTTGAGTCCGCCTGAGTATTCAAGTGTGGTTCCTATGAGATATAAAAAGCTTTTCTTGTCCACAATAATTTTGATGCCATTGTCTTCAAAAACCTTATCATCCTCCTTTTGTTCCTTGTCGAATTTAAGATCGTATGACAAACCAGAACAACCACCACTTTTCACACCCACTCGAATGTAGTCGGTAGCACTATCAAACCCGTCTTCAGACATGAGTTCAGCAACTTTCTTTTTAGCTGTTTCAGAAACTTTAATCATTTCTTTTATAGATTTAATCTAAATAGATTGCAAATATAAGGTATATCTAGGCTTAAACCATATTTCCTAACATTATATTAGCAAATATCAGCATAGAATAGCTTTATGAAGAAAGAAGCGAATGCAATTCACTTAAAAAGAAGAAAGTACGCTACAAATAAATTAAATTGAAAACTCTCTATTTGATAACCTGTTTTGAAGTAGAAACAATTGCCTTAGAGCTGTTTTTAATTCTTGATTTTTCACGGGAAGGGTGTCAAATTTACCTGTTTGGTCAACAGATACTTTTGAGTGGCAAGTTTTACAAACCAACTCACTGGAATATTTAGAAACACGTTCCAGATTATGGCCAAACACAGAGCAAGACAGCTCACTTGTAGGGATTGTTTTCATAAGTAGGTTAATTTGGGGATTCTAACTTAGGAAAATCATTTTGAAATCAAGTTGAAATACTTATTTTTTCGATGAAATGCACAAAATAAATACGTTTCTCTACCGAATTCTAATCAAATATGTGTTGGCTTCAAAAAACATACTTATTTTTGCAGCATGTTAGAAGATAAAAATCCGCAACGCACATCCTTAGAGCATCTAGGTGAATTTGGTTTGATTGACCATCTTACCAAAAATTTTGATATCAAACACAAGTCTACTCTTACCAGTATTGGAGATGATGCTGCTGTGCTCAATTTTAAGAACAAGCACATCGTAGTGACAACCGATTTATTGGTCGAGCACGTGCATTTTGATTTGAGTTATATGCCTTTAAAGCATTTGGGTTATAAAGCTGTAATCGTCAATCTTTCTGATGTGTATGCCATGAATGCCAATGCGACTCAAATTACGGTGTCGATTGCGGTGTCGAATCGCTTTCCTTTGGAAGCCCTTGAGGATTTATATGCTGGCATTGAAACTGCTGCAAAACTCTACAATATTGACGTGGTTGGAGGCGACACAACTTCTTCCAATAAAGGATTGATCATTTCAGTCACTGCCATTGGTGAAGTTGAAAAGGAAGATGTGGTATTACGTTCTGGAGCAAAACCTAACGATTTATTGGTCGTTTCAGGAGATATTGGTGCAGCTTATATGGGATTGCAGGTTTTGGAACGTGAAAAGGAAGTTTTTAAAGTGAATCCGCAAAACCAACCTGATCTCAGCATGTATACCTATATTATTGAGCGTCAATTAAAGCCTGAAGCACGAAAGGATATTGTGGAGTTGTTAAAGGCATTGGAGGTGAAACCCACATCTATGATTGATATCAGTGATGGATTGTCTTCTGAAATCATGCATTTGTGTACGAAAAGTGAGGTTGGTGTAGAGTTGTATGAAAACAAGATACCGTTGGATCCTCAAGTGATTTCCACCTGTGAGGAATTTGAAATTGACAGCACGACGATTGCCTTAAATGGAGGTGAGGATTATGAATTGTTGATGACGATTTCCCAAGAAGACTATCCTAAAATCAAAGGAAATCCAAATTTAACCGTTATTGGTTTTATTACTGAAAAAGATAGAGGTATGCACTTGATCACTAGAGGTGAACAGGCAATTCCTATAACTGCGCAAGGTTGGAATGCTATGAAAAATGAGGAGTAAAATCTAATAAAATTTCTCGATTTTCACTAACCAAAATCTCTTTCCCTTGCTTTAGTTTTCTAGACATTCGACTGTTGTGAATGCGTTCCAAAACCGAATTAATTTCCTTGTATTTTGGTGTTAATGGCGTTAGATGCCCTTTACCATTAGTGGTCATTTGTGCTTTGCAGTGGGAGCACTTGTACTCTTTAACGTGATACGTAATGTTTTTTGACACCTCAAACTGATGTCCAAAAAACGAACAGTAGATGTTTTTCACTTTAGGTTAAATTTAGTTATTACTTCAGATGGATTCATCTAAATATATTGAAAACCAAATTATTAACCCTTTTTGCACCTTAATAAATCGATGAAGTGAGCGTTTTGTTCTTTAAACGCATCATTCGACGCGTGTAAATTTTCTCTAAAATGGAGTTGATTTCCTGATACTTAGGTGTGAGCTCAGTAAGTTTACCGTTACTATTAGTGGTCAGTTGACGCTTACAACACTTGCAGGTATATTCCTTAACATGTGATGTCACCTTTTTTGTCATTTCGTAATTGTGCCCAAAAATGTCGCAATAAAACCGTAATGGGCTTGAAGAAGTTGTAGTTGTTTTCATGGTTGTCGGATTTGGGGATGACTAACTTAGAAAAAAAATGTAAATAAAACGACAAAGGGAATTATTTTTCGATAAAGCGTTTTATTTTGTACGTAAATTCTTCTTTGTTCTCAATATGGCTCATATGTCCATCTGGAAATTCATCAATAATCATATCAATATCTTGAACCTGACTCATCACCTCATCATAGTTTAAAACCGGATCATGTTGTCCGATAACAAGTTGCTTCTTCACAGGCAAGGATTTCAAAACATGTGTTCGATTTGGTCTTGATTTCATACCTTCCAGAGCAGCTACGATACCTTGAACAGGTGTTTGCAAAGCTTCTTGAATGACATTTTCGATAGCCTCGGCAAAGTTGTCTTTATTATAAGGCGCAAAGAGATTGGCCACAGAAATCCGAACGAAAGTCTTGTGATTTTGCTTTACCGCTTCAATAGCACGATCACGATTGGTTTTACGCTCTTCACTGTCTGCTGCAGGCGTGGAATTCACCAAACTCAGGCCTTCCAAATATTTTGGAAACAAATCTGCAAATGCCAAAGCCACATAGCCTCCCATGGAATGCCCAAACAAGGTACAGCGTTTAATCTTGAGTTCGTCTAACACTGCTTTTACGGTTTCAGCCATCTCGTCCATGGTATGCACATAACCCAAACAACCCGTTTGTCCGTGACCCAACAAATCGATACAAACCAAACGATAGTTTGGTGTCAATTCTGTTTTTAAGTCGTTCCACATGCTGCTGTTTTCCAAAAAGCCATGGAGCAAAACCATAGTCGTGCCTTGACCTTCATCGGTATAATAGACTGGAATGTTTTTGTGGGTTAGAGTCATATCAAGAGTTCATCAACGCTTCAATCTCCTCCGCTTCAATTGGGATATTTCGCATCAAGTTAAACGGTTTGCCAGAGTCTTGAATCACCACATCGTCTTCCAAACGAATGCCAAAACCTTCATCTGGAATGTAAATGCCAGGTTCCACCGTAAAGACCATATTGGCTTTCATCGGTTCAGTTAAAATGCCATAATCGTGGGTGTCCAAACCAATATTATGACTTGTGCCATGCATAAAATACTTTTTATAAGCTGGCCAATCCGGATTTTCATTTTGAACATCGGCTTTGTCCAATAAACCTAATCCTAACAATTCCGAAGTCATCAGCTTGCCAACCTCAACATGATACACCGACCAAATGGTTCCTGGAACGAGCATTTTAGTGGCTTCGTTCTTCACACGATTTACCGCGTTGTACACGTCTTTTTGGCGCTTGGTAAATTTACCAGACACTGGAATCGTCCGTGACATATCACTGGCATAGTTAGCATATTCGGCACCTGCGTCAATAAGGATCAAATCACCTGCTTTACATTCTTGATTGTTTTCAATATAATGCAACACATTGGCATTGTTTCCAGAAGCGATAATTGGTGTATAGGCAAAGCCTTTCGAACGGTTGTTCAAAAACTCGTGCATAAACTCGGCTTCAATATTGTATTCCCAAACGCCTGGCTTCACAAAGTCGAGCACACGACGAAAGCCTTTTTCGGTAATGTTGCAAGCGATTTGCATGAGCTCCAATTCGATTGGATCTTTCACCGAACGTAAGCGTTGTAAAATCGGATTACTCTTGGCCACCGAATGCGCTGGATACTTATCCTTTAACCATTTCGTAAAACGGTCTTCACGGGTTTCCGTTTCTACATTGGCGCGATAGTGTTCATTAGTATTGATATAAACCGTGTCACATTGAGTCATCAGTTCAAACATGATTTTTTCCATGTCCTGTAACCAATACACCGTTTTAATACCAGAGGTTTCAAAAGCAGCTTCCTTAGTCAGTTTTTCACCTTCCCAAACAGCTATATGGTCGTTGGTCTCCTTCAGAAATAAAATCTCGCGATGCTTGGCATTCAGACAATCAGGGAAAATAACCAAAATGCTCTCTTCCTGATCCACACCACTCAAATAGAAAATATCACGATGCTGTTGAAAGGGCATCGTACTGTCGGCACTTATCGGATAAATGTCATTGGAATTAAAAACCGCTAAACTGTTTGGTTGCATCTGAGCTGCAAAATTTTTGCGGTTTTTTATAAAGAGGGTTTTGTCTATTTTATCGTATTTCATGGTGAAAATTTTAGTAGGTAAAGATAACATTTCTAAAGCGAAATCTTTAATGAAGAGCTTGCCAATATTTATTATCTTTAGGCTCATAAAAAACGATCACAATGTTAAAACACTATTCCCTTCTAATACTCCTTTTCAGCTCAATACTCTTTGCGCAACAACCAGCTACTCCAGCTGAAACCATTACAAAGGCACTTCAGCAAAAAGAAGCTCTAACGAAAAACTCTCTTGTCAAAAATGTTGCCTTCGAAAATATTGGTCCGACTATCATGAGCGGACGCGTAGTTGACCTTGATGTCAATCCTGAAAACCCAACTGAATTTTATGTGGGTTATGCTTCAGGTGGCGTTTGGCATACCACAAATAACGGAACTTCATTTACGCCAATTTTGGATACATCAAATACCCAAAATGTTGGTGATATTGCGGTTGATTGGAAAAATGGAACCATTTGGGTCGGAACAGGTGAAAACAACAGTTCGCGTTCGAGTTATGCCGGTATTGGCATCCTAAAATCTACCGATAACGGAAAGACTTGGCAAAATATGGGTTTACAAGATTCGCATCATATTGGTCGTATTCTCATTAACCCGAATAATCCTGATGAAGTTGTGGTTGGTGTAACTGGTCATTTGTATTCACCTAATAACGAACGCGGCATTTATAAAACGTCTGATGGCGGAAAAACTTGGTCGCAAAAATTGTTCGTTGATAATAGCAGTGGCATCATTGATGTGCAAGTGAACCCTAATAACTTCAACACCATGTTTGCAGCATCTTGGACCAAAGACCGAAAGGCTTGGAATTTTGATGGCAGCGGAAACAATTCGGCGATTTACAAAAGTACTGATGCTGGAGACACTTGGACAAAAGTATCGACTGAAAACAGTGGATTTCCAACTGGAACTGGTGTTGGAAGAATCGGATTGGCGATTTACGATGACAATCTCATTTATGCCATTCATGACAATCAATTTAGAAGACCTTCCGAAGATAAAAAAGGAGACTCAAAAGGTTTGACAAAAGAGGACTTCAAAACCATGTCTGTTGATGCCTTCTTAAACCTAGATGACAAAAAACTAAATGCCTTTTTAAAGACCAATGGTTTTCAGGAAAAATACAGAGCAGAAAATGTTAAACAAATGGTGCGCAGTGGTAATGCCAAACCAATAGATTTGGCGAAATACCTTGAAGATGCCAATTCAATGTTATTCGATACACCTGTGATTGGTGCTGAAGTGTATAAAAGTACAGATGGCGGAACCACTTGGAAGAAAACCCATGACGATTATCTGGATGATATTTATTATAGCTATGGCTACTATTTTGGGCATATTTATGTGTCTCCTGCCAATCAAGATCATATTTACATTTATGGTGTTCCCATCCTGAAATCTAAAGACGGCGGAAAAACCTTTAGCTCAATCAGTGCTGAAAATGTGCATGCCGATCATCATGCGCTTTGGATCAACCCTAAAAACCCAAACCATTTGGTTAATGGAAACGATGGTGGTGTTAACATCACTTATGATGATGGTGAAACATGGATTAAGAACAATTCGCCTTCGGTCGGACAGTTTTATGCCATCAATATAGATCATCAAAAACCGTATAATGTGTATGGTGGTTTACAAGACAATGGTGTTTGGATGGGAGCTCACAATGCTAGTGAAGACAGAAGTTGGCACCAGCAAGGTCAATATCCTTGGAAAGGGATTATGGGAGGCGACGGAATGCAAATTCAAATAGACAAACGCCATCCAAATATTGTATATACAGGCTATCAGTTCGGAAATTATTATCGAATAGACGTAAACACCGATGATGCCACCTATATCCAGCCGAAACATGAATTAGGTGAAAATCCGTACCGCTTTAATTGGCAAACCCCAATCTTGTTGTCACCACATAATCAGGATATTTTATACTTGGGAGGAAATAAACTCATGCGCTCCATGAATCAAGGTGAAGATTGGACAGCCATTAGTGATGATTTGACCAATGGTGGAAAAAAAGGAAATGTCGCCTATGGCACGTTAACTTCCATAAGTGAAAGTCCGTTTCAATTTGGTTTGATTTACACTGGAAGTGACGACGGACTGGTATATGTGACCAAAAATACGGGTGGAAATTGGACTAATATTTCCGGAGGTTTACCGAAAGATTTATGGGTAAGTCGAGTGATTGCATCGCAACATAAAAAAGAGCGTGTTTATTTGACCTTGAATGGTTACCGTTGGGATGATTTTAAGGCGTATGCTTATATGAGTGAGGATTACGGACAAACATGGAAAGACATCAGTTCGAATATTCCAGCGTCTCCTGTAAACGTGATTCGTGAAGATTCTGAAAATGAAAACATTTTATACTTAGGCACTGACAATGGCGCTTATGTGTCCTTTAATCAAGGGGAATCTTGGGAAGTGTTCAGCAAAGGGGTACCAAATGTTGCCGTTCATGATATAGTTATTCAACCTGAGGCGAAGGATTTACTCCTCGGAACGCACGGAAGGAGTATTTATAAAACGGATATTTCTGAACTTCAGATGATGAACCCAAAGATTCAATCGGACGCCATAACTCTTTTTGAAGTTGATCCTGTAAGGTATTCCTCAAGATGGGGAAGTTCTTGGGGCAAATGGTATGATGCCTATGAACCAGAAATTGAAATTGCATTTTACAGCAATACTTCAGGTGAAAAAACCATGAAAATCCTGTCTGAAAAAGGAACCCTTCTGAACGAAGTAAAAGTGACTGCTGACAAAGGGTTCAACTATACCGATTTTGATTTAACGTTAACTGAAAAAGGCAAAAAGGCACTTATGAAAGAAAATACAAGTGTAGATGTTTCCAAAGCTCAAAATGGAAAGTATTACCTTCCGGAAGGAAACTATAAAATCGCTTTAGACGGCAAGGAAACAACTTTGGTTGTGAAATAATTTTTTCCATTTTAAGTTATAAGAAAAAAACGTCCCATGAAATATCTAAAATTCATTTTTGTATTAAGTCTGCTATTCTCATTATCATGTAGTGAGTCCAATGATGATAATCAACAGCTCAATCCTAGTGAAACAAATCTTGTGATCAAACTCAAGTTTGACCCTAATCAAGTTCGTTTAGGAAACTTAGGACAACCAGTTAATGTTGCTCCAGGGAATGCAGCACAATCACCAAGTATCAATAGAATGAGCGTCAATTATATTGAATTTGCACCAACTTCGACAACTGCTTTAGGAACAGGAGAGATCATTTATGAAGGTTCGGAAACTTCAGCTGGAGGTGCTCAAGCTATTGATTTTCAAAATTCAATTTTTGCTGGCAATGATGATATCTTTTTAACGATTCCATTAAGTCAGGTTTCAGCGGGAACATACGAATGGGTTCGCGTATCTTTAGCGTATCAGGAAGGTGATATCGAACTTTTGGTTAACGGTCAAGACATCACAGGAACCTTAGCGAGTTTTGTTGGTTACAACTCCTACATTACGTCTTTTGATTTAAATGGTAATACCATTGATGTGAATGGTAATCGACTGCAAGGCTTTTGGGCTTTTGAAGCGTTAGGGTTTACGACTCAAGGACAAGCACCTGCAGGAGCTACAACAGTTCCCAATCCTTTGTTCAATACCTCACCTATTCCTCAAGGTTCTTGTGTGGTTACTGGCGAATTTGAAAACGTATTAACCATTTCTGGGAATGAAACTGAAGATATTGTAGTGACGTTATCGTTTTCCATCAACAATAGTTTTGAGTGGACCGAAGTCAATAATGATGGGAAATATGAACCAGCAGCTGGAGAACAAGTGGTTGATATGGGACTTCGAGGCTTGATTCCCATGGTGTCTAATTAAACCGATTCTAAATAACCAAAATCGAAGTTAAAATTTGGGCTAGACACGTTTGAGCCGTATCTTTGTTATACAAATAATTAACTTCAATTATAATGAGCGGAATTTTTAGTTCGTCAGTTGGAAGAAAATTTGCCATGGCACTTTCGGCGTTCTTCCTTATGATTTTCTTATTAATGCATGTTTCTATCAACTTTACTTCAGTCTTCAGTCCTGAATTATTCAACAAAATGTCTCATTTTATGGGAACCAATCCAGTAATCCAAGGGCTCATGCAGCCTGTATTGATTATTGGTGTGGTCTTTCATTTTGTTATGGGATTTGTGTTGGAATACAAAAACAACAAAGCAAGACAAGTAAGTTATGCAAAAAACAATGGTGGTGCCAACTCCACTTGGATGAGTAGAAACATGTTGCTTTCTGGAGCAGTGGTCTTAGCCTTTTTAGTCTTGCACTTTATTGACTTCTGGATTCCAGAAATGAATGTCAAATATATCCAAGGTGATATGAGCGGACTTCTGGCAGATGGAGAAACTTTTAGATATTATCATGAATTGGTGGAGAAGTTCCATAGCCCATTGCGTGTAGGTGCTTATGTTTTAGCATTTGTGTTACTTGCATTGCATTTACTCCATGGTTTCATGTCTGCCTTCCAATCGGTTGGAGCAAACAACAAATACACAAAGGCATTAAAAGGATTTAGTAAAGTATATGCCATTGGTGTTCCACTATTGTTCATATTTATTGCAGTGTTTCATCATTTTAACGGTCATTAAAATACATCTAATATGGTTTTAGATTCTAAAATACCTAAAGGTCCAATAGCTGAAAAATGGACCAATCATAAAAACAACATCAATTTGGTTAATCCAGCCAATAAACGTCTTATTGATGTTATTGTCGTTGGAACAGGATTAGCTGGTGGTTCGGCAGCAGCAACCTTAGCTGAATTAGGATACAATGTCAAGGCGTTCTGTTTTCAAGATTCTCCTAGACGAGCACACTCCATTGCAGCTCAGGGAGGCATCAATGCGGCAAAAAACTACCAAGGTGATGGCGACTCTAATTACAGACTTTTTTACGACACAGTAAAAGGTGGTGATTATAGATCACGTGAAGCCAACGTATATCGTTTAGCTGAAGTTTCTGCGAACATCATTGACCAATGTGTGGCTCAAGGTGTGCCTTTTGCCAGAGAATATGGCGGACTTTTAGATAACCGCTCGTTTGGTGGTGTTTTGGTTTCAAGAACTTTTTATGCTGCCGGACAAACAGGTCAGCAATTATTACTTGGTGCCTATTCAGCTCTTAACAGACAAATCGGTCGTGGTAAAGTGAAAATGTACAATCGCCATGAAATGTTGGATGTGGTTATAGTTGATGGAAAAGCTAGAGGAATTATCACTAGAAATCTTGTAACCGGAGAAATTGAACGCCATTCTGCACATGCTGTGGTTTTGGGAACTGGTGGTTACGGAAATGTGTTCTTCTTGTCAACAAATGCCATGGGAAGTAATGTTACCGCAGCTTGGAAAGCTCATAAACGTGGCGCATTTTTTGCCAATCCGTGTTACACGCAAATTCACCCAACCTGTATTCCGGTTTCAGGTGATCATCAATCTAAGTTAACTTTGATGTCTGAATCACTTCGAAATGATGGACGTATTTGGGTACCAAAAAACATTGAAGACGTAAAGGCTATTCGTGAAGGCCGATTAAAGCCAACACAGATAGCTGAAGAAGATAGAGATTATTATCTAGAGCGTCGTTATCCAGCTTTCGGAAACTTAGTGCCTCGTGATGTGGCTTCTAGAGCAGCAAAAGAACGTTGTGATGCTGGTTATGGCGTGAATGCTACAGGAGAAGCGGTTTATTTAGATTTTGCTTCTGCGTTTATGCGCTACGGAAAAGAGCAGGCTCACGTTAAAGGTCTCGATGAAAACGACGAAGCTTTAGTTAAAAAATTAGGACAGGAAGTAGTGAGAACTAAATATGGAAACCTGTTCCAGATGTATGAGAAGATCGTCGATCAAAATCCGTATGAAACACCAATGATGATTTATCCTGCTGTACATTACACGATGGGAGGTGTTTGGGTAGACTATAATTTACAAACTACTGTTCCTGGGTTGTACTGTATTGGTGAAGCTAATTTCTCTGATCATGGCGCCAACCGTTTAGGAGCTTCGGCTTTAATGCAAGGTTTAGCCGATGGTTACTTTGTGTTGCCATACACGATTGGTGATTATTTAGCAGATGACATTAGAACAGGACCTATCTCTACAGACTCTCCTGAATTTGAAGAAGCGGAGAAAAATGTTAAGGATAATATCGCTCACCTTATCAATAATAACGGTTCGCATTCTGTTGATTATTTCCATAAGCGTTTAGGAAAAATCATGTGGAATAAATGCGGAATGGCCAGAAACGAAAAAGGTCTTAAGGAAGCCATTACCGAAATTGCTGAACTTCGTGCCGAATTCTGGAAAGATGTGCGTGTGCCAGGAAGCAATGATGAGTTTAATGAAGAATTGGCCAAAGCATTACGTGTAGCCGATTTTCTTGAATTAGGCGAATTATTTGCTAAGGACGCCTTATTAAGAGAAGAATCTGCTGGTGGACACTTTAGAGAAGAATACCAAACCGCTGAAGGTGAAGCCATGAGAAGAAAGGAGTTCCAATATGTGGCTGCTTGGGAATACAAAGGAGAGCCTAAAGATGCAGTCTTACATAAAGAAGAATTGAATTACGAGTTTATTGAAGTGAAAGAAAGAAGTTATAAATAAAAAAGGAAAGCTATGAATTTAACGTTAAAAATATGGCGACAGAAAAACGCTAGCGATAAAGGAAAAATGGTTGACTACCCTATTAGTGATGTCTCTCCAGACATGTCTTTCCTAGAAATGTTAGATGTTTTAAATGAGCAGTTGATTACTAAAGGTGAAGAGCCAGTGGCTTTTGATCATGACTGTAGAGAAGGCATTTGTGGGATGTGTTCCTTATACATAAATGGTGAAGCACATGGACCAGATAGAGGTATTACAACATGTCAATTACACATGCGAATGTTTAAGGATGGAGATACCATAACCATTGAGCCATTTAGAGCTACCGCATTCCCTGTAATTAAGGATTTGGTGGTAGACCGATCTGCTTTTGATCGTATTCAACATGCTGGAGGATTTATCTCTGTAAATACGTCGGGAAATACCATAGACGCCAATGCTATTCCAATTAATAAACATGACGCAGATGATGCTTTTGCTGCTGCAACCTGTATTGGTTGTGGCGCATGTGTGGCGACTTGTAAAAACTCGAGTGCGATGTTATTTGTCGGTGCCAAAGTTTCCCAATTTGCGTTATTACCTCAAGGGCAAGTAGAAGCTACAGATCGTGTTCTAAATATGGTAAAGCAAATGGATGAGGAAGGCTTCGGAAACTGTACCAATACAGGAGCTTGTGAAGTGGAATGTCCAAAGGGTATATCCTTGGAAAACATTGCCCGAATGAATAGAGAATATTTAAAAGCTAGTTTAAAAGGCTAATTCAAATAAATGAAGATCATTATTCAAAATCCCAAGAGCCTTCTTGGGATTTTTTTTGTGTACTTTTATTTATCCTTATTTAAGAAATGAAAGATAAAAACGCCTTTTATTCAGACAACATAAAAAAGTACACATCTGTAGTGTCGAGCTTAAAAAATAGGCTCATAAGCCTAAGCAGCATTCGTCTAGCGGTCTTTATTCTATCAGCTATTGGATTGTACCTGTTATATCCCAATTGGAAGTTCATGCTATTGATTGGTATTATTGGTGTCGTTGTATTTGTCTTTTTATTATCACGCTATACGGACTATAAATCGAAACTTGAATTAAACCAATCCCTTCTCAAGATAAACCAAGAAGAACAAAAAATTGCTTCAGGGGAATTTGAACACCGAAACCCTGGAAGCAACTTTCAAAATCCAAATCATCAATACAGTTTTGACGTGGACCTTTTTGGTAAAGGCTCTTTTTTTCAGTACTCAAATAGAACGGTTTTGGGCTCTGGTCAAGATTATTTAGTCCAAATGTTAACTGCCAATGATATTTCAGATATTGAAATGCGTCAGGAAGCCATTAAAGAACTCTCTCAAAAACAAGAATGGTCTCAGATTTTTTCTGCGACAGGAAGTTTGATTGAAACCGAATCGTCTTCCGAAGAGATATTACATTGGTTGAAACATCATAAACCATTTGTCCCACACTATATGAGCTGGCTGCCTTGGGTGTTTTCTACTATTTCAATAATACTGTTATTGCTGTCCGTTTTTGAAACGATTGACATTAGTTTGTTTGGCTATTGGTTGTTTGCGGGTCTTGCATTGACAGGTGTCTATTTGAAAAAAATAAATGTCCTTGCTCATAATTCAGATAAAGCCAAAGCAACATTCAAACAGTTTTCTAGCTTGTTACTTTTAATTGAACAACAAAAGTTTTCTTCTGAACTTTTAATAGTCAAGCAACAACAAATTCATTTAAAAGATATCAAGGCGTCAAGTATCGTAAAAAGATTTTCTAAACATTTAGATGCTTTAGACAACAGGAACAACCTTATTGGAGCCATTTTTGGAAATGGGTATCTCCTTTTGGATTTAAAAAACACTTACAAAATAGAACGTTGGATCACTAATTATGCCCATAAAGCTGAAGATTGGTTTGAAACCATTGCCTTTTTTGATGCTTACAATAGTCTGGGAACTTTTGCCTTCAACCATCCTAATTATGTGTTTCCAAAAATTGAATTACATACCAATACTGTTTTAAATGCAAAAGCTCTTGGTCATCCTATGATTTCTGAGGGAAAGCGTGTCGCCTCTGATATTATTATAGATAAGCAACAATTCTTTGTGGTTACAGGAGCTAACATGGCGGGAAAAAGTACTTTTTTAAGAACTGTTTCCTTACATATTATCATGGCAAATACAGGCTTGCCTGTTTGCGCCTCATCAAGTCTTTATACACCTATTAAACTCATCACTAGCATGAGAACCTCTGATTCTTTATCAGATGAGAGCAGTTATTTCTTTTCTGAATTGACACGTTTGAAATTTATTGTGGAGTCTATTGCTGATGAACCTTATTTTATCATTTTGGATGAAATTTTAAAAGGGACCAATAGTACCGATAAAGCCATTGGCTCGAAAAGATTTGTAGAAAAATTAGTCGAAGGACATGCTACTGGAGTTATTGCTACGCATGACTTAAGTCTTTGTGAAATTTCTGAAACACTTGCTGAGGTAAAAAACTATTATTTTGATGCTGAAATCATAGATGATGAACTCTATTTTGACTACAAGTTGAAGAAAGGCATCTGTCAAAATATGAATGCTAGCTTTTTAATGAAGAAGATGAATATTGTTTAAATAAAAAAACCCACTCTAATTAGAGTGGGTTATATAATAATTTGAAAAGACTCTTATGCTTCAAAAGGGTCTACGGAAACGAATGATTTTCCGTCCTTTCTCTTTGAGAATCTTACAATACCGTCAACTTGAGCATGTAAAGTGTGGTCTTTTCCGCCATACACATTCTCACCTGGATGATGTGTATAACCTCTTTGTCTTACGATAATGTTTCCAGCCACAGCAGCTTGTCCACCAAAAATCTTAACACCTAAGCGTTTCGATTCTGATTCTCTACCGTTTTTAGAACTACCTACTCCTTTTTTATGAGCCATTGTCTTAAGGTTTTATATTGTTATACTTAAATGGAATTATTTTTCAATTCCACCATCTAATTTATCTTGTAACGCTTTAAGCTCATCCCATTTACCTTCAGCAGCCAACTTAGCTTGTTTTGGCCATGTATCAGTAACAAGGTGTGCTAATCTTGAACTTGCTTCAGTTAACACAGCGCTTAATTCTTCTGGTTTCGCTTTTGCTACTTTAGCAAATGTATCATATCCAGCATTTACCAATGCCTCAGCTGCTTTTGGTCCAGCACCTTCGATTTTCTTTAAATCGTCTGCTTTACCAGTCGCTTTCTTAGCGGTAGCTTTTGGCGCCTCCTTTTTAGCTTCAGTTTTTACCTCAGCTTTAGGTTCTGCTTTTTTGGTTTCTTTTTTTGGAGTTGCTTTCTTAGCTCCAGAAGCCACGATGCTTTCAATTACGATTTCAGATAAGGCTTGTCTGTGACCATTTTTTACACGGTAACCTTTTCTTCTTTTCTTTTTGAAAACGATGACTTTGTCACCCTTAAGGTGCTTTAAGACTTTTGCACTAATCTGTGCTCCGTCTATAGCTGGGGCGCCAACAGTTACATTGCTATCGTCACCAATAAGAAGAACATTGTCAAAAGATACTTTCTTTCCTTCTTCTGTATCTAAACGATTAACAAAAACTTTTTGGTCTTTCTCAACTTTAAATTGATGCCCTGCTATCTCTACAATTGCGTACATAGCGTAACGTTTTTATTAATTAATTTATTAAAAAATGAGTGCAAATATACTGCTAATTAATTAATCTACAAACGTTTTTAGGCCTTTTGAGGAATATTTCGGCTTTTTTTGAGTAGTTGCATAAACGCCATTGACAGTACGATTGTAGAAGTTAAGCCTTCAATAAATACAATTAAAAGTAAAATGTTTGCACTTACTTCATAATCTCCAAACCAGTCACCAAGTAATTTTTCGGTAAAAGGAACATCCAGATGAAACATGTAAACAGCCATAAAAACCGTAAAAATTACAGTGGCAATAAAACCAGTTAGCAAACCTGTTTTCATTCCATTAATATAGCTGAACTCTTGGTCTGAACTCAGCTTATAGTATTTGATAGCATAATAAATTCCTAAGGACATGATAACGCCATTCATGATTCTCAACCAAGGGTTTTCATGAAAATTAAACAGCTTCAATAGCAAGAAGTATGCGATAAGGCATACAGTAACTATAATTCCATATTTTAAAGCAACTTTTAATGATGTGTTCATAATTGTTAGTGTTTTAATGTTATTCTAAATTTTGGTTTTTTAACCTATTCTCTTAAAATTCGTGAAAATTAGGCACTAAAGCACTGCTTTTAAGATAAATTTTACACTTCAAAATCCAAAATTTGAAAAGCTAATCCCTATTTTTGTAAAACTTGTGTAACAATTTTAACAACGCACATACTCACAATACGATAAAATTAATTAAAACAAACACACATGAAAAAACGCTTATTTACTTTAGCTGCTTTTGTACTCGCAATATTTGCGACATCGGCACAAGAAGTTAAATTTGAAGAATTTGATCTTGACAACGGATTACATGTAATTCTTCATCAAGATAACACTGCTCCAGTTGTTGTCACTTCAGTTATGTACAATGTTGGAGGTAAAGATTTTGGAGGCACTCCAGATGCACCTCGTACTGGTTTTGCTCACTTTTTTGAACATCTTTTGTTTGAAGGTTCTGAAAACATTGAACGTGGTGAATTTATGAAAATTATTCCTGCAAATGGCGGGAGATTTAATGCGAACACCTCTCAAGACAGAACCTATTATTATGAGGTTTTCCCATCAAACAAATTAGAACTTGGCTTGTGGTTAGAATCTGAGCGTATGCTTCACCCTGTTATTGATCAAGTTGGTGTAGATACCCAAAACGAAGTAGTAAAAGAAGAGAAACGTCAACGTTACGAATCACCTTATGGTAAGATTTTCGAAACTTTAGGCGCCAATCTTTTCAATAAGCATCCATATATGCATCCAAACATTGGATACATGGAAGATTTAGACGCTTCTACACTAGAAGAATTCAACCAATATTTTAAAGACTATTATGGTCCTAACAACGCTGTATTGATTGTGGCTGGTGATATTGACACAAAAAAGACGAAATCTCTTGTAAAAAAATACTTCAGTGAGGTTAAAAGAGGAAAAGAAGTGGTTAGAAATTTCCCTAAAGAAGATCCTATTACTGAAACCGTAAGAACACAAGCATTTGATAAAAACATTCAAATTCCAGCAATTCTGGCAGCCTATAGAACTCCAGGATTTGGAACCAAAGATGCTTACATTTTAGACATGATTTCTTCATACTTAAGTGGTGGAAAAAGTTCTGTGCTTTACAAAAAATTAGTTGACGAACAGAAGCAAGCTTTACAAGTAGCTGCAGTCAACATTCCTCAAAAAGATTACAATATATTTGCCATGTTTGCATTGCCTCTAGGCGACGTTACCCTTGACAATTTGCTTAGTGAAATGGATGAGGAGATCGTTAAAATTCAAACCGAATTAATTTCAGAACGCGATCATCAAAAACTAATCAACCAGTTTGAAAATCAATTTGTAAACTCAAACTCAAGTGTTGAGGGTATTGCAAGTTCTCTTGCAACCTACTACTTGCTGTATGGTGATGTTAATTTAATTAATAAGGAAATTGACATCTACAGATCAATTACTAGAGAAGACATTCAATCTGTGGCTAAAAAATATCTTAGTCCAAACCAGCGTGTAGAAATTGAATATTTACCACAAAAAGATGAAGAATAAGATGAAAATTGCAAACAACATGAAAACAAAATTATCAGCATTTATATTACTTTTCTTCGTATCAGTAGTTACTGTAAATGCGCAATTAGATAGATCTGTTCAACCTAAGCCAGGTCCTGAGCCAAAAATCTCATTAGAAGTTCCTAGTGAATTCGAATTAAAAAACGGACTTAAGGTTTTGGTTGTTGAAAACCATAAACTACCAAGGGTTTCTTATTCATTAAGAATAGACAACAAACCAATTGCTACAGGTAAAAAAGCTGGTGTTGAAAGCCTTATTGGGAATATGCTCGGTAATGGAACCACTAGTATTCCTAAAGATGATTTTAACGAAGAAATCGATTTTCTAGGTGCTACCTTAAATATTGGAATCAATGGAGGTTATGCCGCAACCCTTTCAAAGTATTCTGAAAGAATATTAGAGCTTATGGCTGATGCAGCTATTAATCCTCTATTAACTGAAGAAGAATTCAATAAAGAAAAGGAAAGACTTCTAGAGGGACTAAAAACACAAGAAAAAAGCCTTGATGCCATTGGTGATCGCGTGGGAGACGCATTATTGTATGGTAAAAACCATCCTTATGGAGAATTTGTAACTGAAGAAACAGTTAACAATGTTACTTTTGGTGACGCAGTTGCTTTCTATGAAAAATATTTCAATCCAAACAATGCTTATTTAGTTGTTATTGGTGATGTCGATTTAAGCAAGGTTAAAAAACAAATAGAACAGTATTTTGGTGTTTGGGAAAAGTCAGACATTGAAGTTTCAACAAGTCTACCTCCTGTTAATCCAAATGCGCAATACACACAAATTAACTTTGTTGACCTTCCAAACGCATCACAATCTAGTATCAATATTACAAACAGTATTGATTTAAAGATGAATGATGAAGACTATCATGCAAGTATTATCGCCAATAGTATTCTTGGTGGTGGTGGAGAAGGCTACTTGTTCAAGAACTTACGTGAAGACAAGGGTTATACCTATGGCGCCTATTCTAGACTAAGTGCCAACAGATATGGGTATGGCACCTTTAGTGCTACTGCCAAAGTAAGAAACATGGTTACCGATAGTGCTGTTGTTGAGGCATTAAAGGAAATCAAGCGAATCAAAACTGAGCCTGTAGACCCTCAAATGCTTAAAGACACTAAGGCAAAGTATGTTGGTAACTTTATTATGGGACTAGAAAACCCACAAACCATTGCTAACTATGCATTGAACATTAAATTGAATAATTTGCCTAAGAACTTCTACACGACGTATTTACAAAAAATCAATGCGGTAAGCGTAGATGACGTTATGCGTGTAGCTAACAAGTATATCAAACCTGAAAATGCAAGGGTTGTAATTGTAGGTAAAGGAAGTGATGTTATTGAAAATCTTGAAAAAACTGGAATTCCTGTTAAATACTATGATAAATATGCAAACGCTACAGACAAACCAGTATACTCAAAACCAATTCCTGAAGGTGTTGATGCTGAAAAGGTAGTTAATGCTTACATCGAGGCTGTTGGAGGAAAACAAAAACTTCAAGACATCAATACCATGCTTACCAATGCTGATGTTACGATTGAAGGTGCGCCTTTCAAGCCTAAAGCAACCATCAAGGCAATGGCTCCTAATAAAGAATCTATGGAAATGACTATAGAAGGCATGGGAACCATTATGAAGCAAAAATTTGATGGTTCTAATGGATATACTGAGCAACAAGGGATGAAAATTCCGATGACAGAAGATCAAATTTCCAACAAAATGGAAGAGAAAGGTCTGTTCCCAGAATTATACATGGATACTGCTACAATGTCTATTGAATCGGTTACCACTGTAGAAGGTAAAGATGTTTATAAAGTTAAGGTTGCTAATGGTGACGATGTTTCTTATCGTTTTTATGATACCGAAACAGGTTATTTGGTTAGAACTGAATCAACATCAGAACAGCAAGGTCAAACTGTGACTACAACAGTTGATTTCTCTGACTATAAAGACGTGAACGGTGTCATGTTGCCTCACACGCAAAAAGTAATTAATGGACCACAAGTTGTAATTTTGAACTCAACATCCATTAAATTTAATGAAGGGGTTACTGAAGCTGATTTTAACTAATCGTTTTCATTGCAATAAAACAAAAAACCGAAGCTAAAGTTTTAGCTTCGGTTTTTTTTATCGCTTTCTTTTATGAGATAAGTACACACCAACCAATATGATCAAGCTCCCCAAAATCTGAATCGGTCCAAAATCTTCTCCATCCAAAATACCCCAAAACAAAGCCACAACAGGCATTAAATAAGTCACTGATGACGCAAAGACTGGTGTGGAAACCTGAACAAGTTTATTGTACAATACCTTTGCCAAAGCTGTTCCAAAAATGGATAGTACCACAACACTAAGCATTGATGTTTTAAAAAAGGGATTTGAAAAAGTTTCAGTATTGAAAAAATCAGACCAAAGCAAAACCACAATTGCTGGTATAATAATAGCGACATAATTGCCAGTGGCAATACTCAAAGGTTTTACGTATTGCAAGTGCTTTTTAATGATGTTTACATTTAAGGCATACATACATGTTGCCAATAAAATAAAACCTACATAAAGATAATTCTGTTCAGGGTTGAGTTCAGCGCCTTTTAAGATCAAGATGCTTGTCCCAATAAAACCAACCATAACGCCTAAGATTTGTCGTCTTGTAGATGCGATTTTAAACACGGCAAAACCAAACAATACGGTGTTAAGCGGCACCAATGAATTTAACACCGAAGTCACGGCGCTATCAATTTCAGTTTCTGCAAAAGCAAACAAAAATGCTGGAAAGAAAGATCCTAAAAAACCTGTAATAACAATCCATTTCCATTCATTCTTTTTTATCGCTTTGATGCTAGTCAATCCAACTGAAAAAAGTAGTAATCCCGAGATTACTGTTCGCAATGCTCCCAGTTGATAAGGACTCAAACCTAACAAGGACTTTTTTATCAAAATAAACGAACTGCCCCAAATTACAGCGAGCAGTAATAAGTTCAACCATTTGCTATTGCTATACTTCATAAGATTCCTTAACTAAGTCACAAAAATCGTTAATTTTAATGCAAGAAACAGCGATATTTATTATGTTTGCTGTAAATTCAATATTTAAAATTTATGAATACATTAAAAAATATAGCAATTGTAGCCTTTCTCTCTATGGCTATTATGGGATGTAAAACAGAAGCAAAACCTGAAGTAAAGACTGTTGAAAACAAGGAGCTTACTGTGGCGAAGCAAGAATTAGATCCGAATGCCACTTATGCTAAAGCAGAGTTTGGTATTGAAGGTATGACCTGTGCTATGGGTTGTGCTAAAACTATCGAAAAGAAAATTGCCAATATGGATGGTGTGAAATCTGCTAAAGTTGATTTTGAAAAAGAATTGGCTATGGTAGAATACGATGAAGCTAAAGTCACTCCAAACTCATTGGAAGAGGCCGTAGCTAAAGCTGGTGATGCTTACAAAGTTAAAGACATGAAAACCGTAGAGCATTTTTCCAACGAAAAAGAAGCATGTAAGGAAGATTGTACTAAAGCATGTTGTGCTGATAAAACCAAAGCCGAAAAAATGGCGTGTGCAGAAAATTGCACAAAAGCATGTTGCGCAGAAAAGAAGAAAGCCTAGTTTTTTTAAAAATAATATTGAAAACCCACTTACATGTAAGTGGGTTTTTTTATCGCAATGGAAAACCTTTAGCTGCCCACCAAGGATGGATTTCAATTTCCAATCGACCTGCTTTTACCATAGGATCTGCATTGGCTAGGCTATCTGCCATTTCAAGCGTTGGTACGTTGTAAATCGTAATGCCTCTGATATCACCATCGTCACCAAAAGGACCTGAAATATCAGCATAGCCTAATTCGTACATTTTTCCTAAATGTGCCAAATGTTCCGTTTGTAACCGATTGGCTTCTTCTTCATTTTGGTTGCGAACAACACCTCGTTTCAAAAACGCTATAAAATACTGTTGCATTAAAATGGTGTCTTTTGTTTTTTCATCTACATAGTCAAATATTTGATAGCCTTTACCAGTCAATTTCTTTTTGAGTTCTGCAGTAGTGATTTCTTTTTCCTGCTCTAAATCCTTAGCTACTTCGATAACTTCAGTATCTAAAACCTTAGTAGAATCAACTGTCGTTTTATCACTTTCCTTACAAGATAAAATAAAGCATAGCAAACTTAAAATGAGTAAATTATTCTTCATGTTTTATGATTTTTTTGTCCATGTTGAGTATGGATTTTTACTTAATTCTGCATTGTAGTATTTAACCTCTCCTGTGACTTCCCTTCCAAGCCATTCGGGTTTTATGAAGTCTTCTGTTTCATCTTGCAATTCAATTTCAGCAACGATTAAACCTTGATTATCACTCAAAAACTCATCGACTTCAAAAATATGGTCTCCTACTCTAATATAATATCTTATCTTATCGATAACACCTTTTTCACAAAGTTGCAAAAGTGATTCTGCATCAGGTTTAGAAATCTCTTTTTCCCATTCAAAACGTTTCAATCCATCATCACTGGACTTTCCCTTGACCGTTAAGACGCCTTGTTCTCCTCTTAAGCGAACTCTTACGGTTCTCTCCGGATGGGTGTTTAAAAACCCTTGAATAATTCTCGCCTCTTTATAGGATGAAGACTTAAAGCTATTTGAAAGCACTAAAAATTTACGTTCAATTTCAATCATGCAGAACACTTTTAATGTCTAAATTTACATTATGCCAAGCGATTTACCAATACGAAAAATAATTCATGTGGATATGGATGCCTTTTATGCGTCTGTTGCCCAAATGGACAACCCTGAACTCAAGGGGAAACCTATCGCTGTTGGTGGTGGAGGTAATCGTGGTGTTATTAGTGCGGCGAGTTATGAAGCGAGAAAATTTGGTGTGAAAAGCGCTATGTCTGGTCGTTTAGCAGCAAAGCTCTGTCCAGATCTCATTTTTGTTAGAACCGATTTCGAACGCTACAAAGAACTCTCACAAAAAATCAGGAGGATCTTTTACGATTATACCGACTTGGTCGAGCCCTTATCGCTTGATGAAGCCTATTTGGATGTCACTGAAAACAAAAAAGGGAATCCGAGTGCCACTTTAATTGCCAAGGAAATTAGAGAGCGCATCTTTAATGAAGTTGGACTGACAGCTTCAGCAGGCATATCCATCAATAAATTTATTGCAAAAGTGGCCAGTGATTATAACAAGCCTAACGGACAAAAAACAGTAAACCCTGAAGAGGTGATTTCCTTTTTGGAAAACTTGGATATTAGAAAGTTTTATGGCGTTGGAAAAGTCACTGCCGAAAAGATGTACCAAAAAGGTATTTTTACTGGTAAGGATTTGAAATCAAAATCATTAGGCTACTTAGAAACTAACTTCGGAAAATCTGGCGCCTATTATTATCATGTGGTTAGAGGTATACACAATAGTCAAGTAAAGCCAAATCGCATTCGAAAGTCTTTAGCTGCCGAACGTACCTTTAGTGAAAACCTGTCTTCGGAAGTCTTTATGTTGGAAAAACTAGATCACATTGCAGAGGAGGTTTCAAAAAGACTCTCTAAAAGCAACGTGGCTGGAAAAACCATCACCTTGAAAATCAAATACAGCGACTTTACGCTTCAAACGCGGAGTAAGACTTTGCCTTATTTTATTAGTGACAAAAGCATCCTTCTTGAGAACGCAAAAGAGTTATTATATCAAGAAAAACTTCAGAATTCGGTGAGGCTGCTCGGAATTTCCTTATCAAATCTCAACACACAAAAAACACCCAAAAAAGAACCCGAAAAAACTTCGGTTAGTGTACAACTGAAATTTGATTTCTAAGGTTTTGCGTTAGCGATTGAAGCTCTGTTGGAGCTCCTCTACGAGAGCGACTGCTGAAAGCGCAGTGCTACAAAGTACGGCTTTGTAGCAAACGCCCAACTAAAAACTACAACTTGTAATTTCGGTAACACGTAAGGTATTCACCATTCCTTTCTCTTGAATTGGCATGGCTGCTAAACTGATAAGCATATCGCCAACTTCCAAGTAGCCCTTTTTACAAGCAATAGCGTTAACGTCTTCAATGGTTTCATCTGTAGTCACAAATTTGTCATAGTAAAACGATTCCACACCCCAAAGCAAGCTAAGTTGTGTTAGAATACGTTTATTGGATGTAAAGACCAAGATATAGGCCTTAGGTCGCCAAGCAGAAATTTGAAACGCTGTGTAGCCACTATTGGTTAATGTTGAAATGGCTTTAGCGTTGATTTCGTTGGCCATATTAGCAGCGTGATAACAAATAGATTTTGTAATATATCGCTTGGTGCGAATATGTGGAGGTGATTGTGGCACCTTGATTAAATTGGAATCCTCAACACTTCTAATGATGCCAGCCATTTGCTTGATAACCTGAACCGGATAATTACCTACTGAGGTTTCTCCTGATAGCATCACAGCATCTGCGCCATCCATAACGGAGTTGGCCACGTCGTTAACCTCAGCTCGAGTTGGTGTAAGGCTTGTAATCATGGTTTCCATCATTTGCGTAGCAATGATTACTGGGATTCTAGCACGCTTGGCACGAAGTACCAATTGTTTTTGAATCAGTGGTACTTCCTCTGCTGGAATCTCCACACCTAAATCGCCACGAGCCACCATCAATCCGTCACAATAGGCGACAATTTTATCGATATTCTCGACCGCTTCTGGTTTTTCGATTTTTGCGATGATAGGAATTTTATGGTCGCTATGTTCTTTGATGAGCTCTTCCAACTCTATCAAATCTTCTGCATGTCGCACAAAGGACAATGCAATCCAATCGACTTTAAGGCTACAAGCAAATATCGCGTCTTCAATGTCTTTTTTGGTTAAGGCAGGTTGAGAGATATTTGTGTTGGGAAGGTTGACCCCTTTTTTAGATTTTAGCGGACCACCTTGTATCACTCTAGCTTTAACTTCCGATTTATTGTCGGTTGATACGACTTCAAATATGAGTTTCCCATCATCTAAAAGAATACGTTCTCCAGGTTTGGCATCTTGAGGGAAACGTTCGTAGGTCATATACACGCGTTGTTTTGTGCCTTCGAAACGTTTTCCAGTAGCAAAAATAATTTCATCACCTTCGTTAACAACCACTTCTTCCTTCATAACTCCGACCCTAAGTTTTGGTCCTTGCAAGTCGGCTAAAATAGCCGCGTTATAACCAAATTCCTCATTTAAAGAGCGGATGATTTCAACACGTTCTTTAACAGCATCATAGTCGGCATGAGAAAAGTTTATTCTAAACACGTTAGCACCTTCTTCCAGCATGCCTTTCAATACCTCTTTAGAACTTGTTGCAGGCCCTAAAGTGGCAACGATTTTGGTTTTCTTTTTTCGTAACATTAATTAAAAATTAAATGATCTTTTGATTTTATTTGGTCAATATCTACGCTATAGGTAGTAATCACCTGAGGAATGGATTGAATTCTACTCACCGTAAGCTTCTCATTAAACTTTTGATTGTCGTTAGTCACTTTAATGAAGTAATCTACATTCTTGAATTCAGGTAATAAGTTATAGGTTTTTGTAATGATGTTTTGGTTAGAAAATAACGAGCCTGAGCTTTGAAGAGCTGCCTCATCCTTCTTACATACATTTGATACCAAGTTCCATTTAGTATCCATGTCTTCATTGTCCCATTCATATATGGAAAAGGATGCTGCAAAATATTTATAATCCAAATCTTGGGGTTTTCGCATCAAACGGATATCTAAGTGTTTGTTTAATAGGTAAGCCAGCCTGTAATCTTCAAGCCTACAATGTATTGCTAAAAGCACATAGTATGAATCGTAAAAATCGTCAACCAATAACTTGTGTAAAGCCATAATATCGCTACTAACAAATGTAAAGATAGAATTTTATGATAAGTTTAAGATGACATTTTTATTAATCTTAACAGCAATATCAAGCGAAAACGTTATAGTGCGATCGATTCCTTTTGGTTTGATTTAAAAAGCTTTTGAAATCTCTTTTTGAAATGCAAAAAAGGCACGTCTTGAAGCTTTTTCCTCAGCTTTTTTCTTAGAAGTTGCTCTAGCCTTGGAAACCACTTTATCATCAATAGATAGCTTTACCGAAAAATGTTTTAAATCGTCATTTCCGGTGTCTTCATATACATTATAATCAAAAGACTTCTTTTCTTTTTGACACCATTCAATAAGCAAACTTTTATAGCTAATGACCTTGCCTTCCAATGTTTCAATATCAACATGCGGATTGATTACGCGCTTGTAGATGAATTTTTCACATTGTTTATAGCCTTTGTCTAAAAAAATAGCACCAACAAGAGCTTCAAAAAGATTTCCGTGAATGTTATTACCAAAATTTGCCTTTGGAATTTTACTCTCGACAAGATCTATGAGATCAAGTTCCTTGCCTAATTCGTTTAGGTGTTCTCGGCTTACAACTTTTGAACGCATTTTAGTAAGATAACCCTCATCACCATGAGGAACTTTCTCGAATAGATATGATGCGATAACAGCACTCAACATGGCATCGCCTACAAATTCCAAACGTTCGTAATTGATTGCATTGCCATCTTTGTCTTTTAAGTTTAAAGAACGATGGGTGAAAGCCTTTATATACAGGTTCTTGTTTTTGGGTTTATATCCTACAATTTTTGACAATTGTAAAAAAAAATTCCCGTCATTGGGAGAACGGGAATTTAATATGTTACGAATGATGCTCATTCGATATTTAGTCTATTTTTTTAAATAATACACAGGCATTGTGACCTCCAAAACCAAAAGTATTACTCATGGCAATTGTCATGTCACGTTTTTGCGCTTTGTTTAATGTTAAATTGAGGCTCGGATCGATATTTTCATCAACAACTTCATGGTTAATAGTCGGAGGAACAACACCATGTTCTAAAGCTAAAATCGAAGCTATAGATTCAATGGCACCAGCTGCTCCCAACAAATGACCTGTCATAGACTTTGTTGAATTGATATTGATTTGTTTTGCATGGTCTCCAAACACTTCAGAAATCGCTTTCAATTCTGCTACATCTCCAAGAGGTGTAGATGTTCCATGTGTGTTGATATGATCAACTTCTTCAGGTTGAATTCCTGCGTCTTCCAAACAATTTCTCATTACTGCCATTACTCCAATACCATCTGGATGAGGTGCAGTCATATGATGTGCATCAGAAGACAAACCGCCTCCAATGATCTCAGCATAAATCTTAGCTCCTCTTGCTTTAGCATGTTCGTAATCTTCTAGAATAATAGCTCCTGCGCCTTCTCCCAATACAAAGCCATCTCTAGTGGCATCAAATGGTCTGGAGGCTGTTTCTGGACTCTCATTTCTAGTTGATAAGGCATGCATGGCATTAAAACCACCCATACCAGCAATGGTTACGGCTGCTTCACTTCCTCCTGTAACGATAACATCACAATGACCCAAACGTATATAGTTTAAGGCATCGATCATTGCGTTAGCAGAAGATGCACAAGCAGAAACCGTTGTGTAATTAGGACCCATAAATCCATTCTTAATGGATATGTTTCCTGGCGCAATATCTGCAATCATTTTAGGAATAAAGAACGGATTGAATCTTGGTGTTCCGTCTCCAGCGGCAAAATTCAATACTTCGTCTTGAAAGGTTTCCAATCCTCCAATTCCTGCGCCCCAAATAACACCTACGCGTAATTTATTTACGGTATCAAGATCCAGCTTAGCATCTGCAATGGCTTCATCTGAAGCCACCATGGCATACTGCGTAAACCTATCCATTTTACGCGCTTCCTTTCTGTCTAGAAAATCGGTAGGGTTAAAATTCTTGAGTTCGCATGCGAATTTAGTTTTGAACTTTTCAGTATCAAAGTAGGTAATTGGAGCAGCACCACTCTTTCCACTAATTAGGCCTTCCCAATATTGATCTTTGGTATTGCCAATAGGTGTGAGTGCGCCTAAACCGGTTACAACAACTCGCCTTAATTCCATAAATGGGTAATGTAATTATTTTGCTTCTTCTATATAAGAGATCGCTTGACCAACTGTAGCAATGTTTTCAGCTTGGTCATCTGGAATTTGGATATCGAATTCCTTTTCAAATTCCATGATTAACTCAACAGTGTCCAATGAATCTGCTCCTAAATCGTTAGTGAAGCTAGCTTCTGTAACAACTTCGTTTTCATCAACACCTAATTTGTCTACGATAATCGCTTTTACTCTTGATGCAATGTCTGACATAATTTTTTAATTTTAAGTTTTAATTAGGTCGCAAAAATAAAAAACTTTATTTTAAAACACACCATTACTATAAAAATGTGCTTGTAATTTACGAAAAATAACCCTGAAGAATTTCCCTTTTGCGTACTAATTGTTAATTATTATTCTTTTTTTTGTTCTGAATAACTTTAACTGCTTGTCTGTAAATGAAACGTATTGTAATTTTTGCGTCCGGAAGTGGAACAAATGCTGAAAATTTAATTAAGTTTTTTCACAACAGAGAACTCGGTTCTGTCATTCAGGTCTTGACTAACAATCCTCGTGCCAAAGTTTTAGAACGCGCTAAAAATCTAGAAGTTAGCGCATTGTCATTCAATAAAATAGCTTTTTTTAAAACCAATGATGTCTTAAATATTCTAAAGGCTTCCCAACCCGATTTGATAGTTTTGGCTGGTTTCCTATGGAAATTTCCAGAGCATATTTTAAATGCTTTTCCTAATAAGGTCATCAATATCCATCCTGCGCTACTTCCAAAATATGGAGGAAAAGGCATGTATGGCATGCACGTACACAAGGCCATTGTAAAAAATAAAGAATCGGAAAGCGGAATCACCATACACTATGTGAATGAAAACTATGATGAAGGTGCCATCATTTTTCAAACTAAATGTGAAGTGCTCCCATCTGATTCCGCTGAAGACGTTGCCAATAAAATACACGAATTGGAAATGACGCATTTTCCATTAGTAGTAGAACAACTCTTGAATGGCTAAAAAAAAGAAGAAATATTATACGGTTTGGAAGGGACATCACACAGGTGTTTTTGAATCTTGGGAAGATTGCAAAGCACAAATCAAAGATTTTCAAGGTGCACAATATAAATCATTTGACACCTTTGAGGCCGCAAAAAAAGCACATAAAGGAAACTACAAAGATTACATCGGCAAACAGAAAAAATTTATCAGTACACTTTCTGAAGCCCAACTCAAAAAAATTGGACGGCCTAACCTCAACTCTATTGCAGTAGATGCGGCTTCGTCAGGCAATCCAGGCAAAATGGAGTATCGAGGCGTAGATACCAAAACCAAAAAACAATTGTTTATTCAAGGACCATTTGAAGAAGGGACCAATAATATTGGAGAGTTTTTAGCTATTGTTCACGGACTTGCATTTCTAAAGAAAAACAATAGTGATCGTATTATTTATACCGATTCCAAAACGGCCATGAGTTGGGTTAAGAAAAAAGCTTGTAACACCAAATTGGAACGCACTGACAAAAACAAAGAATTATTTAATCTTATAGATCGAGCGCTAATCTGGTTAAACCATAATCAATACAATACCAATATAGTTAAATGGGAAACCAAAGCTTGGGGCGAAATTCCTGCTGATTTTGGCAGAAAATAATTGGGTTTTTTAAGACTAAAAAAGCTGTATATTTGCACCTTTATTATCCTTGCCATATAAGCAGGAAAATCTAACTTTAAAACACATATGGGCAAACTTGTTATAGTAGGAACTGTAGCTTTTGACGCTATTGAAACGCCTTTTGGGAAAACAGATAAAATTTTAGGAGGCGCAGCAACTTTTATAGGCTTGGCTGCTTCACAATTTAATATTGATACTGCAGCGGTTTCTGTTGTTGGTGGAGATTTTCCACAAGAATACCTTGATTTATTGACCGATAAAAATATCAATATCGACGGTGTAGAGATCATAAAGGAAGGGAAAACATTTTTCTGGAGTGGAAAATACCACAACGATATGAATTCAAGAGATACTTTAGCAACCGAGTTGAATGTATTAGCTGATTTCGATCCAAAAGTTCCTGAAGCTTATAAAGACGCTGAAGTTGTTATGCTCGGAAACCTACATCCTATCGTGCAAACAAGTGTTTTGAATCAAATGTCCGAATCACCAAAAATGGTGATTTTAGATACCATGAATTTCTGGATGGATTGTGCCCTTGATGAATTGCACGATGTTATCAAACGTGTCGATGTTATTACAATCAACGATGAAGAAGCCAGACAACTTACCGGAGAGTATTCGCTTGTAGTTGCCGCCAGAAAGATTCATGCAATGGGGCCTCAGTATGTAGTGATTAAAAAAGGAGAGCATGGCGCATTATTGTTCCATGATGACAATGTATTCTATGCACCAGCTTTACCTCTGGAAGAAGTTTTTGATCCAACTGGAGCAGGAGATACTTTTGCTGGAGGCTTTGCAGGATACTTAGCCAAAACCGAAGACTATTCTTTCGAAAACATGAAAAATGCCGTAATCTATGGTTCAACTTTAGCCTCGTTTTGTGTTGAAAAGTTTGGAACAGAACGCATGCAAAATCTAACAAAGGATGAAGTCGAGTATAGGCTGAAAGAGTTCAAACAGCTAACGAGTTTTAATATTGAATTATCATAAACCAACGCGCTCAAATTTGAGCGCGTTTTTTAATAAATCCCAATCAAAATTTTTAATTTTGATAGACTTTAAATTTCAAAAACAATCATGAGTGATGCTTTAAAACATGAATGTGGAATAGCGCTTCTTCGACTTAAAAAGCCTTTGTCGTTTTACAAAGAAAAATACGGAAGTGCATTTTATGGTGTAAATAAAATGTACCTCATGATGGAAAAGCAACACAACCGTGGTCAAGATGGTGCTGGGTTTGCTAGTATAAAATTAGACACCAAACCTGGAGAGCGTTACATTAGCCGCGTACGTTCAATTGAACAACAACCTATTCAAGATATTTTTGGACAAATAAATGAGCGCATTAATAATGAATTTAAGGCGCATCCCGAATATCAAAATGATGTTGCGCTTCAAAAAAAGAACATTCCTTATATAGGTGAGTTGTTTTTAGGCCATGTTCGCTATGGAACCTTTGGGAAAAACAGTGTTGAAAGTGTACATCCTTTCCTTAGGCAAAATAACTGGATGCACAGAAACTTAATTGTTGCAGGTAATTTCAACATGACTAATGTGAACCAGTTGTTTGATGGACTTATTAAGCTTGGTCAGCATCCCAAAGAAAAAGCTGACACCATTACCATCATGGAAAAAATTGGTCATTTTCTTGATGATGCTGTTAACAAAATATATAAGCACCTTAAAAAAGAAGGTTATAGCAAAAGTGAGTGTTCACCGCTAATAGCAGAACGTTTAAACATAGCCAAAATATTAAAAAAGGCTTCCAAAAATTGGGATGGTGGTTATGCTATGGCCGGACTTTTAGGTCATGGTGACTCCTTTGTATTGAGAGATCCTGCGGGAATTCGACCAGCCTATTATTATGAAGACGATGAGGTCGTTGTAGTCGCTTCTGAACGACCTGTGATTCAAACAGTTTTCAATGTGCCGTTTGAATCTGTAAAGGAATTAGATCCTGGACACGCTATTATTACCAAAAAATCTGGAGAAGTTTCCATTAAACAAATCATAAAACCTTTAGAGCGAAAAGCCTGCTCTTTTGAACGTATCTATTTTTCAAGAGGGAGTGACGCTGAAATTTATCAGGAGCGTAAAAGATTAGGTAGGTTGTTAATGCCGAAAGTTCTTAAGGCTATTGAGTATGATACCAAGAACACCGTATTCTCTTTTATTCCAAATACTGCGGAAACCTCATTTTTTGGTATGATCGAAACCGTTGAGGAATACCTTAACAAAAGAAAGACAAAAGCCATTCTAGATGGTAACGGAAAACTTTCTGCAGAAAATGTTACTGATATTCTTTCTGAACGCCCTCGAATTGAAAAAATAGCCATTAAGGATGTTAAGTTGAGAACCTTCATTACAGAGGATAGCAGTCGTGACGATTTGGTTGCCCACGTTTATGATGTTACTTATGGCGTGATCAAGCCAACCGATAATTTGGTCATTATTGATGACAGTATCGTAAGGGGAACGACACTGAAGAAAAGTATTATCAAGATGATGGATCGTCTAAATCCGAAGCAAATAATCGTTGTTTCCTCTGCGCCTCAGATACGTTATCCTGATTGCTACGGAATTGATATGGCAAACCTAGAGAGCCTTATAGCATTTAGAGCTATGTTAGAGCTTCTGAAGGAACACAACAAATATCATTTGGTTGAAGAGGTTTATCATAAATGTAAAGCTCAGGTTGATCTTGAAGATTCGCAAGTGCGAAACTTCGTGAAAGATCTATACTCTGAATTTACAGCAGAAGAGATTTCTGAAAAAATAGCAGAACTTATTTCAGACGATACTGTTAACGCGACTGTAAAAACCATTTTCCAGTCTATAGACAGTTTACATGAAGCTTGTCCAAAAAACCTTGGCGATTGGTATTTTACAGGAAACTATCCAACCGTTGGTGGTAACCGTGTGGTTAACAGAGCTTTCATTAATTTTTATGAGGGAAACAAGGAAAGAGCTTACTAGACGAATGACTTGTTTTTATCATTTTATCCGAAAAAAAGTGTTGTTCATCCGATAAAGATGCATTTCGTCTAATATTTATCCTGTTTTAAACAAAATACATCTACATTAGTTTCACCATAACATAAGTAGGTTAAGTTCATGGTAGATTTGGGGCAAAAAAGAGAGAACTTCTGTTCTCTCTTTTTTATTAACATAGGTTAATAATTATATAACTCATTAACTCTCAATCTATTTTTATTTTCACTTTAAGTATTTCTTCATAGCTTAAAAATCCCACTGTTCGATTCAAATAATTCGTTTAAGCCAATATATATGTCGTTGGTCTAAAAAATTAAGCTATTAGAAAAAAGTGCCGTTATATTTGTTTCACCATAACATAAGTAGGTTAAGTTTATGGTAGATTTGGGGCAAAAAGCATGAACGTCTGTTCATGCTTTTTCATTTTAAATAACTTCCAGAATTTTCCCGTTGATGCTTGGGCAAAAAAAATCCAGGTAAAAACCTGGATCTCTATATCTCTTAATAAAGAAAAGAAGGGATTACTTCGCTTCTGCGTAACGTCTTTCAACTTCATTCCAATTGATGACCTTAAAAAAGGCCTCAATATAATCCGGTCTTCTATTTTGGTAATTCAAGTAATAAGCGTGTTCCCAAACATCCAATCCCAAGATTGGTGTTCCACCACAACCAACACCTGGCATCATTGGATTGTCTTGGTTAGGAGTTGAGCAAACTTCTACGTTTCCTCCTTTATGAACACACAACCAAGCCCAACCTGAACCAAACTGTGTAGCCGCTGCTTTACTAAAGGCTTCAACAAACGCTTCTTTTGAACCAAATTTAGCTTCAATAGCATCTTTGAGGTCTCCAGACAGATAACCTCTGTCTTCAGGGTTCATAACTTCCCAAAATAATGAATGGTTGTAAAAACCTCCTCCATTATTTCGAACAGCCATATTGTTCATATCCAAATTGGTCAAAATGGATTCAATTGACTTTCCGTCTAAATCCGTTCCGTCAATAGCAGCATTTAATTTTGTAGTGTACCCATTGTGATGTTTTGAATGATGGATTTCCATCGTCTTTGCATCAATATGTGGTTCTAACGCATCGTAATCATATTTTAATTTCGGTAATTCAAAAGCCATAATATTTTGTTTTTTGTGTTATACTTAATAATATCAAAATTACTGATAAAACCGCGCAATTAAAAATATTAAAAAGCTATGTACTCATTGATAGTTTTTATAATTTTAAGCGTGCAAAATCAATCTTCATTCACAATATACAATGCCTCTGCTGGAAGCGGAAAGACTTATACGCTTGTTCAGGACTATTTGAAAATAATTTTAAAGTCAAAAAACCTATTGGCATTCAGAAATATCTTAGCCCTTACCTTTACCAATAAGGCCGTGGGAGAAATGAAGTCGAGAATTATTGAAACGCTAAAGGCGTTTGCTGATCCCTCCGTTTTGAATACATCTAATGCAATGTTTGATAGTCTTGTTCAAGACATTGGTGTTTCACCGGAAGCTCTTCACAAAAAATCCAAACTGCTTTTGCACATGATGGTGCACAATTATGCGGCCTTTGATATTTCAACCATTGATAAATTTAATCACAAACTTATACGGATCTTTGCCCATGACCTCAATATTTCTGTTTCGTTTGAAGTGGAGATCGATACTAAAAGTATCTTGGCAAAAGCTGTTGATAAACTTATTGATCAAGCGGGAGCCGATGATGAGTTAACAAAGGTGTTAGTCGATTTTGCTATTGAGAAAACCAATGAAGATAAAAGCTGGGATATTAGTTATGACTTTTATAATATTTCAGATCTGTTGGTTAGTGAAAATGACTTGTATTATATTAATGAATTAAAGGGCAAGTCGCTTAAAGACTTTTCGAAGTTAAAATCAAATTTAATTGAACAGAACAAGCAATCTGAAGCGCAAATTACATCCTTGGCGAATGAAGTACTCAAGCTTATCGTGACAAATGGATTGACTTTTGAAGATTTCTCAAGAAAAACACTTCCCAACCATTTTAAAAAAGCATCTGACTTAGATTTTAACCGTTTATACGACAATAAATTAGAAGAAAATATAGCCAACAGAACCTCTATCTACAATAAAAGCTTAGAACCTGAAAAAGCCATTATTATTGAAGGCTTGTTGCCTCAAATTGAAATCTATTTTCAAGAGATAAAGAGACTCGTTTACTATTCGAAATTTCTCAAAAATGCCATTAATAACATAACGCCATTATCTGTTTTAGGCGTTATCAAAAACAGTCTGGAAGAACTTAAGCAAGAGGAAGATTTACTCTTAATATCTGAATTCAATTCAATCATCAACGACGAAATCATCAATCAGCCTGCTCCTTTTATTTATGAGCGTATTGGTGGAAAATTTAAGCATTATTTTATTGATGAATTTCAAGACACTTCAATTCTGCAATGGGAAAATCTTATTCCGTTAATTGACAATGCTATTTCAGGAGAAAATCTGAGAGGCGAAACAGGTTCTGCTATGTTGGTTGGTGATGCCAAGCAAGCTATTTACAGATGGAGAGGTGGCTATGCAGAACAATTTATAAATCTGTATTCAAAAACAAGACATCCCTTTTCTGTTGACCAAACCGTTAAGAATTTACCGAATAATTTCCGAAGCCACCAAACTATTGTCGAGTTCAATAACGCCTTCTTTGACCATATTTCCGACTTTGCATTTTCCAATGAGCAGCACCATCATATCTATAAAAAAGCTAAACAAACAGCCACTTCTAAAAAAGAAGGCTTTGTAGAATTATCTTTCTTAACTGTTGATAAAGACACTAAAGATCAATTGCATTTCGAAGCGGTACTTTCAAATATTGAAAAAGCTATGTCTAATGGGTTTTCGTTAAAGGATATTTGCATTATCGTGAGACGAAAAAAAGAAGGGATTGCCATAGCTGAATTTTTAAAAGAACATGACATTCCGATCATCTCTTCGGAAACCTTGATGTTGAAAAACGCTGCGGAAATAAACTTTATCATACACATTTTGACGCTGGTCTTACAACCTAATAACGACGAGGTCAAAATTAAAATCCTGAGTTATCTGAATACCTCATTTTTAAATTCAAGTGATGCACATCATTTCTACGATAGTTTGATTGTGCTTTCAGGATATAAGATGCTGAATGCCTTGAAAGACTTTGGTTTTGATTTTGATATAGATGCTTTTCTACAATTGCCTATTTATGAAGGAGTAGAAAGTATCATTAGAGGATTTCATCTAAATCACGCTTCCAATGCTTACCTTCAATTCTTTTTGGATGAAGTTCAAGACTATTCCCAAAAAAGCCAAGCAAGTATTTCAAGTTTCCTAGAGTATTGGGAACGTCGAAAGGATAGTTTGAGCATTGTTTCGCCTTCAGGGGAAAACGCTGTACAAATTATGACCATCCACAAATCTAAAGGACTTGAGTTTCCGGTTGTGATTTTTCCTTACGCAAATCAGTACATCTATTTTGACATCTCTCCGAAAGTATGGTTTCCTGTTGACCCTGAGAATTTCAACGGATTTTCAAATTTGTATCTCAATCTGAATAAAGATATGGAAAGTTACAATGAAACAGGTTATGAACTCTATAACGACTACCAAGCAATGCTTGAATTAGATAGTATTAATTTGCTGTATGTTGTTTTAACAAGGGCTATTGAGCAATTATATATTGTTTCAGAATACGATACAGACAGTAATAATAATGAAAAACTAAAATTCTATTCTGGTCTTTTCATCAATTACTTAAAATCAGCGGGTAAATGGAATGAAGGAGAAACAACCTATGCGTTTGGAAATCCGCAAAGAACTTCAGAAAAGAATTCTGTATTGCACCAAACCAAAGTTCAGAAAAAATTCATCTCAACAGCTAAAGAAAATTTAAACCTGAACATACTAACAAACTCAGGCTATATATGGGATACGCATCAAGAAAAAGCAATAGAAAAAGGGAATTTAATTCACGATATTATGTCTTATATAAAAACCCTTGAAGATGTTGATTATGTTTTTCAAGAATTTGAAGCTAACGGTAAGATCAGTTCGGCACAGAGTAAGCATTTGAAGGAAACTGCTTTGAATATTGTAAACCACAAACTCTTAAGCCCTTATTTTACTTCAGACTATCACATTTATAATGAACGCGACATCATAACTGAAAATGGTAATATTTTAAGGCCTGATCGTTTGGCCATCAATGCGCAAAGTGAAGTAACCATAATAGATTACAAAACCGGTTTGCTTAACGCTTCCCATAAAGAACAGTTGTTTAGCTATCAAGACGTTTTAGAAGACATGGGATTTACAGTATCAAAAAAAATACTAGTTTATATAAACGAAGACTTAACAATTAAAGAAATTTAAACTTAAAAAAGACAATTATGTACGGAAATATCCAACAATATTTACAAAGTGAATTACAACAGATTAAAGAGGATGGCCTTTTCAAGGAAGAGCGTATAATTACCTCTGCTCAAGGTGCAGAGATCATATTGAATACTGGACAAAAGGTGTTGAATTTTTGCGCCAATAACTATTTAGGATTGTCCTCTCACCCAGACGTTATTAAAGCCGCTAAAGACACGATGGACACCCATGGTTTCGGAATGTCCTCTGTGAGGTTTATTTGCGGGACGCAAGACATCCATAAAGATTTAGAGGCTAAGGTTGCTGAATTCTACGGAACAGAAGACACCATTTTATATGCTGCAGCCTTTGATGCCAATGGTGGTGTGTTTGAGCCATTACTAGGAAAAGAAGACGCAATTATATCAGACTCTCTTAATCATGCTTCAATTATTGATGGTGTGAGGCTTTGTAAAGCTGCTAGATATCGTTATAAAAACAACGACATGAAGGATCTGGAAGAGCAACTAATAGCTGCCAATGAAAATGGTGCTCGCTTTAAAATTATTGTCACAGACGGTGTGTTTTCAATGGATGGCTTGGTTGCTCCATTGGATCAAATTTGTGATCTGGCTGATAAATATGATGCAATGGTTATGATTGACGAATGTCATGCCGCTGGATTTATTGGTGAAACTGGACGTGGCACCTTAGAAGAGAAAGGTGTTATGGGCAGAATTGATATCATCACAGGAACCTTAGGAAAGGCCTTAGGTGGCGCTATGGGTGGATACACCACTGGAAAGAAAGAGATTATTGAGATGCTAAGGCAGCGTTCTCGACCATACTTGTTTTCCAACTCATTGGCTCCAGCTATTGTAGGAGCTTCGATAAAGGTGTTTGAAATGCTATCTGAAGACACCTCCTTAAGAGACCGATTACAAGAGAATACCAAGTACTTCAAAAAAGGACTGATGGATGCTGGATTTGATATTATTGATGGCGATTCGGCCATTGTTCCAGTCATGTTATATGATGCCAAGCTTTCACAGATTATGGCCAAAATGCTATTAGATGAAGGCATCTATGTTATTGGGTTCTTTTTCCCAGTAGTGCCAAGAGATAAGGCGAGAATTAGAGTGCAACTTTCTGCGGCTCATACCAAAGCACATTTAGACAAAGCTATTGAAGCCTTCGTAAACGTTGGGAAACGTCTAAATATTATTTAAAATAAGTCCAAACACCCTAATTTCTAATACTACTAACCAATATTTTTATATATTTGTCTTTGTTAATAAAATTTAACAACTTACTTTTGCTTAGAATTAACACTTATAACACTTAAAATTAAAATTATTTGAATATGAAAAATCTTAGCAGATTATTTTTCGTTTTGTTGCTTGCTTTAAGCTTCAATGCTAATGCACAAGATGAAAACAACCCTTGGAAAATTAGTATTGGTGTAAATGCTGTTGACCTTTATCCTGTTGGAGAAGATGCTCCTAGAGGTGAGTTCCTTGACGAGTTTTTTAACTTAAACGATCACTGGAATGTAGTTCCATCTTTATCTACGGTATCTGTTTCTAGATATCTTGATGCTGGTTTTATATTAAGTGCAACAGGGTCTTTCAACGAAATCGAAAAATTTGGTGATAGCGAAGTTGATGATTTATCATACTATGCTTTAGACGGAACTGTTTCTTACAGCTTTATGAATTTATTGAAATCAAAAAGCATTGATCCGTTTTTAGGTGTTGGTGGTGGTTACACTTGGGTTGATGAAATCGGAGCTGGTACTCTTAACGGAGCACTAGGTATTAACTTCTGGTTTTCTGAAAACATTGGTTTTACTGCTCAAACCACATACAAAACTGCTTTTGAAGATTATCTTGAAGATCACTTCCAGCATTCTGTTGGTCTTTCTATTAAATTTGGTGGAAAAGACACAGATGGTGATGGTGTATACGACAAAAACGATGCTTGTCCAGACGTTCCTGGTTTAGAAGCCTTTAATGGTTGTCCAGATTCTGATAATGATGGTATCGAAGATGCTAAAGATGAGTGTCCTAACGAAGCTGGTACTTCTGAGTTCAATGGTTGTCCAGATTCTGATGGTGATGGTGTTGTTGACAAGAATGACGACTGTCCTACTGTTGCTGGTTTAGCTGCATTAAACGGATGTCCTGATGCTGATGGTGATGGTGTTGCTGATAACGCTGATGATTGTCCAAACGAGGCTGGTCCAGAAGCTAACAAAGGTTGCCCATGGCCAGATTCTGATGGTGACGGTGTTCTTGATAAAGATGACAAGTGTCCTAACGAAGCTGGTACTGTAGCAAATAATGGTTGTCCAGAAGTGCTTCCTACTGCTGAAGTAATGGAAGAGTTGAACAGCTATGCTAGAACTATCTTATTCAACACTGGTAAAGCTTCTATTAAAGATGAAACTGCTCCTGTATTAGAAGCAATGGTTGCTATCTTTAAAGAATACCCAAGAGCTAACTTCTCTATCGAAGGTCACACTGATAGTGTTGGAGCTAAGACTTCTAACCAGATTTTATCTGAGAGAAGAGCTAATTCTGTTAGAGATTACTTAATCGCAAATGGAATCAACGCTGATAGATTATCTGCTGTAGGTTACGGTGAAGAGTATCCTATCGATACTAACAAAACTAGAGCTGGTAGAAAAAACAACAGACGTGTAGAAGTAAAACTTAAAAAATAATTAAGTTTTAACTCACAATAAATTTTGAAAAACGCTCCGAAATTCGGAGCGTTTTTTATTTTTATGCTATGACGACTTTCTTGAATGATGTTATAGCAGATCTTAAAAAAAAAGACCTTGACTTTTCTAAACTAAGCTTCATTTTACCTAGTAAAAGAGCTGGAGTGTTTTTAAGGTATTTTCTTTCCCAGCAGCTTAAGAAATCTATATTTGCGCCTAAAATCTTATCGATTGAAGAGTTTATTGAGTCGCTTTCAGATTTAAACTATGCTACTTCTACAGAGTTACTGTTCTTCTTCTATGAAGTTTATGAAAAAAACACACCAAAAGATCTTGTAGAACCATTCGATACCTTTTCTAAATGGGCACAAATCTTAATTCAGGATTTTAACGAAATGGATCGCTATCTAGTAGATTCAAACCATGTATTCGATTATTTAAATGCTATAAAGAAAATCGAACATCATCACTGGTCTTTAGAAGACAACCAAACCGATTACATCAAACGCTATCTTTCTTTTTGGGATCGTTTGAAATCTTACTATGCAGAGCTTCAAAAGGTTTTGATCAAAAACAAAAAAGGATATCAAGGTTTAGTTTATAGGGAGGCGCTTGAAAACATTGAGCAGTATATTAGTCTTAAATCTGAAGAACAACTCGTGTTTGTTGGATTTAATGCCTTAAACAATGCAGAGGAAATTATTGTACAAGAATTACTGCAGCAAAATATGGCAAGTATTTATTGGGATATCGACCAAAAATTTGTTGGAGACCCTATACATGATGCTGGTTTGTTTGTAAGATCGCATAGAAGTAACTGGAAATATTTTAACAACGCTCCTTTTAACTGGCTCACAAATCACTATTCGCAAGTAAAGGATATAAAATGCGTCGGTGCTTCAAAAAATATTGGTCAAGTTAAATATATAGGCGAGTTATTATTAGAGCTTCAAGAAAAGAATCCTACACTTGAAAATACAGCAGTAATTCTTGGTGATGAATCATTACTGCTTCCGTTGTTAAATTCATTACCAAAATCAATAGGTGCGGTAAATATTACTATGGGATTGCCCTTGAGTAAAATTCCAATGGCCTCTTTTTTTGAGAGTTTATTCAAGCTTCACAAAGCTAAGCCTAATAGCAAAAGTCTTTACCATAAAGACATTGTTTCAATTTTGTCAAATCAATTTGTCAAACCTCTTTTCAATGAAGGAAATAATAATGTTTCAGATCACATTATTAATACAATCCGACAAAACAACATTCTTTACGCTTCACTAGAAAGACTAAAAACCATCGCAGGAAATAAAGCTGATATTGTCACACTACTCTTTGAATCATGGGAAAATAAACCTGGTTATGCACTTGAGCAATGTTCAAAACTCATCTTTTTAATCAAGGCTTCATTCGATAATGATAAACATCAGCATAAGTTAGCTTTAGAATATCTGTACCGCTTTAATGTTATTTTTAATGAACTGTCTAAATTAACAGAACGTTTTGGTTACATCAATAGCATCACGACGCTTCATGGATTATACAGGGAGCTTATAAAAAGTGAAACCTTAGACTTTAAAGGCGAGCCTCTAAAAGGGCTTCAAATAATGGGAATGTTAGAGTCGCGTGTTCTTGATTTTGAAACCATTATCATCTCCTCTGTTAACGAAGGCATACTTCCCTCGGGAAAACAAAACAGTTCGTTTATTCCATTCGATGTAAAAATTGAAAACAAAATGCCTACCTATAAAGAGAAGGATGCGGTTTACACATATCATTTCTACAGGTTGCTGCAACGCGCTAAAACTATTCATCTTATATATAATACTGAGCCAGATGTGTTAAATGGAGGAGAAAAAAGTCGCTTTATTACACAATTAGACATTGATAGCACACATAATATAGACCATTATTTACTGTCACCTAAGATTGCTCATCAGGATAACAACCTACTGGAAGTTATTAAAACAAAAGACATAATGACTAAACTCTATCAGTTAGCTGGTAAGGGGTTGTCGCCATCATCATTAACTAACTACATTCGAAATCCGATTGCTTTTTATAATGAAAAGATTTTGGGTATAAGAGCATATGAAGAAGTTGAAGAGAATGTAGCCTATAATACATTAGGTACAATAATACATAACTCTTTGGAAGACCTCTACAAACCAATGGAAGGGTTAAAGTTGAGTGTTGAAGCCATAAAGCTTATGTTGTCTAAGGCTGAAAAAATTGTACTTCAGCATTTTGAAGCTGAATATAAAGAAGGTGATATCACCAAAGGTAAAAACCTTATCATTTTTGAAATTGCGAAACACTACATCTCACAATTTTTGAAATTTGAGCTTTTGGCCTTACAGAAAGGACATCAAATTGAAATTTTGGCCATAGAAACCAATAATGCAGTTTCTGTTTCTTTTGATGGAATTGATGTTCCTGTTCTTCTGAAAGGAAAAGTTGACCGAATGGATCGTTTTGATGGCGTCACTCGAATCATTGACTACAAAACAGGTAAAGTAGAACAAAAACATGTACAGGTTAGCAATTGGGAAGAGCTAAACACAGATTATGAAAAATACAGCAAAAGCTTTCAGTTGCTCATGTACACATATATGATGTATAAGGAAGGTAAGGTGAATTTGCCTGTTGAAGCAGGAATCTTTTCCTTTAAAAATTTAAATGCAGGCATCATTAAGTTTGCTACAAAACAAAACACTAAAGTTTATAAAATTACCGAAGACACTCTTAAATCTTTTGAAGCTGAATTAAAGAATCTTATCCTAGAAATATACAATCCGAACCTTCCATTTGTTGAAAAAGAACAAAAATATGAATCATAAAAACTACGTTCTCAATAGACACAATACAAAACCAATGCTTTGGGATGCCTTTTTTAAAGAAGACCAAATGAAAAAGCCTGTTGTTATATTTTGTCATGGTTATAAAGGGTTTAAGGATTGGGGAAGTTGGGATTTGGTAGCTGAAGCGTTTCGTAAACAGGGCTTGTTCTTTGTGAAATTCAACTTTTCACATAATGGCGGAACCATGGAAAATCCTATTGATTTTCCCGACTTAAATGCCTTTGCGGAAAACAACTACACAAAGGAATTGGATGATTTGAATGATATGATTGACTTTATCGTTTCTAAGGGTTTTCCATTCAAAAATGAAATCGACACTGAAAATATTACACTAATTGGACATTCAAGAGGTGGCGGAATTTCGATTATAAAAGCTTCTGAAGATTCAAGAATCAAACGACTGATCACTTGGGCAAGTGTGAGCGATTTTGGTTCTCGATTTGGATCGGCTGAAAGTATTCAGCAATGGGAAAATGATGGTGTTAAATATGTGATAAACGGAAGAACGAAACAAGAAATGCCTCATCATTACCAATTTTATGAAGATTTCCTTCATAATACAGAACGACTCAACATCAAAAGAGCTTGTCTAAAACTTAATATTCCCTTCTTAATTGTACATGCAACTGAGGATCCTTCTGTCACTTTCGAGGCCGCTTTAAACCTCAGCTCCTGGTGCCCAAAAGCTAAACTTTTAGAAATAAAGGGTTCCAACCATGTCTTTGGAGCCTCGCATCCATGGAATGCAACAAATCTTCCTAATGATTTAAATCAAGTGGTTGAAAACAGTATAAAATTTATCAAAAATTAAGCGATTTTAAGCTTGACAAGGTTTTGGCATCCTTTCATTTTATCAAACAGTAAATCCCTTTGTACAGGCTTTGTAATGTAATCATTCATGCCCAAAGCCAATACTTTTTGTCTCGTTGCTTCAGTAGCGTCAGCGGTAACGGCAATAATCGGTATATCACATACAGAATTACCTAAATGGCCACTTCGTATCAGTTTAGTCGCTTCATATCCATCCATAACAGGCATTTGAAGATCCATAAGAATCATATCAAAATATTCGTTTTTAAGAAATTCTACAGCCTCTTCTCCATGATTGGCTATGGAAAAATCAACTTCGGGATGACTGGATAGCATTTTTTTCATAACCATTTGATTGAGTTTGTTGTCTTCCACTACAAGAACTTTTGGAGCTATATTAAACTTGTTTGTGATAGACTTTTGTTTGTTCTCAACAGCAATGGATTGCAACGGTATTTCAACATAAACAGTGGTTCCATTATTTAACTGACTTTCTATTTCAATAGAGCCTTCAAACAACTCCACTAAATGTCTTACAATAGTAAGACCCAAACCAATACCACCAAATTTACGATTATGGTTGAGTCGCATCTGATTAAAACTATCAAAAACACTGTTTTTCCCTTCCTCATCCATTCCAACACCAGTATCAGAAACTTGTATAGATAAACGCGACATGCTATTTGGTAGGTTTGAACTCTTTACCTTAAGGTTAATCTCACCTTCTTCAGTAAACTTAACGGCATTACTCAAAACATTATTAATAATCTGCATAAAGCGCTCTGGATCACCTTGCGTAAGTATCGGCAAGTCTTCATCCACTTCGGTAAAGAATATCAAGCCTTTGTTTTCTGCTTCTGATTTCCAGTTTTCGGCTATTTTTGAAATAGCATCAGAAGGATTGAAACGTTCTGTTTTTAGTTGTAATTCATTTTTTTCGATCTTCTCGAAATCTAATATGTCATTTACATTACTCAATAAACTCAAGGAAGCATTTCTAATTACTTTAAAGTGATCTTCTTGATCGATCGAATTCTTCTGGTTTTTTAGCTCTAATTCAGCAATTCCCATTATCGCATTAATTGGTGTTGGGCACAATAAGAACAAATGAAGTGGATAAAAAACATAGAAGATTTTAAAGACCATATTTTCGGAAATAAAGAAAGAGTTTCTGAAAGAAAACCCGCTTCTGAAGTTTCCGAAAAACCTAAAGAAGTTTACGAAAGAGCCTGTTCTTTAATTGCAAAAAAATTATCGGAATTAGGATTCATGTATTATCCAAGTCAACACAAATTAAAACTAAATAATGAAACTGGGAATTATTCTCTGTTCGTGAAATTCTCATCGAGTAGATACAATGTTGCAGATAACTATGTCGAATTTAGAGCTGACTTTTACATTAACTCAAAAGAACTAAAAGAATACTCAAAGAAAAACCCTTTGATTAATAAAAAAAGTGAAACTCTAATTGGTGGAGATATTGGACACATTGTTAATCCAACAAAAGGGAAATTAGTACTAAACCTTATTGATAAAACGGACTTTGATAGCGCGACTAAAACAATTCCTGAATCGATAAAATTAAACTTAATTCCACTCTTTGAAAAATTTCAAAACTCTAAAAAAATGATTGAAAGTCAATTTTTCGGTTTTGATTTTAGTCCAATAACCGCAACTCAATATCTTTTAGCTTTTGACAGACCAGATATTGCGGAAAACTATCTTTCTGATTATTTAAATCGGGAACCGAAGAAAATATTAGCTGATTACATTAAAGCGACTGAAAAGTTTAAGACAGAAAACCTTCCGACTGAATTTGTTGACGGATATGGTTATGGATATAATATTGCATTGTTGGAAAAAGCATATGGATTAAAAATTACTGTGCCCAACAACGTGTATAGCTAATAGTGTGTAAAGAGGTCTCGCGGAATTCTGGCGAATTCCACTCTAATCCTATTACGTTTTTTTGCTATCTTACTAAACAAATCATACAACTAGCCATACACGAACACGTTCTCAATTCATGACTGATGTTAGACATGAAATAAGTCTTAAGTTGGCTGATTTCTTCTGATTTTTTCAAGGCTTCTTCTTGCGACTTTTCTTTATCACGTCTTAGCTTTCTAAGTAGATTGGTCATCGACAAGGATAAAAAGACAACCTCAAAACCAGAACCAAATTTGGCACTATTCAAAGTGTAAAAATTATTTGGAACCAAGCTTAAATTGTTCATTACAAAACCCAGTAATCCAACGACCAAAAAGAAAATTCCGAAAGAAAAATAAGGGTCAATGGATATGCGCTTGTACTTCATTGTAAAGACGGTTACCAAAATCAACAACAAACTAATCAATCCGTTGACATTACTGATTGAATACACCAAAGCCAAAGTGTCTTGACTAATAAAAGTCATAATTAAAAGGATGGTTAAAACAAGATAAACCCCTTTGAACACTTTTTTAAAAGGCTTTAAAAGGGCACTAACATTTAAAAAATATTCACAGTACTTCAGCAAGAAAAAATTGGATAACAATGCTGTAATTAATACCGCTCTACTATTCAAATAGCCACCATCTGGTAAAATATACTGGTAAATAAATCCGTCTAAAGCGGCTTGCATAAATCCGATAGAAAACACATAAAACCCATAATACAAAAAGGTTTTGTCGCGAAGACTTGTATAAAAGAACAAATAAATTACACCTGCTAATAGCAATAAGCCATAAAACAACCCTAAAAACAGTTGTTGCTTATAATTCATAATCCAAAACGATGTTTCATCATATAGGATTAATGGGATATTTATAGTTTCACCATCACTTTTTAAATGCAAGTAATAGTCTAAAGTCGTATTTGGCTTCAGTTCAATTTTAAAAACGGTAAGCCTATGTTCCAGTTGGCGCTCAGAAAACGGAATTTGATCTCCACTTTTAAAAACTGATATATCACTTTCAGAAACTTGATATAAATCTGCGACATCGGTAATTGGCCGTCCTGTTTCTAGATAATAGGTTTCCTTTGCCTTAGAACTATTCTCAAGTGAAAACTTGATCCAATAATGATCTTGGGTAAAGCCGACACTGTGGTTTTCAGATTCAAGATTTTTAAACCGTAAGGAAGCGTCTGCTATAATATCTTGAGCAGAAAATTCTTGTTGCTCTGCTTTAGCATACTGAGCAAATTCATAAAGTTGTCCGTTACTGGTTAGGGGATTGTAGGCTTTGTTTTGGGCAAATAAGCCTAAGCCTAATAAGTAGGTGATTAGTAGTAGTCGTTTCATGTTGGGGCATTTAACTTGTTGAAACTTACGAAAAAAAAGGTGAAACCAGTTTATTCAAGACCTTGTTATTCGACAAAACACTTGGTTTTAGTGCTGTAATCCTTATTTACTCGTTGAAATACAATTGCTTTTTTACAAAAAAGAGCTGTTTTAAGCTAAAACTAAGGCTAAAACAAAAAACCCATGCTTTGCATAGGTTTTCTGAGTGATGTGGAGCATATCGGATTCGAACCGATGGCCTCTACGCTGCCAGCGTAGCACTCTAGCCAACTGAGCTAATGCCCCAAGATTTATTTCAATCCGCTCAAGACCAATACTGGTAAACTTGAACTGTGGAAGTCCCTTTTTAAGATGGTATTACTTTCCCATAGTTTTGAGAAAAAACCACGTTTACGCCTTACCACAACTAGCAAGTCAGGACTGTTATTTTTATAATGTTCTAATACACCTTGATAGGTTGTCGCATTTTCACTTTTGGTCGTGTTCGTAATTAAACTTTTTAAGTCGTCATTCAAATCAAAATCCCCTTCATTATGAAAAGGGGTCTTAACCAAAAGTAAATTAACCACAGACTTAAACTGTTCCTTTATAGCCTTTAATGGATTTAGAGCATCTTCTCTTCGAATGATAGCAGATTTTAAGGCTACTAGAATCTTAACGATAGGCTTATAGACATAACCTTCAGGAACAATTAATGCTGGAATATTGGTCTGTTTGACAATCTTTCCAGATGTCTTTCCTAAGTAAACCTCATCCTTAATGGAGTTTGTTCTTGGCTCCAAAAGAATCAAATCTACATCCAAGGCTTTACATGCCAATTCTATCGTGTCGATAAGCTTTCCTTTAAAGGTTTTGATACTAATATCAACACCCTTGCTATCAACTTTACTGACATGTCCTTTTAAAAATTCTAAGCTTTCACGTTCTAAAATATGGTCAACTTTTATCAAAGTCCCAGACTTTGTATATACATTGTAAATCTGAACCACGTAGAGCTTAGCTCCAAATGCCTTGGCAAAATCTACAGCATATTGCAAATGGCTTACCGCATTTTTTGATGACCCAACTGGAACTAATATCGACTTCATAAACAAATTATTAAAACTAATTTTGTAAAAGTGTTTGCAAAGGTAATATTAAAAATGATACGAAAGGCAACTGTAAAAGATATTGAAACGATTTTAGGCATTACTAAGGCATGTGCCAATCACATGATTACAAACAATATCTACCAATGGAATGACGAATATCCAAATCGAACGGTCTTCGAAAAAGACATCCTAAGAGATGAACTTTATGTTCTTCAAAAGGATGCTGAAATAATTGGTTGTATTGCGCTTTCTACGCTTATGGATAAAGCGTATCAATCTGTTTCTTGGTTAACGCCTAACACAAAACATATCTATGTTCATCGTTTAGCGGTTCACCCAAGTCATCAAAGTAAAGGTTTTGCCCAACAGCTTATGGACTATGGAGAAGACTTTGCAAGAAAAAACAGTTATTCATCCATTCGTTTGGACACTTTTTCAAAAAATGACAGAAACCAAAATTTTTACGAACTTCGTGGTTATCAAAAGTTGGGTGCTGTTTATTTTCCAAAGCAAAGCAAACATTCTTTTTTTTGTTATGAATTAGTCCTTTGAAAACCGATATCACACTTAAAAACATCAATAAACTAGCCATTCCAGCATTGATTGCAGGTGTAGCTGAGCCCATTCTATCCTTGACAGATACCGCCATTATTGGAAATGTTGATTACAATGCCGCAGAATCTCTTGCTGCAGTAGGCATTGTAGGAACATTCATTTCAATGCTTATTTGGGTGTTTGGGCAAACTCGAAGCGCTATTTCCTCAATTGTATCGCAACACCTTGGTGCGAATAAACTAGATCAGGTTAAAAACCTTCCTGCCCAAGCCATACTTATAATGACGTCTATTAGTGTGCTTATCATTGTTTCAACTTGGCCTTTTGCAGCACAAATATTTAAGCTTTACAATGCTTCGAACCTGATTTTGGACTATAGTGTGGAATATTATCGAATTCGTGTGTTTGGTTTTCCTTTTACCTTATTTACAATTGCCGTGTTTGGTACGTTTCGCGGACTTCAAAACACCTTCTATCCGATGATTATTGCTATTATTGGTACGATTGTAAACATTGTGTTGGATGTGATTTTAGTTTATGGAATTGAGGGAATAATTGATCCGTTGCACATCAAAGGTGCCGCCTATGCCAGTGTGTTTGCGCAAACTGTAATGGCATTGCTTTCTGCATTGTATTTGCTCAAGAAAACCGATATTTCATTACGAGTCACCTTTCCTTTTAACAAGGAAATTTCAACCTTTGTTTTGATGGTTGTGAATTTATTTATCAGAACCTTGGCTCTTAACGTCACTTTGTATTTTGCGACACGTTTTGCAACGGCCTATGGCACACAATATATTGCGGCTTACACCATAGCTATCAATCTCTGGTTTTTAGGTGCTTTTATTATTGATGGCTATGCTAGTGCTGGAAATATCTTATCTGGAAAGTTTTTAGGTGCAAAAGATTATAAAAAACTTGTTGAGTTGAGTAACTTTTTGATTAAATGTGGTGTGGTTGTTGGCATTATTCTTGGTCTCGTAGGTTTGGTGTTTTATAAATTTACTGGAACCATTTTTACACAGGATCCTGCCGTTTTAAAAGAATTTTATCAGGTCTATTGGGTTGTCTTATTGATGCAGCCACTCTGTGCGTTGGCCTTTATTTTTGATGGCATGTTCAAAGGGATGGGAAAAATGAAATTCCTTCGAAACTTACTGTTGTTGTCTACTGGTTTGGTCTTTATCCCATTGTTGTTTTTGCTGGATAGCTACGGATTAAAACTTTATGCTGTTTTCATTGCTTTGACCTTTTGGATTATCGCCAGAGGAATCCCTTTAATCATAAAATTCAGGTCCCAATTTTTATCGCTTTCACAAAAGACGTAACTTTGACTTTAATTTAGCTGAACAGCCCATGTTTCAATTGTATATTCAACAAGATTCCTCCGCTCAAAATTCGGGTTACGAAATCGGTTATGCTATTGGACAAAATTTACCTTACCTCATTATATTGGTAATCGCATTTATTCTGTTCAGATATTTCAAAAACAAATCAAAACAATAGCCTATGGATATTATGTCTTTTTTAAGCGGATCTGGTCTTTTTCTTATTTTAGGAATTGTTCTTGTCGTAGTGTACTTTATTAATCGTAATAAAAGACGTTAATGAGCAATATTCGAATTACAAAACAATTCTCTTTTGAAACGGGTCATGCCTTGTATGGTTATGATGGAAAATGTAAAAATGTACATGGTCATAGCTATCGATTGGATGTGACGGTTATTGGTCAGCCTATTTCAGATACATCGCATGTAAAATATGGAATGGTCATCGATTTTGGCGATCTCAAGCGTATTGTAAAGGAAGAAATTGTAGACGTGTTTGATCATGCTACGGTTTTCAACAAAAACACGCCTCATGTAGAATTGGCAAAGGAATTGGAAGACAGAGGTCATAATGTTTTGTTAGTAGATTATCAGCCTACCAGTGAAATGATGGTAATTGATTTTGCTGAAAAAATTAAACATCGTCTTCCAGATAATATTACATTACATTCATTAAAGTTACAGGAAACAGCAACTTCTTACGCTCAGTGGTTCGCTTCAGATAATGACTAATCCAACGCACATAAAAATCCCAGAAGGAAAACGCATTTACTTTGCTTCAGACAATCATTTGGGAGCGCCAACCATGGAAGCTTCCATGCCTCGTGAAAAGAAATTTGTGGCTTGGCTAGATGAGATAAAAACAGACGCTGCTGCCATTTTTCTCTTGGGTGATTTATTCGATTTTTGGTTTGAATACAAAACCGTTGTCCCTAAAGGTTTTGTAAGAACCTTGGGGAAATTGGCTGAAATTAGCGATTCTGGGATTCCGATTTATTTCTTTGTAGGCAACCACGATCTCTGGATGAATGGCTATTTTGAAAGCGAACTCAATATTCCTGTATATCACAAGCCGAAAGAATTCATTTTTAATGACACCTCGTTTTATATTGCTCATGGCGACGGTTTAGGACCATACGATAAAGGTTACAAGCGTATGAAAAAGGTATTTACAAATCCTTTTTTTAAGTGGTTGTTTAAATGGCTTCATCCTGATATTGGCGTTAAAATCGCTCAGTATTTTTCTGTCAAAAACAAACTGATATCCGGTGATGAAGATGCTACATTTTTAGGCGAGGATAAAGAATGGCTTGTCTTGTATAGTAAAAAGAAACTTGAGGAATCACATCGCGATTATTTTGTGTATGGTCATCGTCATTTGCCTTTGGAAATTGAATTGGAAAACAACTCTAAGTATATTAATCTTGGTGATTGGATTCAATACTATACCTATGGTGTTTTTGACGGAAACCATTTCGAGTTGAAAATATATAAATAAGTACTACTCCTCTTTTTCATGTGCTTCTAAATCAGCTGATAAATCCAATCGTCTAAATGAAGGTGAAACTGCAGCAGTTGTAATGACTGTAATCAATGTCATTGTACCTCCAAATACCACAGCTGTAACCGTTCCCATAAGTTTGGCAGTTAAGCCACTTTCAAAAGCACCTAACTCGTTTGAAGATCCAACAAACATGGAGTTTACTGAAGATACACGTCCACGCATGTGGTCTGGCGTTTTAAGTTGAAGAATCGTTTGTCTGATAACCATCGACACACCATCAAAAACGCCACTAAAAAACAGTGCTGCTACCGAAAGCCAAAAGACAGTTGATAGACCAAAAGCGATGATGCTCAACCCGAAACCGAAGACAGCAACGAGTAATTTGACACCTGCTTTTTTTACGATAGGAATATAAGCCGTCACCAACATGGTCAAAAACGAGCCAATATTTGGTGCTGCCACCAAAATACCAAAACCTTCCGGACCTACTTTCAAGATATCAGTAGCGAAAACTGCTGCCAAGGCAATAGCGCCTCCAAACAGTACTGAAATCATATCTAAGGTTAGAGCACCTAAAATTGCTTTCGTCTTAAATACAAAAGACACGCCTTCTTTAAGGCTTTTGGTTACAGATTCTCCTATATTCGGATTGAGAATGGGCTTTCGCTTAATTTGATAAAGCACCATTAAAGAAAACATAACCAATCCGAAGACGATACAAAGCGACCAATGCACACCCATTTGTTCATTTTCTCCAAGCCAACCAATTGAAAAGCCAGCAAAAGTGACACCCAAAACTCTTGCCATTTGCCATGTAGAACTGTTCCATGTTGCGGCATTTGGATATATTTTTTTGGGTACAATTAAAGCTACTAATGAAAAAATTGTTGGTCCAAAAAACGATCGCAACAAGCCTCCAAAGAACACTAAAGCATATATGCAATAGAGTATTTGTTTTGTAGACCAGGTTTCAAAAATACTTGGAGAGGTAATCCAAAACAGTCCAAAACTAATCAATGAAAACAGTATAATACAAAGCGCCAAAAGATTTCGTTTTTCTTTTTGATCAACAATATGTCCTGCAAAAAGTGCCATACTTAATGCTGGAATAATTTCCATAAGACCAATTAAACCAATGTACAAAGGATCTTTGGTGATTGCGTAGACTTGCCATTCAATAATTATAAACTGCATAGACCATGCAAATACTAAAGCAAAACGAACCAATATAAAGAGGTTAAATTCTCTATATCGAAGCGCAGCATAAGGGTCTTTCTTTGGCATTTAATTAAAAATCAATTTAAACTCAACGCGTCTATTCAAGGCGCGCCCTTCGTCCGTTTTATTACTAGCAACCGGAAAACGGTTTCCATAACCTGTTGCTGTTATTCGTTCTGGTCGCAGTCCTTTGGAAATTAAGTACAAGGCAACTTCTTTGGCACGAAGCAAAGATAGTTCGTCATTACGCTTTTGAATACCCACATCATCTGTATGCCCATAAATTTCAATCTTTAAGCGCTTGTTCGCATTAAGATAATTATACAATTGATCTAATTCAGATTTGGAAGATTCCAATAACATGTGTTTATCAAAATCAAAAAGAACATTTTGCAGAATATATACTTTATCATTCTCCAATATTTGGTCGTTTTCAGTGATTTGTGTTTCAGTTATTGATGTCATTTTACTTTGTAGAGGCTCAATGCTTACATCGTCAATATAATAATAAGAAGCATCTGGATCTTTGGTGTTTTGGACCTTGATTTTTGAAATTTTACTGTTCCTATCAAAATTTCCAATCACAAAATTAGTTTCAAATCCTTTAGCCTCATATTCAAATGTGATTTTTTCCCAATTTGCTTTTTCAACGTAAAAATTCTGACTATTAATCAACACAAAATAACTCTTCGGAACATCGCTTAAAACCTTATTCAAGTTGATATATTCATCTGAACTCTGTTTAAGAGGCTCATCCAAAAACAACACACCAATATCCTTGATTGCATGACTACAATTTTCAGCTAAACTAAGGTAAAATGTGATGGTATACTTGTTCCCCAAAGTCAATGGGCTGGATAAGGTTCCTTGCAAATATTCACGGTAATTTTCTGGAGCCATGACATACATGCCAGCAAAGCCATTTCCGGATTTTGGTTTTTGTTCTCCAAAAAAGTTAATGTTACCAACTGTTTCGCTACAGGTATTAAAATAATCTGTCGAACCAAAATTTGGAGTGCTCCAGTGTATGACCTTATGATTAAAGCCTCCTATGATTTCAGGGCACGATTTTTTTTCCTCAAAACTAGAGTTCTCAACCAAGTTTTGAGAAAAAGTCAATTGAACAGATACAATTATTAAAAGACTTATTTTTTTCAAAAGGTTTGTCTTATTTAATGTCACGTAATTTTAACTGAAGCGAGACATTGCCATTCCAGTGATTTTCATCAATAGAATAAACAGCACTAAAAGGTACGTTATTTTGAATCAAATTGAGTTTGTCTCCTAAGTTAAAACCAATACCGACCATACTGTACTGATCTTGACGTACTGTTAAACGAAGATGTTTGTTGTCTTCGCCAACACACTTACCATATCCAGTATCTCTTAAATTTTCAGTCATAAATATTGGTGTCATGTTACCTGGACCAAAAGGTGAAAATTGCTTGATAATTCGATAAAACCTTGGCGTGATTTCAGACAAAGAGATTTGTGTGTCGATTTTAATTTCTGGTGTTAGCAAGCTTCGGTCAATAGTGTTTGATACCTCATCTTCAAAAGCCTGTTTAAATGCCTCATAGTTTTCTTCCTTTAAGGTTAAACCTGCAGCATATTTATGACCTCCAAACTGTTCAATATGTTCACTGCAAGCTTCCAAAGCATTATACACATCAAAGCCTTTAACCGATCGTGCTGAAGCTGCAAGTTTATCACCACTTTTGGTAAACACCAATGTTGGTCTGTAATAGGTTTCGGTCAATCTAGACGCCACAATACCTATGACACCTTTGTGCCAAGATTCATGATATACCACAGTAGTCACTCGATCTTCTTCTTTATTAGATTCAATTTGCGCTAAGGCTTCTTCTGTAATTTGTTGATCGGCTTCTCTCCTATCTAGATTGAATTTGTTAATGTCGATGGCATACTCAGCGGCAAGGTTAACATCTGTTTCAGTTAAGAGTGTTACGGCATGATTCCCGTGTTTCATACGTCCAGCAGCATTGATTCGAGGTGCAATGATAAATACAACATCAGTTATTGTTAGTTGCTCTTTCTTGACTTCTGCAATTAACGCTTTGATGCCAGGTCTTGGGTTTTGATTAATAACTTGTAATCCGAAATAGGCCAATACACGGTTTTCTCCTGTGATAGGAACAATATCTGCACCTATAGCTGTAGCCACCAAATCTAAATAATCAATCAAATCTTCAATGTCTAAACCATCATTTATGGCCAAAGCTTGAATCAGCTTGAAACCAACACCACAACCGCAAAGTTCTTTATATGGATAGTCGCAATCGTCACGTTTCGGATCTAAAACCGCAACTGCATTTGGCAATTCATGTCCTGGCCTATGATGATCACAAATGATAAAATCAATCCCTTTTTCAGAAGCATAATTAACTTTATCGATGGCTTTAATACCACAATCCAAAGCAATAATCAAGGTGAATTCATTGTCTTCAGCAAAATCAATTCCTTGGAATGAAATGCCATAGCCTTCTTCATAACGATCAGGAATGTAAGTAGCAATACGATCTGATTTGGATTTTAAATAAGTCGCCATTAAGGCCACTGAAGTCGTTCCGTCTACATCATAATCACCATAGATTAAAATATTTTCCTTATTGAGCAATGCTTTTTCAATTCGAGCCACTGCCAAATCCATATCTCGCATTAAAAAAGGATTGTTTAAATCCTTTAGACTTGGTCTGAAAAAAGTTTTGGCGTCATCATAATTTGTAATACCGCGTTGAGCCAACAAAGTTGCTGTAATTTGGTCAACCTGAAGCGCTTCTTGTAGCTCGTCAACGGTCTTAGAATCTGGTTTCGGTTTAATCGTCCAACGCATACACTAATATAGAAAATTTTCGCTATATTTCATGGTAAAGTATCTCTATTTTTACATCGGCGAACTGTCGGAACATTTCCATGACACCACAATACTTTTCCACGGAAAGATTGACGGCCTTTTCAAGTTTGCCCTTATCCAATTGATCGCCATAAAAATGGTATTCTACATTTACCGAATGGTAATATTTAGGATGTTCTTCTGTCAATTCACCATAAGTATCAATTCTGAAATCGGAAAATTTGACTTTCATCTTTTTAAGAATAGAAACTACGTCAAGCCCAGTACAACCCGCTAAAGAGGATAACATTAAAGCTTTTGGTGACAAACCAGAATTATGACCTCCATGCTCTTGCGAGGTGTCCATGAGTAAGGTTTTTCCACTCGGATTGTCTGAATCAAATTGCATATTACCTTTCCAATGTGTGATGACTTTGTGAGACATTTGTGAATAATTTTTCGTTTATTGAATACTCAAAAATACTTTAAAAATTACACTTATGGCATTAGTCACTCCTTTATCTCCAGAGCATGATTTGGAAACCAAAAAACTTGCTGAATTCTTCAATGAAACCCTTGGTTTTTGTCCAAACTCAGTTCTTACAATGCAACGTCGTCCAGCGATTAGCAAGGCTTTTATTCATCTCAATAAAGCGGTTATGGCCAATGAAGGTCGAGTGACTTCTGCACTTAAACGTATGATTGCATGGGTAAGCAGTAATGCTACAGGGTGTCGCTATTGCCAAGCCCATGCTATAAGAGCTGCTGAGCGTTATGGTGCCGAACAAGAGCAATTGGACAATATTTGGGAGTACCGAACACATCCGGCTTTTTCTGAAGCCGAACGCGCTGCTTTGGATTTTAGTTTAGCGGCCAGCCAGGTTCCAAACGCAGTTAATGCTGATATAAAAAAACGTTTATACGAGCATTGGGATGAAGGAGAAATTGTGGAAATGCTGGGTGTCATTTCCTTGTTTGGATATTTAAACCGTTGGAATGATTCTATGGGTACCACCATGGAAGAAGGTGCTATTGAAAGTGGTAACCAATATTTAGGAAAGCATGGTTTTGAAGTTGGTAAACATGATGGCTCCCAATATTGATTGGCTTTCAAAAGGCAATTTAAAATCGATCTTTTAAAAAACTTTCTATATTTGTAGCACAAATGAACAGAATAATAGTACATAATGCACCTAAATCACTGATGTTTCAGTGGGATTATCGAGGAACAAGTGAATTGGTTTCCATCGATAAAGGACGTTATGTGATTGTTTTGAATCATTTTTGAGCAATGAATTAAACCAAAATTGCATAAAACAGAAAGCGTCCAAGGTATTGGGCGTTTTTTTTATGAAAAAAAATTAAAAAAATTTGAAACTTTTTGAGAACATATAAAAATAGACATTGAAAAGTAAGCAATTGGGAAACAAACATTTGCAAAAAAAGATGTGATTCTGCTTAAGGCGGACAGGCATCGTATTGCCTGAAAATTAAACATAATTAATTGATTATCAGTGATTTAATTTAAGTTTTGTTTGGATAATAAAAAAATTGATTTCATATTTGCATCGCAGAATTAAAGCAATCTGCATTATAAATAATTTAATAATAGAAGCCATGCTAAAACATAAAGTAGCATTTCAAATTTTGAGTAATGACCTAGAGTCATTCATCAGGCTTCGGTACATTCTGTAAATCACTTTCCAGAACATCCGAAGCAAATATCAACTGTTTCGGATTTTTTATTCCTATTTAGTTTAGAATAACTCTATCTGATCAGTTTTAAAACGAATTGCTCTTGAAGCATAAAATTAAAACAGAAAGGAGGTCCCATTATGGCAACACATTTACAAAACTTATACTTGTTCAGAGCTATGGAAGCTTATCCATGGGAACTGGAAAAAGCTGTTGAAGCCTTAAACTATGCTTTGTCATACGATCCCGAAAACTTTAAGGCTTTGCAGTTAATGGCAAAAGTACATTATGAACAATTGGGTGATAACGAAACAGCTAAAAGCTATTATGAAAGCGCCTTGGCTAGTAGAATGGATATCCCTGAGATTTATCCAGAGTATATTCGTTTTTTGATCAATAATGATGATTATGATGAGGCACAAAAGCTTATCGATTTTGCCAAAACCGTAAAAGGTATAGATAAAGCTGGCATTGTTTTAACTCAAGCAGAATTGTTTGAAAGTTTAACCTTGTTTGAAGAGGCTGAAAAATCCTTGAAAACGGCAAAGCAATTGGCCTTGAACAATGATTTTATTAGTTATGTTGATATGGTATTGACTCGTGTAAAGAAAAAGAGAAAAATACAAGCCAATGAAAATAGAATCATTGAACAACAGTCTAAAAAAGAGCAAGAAGCCAATAAAACGAATTGGTTTCAAAATAGACTGAATAGTTTATTATAGCATTCTCCTGTGGCTCTTTCAGGAGAATCTTAGGGAATTCGTCAGTGTTGGAGAGCTGAGGCAGATTGTAAATCTGTCGTGTTAATCACCTAGAAGGTTCGACTCCTATTGAGCTTACAAAATTAACCTGTGGTGTAATGTAACACACAAGATTTTGAGTCTTGGATTATAGGTTCGAACCCTATCAGGTTATCAGGGCTATGGCTTCTAAATGTTGAAAGTTTCTCTCAGTACTAGAGAAATAGAGGGTGAAACATAGAAGCCATACAGAGTGTCTATAGTGTAATGGCTCGCACAAGAGGTATATCCTCTAAGATCAAGTTCGAATCTTGATAGACACTCACAACCGGAACAGTAGCAAAGTTGGTCAATGCACCAGATTGAAATTCTGGCGATACAGGTTCAATTCCTGTCTGTTCCACCATAAATGTTCATTGACATACAATGATTTCTGAAAAATGAAGTCATTGGTTAAAAAAATGTCACTTTTAGTGACGAGGCGGCTTATCGTCTTTAGATAAACTTGGCAACAAGGATAAATCTGTTTGCAGGCACTATAAATGGAGACTGCTTTGAAAAACGTAGTACAGGTAAGCAAGCAACAAACATAAATCACGAAATGAAAGGGGCGACCGCTGATTCAGATTAGGATCTATAGCCAATAGTATTGGAGGCTTGAGATGGAGACATCAATAGGAAAAGTTGTAGTAATGGGTTACGTGGAGGTCATCCAGCCTTGCGGAGCGTGTTGCAGTATTAAAGTTACCCGATGGGAAACCATTCGGTAGCTTAACATGCCGTGTGTTGGGAAACATGCATAGAGAAGGTTGGTATTTTGTAGGCAAAAATCTACGAAGCCATTTCCGAAGCCCTTCTCCTAGGTCAAGACATCTTAGAGGTCTAGGTTCGAGTCCTAGAAAGAAGATCATATTTCTTTTAGCTCAACTGGTAGAGCACTGTACATTTAATACAGGGATTAAGCAAAAGACTTCGGGCATTACAGCAGCTAGTAATTGCCTAAACCCATTGCAATATATGGGACTGTAAAGGCTGCAAACCTTTACAGTGTGGTGAACATTCTAATAGGCCGCCTCAAGAGAGGACGTCTATGAATGGTGAGGGAGCCAACCCTCGTAATTGCAAAGCGTGGCAAAAAAGCCTCTATGCAAGCCAAGTCTAAGTCGCCGAACGGCTGTAATGTAATTAGGCATCGGACAAGTACGTAATTCCCTAGCAGAGGGAAGCACGTGGAAAACTAGGGAAGGGCTACGGCTATAATCCTAGGAAAGCTTGTCTAAAAGCGAAGGTATTCCCAGATCGCTTTTTAAAATATCAAGCCAGTCTTGTTGGGTGTTTCGGTATAGCACTATTGTATCATAGGTTGCAGCAATGCATCACAGTATGATGTTCAACTGGACTTGGAGGTTTGACTGTTGACCAAACAATAGTTACTAAAGTTCTGTGGGTTCGAGTCCCACTATCCGGTTCGGATATGGCGGAAATGGTAAACGCACTAGATTTTGGTTCTAGCGAACAGACATCCTGTTACGATGTCCTTTAACAGCGCAGGTTCGATTCCTGCCAAGGCACCCAAAAGTTAAGTCCTTGTAGCTTAGTGGTTAGAGCACTACACTTAAAATGTAGGTTTAAGACAAGCTGATCATCTTTTAAAACTGATCCCCATGCAGTTGGTCAAACTGCTCCAACAAAAATGACAACATAGTAGATTGTTACATCGGCTTTTGATACAAACCTAAGTGTTCAAATACAAGCAGTCGCCGATGTACCTTGACATACTTAATACATGCCAATGAGACCATGGCTTGTTTTGTGATTAAACATCAACTCTGAACAGTTCCTGTTCAAATTGGAGTTCCATTACCTAACAAAAAATGCGACAATTGGGTTGCTGAGTGCGTCCGTATAGAGGAGATGATGGACAATCTGCTGTGTTTTTAAAATTATGGTTTGCGAGAAGGATAGCAGCGACATCCTTTTGCCTAGGCAAAAGATATAGCGAATAGCCTGTTTTACCGAAACGATAGTAACGGTAAACTCGCCCAAAATATACTTCAGCAACTAAAGCAACCTGTCTTTAGGGTTGAGGTCGGCAACCCTTCCGTTACAAGTTTTGCCGGGTCTGTAGTAGACAACAATGAATGTGTAATTTAAATTTTTAAAACGATGAAACGCGTAAGAATTAATGCAGGAAAAGTCGGTTTGGTTTTCAAAAATGGTGATTACCTTAAAGTACTGACACAAGGGACATACTGGCTAGGTTTCAACCAGCGTGTATTGATCTATGACCTTACAATGACATTTCAAGCTCCAATAGCGTTAGACATTTTATTGCAAGACAAAGCGCTAGTAAGCTTGTTGGATGTTGTTGAGGTTAAAGACAATGAATTGGTATTGGTTTACGAAAACGGTCTTTTTAAAACTATACTCGTAGCTGGACGTTATGCGTATTGGAAAGGGTTGATTGAGCGTGAATTTGTTCGCGCTGATTTGAGCAAGATCTACATAACTGAAAAAATTGACAAAGCACTCTTCAGTAATTACGAACTTAGCAAATACATCAGAACCTTTGAAGTGGCGACCTATGAAAAAGCCGTGTTGTTGGTTGATGACGTCTATACCAAAACCTTAACTGGTGGTACCTACCGATTCTGGAGAAACGACACGACCATCAAGATCGCAAAGGCCGATATGCGTCAGTTGCAATTGGAAATCGCTGGTCAGGAATTGTTGACCAAAGACAAAGCTGGAATCCGTATCAACTTTTACACCCAGTACAAAGTTACTGATATTGAAAAGGCCTTGTTAGACAACAAAGACTATGAAAAGCAATTGTACATTAGCATGCAATTGGTGTTACGTGCTTACGTTGGCGCCTACACTTTAGACGAATTGCTAGAACGTAAAGACAATATTGCGGAAGCCGTATTTGAAGACGTTAAAGCAAGTGCTAAAACCTTAGGTGTTACGGTGTTGAACTGTGGTATTAGAGATGTCATCCTTACAGGTGAAATGAAAGAGATCATGAACCAAGTTCTCATTGCACAAAAACGTGCTCAAGCCAATGTAATTACCAGACGTGAAGAAACCGCGTCTACACGTAGCTTGCTGAACACCGCAAAATTGATGGAAGACAATACCATGCTTTACAAGTTAAAGGAAATGGAATATGTTGAAAAGATTGCGGAAAAAATTGGTGAGATAACGGTTTCTGGTAACGGAAACATGGTTGCCCAATTGAAAGCGATTTTCTCTGGAAACTAAGTTGGTGTGTTTTTAATGCGCTGGTGTCAAAACTGGCGCATTATTTCTTTCCAGCAACCACAATGACAATCTCTCCCTTTGGAGGTTTTTTGGTGTAATAATCTAATATTTCCTGAGCTGTTCCGCGAACTGTTTCTTCATAGAGTTTTGTTAATTCCCTTGACACTGACACTTGTCGGTCTTCGCCAAAATACTCGCTAAAATGCGTTAGAGTTTTAATGAGTTTGTGCGGACTTTCATAAAAAATCATGGTTCTGGTTTCTTCGGCTAAAACTTGTAAACGTGTTTGCCTTCCTTTTTTAATGGGTAAAAAACCTTCAAACACGAATTTGTCATTTGGTAATCCAGAATTCACCAATGCAGGAACAAACGCCGTGGCACCTGGCAAGCATTCTACTGGAATATCATTTTCAACGCAGGCTCTGGTCAATAAAAAACCTGGATCGGAAATCGCTGGTGTACCAGCATCACTTATCAACGCAATACTTAATCCGCTTTTGAGCTTGTCAACAAGACCATCAACCGTTTTGTGCTCGTTGTGCATGTGATGACTTTGCATGGGAGCACCAATATCAAAATGCTTTAACAGCTTTCCTGAAGTTCGTGTGTCTTCAGCAAGAATCAAATCGACATTCTTAAGAACCTCAATCGCTCTATAAGTCATGTCTTTTAAATTTCCGATAGGAGTTGGTACAATAAAAAGTTTTCCCATGAATTGATAATAATCTTTTCAAATTTACAATCTTTAGTCTATATTGACGCAACCATTTATTAGATTTCACATCTTATTTCAAAGTGAATCATATGCCTAAAAACCTGTTTTGCCTTATTTTATTTGTCTGGCTTTCATGTATTCAAGGCATCTCACAAACTACAAATCTGGGTGTGTTGGTAGAGGCTCAAAACACAAGTAACTCAGATGTTTCTCAAGTACATATTTATCAAGAGTTTCAATATATAATCACAATTCTCAATTCTGGTGATTTAGTTGAAAACGCAACTTTTACGCAGTCTATTAGCCCAACTATTGAAGTCACAGGATTTGAATATCAAAATCCGTCAGGAGGCGCTGGAATAGTCACTGATTTTTTTTTAGATCCCAACACAAATGAGTTATCCGGTACAATTTCAACGCTGCCTTCAAGCTCAAGTATTGAGGTCAAAGTTTCTGTAGTTGCACCTACAGAGGTAGGTGGTGTAGCTACAAGTGTTACTGTATATCCTCCCGAAGGTGTTTCTGATGTTGATGAAACCAATAACCAGTCCATAATCTCTATTGACATTACTGATGTAGACATCGATTTTATTGTTGAATTAAATCAAATATCTCCTTTAGAAGGGACTCCTATAAATGCTTGGGGAGACGATGTGACCTATCAATTTACAATTACGAATAACAGCGCTATTGCTTTTCCTCTGGAATCCTTTAAAATGAATATGCGCAGTAATCCTGTAGAAAATGGAGAGCCAGATTTACAAATTCAATCCATAACCTGTCTTAACACCACCAATGGTGTAGAATGCCCTGATGACATTCCATTCGAAACAAGCCTCTATACTATAGATGCTGGAGAAGAAATATTTGAGTTTGGTGATTCAATTGTTTTTCCAATTGATGGCACAATCACCATTGAAGTTGTTGTGAAATTTTTTGAAGGTGATTGCGCTGAAACTCCAGATGTTATAAATATCGAGAGCAATGTTGAAATGGAATTGAATCATGAAAACCTCTCATCGAATCAATCTAATCTTGTCAATACACTTCTTTTAATTCCTGAAGCTTGTTTGGTAACCGATTTGGCTATAATTACAGAAGTTATTCAACCATCTGGAGGCGGTATAAGTGATTGGAGTGATGTTGTCATTTTTGAAACAACTGTATATAATCTGGGAACGTTTGATGTATTGACCCATTTTTTTCTACAGAACCTAACCTCAAACGCTGGATCATGGAATATTATTAGCGTAACCTGTACTGAAACAACTGGAACATTAGACTGTAGCGATGTGACTTTTAGCTTAAACGGCAACTCCTGGAACACCAATAATTTTGATTTTCCTCCAGGATCAACCATTGTTGTTGAAACCGTTTTGAATTATGTGGAACCAGACTGTAGTCCAAACCCAACCTTATATACATCTCAAACAAGAAGTGCAATTAACATTATTCCAGATGATGTAATAGATATTGATTACAGCAATAATTTTGATGATGATTATGTGGTTTTAATTCCTGTAGAGCAATGTCCTTTTTCAGATATGACTGTTACAAAAACTCAGGTTAGTCCCGAGTTGCCCTTAGGAGGTTCAGATCAAGATCCTATGCCTTGGGGTGATGTAACCTATGAGATTACAGCAAGCAATATTGGAGACGAAGACACCTTTATGACCTTAACAGATGTATATAGTAGTGTTGAGCCAGGTTCTGTTGGTGTCTTAAGAAGCGTAGAATGTGTCTCGGCTTCAGGTGGAGCTAACTGCGGAACCATTTCTATTCAAAATATCGATATTGAAATCGATCAAGCTTCAGAAGACCAGACATTTTGGGAAATCACTCAAGAAGATGGTTGGTTTATGCCTTCGGGAGCCACTGTAACGTTTCGAAGTGTGCATTCCTGGATTCCGAACTGTGATGTGGATCCAATCCCTGTAATAAATACTGTTAGTGTTGGATCCTTTGATGGCGTTCCTGATGGAAACAGCTCCAATAATACGGCTTCGGTTACAACCTTTTTCACGCCTTGTGTTGATTTACTTATTCAAACCTTTCCATCCGTATCTACCATTCCTATTAATTCCAATTTCAATTGGGTTGTTGATATTACCAATAGCAATAATAGTTCAGCAGCTATAGATGCGGCATTTTCAAACACTCTTAATTCAGTATTTACTATCGCTGGTCCACCAACATGTCAGATTGAAAATGGAAATGCTACTTGTATCAATAGTTTTGATGTTACTGGTTCTACGATAAGTGGAACAATTCCTTTTATTGATGCTGGCTCAACCATTAGAATTTTAATTCCTGTTACCGCTCCAAGCTATGGAGGTGTTTTCAATAATACTGCTGAAGTCTTTCCAAGTGCCATAAACAATGAGGAGATTACGCCTGGAACCAATGTTTCTATTAGTAGTGCTCAAATTATTTCTCCTGTCCTTCAAAAAAGCTACAATCCAGAAACCATCTATGTTGGTTATGAAAGCACCTTAACATTTACGATTCATAACTTGGCAACAAATCCCTCACAAACTGAAATTTCATTCACCGATAATCTTGGCAGTTCCATTTATTTAACTGGTATGCCTGAATGGGTCGAGTCTAATGGTTGTACAGCAACATTTTTGGGAACTGTTGGAGATCAATTTGTGGGTGTGACCGATTTAGCTTTCCCTGAAGGTGTTGATAGTTGTACGTTCTCAGTACAAGTTACTTCAGATTCAATAGGTTCTTATGTGAATGATCATTCGAATTTTACAAATCAAAACAATATTGATACCACACAAACAACAGCAACCTTAAATGTCTTGGAAGACACCACCAATGTTGATATTCAAGTTTTAAAGAGTGTGTCTCAGCAAACCGTGTCCTTATTTGATGAAGTTTCATTTCTGGTAAGTGCTACAAACATTGGAACAACTTCGGCAACAAACATTGCGCTTTTTGAAGACCTCCCAAGCGGTTACCAGTACCTATCGCATTCGGTTAGTTCAGGAAGCTTCAACAACGGTTCCAATATTTGGAGCATTCCATTGTTAGACCCTAACCAGTCTGAAAGCTTAACGCTTAATGTTCGGGTTGTATCAAATGAAAACTTAACAAATACCGCTCTATTAAATTCCGTCAATGAAATAGATAGAAATGATAGCAATAACAGTGCTTATGCCGAAACAATCGTGAACAATTGCTTGGATGTGTCAGAAGGCTTGTCTCCAAATGGCGACGGTTCCAATGATGTGTTTTACATTCCTTGTATTGAATTATACCCAGAGAATCGGTTAGATATCTATAACCGTTATGGTACTCTGATTTATCAAACGCGTGATTATAAAAATGATTGGCAGGGAATTGCAAATAGAGGCCTTCCACAAAGTAACAAACGGTTGCCTGTCGGAACGTACTTTTACATCTTACAGGTTTCTGATGACACCAAACCAATTGTAGGTTGGGTATATCTCAATTATTAAGCAAACTTACGCTCGACTGCTTCTAAAAAACGACTTTCCAAATCTTCTTTTCCAGACCAATCATTATAATCTGGTTTTACAATATCATTGATAAAGCGTTTTGCATCATCAAATGTTTGGGTGGTGTTTAGTTGAGATACGACGCGGTCGTAATCTTCAGACTGACCGTTGAACAAGTGCTTTATGTATGCCAGTTTATCATTTAAGCCAATGTTTAATGTGCCTGTTTTAAGCTTGTCATTAAGAGAGGTGCGTTTATTGGCTTCAGAAACCGGTTCAAACTCTGGAATCTCCTCAAAACCTGCAGTGATATCTTCTATATGAGTTTCCTTTGGGTTTTCTCTAGTAATAGTGGCTTTAACCACCTGATCACCTTTAGATTCATCTTCAGGCATCTGAGCCACCATATCCTTTATTTTTTGCATCACAGGCTCATAAATTTGATCATCTTCTTTTTCATCAAGATTTATATAAATACGATCTTCAATCTCAATGTTGTCGCTTACTTTATTGTTAAAAGCTGTGTCTAGCATCCCAAAAAAGGAAGAGTTACTTCCTATCGTAGGCAAATCGCCTTCAAAGTTTTCATTTGCAAACTTAAGCACACTTAGTTTTTCATATAAAACAGCAACCTCAGCATGCATTTTTGCAACATCCTCCTTGCCTTTCAGCTTCAATATTCTATGTGCAATGCTTATTAATTCAGATTCTAACTTCTTCTTCATAACTTTTATTTTTAAAACGAATTAATGCTTTTGTTTTTTAATAAATTTACGCCACCTTTATGCAAAACGGACGAACCGTTTACTTTAGTGTTAAAATTACAAAATGTTTCTTGAAAATACAGTAAATCACAAAGAACAATTTGGATGGATAGAAGTGATTTGCGGCTCAATGTTCTCTGGAAAAACAGAAGAATTGATCCGCAGGCTCAAGCGCGCAAAATTCGCTAGACAAAAAGTAGAGATCTTTAAGCCTGCCATTGATGTGCGTTATGATGAAGAAATGGTAGTTTCTCACGATTCTAATGAAATACGTTCCACACCTGTTCCTGCTGCAGCAAACATTCCTATTCTTGCAGATGGCTGTGATGTGGTGGGTATTGATGAAGCCCAGTTTTTTGATGATGAAATTGTGCGCGTCTGCAATGATCTGGCCAATAAAGGGGTACGCGTTATTGTTGCTGGTCTTGATATGGATTTTAAAGGAAACCCTTTTGGTCCAATGCCAAACTTAATGGCTACTGCAGAATATGTAACTAAAGTTCATGCCATTTGTACACGAACAGGAAATCTTGCTCAATATAGTTATCGAAAATCCAAAAGTGACAATTTGGTTCTTCTCGGTGAAGTTGATGAATATGAACCTCTAAGTCGGGCTGCATTTTACAAAGCTATGCTTCGTGATAAAGTGAGAAACATGAAGGTTAATGATGCTGAAGAAGTGACCTCCAAGAAAAAAAATTCCAATGCCTAAAGCACAGGAAACCATATTGGAAATCGATTTAAATGCACTGAAGCACAATTTTGAATACCTTAAGTCGAAAGTTTCAAAAAACACTAAGGTCTTAGCTGTGGTTAAAGCATTTGCTTATGGAAGTGATGCCAATACCATTGCCAATTATCTACAAGATTTAAATATTGATTATTTTGCTGTGGCCTATACTTCTGAAGGTGTTGCACTGAGAAACGCAGGAATTAAAACGCCAATAATGGTACTGCATCCACAAGCCGTAAACTTTAAAACCCTTATTGATAGATGTCTTGAGCCATGTTTATACAGTGCAAAGGTGTTAAACGAATTCATGGCTTCAGCTCAAGATCAGAAACAATCTAATTACCCTGTCCATGTTAAATTCAATACCGGTTTGAATCGTTTGGGATTTTGGGAAAATGATGTCGAGTATATCGTTCAAAGACTTAAAGCCACAAATGCCGTTAAGGTAAAATCTATATTCTCACATCTAGCCGCAAGCGAAGACTTGTCTGAAAGAGAATTCACGATAAATCAAATAAAGACCTTTAAAGGTATTGCTGAAAGTTTTTCAAGACAAATCGGCTACCAACCTCTATTACACATGTGTAATACCTCAGGGATTTTAAACTATCCTGAAGCCCATTTCGATATGGTAAGAACTGGCATTGGACTCTACGGTTTTGGGAATTCAAAAGAAGAAGACAAAAACCTAATACCTATTGCTACTTTAAAGTCTATCATTTCCCAAATCCACCTCATTGAAAAAGGAGAAAGTGTGGGTTACAACAGAGCTTTTATAAGTGAAAGGACTACGCGAACAGCTACTATTCCAATTGGTCATGCTGATGGTATTGGGAGGCAATATGGAAAAGGTAAAGGCTTCGTCACCATCAACAATAAGCAAGCTCAAATTATTGGTAATGTTTGTATGGACATGATCATGGTTGACATTACTGATATTGACTGTAAAGAAGGGGATGAGGTGATAGTTTTTGGAAAGCAGCCCTCAGCAACCGAGTTCTCTAAATCAGCCAACACCATATCCTACGAAATTATTACTGCTATTTCACAACGTGTAAAGCGCTGTTTTATTGGAAATTAAAGCGCTTCCCGTTAAAGATGTGACTTTTTTTATTACTTTAGGGTCTTATATAACTAACTTAATACTATAAAACTATGTTTAAAGAATTCAAAAATTTTATAATGACAGGAAATGTCATTGATTTAGCTGTAGCGGTTATTCTTGCTGGAGCTGTTGGTTTAGTGGTAAATGGCTTTGTGTCTGACATAATGATGCCAATTGTTGGTCATTTTGCAGGCGGATTAGATTTTGCCGATATGAAAATTGTTTTAGATGAAGCTGTTGTTGCGGCTGATGGAACAGTGACCAAACCAGAAAATGCAGTTATGTACGGTAAATGGGTCAATGCAATTATTAATTTAATCACCGTTGGATTTGTATTGTTTATGATTGTTAAAGCATACAACAAAACAAAAACACCTCCTGCGCCTGCTGCACCTGCTGGTCCTTCAGACAATGATTTATTAACTGAAATCAGGGACTTGCTGAAAAAATAATATAGCCAATCGCTACAATACATATTCTAATCATTTAAACCACCTCGTTTTGAGGTGGTTTTTTTAATTGATTAATTGAATAAATACCTACTTTTGTTATCCTAAAATATTTACAATGAAAGTTGCTGTCGTTGGTGCCACTGGTCTGGTTGGCCAAGTAATGTTAAAAGTTCTAGAGGAAAGAGATTTTCCAGTAACAGAATTAATTCCCGTAGCCTCTGAAAGGTCTGTTGGAAAAACCATCTTATTCAAAAACAAAACGATTAAGATTGTTAGCATTCAAGATGCCATAGAAGCAAAACCTAAAGTGGCCTTATTTTCTGCAGGTGGAGCAACCTCTTTGGAGTGGGCTCCAAAATTTGCTGAAGCTGGTATTACCGTTATTGATAATTCTTCAGCTTGGCGCATGGACCATGACAAACAATTAGTAGTTCCTGAAATTAATGCTTCTACGCTTTCAAAAACAGACAAAATCATTGCCAATCCTAACTGTTCAACCATTCAAATGGTTATGGTTTTAGCGCCATTACACAAAAAATACAAAATCAAACGTATTGTGGTTTCAACCTACCAATCCATTTCGGGGACTGGAGCAAAAGCTATCAAACAATTGGAAAATGAACTGGCTGGTATTAAAGGAGAAATGGCTTATCATTATCCTATTCATCAAAATGCCATTCCGCATTGCGATGTGTTTGAAGAAAACGGTTACACCAAGGAAGAAATGAAGTTGGTTCGGGAAACCCAAAAAATATTAGATGACAGAACCATAGCCGTTACCGCAACTGCTGTTAGAATCCCTACTTCTGGAGGTCATAGTGAAGCTGTGAATGTAGAGTTTGAGCAGGATTACTCTATGAATGACATCCGAAATATCCTTGATGAGACACCTGGAGTTGTATTACAAGACAATATCGACGCGAACACCTATCCCATGCCTATTTTCGCTCACGGTAAAGATGATGTTTTTGTTGGAAGAATTAGACGTGACGGTTCTCAACCCAACTCACTGAACCTATGGATTGTTAGTGATAATCTAAGAAAAGGGGCAGCAACAAACACCATTCAGATTGCAGAATATTTAGTTTCTAAAAAATTATTGTAAAAACAGTTAGGGTTTTTTCTTTTTGAGTTGTTATATAAACGTCTGTTTATATATTCACTCGAATATTTTGATTGCAGTTTTTAATTGTAGAAAGGTGTTCTTGTTGACTGATAAAAAGCGTATTACATCTAAATAATTGTTTCAATACTGTGATTGTGTTTATATTTACTTTCCAAATTTTACTGTAGATGCTAAAGAATTACTTAAAACTCATGTTATTTTGTGTGGTGGTTTTTTCCATTCACTCTTGTGCTGAAGACGACAGTAATAACAACAATTATATCCCTTTGGTTATCGAAACTACTGTTGATAACGTTGAAGTCGTTCAGAACAATTCTATAGAAATTGATGTTTTGAACAACGACACAAACTTGCCAAATAATGGTGCCTTGACCGTTTCAGTTGCAATGCATGGAACTGTGGTCGTGTTAGATTCCAACAATACACCAAATGATTCTTTTGATGATGTCGTCACATATACGCCAAACACTGATTTTGTAGGAGAGGATAGTTTTACATATACTATTTGCAATAATGCTACACCTGCTGTTTGTGCTACTGAAGATGTACACATTACAGTTACTCCAAGAACACTAGTTGTGTACAATCCTGAAGAACTGCCTTACCAAACCTTATCAGAATACAATTTCTTTGAAGGTGATTTAAAAAATCTAGAACCTGTAGCGGGAGTGTTGCCTTATGATATAAACTCTCCTCTGTTTAGCGATTATGCCCACAAAAAGCGTTTTGTTTGGATGCCTGATAATTTAAAGGCTTCTTACGTGAACGATTATACAGCATTAGATTTTCCGGTTGGAGCCATGCTGATAAAGAACTTTTTTTATGACAATGTTCAGCAAGTAAACAATTCTGTTCCAGCATCTACAACAAGAATCGTCGAAACGCGATTGATGTTTATGACAGAAGATGGTTGGGATTTTGCAAAATATGTTTGGAATGATGAGCAAACAGAAGCTACTTTCTCAGATAATGGTAGTTTTATTGATATTGACTGGATTGATGATGAAGGAAACCCAAAATCTGTTCATTACAGAATTCCTTCTCGAAATGAGTGCTTTTCTTGCCACAACAAGTTTGGGACTCCTGTTCCTATTGGTCCTAAGCCACAAAACTTAAATAAAAATTATGATTATATCGGTGGAACTTCTAACCAATTGAATAAATGGGTTGATGTTGGTTATCTTGACGGTAATTATCCATCTAATATAGACACAACAGTAGATTGGGAAGATGAATCTTTACCTCTTGAGTTAAGGGTTCGTTCTTATCTGGATATTAATTGTGCACATTGCCATTCGGAAGAGAGCTATTGTGAATACAGACCGATGCGTTTTGCCTTTAATGAAAATGATGACGATGTAAACAAAGGGGTTTGTGTGACTCCAGACACGCAAATTCCTCCTAATACACATATTGTCGCTAAAGGACGTATAGATAGATCTATTCTGTTTTTTAGAGTCAGCTCAACAGAAGAACAATATAGAATGCCGCTTTTAGGAAGAACCCTTCAACATGTTGAAGGTGTAAGACTCATTGAGGAGTGGATAAATGCTCTTGACGGAGAGTGCGAATAGTTTAATAAAATTTACAAACAAAATATAATTATGAAAACAAAAATACTTTTAATTGCTTTTGCTTTTTTAGCATCCAGCACAATGGTATGGGCTCAGCCTGCTAATGATAATTTTGCTGGTGCGACTCCTATTACACCTTCTCCAGAAGGGACTGGTTGTTCTTCAGCCACATTTGTGTTGCCTTTCTCTTCGGACGGTACGACAGATAGTGGGCTTCAAGGTTCGTGTAGGGCTTCAGGTCTTGACCAATTCTTTACGTGGACAGCTACAGATACTGGTTTGGCTTTTTCATCTCAGAATCCTGGAAACCCTGGTATTGTTGTTTATGATGCGGTAACTCAAAATGAAATTGCGTGTACGGATACTTTTGCCAGTGAAACAATTAGTGGCTGGAATATTGGTGATGATTTGGTTATTCAAATTTATGATTTCGAGGGTACTGCACTTTCTGATGTGGCCTTTTGTCTTGAGGTTGCCAATGCTCCAGAACCAACTCCTGTAACATTTACACAAACCTCTTCCGGAGCTTCTGGATCTTACAGATATGGCTGTGTTGATATGAATGGTGATTTTCTTGATGACCTTGTGTCTATTTCCTTAGACAATGTTAATATCAGACAACAAAATCCTGGAGGTGGATTTACAACTATTGATATTGGCACTTCTAATGCCGATTTCCTTCCTTCATGGAGTTTAGGTGCTGCCGATTATAATAGAGACGGTTACACAGATTTAGTCTATGGCGCAGGAAACGGAGTTACATTCATGAGAAGTGATGGTACGGGAAGCGGTTTTGTTGAAGTTTCCGGACCAGAGGATGTGTTCTCGCAAAGATCGAATTTTGCAGATATAAACAATGACGGACATCTAGATGCTTTTATGTGTCATGACGTTGCGCCAAATGTGTATTACATCAATGATGGTTCTGGTAACTTAACGTTCAATCAAGGTGGTCTTGGAGATTACCCTTCAGGTGGTAATTATGGTTCTATATGGATTGATTATGATAACGATAGAGACCTCGACCTCTTCATTGCAAAATGTGGTGGTGAAACTGCTAGAAGAACCAATCAAATGCACACTAACGATGGGTCAGGTAATTATACTGAAAATGCTGCCGCCATCGGATTAGCAGATCCTATGCAAACGTGGTCATCTGCTTGGGGTGATTTTGATAATGATGGTGACATGGATGTTTTTGTTGGTGCTAGTTCAGGTGACCATAAATTGATGCTTAATACCAATGGTGTATTCACCGATATTTCAGCTGGTTCGGGTGTGAACGATTTAACGCTTACTTCGACAGAAACCGTAACTTATGATTTCGATAATGATGGTAATCTTGACTTGGTTTCGGGAGGGAATATTTTATTTGGTAATGGAAACATGACGTTTAGTGTTCATACTAACGTATTCCCAGGAGCTGGTGCTTATGGCGATTTGAACAACGATGGATATATTGATGCTTTTAACTCTGGATCTATTTATTTCAACAATGCTGACACCAACAACAATTGGATAAAAATTCATACTATTGGAGTCGTTAGTAATATTAATGGTATTGGTGCCCGTGTTGAAATCAATACGCCTTCTGGCACTCAAATTAGAGACGTTAAAGCAGGTGATGGTTTCAGATATATGAGCTCCTTAAACACACATTTTGGGATTGGTTCTGATACGACTATTAATAGCGTTACTATTTACTGGCCTTCAGGAATTGTGGATACTGTAACAAATCCAACAATTAATGGCTCTTTGGAAGTTGTAGAAGGTGATACCACGTTAAGTATTGAAGAATCTCTAACTAGTGATTTAGTGATTTATCCTATTCCAACGCATAACACATTAAACATAAAAACAATACAGCCTTTGGCCAACGATGCCATATATACTGTTTTTGACATCAATGGGAAGCGTGTTTTAAATGCTAAGTTACAATCAGAATCTATTGATGTATCGTCTTTAAGTGCAGGCAATTATATTCTTAGAATTATTTCAAATAATGAAATCAAAACCCAAAAGTTTATCAAACAATAATCTTAAAAAACCTCTAAATTGATTTTAGAGGTTTTTTTATTATTTTTAGGAACTTTTTACACTTTATACAACTAACTATGAAAAAAACTACATTTTTACTACTAATGCTTGTGTCTTCTTATACATTTGCACAGGTTTTAAATCAACCAGCCAACTGGCCAAATCCAAATTGGAGTATTACTGGTGATTATTTAACCGATCCAGATGTGTTTGAAGCAGACCCAACTATCTCTGCTAATTTTTCTTATGACGATGACGATGCCCAAAATGGTCACGATGACGATATTGCTGCGGAATCTCCTACAATCAATTTAACAGCTGCGTTTAATGCAGGTGAAACATGGATTACTATTGGTTCTGCTTATACTTTTAGAGATATTGGAGAATTATTGGCTGTTCAATATTGGGATGCCGATGCTTCAGCATGGGTTACCATTGGCAGTCCTTTAAACGGTACAACAAATTCAGTTAGTGATAATTTTTGTAGTGGAGACAGGGTTGCTTTTGTTACTGATGTTTTGAATATTTCAGGATTTACACCTAATCAATTATCAAATTTTAGATATCGCATCTCTTATGACGACAATGATATTTGGGGTTGGGGATTTTGCTTTGATTCTCCTACAATTGTATCTCAAACACCTCCTTCTTGTCCTAATATCACAGGGTTGTATGTGTCTGCTGCAGACACCTTTGCCAATGTCTTCTGGCAAGCAGGTAGTACTGAAACCTCTTGGGAGATAGTTGTACAGGCTCCAGGCTCAGGTATACCGGCTGGTAGTGGAATTGCTACAACCGATAATAATCCTCACACTTTAAACGGACTTTCTGACAGTACTTCGTATGAGGTTTATGTTCGTGGTAATTGTGGCGGTGGCGATTATAGCAACTGGATTGGTCCTGTTAGTTTTACTACGGTGACTCCTGCTCGTGTAAATTTTAGTCAACAAAGTATGGGAATTGGTGGTTATGATTTAGCAGTAGTTGATATGAATGGAGACCATCTTGACGATATCGTATCAGTTAGTTCAACAAACGTTAACATACACTATCAACAAAGTGGTGGTGGCTTTAATGAGGTGAATATTACAACACCAGACGCCGATTATCTTCCAACATGGAGTATGGCTGCTGCAGATTTTGATGCCAATGGCTATACTGATCTTTTATATGGAAATGGTAGCGGTGTGACTTTTATGAAGGCCAATAGTACTGGAACAGGTTTCACTGAAATATCTGGTCCTCAATATGTCTTTTCTCAGCGTTCAAATTTTGCCGATATTAATAACGATGGAAACCTTGATGCCTTTGTGTGCCATGATGTTGCTCCAAATGTTTACTACCTTAACGATGGTAGTGGCAACCTGACTTTCTATCAAGGTGGTCTTGGAGACTACGCTTCTGGAGGTAACTACGGATCGATTTGGATTGATTATGACAACGATAGAGACTTAGATATGTTTATCGCTAAATGTGGTGGCGAAACCGATAGAAGACGTAATCAAATGCTAACCAATAATGGCGATGGCACTTATACTGAAAACGCGGCTCTTCTTGGTCTTGACGATCCAATGCAAACCTGGTCGTCATCTTGGGGAGATTATGATAATGATGGTGACATGGATCTTTTTGTAGGTGCTAGTTCTGGTGACCATAAATTGATGCGCAATAACAGTGATGGTACATTTACTGATGTTACTGCAGGTGCTGGTGTATCTGGTGCTCCAACAGGTCATGAAAACGTAAGCCATGATATCGACAATGATGGATATCTTGATATTTTATGTAACGGAACTATTTTATATGGTAGAGGAGATTTAACATTTGAAGACGCTGACGATTCTCAAATCAATTATAAAAATGGCTCATTAGGCGATTTAAATAATGATGGGTTTATCGATGCGTACTACAATGGTACTATTTATTGGAACTTGACGACTCCTAACAACTGGATAAAAATCAATACGGTTGGTACAGCCAGCAATGTTCATGGTATTGGTGCTCGTGTTGAAATTTATTCTGATAGTGGAACTCAAATAAGAGATGTTAGAAGTGGTGAAGGTTTTGAGTTTATGAGTACCATAAATACTCATTTCGGACTTGGTACAGATACTACAGTATCACATATTATTGTTTACTGGCCAACTTCTGGTTGTGAAGTATACATGAATCCGCCTGTTAACCAAGAGTTTACTGCTGTTGAAGGTGCTGGTTCTTCTTGTGATCCTTTGGGTGTATTAGATGAAGAGTTAACGGCAGATTTCACAATATCTCCTAACCCAACTCAAAATATTTTAAACATCCATACAGGCATGTCTTTGCAAGGTGCCATTTATAACATTTTTGATATTAGTGGTAGACGTGTAATGGCTAGTTCCTTAAATGGAGCTGAGTCTATTGATGTCTCACAATTAAGTGCAGGAAGCTATATTTTAAGTATTGTTTCCGGAAACTCCATCAATAACCAAAAGTTTATCAAACAATAATAAATTTTATAATTGTTCTTAGAGCCGTTATCAATGATAGCGGCTTTTTTTATACTATTTTTGCACTATGCTAAAAGTTGAAAAACAGTCCTTTTCCTATGGTAAAAAACCGCTCTTAAAAAACCTAAGCTTTAAGGTTAATAAAGGTGAGAACCTTGCTATCATAGGAGAAAGTGGCTCAGGAAAAACAACATTACTCAAATTAATTTATGGTGAACATGACTTAGATGAAGGCGTCATTTTTTGGAAAGATGAACAAATATTGGGTCCAAAATTTAATCTTGTTGTTGGATATGACTTTATGAAATATGTGTCTCAAGAATTTGATTTGATGCCTTTCATTTCGGTTGAAGAAAACATCGGTAAATTCCTTTCAAATTTTTTTCCTGAAGAAAAAAACAAACGTGTCCGAGAACTGCTGGATGTTGTTGAACTTAGTGATTTCAAGGATACAAAAGTTAAAAACTTAAGTGGTGGACAAAAACAGCGCGTTGCGCTTGCTCGTGCATTAGCTAAACAACCTGAAATTATTTTGCTGGATGAGCCCTTTAGCCATATTGATAATTTTAAAAAACAACCGCTTAGACGTAAGGTTTTTAATTATTTGAAAAGAAACAACATTACCTGCTTAGTAGCTACTCATGATAAAAACGATGTTTTGGGTTTTGCTGATAATATTCTTTTTCTAAATAATGGAACTATTGAAATAATGGGTGCGCCAGAGGATTTATACCACAATCCGAAAACACCTTTAATAGCGTCTTTTTTTTATGAATTCAACATTATCGATGGCAAAATAGTATATGCCAATCAACTGAAAGTAGTTGATGATTCTTCTTTAAGGGTTGAAGTTGTTAAATGCTATTTCAATGGAAATGGTTATTTGATTGAAGCATTGCTAAATAATAAAAGCATTCTTTTTGAGTCTAAAAAAGAATTTTCAAAAGCAACACAAGTCTGCTTGGCTATTAACCCTTAGTCTTTATATTTATATCACTTTTGTGATTTCTAATTCCTGGTCTCTGAAAAATATTTTATCGCCTTCTACTTTCCCTTTAAGCAGTTCTCCTATTGGTGAATTAATGGAAACTGCATAGAACAAATCCTTTTTAATTATTAGCTGACCAATACTTACAGAAATAAAATAATTGAGTTGAGAGGTGTACACAATACTACCTAGGCTGACATAATTTAAGGTTCTCTTAGGGTCGAGCTTAGATAATAATTGCATTGTTTTTTCAATTTCGGCGAGCTGATTGCCTGCTTTTTCCCGTTCCATTTGAAGCATCGCGCGACTCGTTTCATATTTATCACCTGCAGTGCTTTTGGTCTCAGAGGCCATAGACTCCTGAATATCACTAATAGTATTTAAAATCGAAGCGTGTCGATTTGCAACAATTGTTTGACATTGATCGTACAGAGCCATTTTAAGTTTACTCATTGTTTTCTTTTGATTTAGGATACGTTAAAACACCGTAATATCCCATTTGGGTAATAATCCATGATTTTCTTTGTTCAATATATCGAGAAGCGGGATTGGCTTTGTAATTAAGTGGATTTGGCAATATGGCTGCAATAGCTGAAGCTTCGCGTTTACTGAGTTGCCACGCTGACTTTTTAAACCAATACTGTGAAGCTGCTTCAGCACCATATATTCCTGGACCCATTTCAATACTGTTAAGATACACTTCCATGATGCGTTCTTTACTCCAAATAAGCTCTATTAAAAACGTAAAATACGCTTCAAATCCCTTTCGAAGCCAACTTCGTTCTGGCCAAAGAAATATATTCTTTGCGGTTTGTTGACTAATCGTACTAGCTCCTTTTACACGCTTTCCTTTTTTATTGTCTTGATAAGCTTTTTCAATAGCCTTCACATCAAAGCCATGATGCGTCATGAAATTTTGGTCTTCGCTACAAATGACCGCCAATTGTAAATATGGAGATATCTTGTCTATTGATACCCAATCATGTTTCCATTCCTTATTACTTGTTTCGGTTTGTTCGAAACTTCGTATCACCATTAAAGGTGTTGTAGGAACAGGAGCCCACTTGAACACCACAACCAAAATAACCGATAGCACTACAAACCAAAACAAGGTTTTGAAAAGAAATTTGAAAATACGTTTTATAATCTTCATAACATCTGTTTATAACAAGTCTGCTAATTCTTTTCCAATCAAGCTGCCAATCGCCACTCCCATACCGCCAAGTCGAACACCACAATGGATGTTGTTTCCAATAGATTTCACTACAGGCTTTTTTTGTTCGCCTACACCCATAATACCAGTCCATCTATAATCGATTTCAAATGGTGTGTTTGGAAGTATGGTGGATTTTAAAAGCATTCCCAATTGGTCTTGAATCATTTTTGTGTGATTAAACTCTGTGGTTTCTTCGCCTTTAAAATCTAAGTTTCTTCCGCCTCCGAACAAAATTCGGTCATCAATATTTCTGAAATAATAATACCCTTCTTCCATGTGAAAAGTCCCTTTAATAAGCAAGCCTTTAATCGGCTTGGTAATCAGTACTTGTGCTCTAGCTGGTTTCACTCTAGGAATGCCAAGTTGGGAAGCAAAACCATTGGTGGCAATACACAGAGCCTTGGTCGTTATTTCAAAATGATTGGTTTTTATTTTTACGGAATTTACATCTTCTAAAAAGGATTCGACCGTAATCGAATTTAAAATGTGTATGTTTTTCTGTTGTGCTTTGCTAAGCAATGCCTGCATCATTTTTCCTGTATCGATTTGCCCTTCAAAAGCATTGAAAGCTAAACTGTTTTCACAGTTATGAAAACCAAAAGGGTTTTCTTTAAAACTGAAAACCTCCTTTTTAAACAACGGGTTTAAAAGTGTATTTATAAAGTCTTTGTTGTCGAGGCATCGTTCTAAAAGATCTGCATCAGAAAACAATTCATAACCACCTAATTGTTGGAAGTCGATCATCTTATCGCCTAAGGTTTTTCTCAATAAGCTTAAACCATCCACTCGTTTTTTCACCAATTGAAAGACTTCTTCTTCAGAATGTGACTGAAGGTCACTAAGTATTTCGCTTAAACTGCCAAAACAAGCAAAACCTGCATTTTTTGTACTAGCGCCTTGAGGTAGAATTCCTTTTTCGAGAACCAGGATCTTAGCTTTGGGAAAACGCTCTCTTAAACGCAATGCACAATTCAATCCAACAATACCACTTCCAACGATGGTGAAGTCTGTATTGGATAACCACGATTTTATTTCCCAGTATGATAGGTTCATAACTCTAAAATAGTGGTTTTTGTGTTAAGGATAGAAGCGGCATCCTTTTTTTGTAAACAAAAAAGATATAGCGGATAGCCTGCCTTTTTGTGAGGCATGAACAAAAAGAACACCCAAATAAAAAAACTCCGAAACCATTTGAATTTCGGAGCTTATAAACTAATCTTCTTTTTCAGGTTGGATCTCAAAATCCTCCATAAACTTGGTGGTATAATTTCCAGCCAAATAATCTGGATGGTCCATAAGCTGTCTATGGAATGGTATCGTAGTTTTGATTCCTTCTATGACAAACTCATCCAAAGCTCTTTTCATTTTATTGATAGCCTCTTCCCTAGTTTGCGCCGTTGTAATCAACTTGGCAATCATGGAATCGTAGTTTGGCGGAATAATATAACCTGCATAAACATGAGTGTCCAAACGTACACCATGACCTCCTGGAGCGTGTAATGTTGTGATGCGTCCTGGTGATGGCCTAAAGTCGTTGAATGGGTCTTCGGCATTGATACGACACTCTATGGAATGTAAATTCGGCGTATAATGTTTTCCAGAAATTGGTACACCTGCAGCTACTAAGATCTGTTCACGTATCAAATCGAAATCGATAACCTGCTCAGTAATAGGATGCTCTACCTGAATACGTGTATTCATTTCCATAAAGTAGAAATTTCGGTGTTTGTCTACCAAAAACTCTACGGTTCCTGCTCCCTCATACTTGATGTATTCGGCAGCTTTAACTGCAGCTTTCCCCATTTTATTTCGCAATTGCTTTGTCATAAAAGGAGATGGCACCTCTTCTGTTAGCTTTTGATGACGACGCTGTACCGAACAATCACGTTCAGATAGGTGACACGCTCTACCTGTAGAATCTCCAACGATTTGAATTTCGATATGACGTGGCTCTTCGATGAGTTTTTCCATGTACATATCGTCATTCCCAAAGGCTGCTTTAGATTCTTGTCTCGCAGAATCCCAAGCTGCTTTGAGGTTTTCAGGTTTCCAAACGGCACGCATTCCTTTTCCGCCTCCACCTGCAGTAGCTTTTAGCATGACAGGATAACCCACTTCTTTGGCAAGTTTTTCACACTCCTTAAAGTCTTCAATAATGCCATCACTTCCAGGAACACAAGGTACTCCAGCCGCTTTCATGGTTGCTTTGGCAGTAGCCTTATCTCCCATTTTTGCAATCATTTCCTCAGAAGCACCAATGAACTTGATATTGTGCTCTTCACATATTTTTGAGAATTTGGCGTTTTCAGATAAGAATCCGTATCCTGGATGGATTGCATCTGCATTAGTGATTTCTGCTGCAGCAATGATGTTGGATATTTTGAGATAAGATTCACTGCTTGATGGTGGACCAATACAAACCGCTTCATCTGCAAATTTCACATGCAAACTTTCTGCATCTGCAGTAGAATAAACAGCAACCGTTTTGATACCCATTTCCTTACAGGTTCTAATAACACGCAGTGCTATTTCTCCTCTATTGGCAATCAATATTTTTTTGAACATAACTTTTGGTTTAAGAATTCAACTTTCCAAGTTCAAACCATCTACAAATAATTAATTGGAAATGGCTAAGCACTTGGTGTTTTGAATTGTTATGATGGATCTACCAAAAATAACGGTTGATCAAACTCTACTGGAGAGGCATCGTCAACTAGAATCTTAACAATTTTACCAGAAACTTCAGACTCTATTTCGTTAAATAATTTCATGGCTTCAATAACACAAAGCACATCACCTTCTCCAATTGTAGATCCTACTTCAACAAAAACCGGCTTGTCTGGAGATGGTTTACGGTAAAAGGTTCCGATGATAGGTGATTTGATTGTTATGTATTTGGAATCGTCTGTAGCGGCAGGTGTTTCCGCTGCAGGAGTAGAGGCCACAGGAGCTGCTGCAGGAACTGCTGGAGCTGGAGCCTGCGCTTGTGCTACTGGAATTTGTTGAACATAAGTTTTTGGTTCGTCTTTGTCATCTGAACCTGTTCTGATGGTGATTTTAACATCATCCATCTCTAATTTAACCTCGCTTGCGCCTGATTTGGCTACAAACTTGATTAAGTTTTGAATTTCCTTAATATCCATAATAATTAGTCATTTTTATTAGTTAGTTAATCATAGTCATTCACTTAGGAGTTATATGCCCATTTAAAATAAATGGCGCCCCAAGTAAAACCGCCTCCAAAGGCAGCAAAAATGATTTTATCGTCTTTTTTCAATTGAGATTCGTAATCGTGTAATAATAGCGGTAAGGTTGCCGATGTCGTGTTTCCATATTTATGGATGTTCATCATGACCTTTTCTGATTCCAAAGCCACTCTATTAGCAGTAGCTTCTATAATGCGTTTATTGGCTTGATGAGCCGCTAACCATGAAATATCGTCGTTTGTTAGGTTATTGCGTTCCATGATACGCTCTGTTACATCTGCCATATTAAATACTGCATTTTTGAATACCGTTCGGCCTTCCTGAAATACAAAATGCTTACCTTCTGCAACAGCTTCTGGAGTTGAAGGGTAAGAAGACCCTCCATATTTGGCCTGAAGAAACTCACGTCCTTCGCCATTACTTCTTAGAAGTTCATCTTGCAGACCATATCCCTCGTAATTGGGCTCAAATAAAACAGCTCCTGCACCATCACCAAAAATGATACAAGTAGCACGATCTTCATAGTTAATCATTGAGGAGTTTTTATCCGCTCCAATAAGTAACACTTTCTTATATTTTCCAGATTCAATGTAACGTGCGGCCACAGACATTCCGTAAAGAAAACTAGAGCAAGCTGCTTCCAAATCAAATGAAAACGCATTGGTTGCTCCTATTTCGGTTGCTGTGTAAGCAGATGTCGATGCGGCTTTCATGTCTGGGGTTGCTGTAGCCACTATAACCAATTCAATATCTTTTGGATCGGTATTGGTTTTTGCGATAAGGTCTTTTGCTGCATTGATGGCTAAAAAAGAGGTTCCTTTTCCATCTTCCTTTAAAATTCTTCGTTCTTTAATACCTGTTCGTGTGGTAATCCATTCGTCGTTTGTGTCGACCATGGTTTCCAAAATTTGATTGGTCAATCTATACTCAGGTAAATAAGCGCCTACTCCTGTAATTGCGGCCGTGATTTTGCTCATACTAGATTTTTAAAAAGCGTCTTAAAAAGACGAAAATCGCCAAAAAAAGCAGAAATTTTAATGAATTTACTAAATTTTGGACGAATATGTTGCAAATTAAGTCGTTTTTAAGACTTTTAGAAATTAAACATAAAAAAAACGCCCAAGATTGAGCGTTTTATTATATGCGTGCATAATACCTATGCCATATTTTCTTCTGCTTCTGAATTGTCAATTAAAACTTGACCTCTATAATAAAGCTTTCCTTCGTGCCAATGTGCTCTGTGGTAAAGATGTGCCTCACCAGTAGTTGGGCAAGTGGCAATAGTAGGAGCCGACGCTTTATAGTGCGTTCTTCTTTTATCTCTTCGCGTTCTACTTATTTTTCTCTTAGGATGTGCCATTTTATATGTTATTTATCCGTTAATAGTTTCTTTAATTTATCCCAACGAGGATCGGTTTCCTCAATTGATTCATTTTCTTTTGTAGCCTGTTTTGGGCTTAATTCTTCTAATCTTTTAAGTATGTCAGAATTTAATGTTCCATCATTTACGCCAGGATGAATCCTTTTTGCTGGTAATGACAACACAATCAATTCATATATATACTGTGCCACGTTTATCTCAAATTCTCCATGAGGCAAAACAACAATGTCTTCGTAATCATCATTGAATTCCTTTCCAAACTTTACAACCAAGTTGAACACATCGTCAACACTTTGGTCATAAGGCTCATTTGTGAGGTCACAGTTAACATTAATGCTTCCTGAGATTCTAAATTGAATCTCTAGCAACGTTGTTTTTTTTTCTAAAAGCAACTCTGCTTTAACATCAACATCATTAAAATCATCATACTCAAAATGCTCAAAGAACGTTTTATCAATCTGATAATCAAAATGGTGCTTTCCTAGTTTAAGCCCTACAAACTGTATTGTATACTCCTTAAGAGGCTTCATCATCGCATTCATTTTGAGCCTGCAAATATAGACATTTTTATTAACTTACAATGCATTAGACTAAAAAATTAAGTCTTTTTAGGCCTTGCTTTTAAAGGGTTTTTTGAAAACTTAGTATATTCTTTTCGATTTCGAAAGATTTGGATAGCCATAAAGATTGCTTCTTTAAACGAACCGTTGTCTGCCTCTCCCTTTCCTGCTATCTCAAATGCGGTGCCGTGATCTGGAGAGGTTCTTACTCTTGTAAGTCCAGCTGTATAGTTCACACCATTGCCAAATGCAATGGTCTTAAATGGCACTAATCCTTGATCGTGATAAGCCGCTATAACCGCATGGAAATTTTTGTAATTTCCTGAACCAAAAAAACTATCGGCAGAGTATGGGCCATATACCAATTTTTTGTTGTTTCTAATTTTTTCTAGTGTTGGCTTCAATACATCATCATCTTCTTGTCCAATCACACCATTATCTCCAGCATGAGGGTTGATGCCCAAAACCGCAATTCTCGGTTTACTGATTCTAAAATCCTTTATTAAAGAATCATAAACAATATCGATCTTATTTTGAATTAACTCTGGTGTGATGTGTTGTGGTACATCTTTAACCGGAACGTGATCGGTCAACAATCCTACTTTTAAGTTTTCGGTTACCATGAACATAAGGCTTTTGCCTCCTAATGTTTCAGCGAGATAATTTGTGTGTCCTGGAAATTTAAACGTTTCTGATTGTATGTTGTGTTTGTGTATTGGAGCCGTAACCAAAACGTCAACAGCATTATCTTTTAAGGCTTGGGTGGCCGCTTCAAGTGATTTAACCGAATAGGCTCCAATAGTTATATCCTCTTCCCCAAAACTAATCTTTACATTCTCTTTCCAAACGTTTAAGACGTTTATCTTGCCATCAACAATTTGGTCGGTGTGGTTAATCCCATGAAAATTAATAGCGCTTCCAAAATGTTTTTTACAAAATGACATGGTTTTGGTAGAGGCAAAGATAACAGGCGTACAAAAATCTAACATTCTGTTGTCTTCAAACGTTTTGATTATGATTTCTGTGCCTATTCCATTTAAATCTCCAACAGAAATTCCAACTTTTATCTTGTGCTCTTTTTTCATTTAATTTCGTCTTGAGTCGTTTTAAAGAAAACTATTTGTTCTAAACTTTAGAAGCTATCGTATAAACTTCTGTCTTTTGTTGTGTATTGTGTATTTTTGTACTTGCAAATTTAACCATTTAATCGACAATATGTTTACAGGTATAATCGAAGATTTAGGAGTGATTCAAAATTTGGAAAACGACAAAGACAACCTCCATATTACTGTAAGGTCTGGATTTACATCAGAATTACAGATTGATCAAAGTGTTTCTCATAATGGCATATGTCTAACGGTTGTAAAAATCGATAATGAAAATTATACGGTTACTGCAATAAAGGAAACTTTGGATAAAACAAATCTTGGGAATTTAAAAATTGGAGCCCTAGTCAATCTTGAGCGCGCTATGAAGTTAGGCGACCGACTTGATGGTCATATAGTTCAGGGGCATGTAGATCAAACAGCTGTATGTAAATCTGTTGAAGATCTTGATGGTAGTTGGGTTTTTACTTTTGAATATGACTCATCGCTTCACAACATAACTATAGAAAAAGGCTCTATAACTGTAAATGGTGTAAGCTTAACGGTTGTGAATTCAAAACACAACAGCTTTAGTGTGGCTATCATTCCTTACACATTTGAAAACACGAATTTTCATGCCATCCAAAAAGGAACTGTTGTCAATTTAGAGTTTGACGTTATTGGTAAGTATGTCAAAAAAATAATGGGTAAAAATCTAGCTTTGTAATTTTTTTGAAAGCTTGATGCGTAAAATAATTCCTGAAATCAGCGCAATCACTAAAAAATAAGGCGCAAAATCATCGATAGGCAACCCAGGAGGAGGAGGTGGCGCTGGTGGTGGAGGCGTTCCGTCTACTTGCCCATTACATACAAAACTTATTAATACAAATAAGATTGAGGCAACATATTTCCTGTTTTGTATTTTCATCAGGCGGTAAAAGTATAAAAAAATCTGTCTTAACAAAATAAAAAAAAATCTAATACACCTCTCAAACGCTAAAAAATTCGACAAAGCGCATTTTTACTTCGTTTTTAGTTAAAATTTTCCTAATGTCAAATATATACTTTTTTGACATAACATAAAGAAAATCAACATTATTTTAGTTTTAAGTTGTTGTTTTCTCTTTAATCTGCTTTATATACGATAATTATCTATGTGCGGTTTTCTTTTTTAATTTTTAATGTCGGTGAATTTTATCCAATAGGCTTATTACTTCTGGTTTTTTTCTAACAGAGACGGGAACATTTTCTCCATTATTAAGCATAAGGTAACCTCCATCGGTTTTTATGAAGGCACTGATGTACTGTAGGTTCACCAAGTGACTTTGATGGACTCTTAAAAACCCGAAAGGCTTAAGCATATCTGAAAAATATTTTAAGGTTTTTGTTACAAATACTTTTTTGTTGTCCTTTAAAAAGAACATCGTGTTGTTGCTATCAGATTCACAACGAATAATGTCATCTAAATCGACAATTATGATTTTTTCAAGCGTATGTAACGATATTTTTTGAGGTTTTCTTTCGGGAGAAATCAAAGTCTCCTTTAAAATGCTTAAGCGCTCTTTGGTTGGTTGGATATGATTTTTCGCTTTTTGAATGGCTTGGTCTAAATCTGAATCACTATACGGTTTTAAAACATAGTCTATGGCTGCAAACTTAAAGGCCCGTATGGCAAATTCATCACTTGCAGTTACAAAAATGACTTTTGATTTGAGGTTTGGAAAAATCTCTAGGACATCAAAACCTGAGCCATCACCGAGCATGATGTCTAAAAACAAAATGTCTGGTTGCGTCTTTTGGAGAATTTTTGCAGCTTCAACGACGCTTTGTGCTGTTCCAACAATTTCAATATCTGAATGTTGGTCTTCAATATCCCTTTTTAAAAGTTCGAGGGCATCTTTAATGTCTTCTACTATTACTGCGGTTAGCATATCAATAATCGGTTTCTAACGGCAACATAAGGCTAATTTCTGTTCCTTTAATGTATCCGTTGGGTTGTTTTATTTCTTGAATTGTTAATGCGTTTTTTCCTGAAATAGATTCCAAACGCTCCTTGGTTACCTTTAACGCCATAGATTGGTGGTCGGCTTTTTGTTTTTGTTGCTGCGATTGATAAATCCCAATTCCATTATCTTGAATGATAACCTCAAGTTGTCCCTCTTTAGTTTTAAAGGAAATCGTCAACTTTCCTTCGTCCTCTATTTTTAGAATTCCGTGGCGAATGGCATTTTCAACAAAGGGCTGAATGAGCATAGGAGGAATCAGGATTTCTTCAGAATCAATTTCTAAATCAAGATCAATGTCATATGTAAATGGTTTTTCAGCCATTAGCTGCTCAACCCTTATGTAATGCTCTAGTGTTTTAATTTCTTGTTTTAAACTGATGAGTTCCTTTCTTGAGTTGTTTAAAGTATCTCTTAACAAGGCGGCGAAACTATTGACCGTTTCCTTCATTTTTTCAGGTTTTGTTGATGCTGTGGCTTTTATGCCGTTCAAAACATTGAATATAAAGTGTGGATTCATTTGGAGCCTTAACGCTTTCTGTTCTAGTGAAAGTAAATGGTTTTCAAGTTGCAATTGCTTTGTTTCTTTTTCATTCTTTTGTTTTAGCCTCTTAACATACTGCAATCCTAGAGTGGCTACTACTAAAAGTGCAAATCCAATTAAAGTCCATTGAAACCAGCTTTTTCGATACAAAGGTTTTTCAATAAAAAATGAAAATTGAAGCGGATTGCTTTCTATCCATCTATAATTTCTAGACTGTACGGTAAAGTCATGTTTTCCAAAATTAAGCTCTGAAAAATCTTGGGTGTTATTTACAGTCCACGGACTCCATCCATCGTTATTTAGTTTATATCTATATTCTATTCCGTCTGGATGATCTAAATCTATGGTCTTAAAAGAAAAGCTGACTTGTCGCTGATTGGGTTGTAATTGCAACACATACTCTGAGTTTGTACTTTTTAGGAGGTTAATTGAATCAACACTTTTATAAGCCACCTTTACGTCTTCCAAAAAAAGCACTGGTGTCTTTGTGTTTTGGTTGTTCTCTGAAGGAATGTATTCTGTTAAACCATAAATCGTCCCGAACCAAAGATGTCTGTTCTTGTCTATATCTACTGCATTAAGACAAGTCTCGACACCTAAAAAACCATCGTTTCGTGAAAAATGGAAAATGTCTTCAATTTCCGAATTCATGTTAAGTTCAAGCTTATCGACACCACGTTCAGAGCCAACCCATAAATAACCTTGACTGTCAAAAATAAGTTGATACACGTTCTCAGAAGTCAGGTCCTTCTTGCCTTGTAATTTTTTAAAACTCCTAAACTCCGTATCGTTTGACCTCCAAACTCCATTTCCTGCGGTTCCCAAAAACATACTGTTATTATTAAACACGATGGAGTTTATAGGACTGTTTTGACCTAAAACTATCCCTAAATCTGTAATCGTATTTCCTTTAAGATATCCCAAATGGCCTTTTTGGGTTACATACCACAATCTATTCTTCTTGTCTTTCTGAATATGTCTTATTTGCAAATCTTCAATGCCTTCAGACGAAGCATAAGTGTTGTATATTACCAATGAATCCTTTTCGGGTTGATAGCTAAATTTTACGATTCCACTCGCATAGGTAGCGGCCCAAATAGTATCATTTTCAGCATGTACCTGTCTAATCCAATCAAAAGGAAAGTCGCTTTCCGAATTTAACACCTTGGTGATTTCACGTTGCGTAAATCTTGGTTTTTTTATTGTTTTTAAACTGTCTTTTAAAATAACCTTTTCTTTTATTTTTCCTTTAAAAAGCAAACCCCTTCCATCAGAACCAAACCACAGATTCCCATTGATGCTACTGCTAATTGTTTTTATCTTGACTTCGGAAAAATCTATAGGAATATCTATGTCTTGAATTCCGAAAGCATTAATTTTCATCAATCCAGCTTCAGAATTAGAAATCCACAAACCATCCGCATTATGGTGAACCGCATAAACTCGGTTACCATTCAATCCTGTATCTGTATTGTAATGTTTGAAATTGTTCTGAAAATATTTATATAAGCCTCCTCCTGAAGTGGCTATCCATATGTTTCCTTGACGGTCTGTAAATGTTTGTCGCACATGTGGTGTTGACAAACCATTCTCTTGATTTATTGTAAAAAGTTCTTCATAAGAGTCGGTGTCAATTACTGATATGCCATTACTATCAGTACAAACCCATAACTGATTAGAGTTTTTTATAGATATCTGGTTGATCCTTAATGGTTCTTTGACCAATACTTCCTCTGACATGTTTGACTGGTTGTAAACTTTGGTTCCGTCGTCAAAGGTTGCAGCAAAAACTTTTGAACCAAAAACAGTAACCGATTTGTAATCATTCGCATCTAAGTTTTCTGCTGAAATCACCTCTTCGTTCATGTCTTTAAATACCCAAAGACCACTGCTAGTTGCCATCCAAAATCGTGAGCCATCATAAATCAAATCATTGATTTGAGAATTGTCAATCTCATTGTTTAACGTCTTCTTGATTAGAGTGTGTTTGTTTGAAAGCATGTAAAGACCACTGTCGGTAAGCACATAGGTTGCATTTCCAAACCTAGTGATATCATTAACCTTGGGCCCAGAAATATTGAATATTTTATTTCTAACCATAAGTGACACTCCTTTGTTGGTGCCTAAAAAAAGGGTGTCCTTCGAAGCCTTAATCGCATTAATGTAATTGGACTCTAAACCTGTTGTCTCATTATAAACTTTAAAGTCTTCACCGTCAAAACATACCAAACCTCCGCCTTGAGTTCCCAACCACAAATAGCCTTTTGCGTCTTGACTGATGGCATATACTTGTGACTGTGGCAGGCCGTCTTCGAGTGTATAAGGCCTAAGTTGTTTGTTTTGGGCATAAGTGATGTTTCCTATTATTAAACCAAGGAAGAAAAAAGGTGATATTAAAAACCTCAATGCTTTTGTCATAACTAAATGCAACTTACAATTTTGAACGCAGTTATAACGTTTCAAGTATGTCTATTTTCAAAACAAAAATTACTGCATTCTTTCAGAATGCAGTAATGAATATCTATCTACGGATGTTTTAGTTTTCATCCTCTGTACAAAATACATACGAATAAGAGGCCGGTTTGGTATTCGTTTTTGTATTTGCAATTACGGTTTCTGACTTCTTTAAGACATTATCCTTAAAGGTGATGTAGAACGGTTTTAGGTTGTTTTCCTTATCCTTATTTGATAGCACAATAACATCAGTGTGTTTCGGTGTTTTTTGAGCTTTTTCCAAAGCAACCATATCGTTGCTTAATCGATCGGACTTAAAAATCATTTTATCCAATTGAACGCCATTTTTAATGGCTCTGACTTGATAAAGCTTATTGCCCTTAAAATCAAATCCCGCTTCACCAAAAACAAATTTCACCTCTGGATTATTATGGCTCACCATGGTTTTTTGGGATATTAATCCGCCCCAAATCCAACCTATCTGAGGTCCCATTTTTACTTTGTACCATCTGCTAGTGATACCATTAATGGTGTGAGGCCTTTCACTTTTGGCCAACAATCTTACATTTGTTCCAATACCAATGGTGGTAAGCTGCTCACATTGTACTGACGGACAATCTCTTAACGCGACATCATCAGCCATAAGATACCTTGAGGCTTTACTCGCCGAATTGGTGTAGACTTCAAATTCTACTTCTGAAGATTGTGAAAATGCTTCAGATGCTATAAAGAATATAGCAACAATTAAAAGTGTTTGAATAATTCTAGTAAACGTATTTACCGTGCTTTGACCTAAGTCTTTTTTTAAAGTTTTCATACTGTTGTGTGTTTTGGAGTTATACTTCTTTTACTCAAATATATATTGACACAACAGTTAAAAAGACGTGCTTTTAGTATTCGTAAGCGCTAAACTAGAATTCGTTAAAATTGCAGGAAACAACCATAAAAAAAGCCCCATAAACTATTTGTTTACAAGGCTTTTTTACTTATTTAAAGTGGTCCCACTTGGGCTCGAACCAAGGACCCTCTGATTATGAGTCAGATGCTCTAACCAACTGAGCTATGGGACCAATAAGGCTGCAATATTACTACATATTTTAATACTCTACAAAAATTTCAAGTCAATTTAAGGCTTTATATCCTGACATAACTCAATAAGGACGCCATTTGTCGCTTTTGGGTGTAAAAATGCAATTATTTTGTTGTCAGCTCCTTTTTTAGGTGTTTCGTGAATCATTTTAAAGCCCTCTTCTTTCAATCGCTCAATTTCTGCTTCAATATCTTCAACAGCAAAGGCAATATGGTGAATGCCTTCACCCTTTTTTTCAATATACTTTGCAATGGGACTTTCTTCGTTTGTGGCCTGAAGCAATTCTATTTTGTTCGGACCTACTTCAAAGAAAGACGTCATGACTCCTTCGCTTTCTACGGTTTCCGTTTTATAATGAGCTTTTCCGAAAAGTTTTGCAAATAAATCATTTGAGCTTTCAATATCTTTAACTGCAATGCCTATGTGTTCAATTTTATCCATGATATTTTATTTGTCATCTATACAAAATTAATCCTTAAGCTTGAATTTTACTATGAAAATCCTCATAATCCTTAAATATCAACTACTTTTGCAAAACAATCAATTGGATTAATACTAAAAGTTGTTATCTTAATCTATAATCGATTTGACGGTAACAAATATGGTGACTATGGAAGAAACGCAAAGACAGAAAAAAATTGGAGGAATCCTACAACAGGATTTGGCAGAGGTCTTACAAAAAGCGGCTACTGATGGTGGATTGCGAGGTGTGATTATTTCGGTTAGTAAAGTTAGTGTGACGACCGACCTGTCAATAGCAAAAGCCTATTTAAGTATTTTCCCTAATAAAGAGGCGAAGGCTCTTTTGGAAGGTATCCGATCAAATACGGCCTTGATTCGTCATGAGCTGGCCAAACGCACCAAGAACCAACTCCGCAGAATGCCCAACCTAGAGTTCTTTATTGATGATTCTCTAGAATATATTGATAAAATTGAACAATCGCTTAAAGGTGAAGAGAACCCAATAAAAGACGAAGACCTTTTAGACAAGCGAAAAAAGTCTTAATCTTTTTTCTTTCGTGAAATAATGAGTTTTTCCTTGTACATCGCAAAACGCTATCTGTTTTCCAAAAGTAGCAACAATGCCATCAATATCATGACATTAATTGCAGCATTGGGAACGATTATAGCTTCTGCTGCTTTGTTTATTGTGTTGTCTGGGTTTGCGGGTTTGAAAGACTTTAGTCTTCGGTTTTCATCATTGGTTGATCCTGATTTAAAAATCGTGCCTGCACAAGGAAAATCCTTTGAAATATCTCAAAAACAATGGAGCGATCTTTCAGCTATTGAGGACATTTCCGTATGTTCCAAAATTATCGAAGAGCGCGCTATTCTTCAATCTGATAACAAACGGCAAATCGTTACCTTAAAAGGTGTGGACTCAAATTACAGTGCCGTAACCACAATTGATTCCGTCATTCTTTTTGGTCACTGGTTGGAACCCGAAACGGTACAAGTTGTGTCTGGTGGTGGCATTTCCAATAAATTATCGTTCGGTATTTTAGATACATCTACAAGCCTAACGCTTTCTGTTCTAAAACCTGGAAAAGGACAAATCACTTCTGTTAGAAGTGCTTTCAATTCCACTAAGGTCTTTAACGTTGGTATATTTGATATCAACGAAACACTTAACTACGAGTATGTCTATGCCGATATCGGCATCGTGAAACAACTGCTTAATTACAACGAAAATCAACTCTCAGGTATAGAAATCAAATTGTCTCCAAATGCAGATGAAGCGCAGATAAAAAAACATCTTCAAAATATTTTTGAAGACCAAATACACATCAAAAACAGAACACAGCTCAACAGCGCTTTATACAAAATGCTCAATACCGAAAACGTTGCGGTTTATCTAATTTTTACGCTTGTCATTGTAATTGCTCTATTTAATGTGGTAGGCGCTTTAATCATGATGATTTTAGATAAAAAAGAGTCTTTACATACCCTGTTCAATCTTGGTGCTACGACTAAAGATATCAGACGCATCTTTTTTCTGCAAGGTAGCTTAATGACCATTCTTGGCGGCATTGTCGGTTTAATAATTGGAGTTGCTATCATATTTCTTCAAAAGCAATTTGCCTTGGTCATGATTATACCCTCAGAACCCTATCCTGTAGTCCTTTCTTGGGTAAATTTTGTGATCGTACTCATTACTATTTCTACGTTGGGAATTTTGGCGTCAAAATTGGCATCCCAACGCATCACTAAACGCTTGGTAAAATCAAATTGATTTTTTTGTTTTGGGCAAGTTGCTATGCAACCAGGCTCTCGCAACTCGCTTTTAAAACCAGGGTTTTAAAGAGCTCAAACAAATTGTCTGCGCAAAGCAGCCAACTTGCTCCATCCTTCTTGCAACGTATTACGATGTAAACTGATAATCTGAAAACGTTTCCAATACCTCATCAAATGCAGCAAATACATCTTTAGAGTCATCGCTGGTTACCATTTTCATTCGGTATTCCTTGAAGTTTGGAATCCCCTTAAAGTAATTGGTATAATGGCGTCGCGTTTCAAAAACACCCAACTTTTCTCCTTTCCAATCTATTGACATTTGTAAATGACGACGTGCAGCTTCAACACGTTCTGCTATAGATATTGGTGCTAAGTGTTCTCCCGTTGAGAAATAATGTTTCACTTGTTTAAAAAACCATGGGTTACCAATTGAAGCACGACCAATCATCGCGCCATCCAATCCGTATTGATCACGCATTTCTTCAGCGCGTTCTGGAGTATTCACGTCACCATTCCCAAATACGGGAATATGCATTCTCGGATTGTTTTTGACTTCAGCTATAGGCTTCCAATCAGCATTACCTTTATACATTTGTGCGCGCGTTCTGCCGTGAATTGAAATCGCCTTGCAGCCCACATCTTGAAGTCTTTCAGCAACCTCAACAATCTTGATTGAATCATGATCCCATCCCAAACGTGTTTTAACGGTTACTGGTAGTTTGGTACGCTTGACCATTTCAGCAGTCAGTTGCTCCATCAAGCAAATATCCTTTAGGATTCCTGCACCTGCACCTTTGCTAACAACCTTTTTTACAGGACAACCAAAATTAATATCAATAATATCGGGATTGGATTGTTCAACAATATCAATGGTTTGCAACATGCTTTCCATGTTCGCTCCAAAAATCTGAATACCTACAGGTCGTTCTTTTTCATAAATATCAAGCTTCATGACGCTCTTTGCGGCATTTCGAATAAGCCCTTCGCTTGAGACAAATTCTGTATACACCACGTCGGCTCCTTGTTCTTTGCACAATGCTCGAAAAGGAGGGTCGCTCACGTCTTCCATTGGAGCCAATAACAATGGAAAATCAGGAAGTTCTATGTCGCCAATCTTTATCAAATCATATTCTTTTAAGCAAAATTAATGTTTTTTACGCTCAAGCTTGTGAGGGATTCTTTTCAATACCCAAAAACCATAAATACCAAGAGCGATTTCAGCAATCATCCCATACAAATAACCAAGCGATGGCGGACCGTCAAGAACTACACTAAGTAGCCTCCCAAAACCCAAGCCCAACATAAAAACAAGATTCGTAATTAATGCTGTCTTTAATAGCCTTGCATTGAAAACTCCTAGAATCCAAATCACAGAACACGCCAAATACAATCCCATTATGGCCTTGTAAAAGTTGTGTTCGTCTGTCGTTTTTGGAAACAATTCAAATTGAGCATCCGGAAAAAAAGCATACATGATGGCTACAGGAACCACAATGATCACCGAAATAATCAAGTGCACTTTGGTAATGATATCTTCCTTGGTGCTTAGGAACAAAACAAATTAAAATTCAAGATCTGCCTCAACTTCTTCTTCGCCTCTCTTAACGACAACTTTAGTCTTGTCGCCTTTATCAAATACCGACAAAGCTCTCATGTAGCTCATCATATCTGTAACAAGACTGTCGCCAAGCTTCACCACAATATCTCCTTTTTGAAGTCCGGCTTTTTGGGCAGGTTTATCTTCACTCACACCATCAATACGCATCCCTTTGCCATCGTATAAATAATCTGGAATAACACCTAAACCAACTTTAAACCTTGGAACATCCTCACTTTCGTTTTTGGTTTTTCTAAAAGCTAATTTTCCATTGTCATCAAGGTCAGAAATGATATCGAAAATATAAGTCGATATTGTTTTCATGCCTTCATAATTTAACTTTTCGAAATCGTCACCAGGTTTGTGATAATCTTCATGTTGACCAGTGAAAAAATGGAGAACAGGAATATCGCTATTATAAAAAGAAGTATGGTCGCTTGGACCAACTCCAGATTCATTTTCAATGATTTTAAATTTAGAGTTGTTGGCTTTTACCACTTGTTTCAATATTGGAGAGGTTCCCAATCCATATACAGCAAGTGTGCTATCTTGTTTTAACCTGCCAACCATGTCCATGTTCAACATGTAGTTTGCCTTTGACAAATCAATAGTCGGGTTTTTAGTGAAGTAATTAGAACCCAATAAACCCATTTCCTCACCTGAAAAAGTCATAAACAAATAGTTGTTCCCTTTATTTTTGCTTTTTAATTTTTTGGCTAAGTCCAATAACACCGCTACGCCACTTGCGTTATCATCAGCACCATTGTGAATTTCATTTTTTTCTCCTCGATACAAAGAGCCTTCTGCTCCATACCCCAAATGGTCGTAATGTGCACCTATGATTATGGTGTTTTCTGCTTTGTTGTCTAAATAAGCAATTACATTGGTTCCCGTAATGGTACTATCACCATCTTTAACCGTATAATTAACTTCCTGATGAGGATCTGTTTTGGGCTTAAATGAAAATTCTTGAAAATACCCTTCAGTTCCCTTAGCTTCCAATCCCATAGATTGAAACCTTTCAGCAATATATTCTGCTGCGGCTTTTTCGCCATCTGAACCTGTTTGACGGCCTTCAAGTTTATCATCTGAAAGAAACTTAACATCGTCTTCAATCGAAACTGCAACATCTGGGTTGGCGGCATTGTCTTTACAAGCAACCAAGGATAATGTCAAAAAAAGGATAAATAATATGTTTTTCATCTTATGAAATATTAATTTTGCGCAAATTTAGTCAATAAAGCTATGAAATACACATTTATCGTCTTAATTAGCCTAATCGTTTTCGGTTGCAAAGATACTAAGGAAGTATCTGAAACATCTGTTGCTGAAGAAAACACTATAACGGTTGAAACCTCAAATGACTCTTTGATATATCCAGGAGAGAAACACTTTAAATCGATACGTCAAGTTACTTTTGGTGGTGATAATGCCGAAGCTTATTGGAGTTTTGATGACAAGCAACTGGTGTTTCAATCAAACAATAAGGCATGGAATGTTGGCTGTGACCAAATGTTCTTGATGAATGTCAACGAAACTTTTAAAGACAAAATGCCTCCAATGATCAGTACTGGGAAAGGGAGAACCACTTGTGCATATTTTCTTCCAGATAACAAACACATCATTTATGCCTCAACACATTTAGGAGGTGATGATTGTCCGGAAACACCATTGCGAAAAAATGGAAAATACATTTGGCCAATATATGATACTTATGACATTTTTGTGGCGGATCTCGAAGGGAATATTGTAAAACAACTTACCAATGAAATTGGTTATGATGCCGAACCAACAGTCTCTCCTAAAGGTGATAAAATTGTCTTTACCTCAACTCGTAGTGGTGATTTAGAATTATACACGATGAACATCGATGGTACCGATGTGAAACAAATCACGAATGAATTAGGTTATGATGGAGGCGCCTTCTTTTCGCCTGATGGCACTAAATTGATTTTCCGTTCTTCTCGTCCAAAAACAGAACAAGAAATTAAAGAATATAAAGAGCTGTTGGCTGAAGGCTTGGTTGAACCAACAGATATGGAGCTTTACATCTGCAATGCCGACGGAAGCGATTTGCGTCAGTTAACGGATTTGGGCAATGCCAATTGGAGTCCGTTTTTTCATCCTTCAGGAGAAAAAATCTTATTCTCTTCCAACTTTGAAGCAGAGCGTGGATTTCCATTCAATTTGTATATGATTGATCTTGATGGAAAAAATCTTGAGAGAGTAACACATGGGGAAACATTTGATGCGTTTCCTGTCTTTTCAAATAATGGTAAGTATTTAGCCTTTTCTTCCAACAGAAATAATGGAGGCGGAAGAGATACAAATCTGTTTATTGCTGAGTGGCAAGATTAAATATGTTTGTTTTACTTATCGCTTCTACTTAAACGCTCGCGTTCTTCAGTGTCAATCGATCGTGCATTAGACTCTAGTTTGGTGTTTCCAAACTTGTATCTAAATCCGAGTCGAACATACCTATTGTCTATATCAGTAAACCCAAAACTGAATTGGTTTTGATATCTGGTGCTATATTCGAAATCTTGAAAATTAAACAAGTCACTTACCGAAAGTGAAATGATGCCTTTGTTTTTTAGAATGCTTTTCGATATCGCCAATTCTGAAGCCAATCTGTTTTCAACCACCTGAAACCCTTGTAAATTTTTTCCAATCCAAGTCAGGGCAAAAGTCATGTTCAAACTTCTGTCTTCCAAAAAGCTAAAATCGTTTTGCAGTATAGAGTAGTTAGACCATTGGTCTTGAGTGACTGCTCCTTGACCAAAATCGGTTTCTTCCTTAAAATTATAAAACGAGGTTACCGCATACACTGACCAGCTATTGGTAACATCAAAGCCTGTTATAAAATCAAAACCAAACTCAACAGATTTGTCAAAGTTTACAGAGATGTATTCAATGACGTTGGTAGCATTATTCTGTCTTGGGATTTCAGAAATGGCACCATCATAGTTTTTATAATAGGCTTCAAATGTAAAATATCGTGTAATACCAGTACCAACAACAAAATGATCTGTAAAGGTTGGAACCAAAAATGGATTTCCCGACACCACATAATTGTCGTTTAAGAAGAAGCGAAACGGATTTAGGTCGGCATAACTAGGTCGCGCAATGCTTCGTTTATAATTAGAATAAACATTATACTTTTCTGAAATATTATACAGAATACTGGCGTTTGGAAACCATTCCAAATAATCTTGCGTATTGGTAATATTGGTTAATGGTGAAATTCCTTCAACATTAGTCTGTTCCATTCGTAAGCCAGCGTTCACACTCCATTTCTCTGTGTTTAAGTCATAATTGGCATAAGCAGCATAGATTTTTTCATCATAATCGAAAGCGTCTGAATTTGGAACATCTAAAGTTTCTGTTCCTGAGTTTAAATCCACATCAAACTGTCTAAGGCTGCTTTCTGTTTTAATGTTGGAATATTTCACGCCTATATCAAAATTGGAATTGTCATCGATTGGCAAACCAAAATCAACTTTTCCTGAAAAAATATTAGTGTCTTGATTGTTTTCGGTGTTGAAGGCGGTTGCGTTCTGAAAACTATTATTGCTATCAAAAAAACGACTGAAGACGTTTTGGTTCCGTTCGTAGTTGTAGGCAGTGTAATGTGCGTTAAAAGCGAGTCTTCCTTTAGAAAGATTATGTTTGAAATCTAAATCAAATGCTAGGTTGTGTTTGTTGTCTCTTGATAAATTATCGGCTGTAAACCGAGATAAAAAAGCACTGTTACTATCACTAATGACGGTGTTGTTTCCAATTTTATATTTAAAATAAGGCACGTATAACGCATTTGAAGACAAGCTCAAGGTGCTTTTGTCACTAATAAAATAGTCAAAATTGGTATTGAGGTTGTGGGTCTCAACCCAAGTGTTTCTATTGGTAAAAGAGCGCCAACTTTCATCAACTCCATTTGAGTTGTTTAGAAAATTAACTGTGTCGTCGCCATCTCTATTGATTTTGTCTTTAGAATAGCTGTAATTTACATTGAAACTGATGTCATCGTTCTTGAAAAAGTGACTGGTCCCCATAGTATATCTAGGAAAAACACCTTGTGTGAAATTGGAAAACACACTGCCTCTGTATCCCGTAATTAAGTTTTTACTCATGACGATATTGACAACCACACCGCTTTCGGCATCGTATTTAGCTGAAGGGTTTGTAATGACTTCCACCGACTTGATAGCGTTTGCAGAGGAACCAGCCAGTAACTGGTTTAAATCCTCAGAAGATAAATTGACCTTTCTGTCGTTTATGTAAACTGTTGGATTGGAGTTTTTAACGGTAATCTCATCTCCGATGACCAAAACACCAGGTGTACTTTTAAGAACTTGAAGCATCGTGCCTTCAACCAAAGCCGTGTTTTCAATGTTGAACACCAAACGATCCGCTTCGCGTTTCAAAGTTGGTTTTTCAACCACAATGCTAACCTCATCCAACTCTTGGGAGGCTTCTTGTAGCGTAATGTTTTTTAAATCTAGGTTTCCAGTTAATACAATTTTTTGAAAATACTCTTCAAAACCTATAAAACTGACTCTTAAAACATAGGTATTGGCTTGCAAATCGAAAAAAGAAAAGGTGCCATTTGTTTCTGTCGATGAGCCCTTAAAAACTTCTGTTTCATCTTGACTCATCAGAACAACATTAGCAAACTCAATAGGATTTCCCATGTCATCAACAACGGTTCCGGTAACAGACATGGTCTGGCCAAAACCAAGACATGTACAGAAAGCAAAGAAGATAAACTTGGTTAGGGATTTCAAAATTAGCTTGGGTTTAATAATGCAATATAGCATTTGTTTTTAAATCCTAATTCTTGAAATTAACATCATTATACAGTTTTGTAGGCGTAAGTAGCATTTTTTGGATAAGAAATCAATTATATTTGCAGCATCTTTTAAAGAGGAACGGATTTTATGAAGCACATTAGAAACTTTTGTATCATTGCGCACATTGACCACGGAAAGAGTACCTTGGCAGATCGCTTATTAGATTATACAGGATCTGTTACGGCTCGTGAAAAGCAAGATCAGTTGTTGGACAATATGGATTTGGAACGCGAACGCGGTATCACTATCAAGTCGCACGCCATTCAAATGGAGTACGTCTACGAAGGAGAAACCTATGTTTTAAACTTGATAGACACACCAGGTCATGTCGATTTCTCTTATGAGGTTTCACGCTCTATTGCCGCTTGCGAAGGTGCGTTACTCATCGTTGACGCTGCTCAAAGTATTCAGGCGCAAACCATTTCTAATTTGTATTTAGCCTTGGAAAATGACTTGGAAATCATTCCTGTGCTTAATAAAGTAGACTTGCCAAGTGCCAATCCAGAAGAAGTTACCGATGATATTGTTGACCTATTGGGTTGTGATCCCGAAGAGGTTATTCATGCCAGCGGAAAAACAGGCTTTGGTGTCGATAATGTTTTAAAAGCGATCATTGAACGAATTCCTGCGCCATCGGGAAATGTTGACGAACCGCTTCAGGCCTTGATTTTCGATTCGGTTTATAATCCGTTTCGTGGTGTTGAAACCTATTTTAGAGTGATTAATGGTTCCATCAAAAAGAATCAAGAAATCAAGTTTATCGCAACCGGAAAAAAATACCATGCAGATGAGGTTGGCACCTTAAAACTAAAGCAATTCCCTAGACAGGAAATAAAGGCTGGAGACGTAGGCTATGTTATTACAGGTATTAAAGAAGCTAAAGAAGTTAAGGTTGGTGATACGATTACTGATGCCAAAAACCCAACCCAAAATGCTATTGAAGGTTTTGAGGATGTGAAGCCAATGGTATTTGCAGGAATCTATCCTGTAGACACCGAAGACTATGAAGATCTTCGTGCGTCTATGGAAAAACTTCAGCTCAACGATGCGTCATTGGTTTTTACACCTGAGAGTTCTGCGGCTTTAGGTTTTGGTTTTCGATGTGGTTTCCTTGGAATGCTTCACATGGAGATTATTCAAGAACGTCTGGAACGTGAATTTGATATGACCGTTATTACAACGGTTCCAAACGTGAGTTATCATGCGTATACAAATAAAGAGCCAGACCAAATTATTATCGTTAATAATCCTACCGATTTACCTGATCCATCAACTTTAAATCGTGTAGAGGAACCTTACATTAAAGCTACGATTATTACCAAGGCTGATTTTGTGGGTAATGTGATGTCGTTATGTATTGAAAAACGTGGCATCATAACCAATCAAACCTATTTAACGACTGAACGTGTTGAATTGAGTTTTGACATGCCTCTAGCTGAAATCGTCTTTGATTTTTACGACCGCCTAAAAACCGTTTCCAAAGGCTATGCGTCTTTTGATTATTCACCAATAGGAATGCGTGCTTCTAAATTGGTACGCGTCGATATCCTACTAAACGCTCAGCAAGTAGATGCGCTTTCTGCCCTGATTCATGCAGATAATGCTTACAGTATTGGTAAGAAAATGTGTGAAAAACTTAAAGAATTAATTCCGAGGCAGCAGTTTGATATTCCTATTCAGGCGGCAATTGGTGCTAAAATTATTGCGCGAGAAACCATAAAGGCTTTACGTAAGGATGTAACCGCAAAATGTTATGGTGGTGATATTTCCCGTAAACGTAAACTTCTTGAAAAACAGAAAAAAGGGAAAAAACGTATGCGTCAAGTTGGTAACGTAGAAATCCCGCAACAAGCATTCATGGCTGTTTTAAAGCTGAATGATTAAACTTTTTTAGTATCTTACTTCATGATCTAATTCATGGAGTCGACACCTAGAAAAATACTTATTTGTGAAGACCATCAAATTGTTGTTGATGGGCTTGTTTCTATTTTTAAGAATCAGCCCGATTACCAGGTTATTGGTTATATCAAAAACGGTGGTGAGGTTTTGACTTTTCTAAAACGCCAATTACCAGACGTGATTTTATTAGACATTAACCTTCCCGAGGTCAATGGTTTGGAAATACTAAAAAGTATAAGGCAATTAGAATATGATATTAAGGTTATTGTCTTAACCATGTACAACAAGGAAAATATCATCAGGAAAGTAAAACAGTTCAATGGAAATGGCTTCCTGTTGAAAAACTCTTCTACAGAAGATGTGCTTAAAGCACTTGATACCGTCTTTGATAGTAAAAGTTTTTACATGGGAAAAGGTGTAAAAAATTTAGTTGACGAAACCGATGGCTTTGTTCAAAAAGTGAATATAACCAATCGTGAGAAAGAAATAATCAAAGAGCTCGTAAAAGGTTATAATGTTCCTCAAATAGCTGAAAGACTATACATTAGCAATTACACTGTGGAAACCCATAAAAAGAATATTTTCAGAAAATTAAATATTCACAATAGTATCGATTTGGTAACGCTGGTCAATGAAAAAAACTTACTGTCATAGCTTGCTTTTTCTTTTTGTATTTGGCGTTACCCTTTGTTCAAATGCCCAAATCGATACGCTTGTTATAAACCATTCATTTACTCAGGTAAATATTAACACATTTGCAAAAAAAGTTCAATCTTCTGAAGGTTTTATCAATGAAGAAGATATCATTAATAGTGTTGGTTTTGAAAATGACCCTTACTTGTTCATTCCTATTGAGGATGATATTGCAACGGTCTTTTTTAGAGTTAAGAATGCAACAAATGAAAAAAAGGAGCTCATTCTAGAGTTGAACAATTCTTTATTGAATCATATTGATTTTTATCAATTTGAAGGCTCTCAGTATACCTTGATTAATCAAACTGGAACCAATTTTGCTTTCAACTCGAGACCTATTAATGATCGAAACTTTGTGTTTCCAATTAATTTGTCATCTCAAGAAACCAAAGCTTATGCCTTACAATTCAAAAAGGACAAAATCAGTGTTGTGGTTCCTTCTACTTTGTGGTCAAAAAAAAACTATGATAGTCATACCAAACGAAGTTATCTCATCATAGGAATCTATTTTGGGATTTCAGTCATTTCAATCTTATTCAGCCTTTATATTTTTAGTTTAGTAAAACTAAGAGTGTATTTAGTTTACGCATTGTACATAATTTTTCTTGGGCTCTATCTGTACTCATTCCTAGGATTGTTTTTTCAATATTTTATTGCCGAAAATGAAGCGTATAATAAATACATACATGTATTTTTTGTTGTTTGTACGACTATTTTTTTCGTACTCTTTTCTCAAAACATTTTAAATGCAAAGGTCTATGCTCCTAAAATCAAAAAAGCTTTGGATGTAATACTAATCATTGTCATCTTGACTCGATTCAGTGATTTTGTATTGCCTCACGAAATGTTCCTGAACATAAAGCCTTTCGTCATGCGGTTGTGGTATTTTTCATTCTTTGCAATCATTGGTCTGCTCTTGGTCCTAATCTACAAGTCTTATCCAAAGCAAAAGAAAATTACGCTTTTTTACTTGTTTGCTTTTTCCTTCATTGGTACTGCAACTATTTTCACGATCATAAATGTGAATAATGGCGCATTGTTTTCTTATGTTTATGGCATTCCTTTAATTCTTTACGCTTCTTTATTTGAAATTATTTTTCTAACCTTCACTTTAGTTCTAACGGTTAAGAACATTTATGATGAACGGAACGCGTTATCTGTTCAATTGGTCGAACAACAGAAAGGATTGTTTAATGCCTTTATTCTAGGAGAAGAAAGGGAAAGAGAAAGAATAAGCAAGGAGCTTCACGACCACATAGGAAGTCGATTAGGTTACCTGAAGCGCTTTGTAATCGACACAGTGAAGAATGACGATGTTGCCGCTTCAATCGATGAGATCTGTAATGATTTAAGGGATATTTCCCATGATCTTTCGCCTTCTGATCTTACATTGGTTGGTTTTGAAAGTTCTGTGGAGGAATTATGTCAAAAAATCGCTTCAGAAACAACACTTACGGTCAACTTTAACAGTCATAAGTTTCCTGAAGCACTTAATCATTCAACCTCAACAAATCTTTACAGAGTGGTTCAAGAAGCCTTCAATAACATTATGAAACACTCGGAAGCCACTCAAGTGGATGTTCAGCTGTTTGGTCATGATGACCATATAAGTATAAGCATTGAAGATAATGGAAAGGGCTTTGAGTTTTCAGTAGAAAAAGGCTTAGGGTTTAAAAACATGTCATCTAGAATCGGCCAAATCCATGGTGAATTAAATGTAGATTCTAAGCCAAACAAAGGGACATTCATTCTAATAAATATTCCTGTTTAAATCTACCTGAATTCAGGTATTGAATTCGAGATTGGGCTAATGTAGATTTATCCTTCTAAAACGCAATTAATTAATTTTCTCGATTAAAAAAAATTCAAGATGTATGTTTTAAATTGATTAACCATTGTCTTGAATGAGAGGCTTAGGTTTCAACACTTAAGCCTTTTTCTTTTATCTCAAAATATACCTGAACTCTGGTATTGCCTTTAAAAGGTCTACGAACCTACATTTACATTAATCAATTTAAATCATACATTATGAGAACAAGACTACTTTTACTATTATGCCTAATGTCTTTTACAAGTAGCATCGCGCAATTAAATGTGTGGACTGGTGCTGTAGATGATTTATGGTCTAACGAAAACAATTGGACGGGAACGGTTCCATCGAACTCTGACGACGTTCTTATACCTTCAGGGTTTGTCGTTACAATCGACTCACCCGCAAATATTCGGTCTATTGAGGTTCAAGGTAATTCCACTCTTAATATTACAGAGGCCTTAATCATTCAAAACCCATCAGAATTTGAAACAAATGTTGTTGTAAACTGGTCTTCGGGTGATTTGATTGGCCCTGGTATCTTATTGAATAGCGGAACCATAAACTTAACGTTTCCTTCATTTGATTTGAGCGGTTCTGTAGTACTCAATAATCTGGGTACAATTAACCTATCATCTGGAGCAAATATTGGTATTGGCACAGACTCTGTCCTCAATAACTCAGGAACGGGAACCATTGACTTCCTAACTACGGGTTCTTCTATTTATGCGGTGAGCGTTCCACCAAATACGCTTAACAACTTTGGTACTATTAAAACATCGTTCCCAAACCCAAGTGACAGTGGGACTATTGGAGGCACATTGATCAATACCGATGGTATTTTTCAAATCGATTCTGGAACACTAAATCTAAATACCACCGCTTTGAACATGATTGGTGGTGAATTTAATGTTGCCGCTGGAGCTACACTAAACTGGAACGGTCCTATTGACGCGATTGGTGTGATTACGGGTAATGTCTTCGGAACCTTAAACTGGGATGACGATTTATCAATGACAACAAACGTAATGCTTCAATTATCAGGAAACGGAGTGCTTACGAATACAGGAGGCAATATTGTTGGTGGAGGAACGCTCACCAATGCATCAACTATCACATTTGCTTCTGGGTCTTCCTCAATTGAAGATGCTTCAACATTGGATAATAACGGGTTATTGACTTTTGAAAGTGGAGCAGATTTAAGATTGGCAGCGAATTGTACCTTAAATAATTCTTCAACAGGAGTTATTGAGGTTTTATCAAATGCCACAGAAATTGCTTCTTTGGGTATTACTGACGATACTAGAGTTTTTAATAACGCAGGACTTATTACGGCAACAATGCCTAATCCGTCCGATACGTCTTCAATTAGTATTACCCTCAATAACGATGATGGAACAATTGAAGTAGACAATGGGACATTGAGCCTAAATTATTCAAATACAACATTGTCAAATGGCACATATAATATAGCCTCAACAGGAACACTGGCTTGGTTGTTTCCAATAAGTATTGAAGGAAACTTAACGGGTAATCTGGAAGGCACTCTTGATTGGCGTGCCGATTTGTTGGTTCCAACATCAGCAACATTGGATTTCACTGGTAATGGGTTTATTGATTGGATAACGGGTGATTTAGATGGTGGAGGTGTTTTGAATAATGAAACCATTATCATTAAATCAAGTGGCGGAACAAAACGAATTGATAACGGAAGCACGTTGAACAACAATGGCGAAATTAGACAAATTGTTGGTGGTACGATATCCATTGGTACAAACTCAATTCTTAACAACACATTAAATGGTACAATCATACTCGAGGCTTCTTCAGGGTTTAGTGCTTTTGGAGTTGCTCCAAACACATTAAACAATTTTGGACTAATTCAAAGCTCAGCAGTATCAAATAACACCTTTTTTAGTGTTCAGCTTTCTAATTCTGGAACTGTAGATGTTGTCCAAGACGGAATGGTTTTCACTGGAACGGGAACTTTTGTTAATAATGAAACTGGAGTCATAAAAGGGCAGGGTTCTATAACGCTTCCTGTTGGTTTTATGAACAATGGCACTGTTTCACCAGGCGCTTCTCCCGGAACCTTAGGGTTTGTAAATGATTATGATTCTAGCGCCACATCAATTCTTGAGATTGAGTTAAATGGCAGTGATCAAGGCGTCAACTACGATTTAATCACAATTAATGGCAATGCCAATCTAGATGGAAGTTTAGATGTCACTTTGGGATTTAACCCTTCCATAAATGATGAATTTGTTGTTTTAACGACTCAAAACAGCATAAATACTTGTAACCTACCTGTTTCTTTAACCTCTTCTTTTGGAGGTTTCAATTATGACTTTGATGTTGTTTGTAGAAATAATAACGTGTTGGTCCTAACTGTAATAAACGAAACCCTAAGTACCACAAACCTTGAAGTTGTAGATTCTAATGTGAATGTATACCCCAACCCTTCCAACGGTATTGTACACGTGAAGTCAAATCAGCGTATTTCGACAATAAATTTATATGACATTAATGGAAGGCATCTTCAAAAATACAATACAAACACCTTAACAATAGATCATCTCCCTAACGGACTTTATTTTATTGAAATAAAGATTGATGAAGTTGTAGTAAAAACAAAAAAACTAATCAAAATTTAAATACTAATTAACCCTTCAAATTATGAAAACTAAAGTTTACAAAACCGTTTTTTTAACCCTATTTGTTTTAGGGTTCTCAACGTCCTTAAACGCACAAGACTTCGGTTCTATAGTTCAAGAAAATGATTTGTTTTCAACGAACAAAGCGACCATAGACCTGCGAACCTATGAAGTCAATGTTGACGATTTTACCTTAGATTATTCTGTTGAAAATGCACCAAAAAGCATTACTGAACATGACGCACAACAAGAGGTCATTGGTTTTGCTTTACAAATGCTGGCATTTGGTGCAGGTCTTGGTTTAAACGGAGACCAGACATTATGGTGTCTTCATGCAGAATATTATTTGCGCTTGGCCATGTTAAAACGTGCAGCATTATATGGCTCGCTTGGTGCTATGTACAATGGATCTAATAGCGATTTACTCACTACAACAATTTTTGATGTGACATTAAAAGTTCTAATGTTTAGTCAGTTGGTAAAGCGCTTTCAACAAGTACGGTTTCTATATGGTCTGGCCGCGGCTTATGGTTTTGGTACTGAAAAATTTGAAGATGGTTTTTCATATGACTTGACAAGATTGACAATAGGGCTTGTCGTTGGTTTTCAAATGATGCTTTCGCCCGTATGGTCAATAATGCTCCAAACGAATATTTTTAATTATGCCGAGCAGACGCGATCGTATGAAGATTTTGAATATACAGACTATTCGAGATGGGCACTTATAAACAAAAGAAACCTAGTGCTTTTTTCTTTAGTATACACTTTGGGTAATTCTAAAAACTAATCATAAAAACACTCATCATGACAACACTAAAATCAAAACACAAACCTTTAATCACATTTATACCTTTAATACTGTTATTTTGCTTTTCATGTAGACCTATTATGGAGCCGATGGATGGACGTGAATACAAATTAGAGCTTCCTCCTGAAGATAAGCCCTCAAAAAATAGCTGGGCTCCTTTTGTTGGAGGTGGAAGTCTAGGCTATGGAAACAATTCCGTGGAAGGCGAATCAACATCTTCTTTTTGTGCTGGTGGAGAATTTATGTACAACTTTCTTGGCAACGATCAAGGAGGGCTTTATGGTGGTGCTTTTGGAAATTATATGACGACAAGTTCTGATGGCTTTGATGAAAGCTTATTCAGAGTGGGATTAAGAGCCCGATACTTTGATCATATCATACCATCGCAACGTCTTCAGCTCAGTTATGGTGCTGATATTTTTGCTGAAAGTGGAGAACGAGAATTCTCTATGGCAAAGGATGATATTTCTGGGTTTGGTGCCTCTGCTAAATTGGGTTTAAACCTTAATCTTCCTGATAACTTTTCAATTGGAGTTGAGGCACCCGTTTTCACATATCTAAACCGTAAATATGAATACAATGGAGGTGAAATAGAACAAAGCAGCACTTGGTTTGGAATCAATAAAGACAATGTGGTAATGGCGTATTTGAGGTTTGGGTTTTAGAACCAAAAACAAGTCGTTTTAAAAATTATTAAAAGACATGGTTTTTAAAATTGATTATTTGAAATTAGTCTTTTACATTGAAGTCTCTCTTGTTGAGACTTCTTTGTTTTGGACTTTTTCTACATCAAAATGCTTTCCTAAATAAACAAGATGATAACCCTCTTTGATACTGTCTATCTCTTTGTTAAAGGAGGAAATGATTTCTAGCTCACCCTCTTTGGTTTTGATAAAAAGAGGGATAATATTCTTATCCTTGTTGGCCATTTCAATTAAGGTAAGATAGTGGTCTTTACTGTTCACTTCAATTTCATGGATTGCAGGATAAGCTCTTGTAACTTCAGTTAGCCTGATATAATCATCTTTGTGTGAAAACAATCCTTCCTTAGGGTTGTTGTTGTCATCATTCATTTCGTCTGGAGTTACCAATCTAAAGCTTCCGTGTTCTCCAAAAACCTTTCCGAAGCGATCTATGGTATACTTATTAATATCTGAATTTGCGGTCATGGCCATTAAGTAGCCTACATCATTCAGTTCAATGTTATCGGTTAAGGTGTCAGAATAAATATTCGTGTTAATAGCTTCAATACCCAGTTCTTTAGCGCTATCAATATTAGATTGGTTACTATCTATCATAACCACACTTCTACCATTTTCTTCTAAATAATGTCCAATGAGCCTTGAAAATTTGGAAGCGCCAACTATTAGTATGCCTTCTGACTTTGTTAAAAACACTCCTACCAGCTTTGCAAAAAATCGTGCCGTAGTTGCATTAAGCAACACCGTTCCCAAAACAATCATAAACACAAGAGGAGTTATATACTCTGCTCCTGCTACTCCTTGTTTGATTAATTTACTACCAAAAAGCGAAGCAATACCTGCGGCTACAATACCTCTTGGTCCTACCCAACTTATAAATATTTTTTCCTTGGTTTTCAGTTTCGAGCCATGTGTACTTAAAAATACTGCCAAAGGCCTGATTACAAAAACTACAATAGCAAATAAGGCAGCTGTTTGCCAATTATAGAGTAATAATAGATCATCCATATTGATATTGGCTGCCAGAAGAATAAAGAGAATAGAAATTAACAGTACGCTTAAAGATTCCTTGAAATATAATAGCTCTTTAATGTTTTGAAGTTTTCCGTTTCCTAAAACCATTCCCATAACCACAACTGCCAAAAGTCCAGATTCATGAGCAAAAACATCAGATTCTACATAGACCAATAAAACCGTGGACAAGGATACCACATTCAATAAATAATGTGGAATTAAACCTTTATTGATTGCAAAAGCCAGCGCATGAGCAAAGGTAAATCCAAAGGTCGTTCCAAATAAAATAATCTTACCAAACTCAATGAATGCCGTTTTGGTAAATCCGCTATCACCTCCAACGCTTATGAACTCAAAAACCAAAACCGCAACCAAGGCTCCTATTGGGTCGATAAGAATCCCTTCCCATTTTAAAACCGTTGAGACATCCTTTTTTAAGGGAATATTTCTCAAAATAGGCGTTATAACGGTTGGGCCTGTAACGATAATAAGCGCAGAAAACAAGAAACTGATTTCCCAGCTCAATCCGAAAATTAAATACGACGCCAATGCAGCTCCAAAAAATGTCACTATGGAACCAAGGGTTATTAGCTTGGTAATCGATGGGCCAACATTTCTAATTTCAGAGCGTTTCAATGTCAATCCGCCTTCAAATAAAATTACGCTGATTGCCAAAGACACAAAATAATAAAGTCCTTCACCTGGGAACAATCCTTTTTCACCGTTCCAAATAGGTTCAATCCACTTGGTGCCATCTTCAGATAAAAACTCGGCAGCAATAGGTCCAACCAAAAGCCCTATTAAAATTAGCGGTAAAATTGCTGGAATCTTAAACTTCCATGCAAACCATTGTGCCAGTATTCCTAAAATGATAATTCCTGCTAATTCTAACATTAACTTGTTTTTGGTTTGGAGTAAAGTTAATAAGATTTACAAGAAATCAAAGACCCAATAAAGTCTAAGGTTTTATTACTTGACACACAACCTTCAAAATTCTTAATTTAATCTTAAGTCTTTAGTGAGTTGCTGTGTTTTTGTTATTTTGCAATCATGAATTTATATCCTATACAAGCCGGTAATTTTAAATTGGATGGAGGTGCCATGTTTGGTGTCGTTCCAAAATCACTTTGGTCTAGAACCAATCCTGCAGATAGCAACAATATGATAGATATTGCAGCACGTTGCTTACTCATTGAAGATGGAAATCGTTTGATATTAATCGATACAGGAATGGGAGACAAGCAAAGCGATAAGTTTTTTGGCTACTATTATCTTTGGGGAGACAACACCATTGATAAGTCTTTAAAAGCACATGGTTTTCATCGTGATGATATTACTGATGTGTTTATGACACATTTACACTTTGACCATTGTGGCGGAAGTATTCAATGGAATAAAGATAGAACTGGATACGAACCTGCTTTTAAGAATGCTCATTTTTGGAGTAATAACAATCATTGGAAATGGGCTACAGAACCAAACAATAGGGAAAAAGCTTCTTTTTTAAAGGAAAACATTCTTCCAATGGAAGAAAGCAGTCAGTTAAAATTTACGTCTTTACCAGAAACTGATTTACTTGAAAATTCTGAATTGGGCTTTGATATTTTTTTTGCCAACGGTCATACCGAAAAACAAATGATTCCTATGATTTCGTACAAAGGGAAGACAATTTGTTTTATGGCAGATTTATTGCCAACGGCTGGTCATATTCCGCTTCCTTTTGTTATGGGTTACGATACAAGACCATTGTTAACCTTGGATGAAAAGGAAAAATTTTTAAACCTAGCGGCTGATCACAATTACTTTTTGTTTTTAGAACATGATGCCCATAATGAAATCATCACGGTTCAACACACCGAAAAAGGGGTTCGTTTAAAAGAGGTATTCACTACCGAAGAAATTTTTAATTGATATGAAACTACATATAAAATATAGTCTTCTTTGTTTAGTTATTTCAACTCTATTCGTGAGCTGTGGTAGTTCTTCAGGAATCATTTCTACGCCCATAGAAAACATTGATAGTTCGCCCTTAAAGATCTCAGATCTCACTGAAGAAGAATTACACAATTGGCAACACCTCGATTTGGCGAATGATACAATTCCTGGAATGAGTGTTGATAAGGCGTATAATGAAATCATAAAAAACAGAAAAGGAAAAACCGTTATCGTCGCCGTTATCGATTCAGCAACAGATATCGATCATGAAGATTTAGATGACGTGCTTTGGGTAAATACAGATGAGATTCCCAATAATGGTAAAGACGATGATAACAATGGGTATGTTGATGATATCCATGGTTGGAATTTTATTGGAGACACCTATTATGAACAGTTTGAATATGTAAGGCTGTTGGCTTCAGGTCAAACCAATCATCCAAGATATACTGAGGCGCAAAATTTATATAACACAGAATACCAAAAGTATTCCCAACTTAAAACACAGTCTACCCAACTTTTACAACAGGTCAAGCAGGCCAATGATTTAATTGTCCTTCATTTAAACAAAAAAGATTATACCAAAGACGAGGTGTCTTCAATAAAAACTGAAGATCAAAACTTACAACAAGCCATTGCCATTGTAAAAAGCATCTATGCTTATGGATATGACCCTGTGTCTGATTTTATAAAAGCCATTGAGGGTGATTTGGTGACAATTAATGATCGCTTAGATTACCAACTTAACAAGAACTTTAAGGGCCGAAAAATAAATGATGATATAAACGATCTTTCTGATGTTGGCTATGGAAACAATAATCCTCGTCCTGTTAACGAAAATGAAAGCCATGGAACGCATGTCAGTGGCATTATTTTAGCCGAACGAAACAATGGTAAGGGCATGAAGGGTGTTGCCAATAATGCTAGGTTAATGGCTATTAGAAGCACTCCAAATGGTGATGAATATGATAAAGACGTGGCTTTAGCAATTAGATATGCTGTAGATAATGGTGCTAAGGTTATTAACATGAGTTTTGGAAAAGCCTTTTCTCCACATAGTGATTGGGTAAGGGAATCTATTGTTTATGCTGCAGCACATGATGTATTAATAGTTCATGGCTCCGGTAATGATTCTGATAATGTTGATATTAACAGCAATTATCCTAATGATGCCAAAGGAACGGAAGCTGAAATTGCCGACAATTTTATTACTGTAGGAGCCTTAAATCCTAGATATGGTGCAAACTTGGTGGCAGATTATTCTAATTATGGAAAAGTTAATGTGGATGTTTTTGCGCCTGGATCAGACATCTACTCTTCTACTCCTAACAATAATTATGAATCTAAGGACGGAACCTCAATGGCTGCGCCAAATGTAACTGGTGTTGCTGCTTTAATTCGTTCACAGTATCCTAATTTAACCGCATCTCAGGTAAAACAAATTTTAATACAATCTGGATTGCCAATCAGTGCTAAGGTGATGGTGGGTAAATCCAAAACCATTAAAAACTTATCTGATATCTCTAAATCAGGAAAAATAGTTAATGCCTACAACGCCCTTATTATGGCTTCACAGCTAGCAAATCAATAATCCAATAGACCTACTTCATGAAATCTCTTTTTGCATTTAGCTTCTGTTTTTTAGTCTTTTTGTCGACTCTGTGTATGAGTGCTCAAAAACCAAAAATGACGTATAAGTCAGACTCCTATTGGCAACAGCAAGCAGATTATATCATGAACATAGATATGGATGTTGAAACGTACCAATACACTGGGACGCAAAAAATTATTTATACCAATAACTCTCCTGATGAACTCAATAACGTATTCTATCATTTGTATTTTAATGCATTCCAACCAGGAAGTGAAATGGATGCGAGGGTTCAAAGTATTTCAGATCCCGATAAGCGCTTAGCCCAAAATATTGAGGGTAAAAATCAGCCTCTTTATGAAAGCCGAATAGCTAAATTACAGCCAAACGAAATAGGGTATTTAAAAGTGATATCGCTTTCCGTAAACGGAAAACCACTAACATATAAAGTTGAAGGAACAATATTAGAGGTCCACCTTGATAAAGGTATTAATCCTGGAGAGAAAGTCGAATTTGATATGGTCTTTAGAGGTCAAGTGCCTTTACAGATTCGTCGTTCCGGAAGGAACAGTAAAGAAGGGGTTGCATTATCTATGGGACAATGGTACCCAAAGTTAGCTGAGTATGATGATGAAGGTTGGCATGCAGATCCTTATATCGGAAGAGAATTTTATGGTGTTTGGGGTGATTACGATGTAAAAATCGCAATAGATAAACATTATACGATTGGAGGCACAGGATATTTACAAAATCCTGAAGAAATTGGTCATGGTTATGCGAAGAAAAATGTGATTACAGATGGTGATAAGCTGGTATGGCATTTTAAAGCGCCCAATGTTCATGATTTTTCTTGGGCTGCAGATCCAGATTACAGGCACGATACTTTTCAAATGAAAGACGGCCCAATGCTCCATTTTCTTTACAAAAAGGACATGGATTCAGAATACCTAAATAATTGGAAAGCTATACAATCTAAAGCAGCTGATTTTTTTGAATATTATAATTTGAATATTGGTTTATATCCTTATCAACAATATTCCATAATTCAAGCAGGTGATGGCGGAATGGAATATGGCATGTGCACATTTATAACAGGAGAACGCAGCTTCAATAGTCTTTTAAGTGTTGTGTCTCATGAAATTGCCCATAATTGGTTTCAATTTGTTGTCGCCAGTAATGAATCTAAGCACGAATGGATGGATGAAGGCCTTACAAGTTATATTGAAGATGAAGCCTTGAATGTAATCAAGGGAACGAATAAAGAAAATGCCCAAGAAACAGCCTATGAACGCTATGTTGGTTTTGCTAATTCAGGATATGAACAACCCTTAACAACACATGCAGATCGCTATGCTTCAAACAAAGCTTATAGCAGAGCTGCTTATAGCAAAGGTGCTGTATTTTTGTCTCAGCTTAGATATATTATTGGTGAAGATCAAGTCAAAAAAACAATCAAAAAGTATTATCGTGATTTCGCTTTCAAACACCCTAAGCCATTTGATATCATTCGTACAGCAGAAAAGGTTTCTGGACTTGAACTCGATTGGTATTTTATAGATTTTGCTCAAACCACAAATACAATCGATTATGGTATCAAAACTGTTGATAAACGCAGCGTAACACTTGAACGCATCGGACTCATGCCTATGCCTATTGATATAACCATTACGTATACTGATGATACTCAAGAACAATTTTATATTCCGCTTCGTCAAATGCGAGGAGAAAAGCCAACTTCAGCAACAATTCTAAGTGATTGGGCTTGGGCATATCCAACTTATTCTTTTGAAACTTCAAAAAAAATAAAATCTGCAGAAATTGACCCTTCTGGGTTTATGGCAGATGTGGATAGGGAAAACAATACGTACAACCGAAAGAAAAATAATTAGTATTTAATGTCTTAGCATGCATTTAGCTTTAGACTCTTTTACTATATTGCTATAATAGATTCTTATTAGAGAATTCAAACAAAAGACCAACACCTTGTTCTCATATTCAAAAAAAGAAAAGCTGAAAAGCCAAAAGTTGATAGAAGAGCTATTTTCACAAGGAAAATCACTAACTGTTTTTCCTTTGAAATTAGTATATCTAAAAACAACTTTTGATGACGGAGCAACAATGAAAACCGGTGTTTCTGTAAGTAAGCGAAATTTTAAAAAAGCCGTTGATAGAAACCGAATCAAACGCTTATTAAGAGAAGCTTATAGGCTTAACAAGGCGGTATATTTTAACAACATTTCAGGCTCTTATGCGTTAATGATTTTGTATCTTGGTAAAGATGGCGCAGATTTTGCTTCTATAGACAAAAAAATGAAAACGCTATTAAATAGCTTTCGTGAAAAAATGTCCCAACCATAAAAAATTTAGTTATGAAAAATAAATTTAAAAAACGTTTTATCATTCCGCTTTTGGCGCTTTTAATTTTTATTGGCTCAACAGCATTTAAAAGCGACCTTTTTGAGGTAGCCAAACAAATTGAAATCTTCACCACAGTATTTAAGGAACTCAACATGAACTATGTTGATGAAACCAATCCTGGAGATCTTATGGATACAGCTATAAAGAGCATGTTAGAAGATTTAGATCCTTATACCAATTACTATAATGAGCAAGATGTTGAAGCTTCAAGAATCAATAACTCTGGTGATTACACAGGTATTGGTGCTAATGTATTAACCTTAAAAGATAAATTGGTAATCATTGAACCCTATAAAGGCTATGCTGCTGATAAAGCTGGACTTAATGCTGGAGATGAAATAATTAAAGTGGATAATGTTGTGGTTTCTGATTTTAAGGACGATGCTGGTAATTTATTACAAGGTGCCGCAGGTTCTGATGTAACCGTAACCTATTTGAGACAAGGTCAAGAAAAAACTGCTACAATTAAGCGGGAAGCAGTTGAAATTAATGCTGTTCCTCATTATTCAATGGTGGACGAGGAAGTAGGTTATATTGTCTTACGAAAGTTTACCCGACAAGCGTCTTCAGAGACCAAAAGTGCCTTAAGAGCTTTAAAGAACCAAGGTGCTAAAAAAATCATTTTAGATTTAAGAGGAAATCCTGGAGGATTATTAACAGAAGCTGTTAATGTCACCAATCTCTTCGTTCCTAAAAACCAATTGGTGGTGACCACAAAATCTAAAGTAAAAAAGTACAATAAAACATATTACACACAAAGAGAACCTGAAGACACTGAAATTCCAGTTGTGGTTCTTATTGATGGTAGAAGTGCTTCTGCAAGTGAAATCGTCTCTGGTGCCTTGCAAGATCTCGATCGTGCGGTTGTTATTGGAGCACGAAGTTTTGGAAAAGGATTGGTGCAGCGTCCGAAACCTTTAACTTATGGCACACAAATCAAGATTACTATTTCCAGGTATTACACACCTTCTGGTCGTTGTATTCAAGCATTGGATTATTGGAATAGAGATGAAAATGGAAAGGCAACTCGCGTCAAACGTGAAAACTACACGGCTTTTAAAACCAAGAAAGGACGAACTGTTTATGATGGTGGTGGTATACAACCTGATTTAGAATTAGAGGTCACTAAAGAAAGTCCGATTACCAATGCTATTTTAGATGATAATCTTATTTTTAAATATGCTACCGAGTATTATTATAGTCATCCTAAGCCAGCAGAATTAGAATCTTTTGAACTCACAGAGGCCGAATTCAATAGTTTTAAAAATTTCTTGAGAACCAATAATTTCAACTTTGAAACAAAAGCTGAAAAGGCATTTGCCGAAGCGTATTTGATTGCCAAGGAAGAAAAGATTGGAACTGCAATCGATACTGATTATGAAGATTTGCTAAATGCTTTAAATCGTTATAAAAATCAAGCTATCGATGCTAATAAATCGGAGATTTTAGCGTTACTATCAGAGGAAATAGTTAAGCGTTATTTTTACCGAGAAGGTCTTTATGAATATTATAAAGCTACCAACCCTGAAATCCAGAAAGGGAAAGATATTTTAGGTGACCTTTCAGAATATAATGGCTACCTGAACTAGTTGAAATTTGATATAAAGCCCTAAATCAACTATATTGGAGGCAACCAAATCGCATTTATGAAAAAAATTGTTTTCATAGCTCTGTTATTTACATCACTACTTTTCGGACAAACGAAAGTGATGACTCATGAGGTTTATTTTGAAACAGATGAGTTTGAGGTTCCACCAACAGAGCATTACAGACTCCTTTTATTTCTTTCAGAAATTGAAGGTATGGATATCAAGAAGGTTTCCATTTATGGCTTTACAGATGATAGAGGAAGTGATGATTACAATCTGGTGTTATCACAAAACAGAGCCAATTCCATAAAAACTATTTTCTCAAACAATGAATTTGACGAAAGCATTATTACCAATGTTGATGGTAAAGGTAAAATTCTTTTGAAATTGATTAAGGAACAAGACGTTCATAAAATCAGAGGTTTAAACAGAAAAGTAGAAATCATTGTACAACCATACGATCCGCCTCGAACACCTAAAATTGAGGAAAAACCTACCGTAGAGGAAATTATCAAAGGCGAACTAAAAGCTGGTGATAAATTCACATTGGATAATATCCTATTTAAGACAGGTTACAGTAAGTTATTACCCGAATCGAAGCCTGTGCTTGAAAATATAGCAAAAGCACTTCTTGAGCGAAAAGACATCTATTTTACCATCCAAGGCCATGTATGCTGTACTCAATTTAGTAGAGATGCTATTGATAGAAAGACTAAAAAGCGGAACCTTTCAGTAGCAAGAGCAAAATACATTTATGATTATCTAGCTAAAAAAGGAATTAGCAAAAAACGTATGAAATATGTAGGAATGCGTCGTAAGTTCCCATTAGGAGGTGAACCTAAATACGATCGTCGTGTGGAGATTTTAGTGACTTACGTAGGCGATTCCAACTAAGATTTAATCATAGCTACATGCGGAATACCATCTTCAAGGTACTCCTCTCCTACTTCAAAAAATCCTAAAGTGTTGTAAAAGCGTTTTAGATAGGTTTGTGCTGATACTTTGATAGTGGTTTCCTTAAACTGCTTTTCAATAGCTTTTATAGAAGCTTTCATAATATCGTATCCATATTGGTGCTTTCGTTCTGAAGCTTTAACCACTACTCTACCTATACTGGCTTCCTTAAAATAGTCACCAGGAGCAAACACTCTTGAATACGCAATTAAGTTTCCATTCTTATAACCTAAAATATGAAGGGCTTTTTGGTCTTTTCCATCAATATCCTGATAAACACAATCCTGCTCAACAACAAACACCTCACTGCGTAATTGTAATAAGGCATATAGTTCTTTTGTACTTAAATCTTGATATGGCTTTACGGTAATTTGTATCATTAGTCCTGAACGATCACTTCTTTAGGATCTTTCTTATTGTATTCCGGCTGAATGGTTACGTGGTTTATATTATGGTTCTTTTGTAAAAGAGTTTCTATTTCTGAAAGTAACACATTAAACTCTGTTGTTGAAATATCTTCATTTAAATCTAAATGCGCTTCCAAATGTAATTCATCATCACTTAAATTCCATATATGAACATGATGAAGCTTTTTTACTTTAGGTAATTGATTAACCTCCCAAACAATATTTTTAATATTGATATGATCTGGAGTAAACAGCATTAACATCTTAGTTGAATCCTTTAAAAGGTAATAGCCAACCCAAATCAGATACAAAGCAATCAATAAAGTCAACACACTATCGACCCAAAAAAGTTCATAATACTTCATCAATAAACCTCCAATAAGAACAGCAACACTTGCTAACATATCTGTTAATAAGTGAAGATAAGCCGATTTGATATTAATATTGTTTTTAGAATCTTTTCGAAGTAAAAGCACACTGAAACCATTGGCTAGAATAGCTATTAACGATAACCAAATAACCACATTAGATTCGATTTCTTGCGGATTGTTAAAACGTTCTATAGCTTCCTTAATAAGTATAACGGCAACGATAATCAAAGTAGCCGCGTTGACAAAAGCTGCTAAAATTTCAGCGCGTTTATATCCAAATGTTCTATTGATGGAGGCTTTACGTTTTGATAATTTAGAAGCTACATAACTCACAATAAGCGATAGTACATCACTAAAATTATGAAGTGCGTCACTCAACAAGGATAAACTACCTGATAGTAATCCACCAACAACTTGAGCTGTAGTAATAATAATATTGAGAACAATAGATATGAGAAGGTTTCTACCTTTTAAGTCAGAATGTGAATGATTATGAGAGTGTGAGTGACTCATATATTAACAAGACATCGGAATCTTATCTACACGATTTTGATGACGACCGCCTTCAAATTCGGTTTCCAAAAATGTATCTACAATTTGAATGGCTTGTTGTAAAGACGTATAACGTGCAGGAATACAACAGATATTGGCATTGTTATGTTGCCTGGTCAATTCGGTAATTTCTTTAATCCAACATAAGCCAGCTCGCACTTTTGGGTGTTTATTTGCTGTCATAGCCACACCATTACCACTGCCACAAATAAGAATTCCAAAATCTACTTTTTTAGAACTGACATCTTCAGCTACTGGATGTACAAAGTCTGGATAATCAACACTACCTGTTGTATCTGTTCCATAATTTTTTACAGAAATTCCCTTTGATTCGAGATGTTTTACAATGGCGTGTTTATAGTCAGTTCCAGCGTGATCGTTTCCTATAGAAATAGTCATGGTGTAAGAATTTTAAGTAATGGATAAAAAACTACAGTTGAAAATTCAACTGTTGACAAAGTTACAAATAATAAAAACCGGTTAATAGTTTTTCTCATGACTTGTTAATATCTAAAAGTAATTTTTGAAAAGATTTTTTTGTGAATTACATATTTTTTTCAAAACAAAAACCGAAATGAAATAACCAAAAAATAACCTTTCTATTTTTAGTAGAGATATCAGCATCAAATTGTTAAGATACCAACAGCTTTTAGGATGTAAATTATTAAAAATAACTTGTCAACATACGTTATAAACAGCTGTTAATAGTAATTTAAATTCATCTAAAAATGAGCTATTTATATGTAAAGTTAATGTTAAATACATATTAAGAGATTATAATAACTCACTTTTCAAAATCAAAATAAAAAAAGTTATTCCACAAATTAACAGGCAATAATCATTACTATATTTTTTTAAAATTTTTAAAAGAAAAAAGATGATATGTATATATGTGTTGATAACAAGTTTTAAAAGAATATTTTACATTATGAAAACATATTTAAATATTTAAACCGTAGATTTGTACAAACGCGATAGATTTACTTCACTTGCTATTGCGTTCACAACGAATGAATTCCTAATACTTTTAGGAAATGAAATGATGATAACAATTACATGACAAAAAAGAAACACAAGAAGTCTAAGAAGAATAAGATTTCTAACCTTACAAATTCCATACTTAGTATTTTAAAAAAAGAACGTAACCAATCGTTCAACTATAAACAAATTGCCGCTATTCTTGGTGTGAGTGATGCCAGTAGCCGCAACCAAATCATAAAGACCTTAGCCAAACTAGCCTCTAAACAAGAAATTGAGCAGGTTGATCGTGGTAAATTCAAAGCTGTGGTCAATACCGAATACCACAAAGGCATTGTTGATATGTCTAGTCGTGGTTCGGCCTATATTATATCCGACGATTTTGAGGAAGATGTATTCATAGCATCCAACAATGTCAATAAAGCTCTTGATGGCGATGAAGTAGAATTTTATGCTTATAAGCGCAGAAAACGAGGCAAAATTGAAGGAGAAATAACCTCTATTGTTAAACGTGCCAAATCAGAGTATGTTGGTGTGATACAAATCCATAAAAATTATGCCTTTGTGATTCCTGATGGCACTAAGATGTACACCGATATTTTTGTTTCAATCAATAAAATCAATAAAGCTGAAGAAGGGGATAAGGTGTTGGTAAGTCTTGAAGACTGGCCAGAAAAAGCAGATTCTCCTTTTGGACGTGTCATCAAAGTCCTTGGTAAACCAGGTGAGCATAATACAGAAATCCACGCTATTTTGGCTGAATACGGATTACCTTATGAGTTTCCACATGATGTAGAAAGCTATGCGAACAGCATCGATACCTCTATTACCCAAAAGGAAATTGATAAACGTCGCGACATGCGCCAGGATTTAACCTTTACGATTGATCCTAAGGATGCCAAGGATTTTGATGATGCTTTATCATTTAAGGTTTTGGAAAATGGCTTATATGAAATAGGCGTTCACATTGCTGATGTATCGCATTATGTTAAGGAAAATACGGTTTTAGATGACGAAGCGTATGAGCGTGCTACTTCAGTGTATTTAGTAGATAGAGTAGTGCCAATGCTTCCTGAAATCTTATCGAATAATGCTTGTTCACTTCGCCCAAATGAAGAAAAATATACCTTTTCAGCCGTATTCAAAATCAATGATAGAGCAGAGGTTAAGGACCAATGGTTTGGAAGAACGGTAACCTATTCCGATGCGCGATTTGCCTATGAAGAAGCACAAGCAGTTATTGAAAACAATCCTAATTTCGGACTGTCATCTCGAGCGCAGTCGAGAGATCTTGTTAACAATGAAATACCTCAAGACGTGTCCTTAACTGGAAAAACGTACAATACACAACCCCAAATAGCAGAAGCAATTTTGGTTTTCGATAGGCTTGCTAAAATCATGCGTAGAAAACGTATGAAAGCAGGTGCGATTTCTTTTGATAAAGTGGAAGTAAAGTTCAATTTAGATGAAGAGGCTAATCCGATAGGTGTGTTCTTTAAAACCAGTAAGGATGCCAATAAATTGATTGAGGAATTTATGCTTCTAGCAAATAGAAAGGTAGCCGAATTTATAGGGAAGCAAAATCCTAAAAAGACCTTTGTATATCGTGTGCACGACGAACCAGATGATAGTAAATTGGCAGCTTTACAGAATGTTGTTGGTAGATTTGGATATAAACTCAACTTTAAGGATCGAAAAAGTGTTTCCAATTCCTTGAATAAATTATTGAGTGATGTGGTAGGTAAAAAAGAACAAAATTTAGTCGATACACTTACCATTCGTTCGATGAGCAAAGCCGAATATACAACTCACAACATTGGGCATTACGGTTTGGCTTTTGATTATTATACGCATTTTACCTCACCAATTCGTCGTTATCCAGATGTCATGGTGCATCGTTTATTGCAGCATTATCTCGATGGTGGTAAATCACCTAACGAAGATATTTATGAAGACCGTTGCAATCACTCCAGTAATATGGAAATGCTAGCGACTAAAGCAGAACGGGACTCCATTAAATACATGCAAATTCGATTTATGGAAGATCATAAAGATGAGGAGTTCGTTGGTGTCATTTCTGGTGTGACAGATTGGGGAATTTATGTGGAGATCATTCAAAATAAATGCGAAGGTATGGTTAGCGTAAGAGATATGAACGATGATCATTATCAGTTCGACCAAGATCATTTTGCCATGATTGGAAAGAACACCAAAACCATGTATCAACTAGGTGATGAAGTCGTGGTTCGTGTGAAAAACACCGATTTGGTCAAAAAGCATTTGGACTTCACATTGATTGGAAAACATGAAGAATAAATTGTAAATTGGGAGTATGATTCTAACAACAACAGATTCTATAGAAGGTAAGACTATTACCGAATATAAAGGCATAGTAACAGGTGTGGCCATTAATGATAAAAAGTTAGCCATGGGTTTTAGTGTATCTAAATATTATAAGGCTATTCAAGACAGTATTGATGATGTCAAGGAGAATGCTTTTCAAAGCTTACTAACTAATGCTAAAAAAATGCAAGCAAACGCTGTCGTCGGAATTAAAATTGATATCGAAATGACAACAAGTAATTATGCTATGGTTTCGGTAACAGGAACGGCTGTAGTTGTACAATAATTTCCAAAAAACTGTAACACTTTTATTTTTATAGACTCTTTATTCAGAAGCAAAGTCTAAATATTAAAACCAATCTCATGAAATTTTTTACAGTTATTACATTATTTATAGTTACCTCAATCGTATCTGCCCAAAATCCAAAAGAAAGACATGTAGGCGATTTTAATGAAGTGAAGGTATTTGATTTAATTGAAGTCAACTTGATTAAATCTGACGTCAATTCCGTTGAAATCACTGGTGATGATGTTGAAGATGTCGAGGTGATCAATAAAGACGGAAAGCTTAAAATTAGAATGAAGTTGGATAAAATATTTAATGGTGATCGAACCTTTGTAGCAGTTTATTATACCAAACTAGATTTGATTGATGGCAATGAAGGTGCTTTTATTACTTCAAATGAATTGATTACACAAGACTATATTGAACTTAGAGCTCAAGAAGGTGCGCGATTAAAAATAGGTTTAGATGTTGACAAAGTGGATATTAAGGCCGTTACTGGAGGAATCGTTGAAACGAGAGGTAAAGCCATTTCTCAAGATATTACCTTAAACACAGGAGGTATTTATGAAGGTAAAGCCTTTGAAACCAAAAACACATCTGTTAATATAAAAGCAGCTGGCGAAGCAGATGTTAACGCTTCAAAAGTAGTTGATGCCAGTGTATTAGCTGGAGGAGATGTATACATTTATGGAAATCCTAATAAAGTCAATGAGAAAACAACTTTTGGCGGTCGTATAAAAAGAATGAACTAGTCCGTTCTTTTTATTAGCTTTGTAGGAAAGCGATTTCCTAATATGTTCGACGATATTTTAGCGGCTATTCCATTTGGGATTATATTGGCATTTACTATTGGTCCAGTATTTTTTGTATTACTTGAAACCAGTGCTACCAAAGGATTTAAAAGTGCCTTTATATTTGATTTAGGGGTTATTTTTGCAGATATTATCTTCATTTTTCTCGCCTTTTACAGTACCAATAAGTTAATAGACAAAATAAAGGACGATCCAAATTTTTTGATTTTTGGAGGTGTCCTACTTGTTGTTTATGGCTTTATTTCTTTTATTAAAACCTCGAAATCTTTCCGTTCCATAGTTCGTGAATACCATAAAGTTGAAATGCCTAAGAATGCCTTTGGAAAATTGTTTATAAAAGGATTTTTACTCAATTTTATCAACATTGGCGTTCTTTTAGGTTGGTTGGGTTTTATTGTGATAGGAAGCTCTATAACAGAGTCGGAAAACGGCGTAACGATCTTTATAGCCACTATGTTAGCCACTTATCTATTGGTTGACTTGGTGAAAATAGCCATAGCTAAGCGTTTACGAAGTAAACTCACACCACGTTTGATTTACAAAACAAAGAAGATCATAGCATTGGTCATTCTAGGCTTTGGTGTATTGTTGCTTGTACAAGGGTTGTTTCCTGAAGGAAAAGACAAAATACAAGAACAAATCGAAAATCGCTTATAAAGTCTGAGTTTGGCAAAAACAGAATATCACATATACGTCGTTGAACTTTCTAAACGAGTTTACACTGAGAACCGAAAATTCAGAGAAAAAAACCCACAATTTAATGGTGTTCTGGAATGTTTGTATGTTGGCATGACCAGCAAAACGCCAAAGGAGCGATTTTTACAACACAAAACAGGTTATAGAAACAAAAAAGGATATAAAGTATCATCTAACATTGTAGAAAAATACGGATCATACCTAAGACCTAGTCTCTACAATCATATTCCGCCACTAAAAACCAGAAGCGAAGCCTTAAAAATGGAGGAAACCTTAGCATTGGAACTCAGAAGGCAACGCTATGCAGTTTGGTATAATTAGTTCAATTAAAGAGCTTAGCTAGACTGCTGAAACGTTTTATTCTTTTCCTTTAAAATTGCCAATTGTTTTTCTAAGAAAGTGATGGCTTGTTCTGTTTTGTAACTTGATCTTGATGCGAAATCCTTTAAATCTTCCTTAAATCTATCTTTACCAGATTTTGCGGCTTTGGATACATCATCTTTAACCTCATTAAAATCTTGAGTGAATTGATCTTTTATATCTTTCCCTTCTTTTTTTAGTTTATCCCTAGTTATACGGCCTTTGTCAGGAGCCAATAACAATCCTGCCGCTGTTCCAATTAATGCTCCTAATATTAAAGCACCTTTATACTGAATCATATCTTACGTTTTAAATTAAACTTTTGGTTATACATTCTATAGGTAGTAAATATGTTTGATTTGTTACAAATAACTAGTTACCAAAGGCTTAATTGGTTTGTATAAAAGCAAAGACGACATTATTCAAGGCAACCCTTTTCCATTTGAGGTGTCCAGCGGATTCGAACCGCTGTATTACTTTCATTAATTTTCATAAAAGTTAAAACAAAAAAAGAGATGCAATGCTGCATCCCTTTTCTCTCTGAGGCGTCTAGCGGATTCGAACCGCTGTAAAAGGTTTTGCAGACCTCTGCCTAGCCACTCGGCCAAGACGCCATTATGTAATCTTCTTTTGTTAAGAAGGAAGGCAAATGTAAAAAAAATTAGCATTATTCGCCATAAAGCCTCACTTTTTTCGTCTTTCGGTCATTTTTATCGTTACCATTTCCACATCACCACCTATTGGCGGATTTAACTTGCTTACGCTAACTGTTGCTTTTGTTACAAGTTGATCTTCTTTTAAAATACGTTTTAAAATGCGTTTGGCAACAGTTTCCAACAACTTTGAGGGTTGTAACATTTCTTCCTTTACAATCCTATTCAAAAGTACATAATCTACGGTATCCTTGAGATTGTCCGTTTGAGCAGAAGCTTTAAGATTAGCCTTTACTTCTAAATCAACACGATAGTCGCTTCCAATGGTGGTTTCTTCTTTTAAACAGCCATGATAAGCAAACACTCGAATATTTTCAACTTTAATGATTCCCATAATTAATAAAATAGTATTTGTAGGTCATTGTAGCAACACCTTAAAGATTCTTGAATTAGAACCATTATAGATTTTAATGAAATAAAAACCACATTCTAGATCTGATAATGAAAAAGATTTTTGAACCCTCTTTACAGATTTGATACGTTTTCCTAAACCGTCAAATACATCAACGTCAACAGATTCAACGAGCCCTTTAATGTTTACGATTCCGTAAGTTGGATTAGGATATATTTTTATAGAATTAAAATCAACATCTATTGTATTTAAACCCGTTACAGGGATTAATTTAGAATAAGTATGCTGTCTTCCACACTTTGTGATGGTTAAATTTACAAGGTACTCTCCAACACTATTAAACGAATGTGTTGGTTGCTGTATTGTTGAGGTATTTCCATCGCCAAAATCCCAATGATAGGTGTCTGCCCCAAAGTTGTCAAATACAAATGAAACAGTTGTGTTTGAAATACTATAATCAAAAAATGCGGTGAAGTCAAAATCTGCCATAACCTGATACAAAACAATATTAACGGCATTTTTAATAGTATTTGCATCTATATCTGATAAGGTATAATTATAGTTGATTGTTAAGGGGTCTGTATTAAAGAAAATTGTATTAAAAGTCACTGCAGCTGCATACGAACCTATTTGACTAGGATGTGAACTATCAGACGTATAGAGATCTAAATCGGGATGATACGTTCTTAAATAACGCCAAACCGCTCCAACAGGAGCAATTAAAGCATGGTTCTGTTCGGCAAGAATTTGATAATTTTGAGCCAGAGCGTCATCCATTCCTTCATAGGAACACATCCAAGGAAACGGATCACAGTCTGGAGATGAAAATCCATTTTCACGTCCCCATGTTCTAAAAAAAACAGGCTGAGTGCATTCGTTATTTAATCTAATATTTTGAACCAATTGAGAAGCATAAGGCGCTACCTCATTATCAAAAACAGGTCCTGTTAAAGCCACCTCAACACTTTGACCTTGAAGTGTAACATAGTCCCAGTCTTGTGAATTAATTTTAATAGATAAATCTGGGTTTTCAGCATGATTTATAAACCGCTGTCCTCCAAGCGTGTGTTCGTCAAAAATAAGCGTGTTTCCTGTTGAAGTTGCAATATCAGAAGTAATCTGAGCCAAATTATTTCCAGCCGTATAACTATTGCCTACAAAAAGAGCAGTTTTGCTTTGTTGTGAGTAAGAAAGCAAGCCAACAAGGACAAACAAAAAGAAAGAATCTATTTTCTTTTGCATAATTAACAAATCACCTATGCTAACAAATATAATTACTTTTCCCTACTATTTTATAAAATCCACCTTCATCAAAGCAACGCATATTGGTTTATTGATTAATTTTGCAGAGTTTTTATGACGTCTTAAGTTTTGATTTTATAAAAATTAAAAGATTTTGGTCTTTAAGAAATTATAATAAGATGTATTATGTCTGAAGAAAAAAAACCACTCAATTTCATTGAGCATATCATAGAGGAAGATCTTTCTAACGGATTGCCAAAAGACAAACTCCGATTTCGTTTTCCTCCCGAACCCAACGGCTATTTGCACATTGGTCACACAAAAGCCATTGGTATTAGTTTTGGGTTAGGGCAACAATACAATGCACCTGTCAATCTTCGATTTGATGATACTAATCCTGAAAAAGAAGAGCAAGAATATGTTGATGCTATCAAACGCGATATTGCTTGGTTGGGTTATCAGTGGGCAAATGAGTTATATTCTTCTGATTATTTTCAGACATTATATGATTGGGCTGTATTATTGATTAAAGACGGAAAAGCTTATGTCGACTCCCAATCCAGTGAAGCTATGGCAGAGCAAAAGGGAACTCCAACACAACCTGGTGTTGATGGGCCTTTTAGAAATAGGAGCATAGAGGAGAATCTAGATCTTTTTGAACGCATGAAAAATGGCGAATTCAAAGAAGGCGAACACATCTTGCGTGCTAAGATCGACATGAAACACCCAAACATGCTTATGCGAGACCCTATCATGTATCGTATCATGAAAAAACACCACCATAGAACTGGATATGATTGGTGTATTTACCCAATGTATGATTGGACACATGGTGAAAGTGACTATATTGAACAGATCTCACACTCTCTTTGTTCTTTAGAATTTAAGCCACACAGAGAGCTTTACGATTGGTTTAAAGAGCAAGTATATAAGTATGCGTCCAAAACGCTTCCGATGCTTCCAAAACAACGAGAATTTGCTCGTTTGAACTTAAGCTACACGATAATGAGTAAACGAAAGTTGCTCAAATTGGTTGAAGATGGTATTGTTTCGGGTTGGGATGACCCAAGAATGCCAACGATTTCAGGACTACGACGACGCGGTTACACTCCTAAATCCATAAGAAACTTTATTGAAAGAGTTGGTGTGGCAAAACGCGAAAATATTATCGACGTCTCCTTATTGGAATTTTGCATACGTGAAGATCTTAATCAAGCGGCTCCTCGAGTGATGGCTGTTTTAGATCCTGTTAAACTAGTTATCACCAATTACCCTGAAGATAAAGAAGAGTGGTTAGAGGCGGAAAATAATCAAGAGGACGAATCTGCTGGTTTCAGAAAAGTGCCGTTTTCTAGAGAACTCTATATCGAGCGTGCCGACTTTAAAGAAGAGCCTAGCAGCAAGTTTTTTAGATTGCAAATAGGAGGTGAGGTGCGTCTTAAAAATGCATATATCATTAAAGGCGAGAGAGTTATTAAAGACAATCAAGGTAATATTACTGAAATTCACTGTACCTATTCAACTGATACAGAGAAGAAAGTAAAGGGCACACTACATTGGGTATCGATCAAACACGCTATTAAGGCTGAGGTTAGGGAATATGACCGTCTTTTTATGGACGAAGCTCCAGATGGTCATCAAGACAAGGATTTCATGGACTTCCTGAATCCGAATTCCCTCAATATCTTAGAAGCTTTTGTTGAACCGAGTTTAACGGATGTAAAACCTGGAGATCGCTTTCAGTTTCAGCGATTGGGCTACTTCAATGTAGATGATGATTCCTCTGAAAATAAGCTTGTGTTCAATAAAACAGTTGGATTAAGAGATTCATGGGCGAAGCAAAAACCACAACCACCACAAAATAAGCCACAACAGCAATATCAGCGTCCTGCTATTGAAGAGATTAAGAAGCTCGGAAAAAAGTATGCCAATTTACCTCAAGCGAAGCAAGAAAAGACAAAAGCAGAAATCTTAAAATTAGCAGAAAAGGTAAACTACGAAGAACTAGAACCGCTATTTGAAACTTCTGTTAAGAAAACAGGGACTCGAATAGCAACTGTATTAACTCTAAGTGTTCTTCTGAAAAACGGATTAAAAAGAAATGACACTATTGATGGTTTCATATCCTCAGCCCTTGAAGATAAAAGCGAGATTTTAGTATCTGAAGCAAAATCTATTGCTAAATAATTCTATAGAGGTCTTCCCAGAAACGTTAAAAACAATGAGTTGTAAGCGATTTTAGCTATATTTATTGAACTAACTATAATCAATTACATCATGGAATTCAATTTTTTAGCATTTTTAGTTGCGGCTATCGTGCCTTTAATTACAGGTTTTATCTGGTATAATCCAAAGACATTTGGAACCGCTTGGGCAAGAGTTGCTGAGATGACCGAAGAGAAAATGAAAAGCGGCAATATGGCTGTTATTTTCATCGTAACACTTGTTCTGTCATTCGTTTTGGCTTTTATGGTCCAATTTCTTGTTATTCATGAAATGGGAGCTTTCGGAATGGTTGAAGGCGATACGTCGTCAGCAACTTATCAAGCCTTTATGGAAGAATTCGGAGGCAAGTATCGCACGTTTAAGCATGGTGCTTTACATGGCGCAATGTCTGGATTGTTTTTTGTATTACCAATATTGGGTATCAATGCACTTTTTGAAAGAAAAGGGTGGAAGTACATTCTTATTAATACAGGATATTGGGTTCTTACAATCGCTATTATGGGAGCTATTATCAGTGGCTGGAAATAAACATGTAACAATCATACAAACATAAAGACTGATAACTTATCGTTTTCAGTCTTTTTTATTTTTTTGTCTTGACGCATTTCAAACTCTATTCTTCTACCAATGAACTTCCAATTGAATGGGATGCCTTATCAGTTGAAGATATCTTTTTAAAAACAGAGTTTCTAAGCGCATTAGAGACATCATCACCTCCCAATATTTCCACTTATTTCTTGGCGGTTTATTCATCTGATGTTCTAGCGGGAATTGCTGTTATCCAACGTGTAGAAATGTATTTAGATGATGTGTTTAGGCGTACATCCAATAAGTTTTTTAAGCGTATAGGCAAGTACCTTATTTCAAAACTCGTTAAAGGAAATGCCTTAATTGTCGGCAACTTAATGCATACGGGACAACACGGGTTGTATTATGATGCTGATAGTATTTCACAAGAGGTATTTTTAGCTGAATTAGAAAACGGCCTAAAGGCTTTATCTAAGTTGGTTTATCAGCAATTCGGAAAAAAAATCAGAATCATTGGCTTTAAGGATTATTTTGAAAACGATTGGTTCAATCAAAATGAAACATTTACCGAACGACTAGGACTTTACAAGGCAAAGGTTCAGCCGAACATGATTTTCAAAATGCAATCCAATTGGAAAACGGCCAATGATTATGTGCAGGCCTTTAATAAAAAATACAGACGACGCTATAAGACCGCAAGGAAAAAGAGCAAAGAAATTGTTTGTCAAGAAATGGATGTTAATGAGGTAAAATCTCACTCTGAACAGTTATATAAGCTTTATGAGAATGTTTCCGATAATGCAGGCGTAAATTCCTTTAAACTTCACCCAAACCACTTTTACCAGCTAAAATTGAAACTTCAAGACAACTTCAAGGTTTATGGTTATGCTTTAAATAACCAGCTCATCGGTTTTTATACATTTATCAAGAATTACGACGCTATAGAAACCTATTTTTTAGGCTATGATCCAGATTTACAGCACAAGCACCAAATGTATTTAAATATGCTATTTGATATGGCTATTTACGGTGTTGAAAACAATCATGAACAAGTTGTTTTTGCTCGAACCGCTATGGAAATTAAAAGTTCTATTGGCGCCAAACCATTCGACATGTTTATTCACGTTAAACACACCCACAACTTTATTGCAAATACCATCCTTAGGTTAGCGGTTAAATATGGCAACCCAGTAAGGGATTGGGAAGAGCGTCATCCGTTTGAAACGTGAAATCTAGGTTAAATCTCTTTGATTTAAGCTATGGATTCTGTAGTTTATAATTTAATAATTACAACTATGGACCATAAAAGCAGCGCTATTTTGACCGAAATCGCTAAAGTGACTCGAGACATTGAAGCGCATTATCCGGAGCTTCAAAAATATTTAGATGAAACCCGAAGCACTTTACCACAAGGAGATGATCTTGAGCTAAACAACAAAGTACTCAAAGACTATCTCGACGGACTTAAGAATATGATTGAAAAATACAAATCATAAAAAAAGCCCCAAAATAAACTTGAGGCTTTGTAAAATAAGATGCTTAAAACAAGCTTAATCTTCTTTTTTCTTCTGCGCATTTTTCATGGCTTCACCAATTTGATTGCTTGCGGTAAAACTAGCGACCATTTCATTGAGCATTTGGCTTCCTGCCTGAGGTGAATTTGGCAATAAGATCAAGTTACTATTGGTTTCTTCACCTAGAGCCTGTAACGTGTCATAATGCTGTGTCACAACAATTAGCGCAGACGCTTCTTGGGAATTAATCCCAACGCGATTCAAAACTTCAACAGACTCTTCAAGGCCACGTGCAATTTCACGTCTTTGGTCAGCAATACCTTGACCTTGTAAACGCTTACTTTCAGCTTCTGCTTTAGCTTTTTCAACTATCAGGATACGTTGCGCATCACCTTCAAATTGTGCTGCGATTTTTTCACGTTCAGAAGCATTGATTCGGTTCATTGCGGCTTTTACCTGAGCATCAGGATCGATGTCAGTGACTAGTGTTTTTATGATATCAAAACCATAATCTAACATCGCATCATTCAATTCAGCCTTAACGGCTAAGGCAATATCGTCTTTTTTAACAAAGACATCGTCTAATTTCATTTTAGGAACTTCAGCACGTACCACATCAAATACATAAGACGTGATTTGCTCGTGTGGATAATCTAATTTGTAAAAGGCATCATATACCTTGTTTTTGATAACCATATATTGAACCGAAACTTTCAGTCTTACAAATACATCATCCAAGGTTTTTGTTTCAATGATAACGTCCAATTGCTGGATTTTTAAACTTAACTTTCCCGCAATACGATCTACTAAAGGAATCTTAATCTGTAAACCAGAATGTCTAATGCTTTGAAATTTACCAAATCGCTCAATAACGGCAGCAGTTTGTTGCTTGACAATAAATAAAGACGAAATCAAAATGATTAGGCCTAAAAAGATAATAGGTATGTAAATAAAATTCTCCATAACAAGTTTTTAATGGTTAGATAAAATAATCAGTTACTAATTTAAGTTATATTTGTTCAAATCGCATTAGGAAGTCATGCAAAAAAAACAGTACATACTATTAGTAGCACTATGCATAGGTTTTGTTACAAGCTCTATTGCTCAACACAAACGCTATAAGATTAAAAACGGGATAGGTATCATCGGTGGATTAACACAATTTGACATCGCAACCGATAATTTTTCAACTAAAAGCGGTACGGGTTTTTTGGGTGGTTTGACGGCAACGGTTGACATTCCACATAAATGGTTTACGGTGAGTTACGGACTTCAATTTTCTCAAAACTCGTTGGAAATTGAAGGGTGGTCTCCAGTGACTCCTACTCAAGTTGAAATGCTTGAATACGACATTATGGCTGTGCAGCTTTCTTTTTTGCTTCATGTGAAGTTGATAAGCGACAACCTTACTCTAGACCTTGGACCACAATTGCAGTACAATAGTAAAATGGACTTAAAAAGCAGTAGACAAGAAGGGTTTTATGTACAAGGCTATGATAGTTTGTTGGCAGAAGACATAATCGATATTGCTCCATTTAATGCTAACGGTGTAGTTGGAGCCTCTGCTGGCATTGGAAACTTCAAATTAAGAGCCATGTATAGTTATGGCTTTACAAATATTTTAAGAAAGCTTAATGATCAAGACCTAAATACAACGCCATCCTCTAAAGATTTTAAAGGCAATCAAAACATGTTGATATTTGGGTTGATGATTACCTTTTAAATTGAAGCGGTTAAGGCGTCTATACGTCTAGAGGTTTCTGCTTTTCCAATCATGTAAATGATGTCAAACACATCAGGACCTTGCAAAGCACCTACTAAGGCCAATCGCAAAGGCATCATAACTTTGCCAAAACCGATTTCATTTGATGTAATCCATCCTTTCACAACGTTTTGAACATTGTCTTTTGTAAAATCTTCAACATCATTAATGATTGTCTTTACTGTATTTAGAATTGAAACCGTATCATCTTTTATGGCTTTTTTACAAGCCTTGTCATCATGGGTTTCAGGAGCTACAAAAAAGAAATGACTCAAATCCCAAAAATCGCCAACAAAGGTTGCGCGTTCTTTAATAAGCGCTACAACCATTTCAATGTATTGTGTATCAATTGAAGACAGCTCTGTTTTAGAGTTTTGAAAAGCAATAGCCAAGCCATAATTATCTTGCTCTTGCATGTAGTGGTGGTTAAACCACTTGATCTTATCTGGATCAAATCGTGCTCCAGCCTTGTTTACACGAGTTAAATCAAAAGCTTGAATCAATTCTTCTAGACTGAAAATTTCTTGTTCGGTACCGGGATTCCACCCTAAAAATGCCAAGAAATTAACCATCGCTTCAGCAAAATAACCATCTTCTTTATAACCTCTTGAAACCTCATTGGATTTAGGATCTGTCCATTCCAACGGAAACACGGGGAACCCAAGTTTATCACCATCACGCTTACTTAATTTCCCTTTTCCTGTAGACTTAAGAATCAATGGAAGATGAGCAAATTGTGGTTTTTCCCAACCAAAGGCATCATATAATTGATGATGAAGCGCCAAAGACGGTAACCATTCTTCACCACGAATCACATGGGTGATTTGCATTAAGTGATCATCTACAATATTGGCCAAGTGGTAGGTTGGCATACCGTCACTTTTAAAAAGAACCTTATCGTCTAGAATATTGGTATCAATGGAAATATCGCCACGAATAATGTCTTTAAGCGCTAAAGTTTGATCTTGAGGTGATTTAAATCGGATGACATAATCCTCTCCAGATTGCAGTTTGGTATTTACTTCTTCTTCAGATAAAGACAACGAGTTGCTTAATTTTTCCCTATTGTGCCAATTGTAGATAAAGGTTTTTCCTTTAGCCTCATGGTCTTTTCTATGAAAATCTAGAGTTTCGGCTGTATCAAAAGCATAATAAGCGTGTCCAGTTTGGATTAATTGATCAGCATATTGTTTGTATAAATGCTTGCGCTCGCTTTGTCTATAAGGACCGAAAGTTTCGTTTTTCCCCGGACCTTCATCAAACGGAATATTGCACCAGTTCAAGGCTTTTACAATATAATCTTCAGCTCCTTCAACATAACGGTTTTGATCTGTGTCTTCAATACGAAGTACAAAAGTACCGTTGTGTTTTTTTGCAAATAAATAATTGAAAAGAGCTGTTCTTACACCTCCAATATGTAAAGGTCCCGTTGGACTTGGTGCAAATCGCACACGAACGTCTTTAGTCATGGTCTTGAATTTATGACTGCAAAGATAAAACGATAATTAGGAAATAAAACAGCTAAGCAGAAATCATTTCCCTTGGCACGCGCTTGTTCATTATTTTGAACCATAACGGCGGAACCAAAGCTAAGACCATAGAGGTTGGATAACCAAAGGGCATTTGCGGACTTTCCTCATGGCAATCGAGCACCTGGTATTTTTTTGAGGACTTAAAATGGTGATCACTGTGTCTTGTGAGCTCATACAAAACGATTCTTCCAATGATATGATTAGAATTCCAAGAATGGATTTCCTTCACACGCTCATATCTTCCAGATTTGGTTTTTAAGCGTAATAATCCGTAGTGTTCAATATAGTTAACGGTTTCTAGCAATAAAAAGCCAACAACTGCTGACGAAACAGCAAATAAGAGCCCCAACTTTCCGAAGAACAGAACGATTAAAATCAAATACAGTGTTTGAAAAACCGTAAACCAAAACATATCATTTTTAAAGGACAAAAACGAACGGTTATTGTTATTTAAAAGTGTTTTCTGAATTTTCCAAGCATTAACATATTGCCGACTTACCGAAGTTATCCAAAAAGAGTACAAAGGTTGGTTATAACGAGCGGTTGCAGGATCTTCTGGAGTTGCCGCATGCAAATGATGACCAAAATTATGCTCAATGTAAAAATGCATATAGAGAGAAGGCAATAGCAGCGCTTTTCCTAAAAAACGCTCATTTGTTTTTAGTCTGTGACCTAGTTCATGACCAACATTAATACCATTTACACCTAAAACAATACCTACTGATAAGATTATTCCAACCCATTCAAAAGTGGTCAACACAGTTGTGCTTGTTTGATACAGACCAAAGGCTACAAGACTATACACAATAGGCAGGTTTAAGTATAATAACCAATCGAAAAATGTTTTTTTAAGCTGATTGTCAGCTTCTTCTGATGTTAGGTTTTTGCTATCAAGAGGAAAAATGACTTCAAGTATGGGAATAATTCCAAACGCATAAAATGGCGCTAAAAAAGTCCAATAATCCTTAAGGTACAAGCCAATAAAAGCCACCATTGGAATTGAAAAGGCAGCAAGATATTTAAGATCTTTCATAATGCTTCAGTTTATTGTACACCTTGATTTTAACACAACTCCTCGAAATTAACAGAATCTTACCAAATTTAGCTATTTGTCGTTTAAAATAAAATTGTAGATTAGTGAGTTATTTAAAGGTATGGCAGATAATTTCAGACATATTCAGCATAAGCTGGAAGCATTCATTAGAAGATATTATACTAATGAATTGCTTAAAGGAGCTATTCTGTTTTTTGCAATTGGCTTGCTGTACTTTATAGCTATTTTACTGATAGAATACTTTTTATGGCTAAATCCAACGGCAAGAACGATTTTGTTTTGGGTTTTCATTGCTGTGGAATTGGCGCTATTTTCAAAATTCATTGTATTTCCATTGGCTAAGTTGTTCAAGCTTCAAAAAGGGATTGATCACGAACAGGCCTCCAAAATAATCGGAAATCATTTTCCTGAAGTCAACGATAAACTTTTGAATGTCCTACAGTTAAATCAAAATAATGCACAAACCGAACTTTTAAAAGCAAGTATTGAACAAAAATCGGTTGAATTAAGTCCAATACCATTTAAGCTTGCCGTCAACTTTAAGAAAAACACCAAGTATCTGAAATATGCTGCAATTCCTATTGCGATCTTGCTTATATCTTATCTTTCTGGAAAAATAAATTGGTTCAGCGACAGCTATAATCGCGTGTTGAATTATAAAACAGCTTACGAACCACCAGCACCATTTCAGTTTTTTATTGTTAATGATGATTTAAATGGTATTGAAAACAAGGCCTTTAAGCTCTATGTCAATACAGCTGGAGAGGTTATTCCAGAAAACGCTCAAATCCACTTCAACGGACAATCTTATTTTTTACAACAAACAACCGCAGGAAAGTTTGAATACACATTTCCTCAGCTAAAGGAATCTGTGAATTTTAACTTATCTGCAAACGATGTAAGGTCTCAAGACTATACTATATCAGTCACAAAAGTTCCTACTTTAGTAAGCTTCGAAATGGCCTTAGACTATCCAGCATACACACTAAAGCCAGATGAAGTATTGAAAAGCACAGGCAATGCTATTATTCCAGAAGGAACCAAAGTTACCTGGAAGGTATCTACTAAGTCTACAGATAAGGTGGCGCTTTACACAAAGGATACTTTGGACTTCAAAAGTGTTTCAGAAGACGTTTTTGAAGCCTCAAAACGTGTGTTTTCTAATACCGAGTATAGTATAAGTACCAGTAATGCCAATTTAAATGATTATGAAAACCTTGCATTCTCACTCAATGTAATTAAGGATGGTTATCCTGAGCTAAACCTCAAAATGGAAAAAGACTCCTTAGACCAACAAACACTTTATTTCTATGGTCAGGTGAGCGATGATTATGGGTTGCGAAAACTTCAAATGGTGTATTATCCTAGTTCGGATCCCGAAAGCAAATCGTTGGAACAAATACCCATTTCGAAATCCAATTTTGATGAGTTTGTTAGCGTTTTTCCTAATCAACTAAATCTCGTTGAAGGTGTAGATTATGAGTTTTATTTTCAGGTATTCGATAATGATGTGCTACACAATTATAAAAGCACAAAAAGTACGGTATATAATTATAGAAAGCTCACTAAAGAGGAAGAGGAGCAAAAACAACTTCAAGAACAGAACGAAACCATCAAAGACATTGGAAAAACTTTTGACAAGTTAAAGGAACAAGATCAAAAACTAGAGGAGTTGTCAAAAACACAAAAGGAAAAAGAAGAGCTCAATTTCAATGACAAAAAGAAGCTTCAGAATTTTATTAAGCGTCAAAAGGAACAGGAACAGTTGATGCAAAACTTCAACAAAAAACTAAAGGAAAATCTTGAAGAGTTTCAAAACGAGAACCAAGAACAAGACGAATTTAAGGAAGCCTTAAAAGAACGCTTAGAAGAAAATGAGGAGCAATTAAAAGAAGATGAAAAACTATTGGAAGAGCTCGAAAAACTTCAAGAAAAAATTCAAAAGGAAGAACTGACCCAAAAGTTAGAGGAGCTGGCAAAACAAAACAAAAACAAGGAACGTAGCCTAAAACAATTATTAGAACTTACGAAGCGATACTATGTTGCCAAAAAAGCCGAAAAACTACAACAAGAATTAGAGCAACTGGCGGAAGAGCAAGAGAAACTTTCAGAAGAGTCCGAGGAAAACAACACGAAAGAGGCCCAGGAAAAGCTGAATGAAAAATTTGAGAAGTTTCAAAAAGAAATGGATGCACTGCAGAAGGAAAATAAAGCTTTGAAACAGCCTATGGAATTGCCACAAGACAAACCAACTGAGGAATCCATAAAACAAGACCAACAAGAAGCTACAGACGCTCTAGAGCAAAAAGAATTGGAAGAACAACAGGAGCAAGGCGAAGAGCCTGAGCCTAAAGACCAAGATGGAAGTCAGCAAAATGATGCTCAAGAAAAGGCCAAGAAAAAGCAAAAGCAGGCTGCTAAGAAGATGAAGGAAATGAGTGGACAAATGGGGCAAATGATGCAAATGGGAAGTAGTGATCAGATGCAAGAAGATGCTACTATGCTAAGACAAGTTTTAGATAATCTAGTATTGTTTTCTTTTGACCAAGAAAACTTAATGGATCAATTCAAAAGCATTGAGCCAAACCACAACGAGTATGGTAAGTTTATTAGGAAACAAAGCAACCTTAAGGAGCATTTTGAGCACATTGATGACAGTTTATTTGCGCTTTCATTACGACAACCAAAAATTTCGGAGCTTGTTAACAAACATATTTCTGATGTGTTTTTTAATATTGATAAAGCGCTAGGGCAACTATCAGAAAACCGAATCTATCAAGGTGTGGCAGCACAACAATATACGATTACCTCTACGAATGAATTGGCTAATTTTTTAAGTGATGTTCTTGATAACATGAATGCCCAAATGAATCCCTCTATGGGGCAAGGAGGAGGTGACATGCAACTACCAGATATTATTATGAGCCAAGAACAGCTCAACCAACAAATGAAAGATGGCATGAAAAAAAGCCAAGATGGAAATCCTCAGGAAGGTGAAGGCGAAAAGGATGGTGATGGAGAAGAGCAAAAGGAAGGAGATGGTCAAAAATCTAAGAGTGGTAAGGATGGTAAACAGGGAGAAAACGGAAAAAACCAAGGCGAGGGTGAAGGCAGCAATGAAGAACTGAATGGCGAACTCTACAGAATTTACCAACAGCAGCAACAGTTGCGTCAAGCCTTAGAAAACAAGCTGGGCGAAATGGGAAAAGAAGGTTTAGGAAAACAACTTCTTGAAGACATGGAAGAGATAGAGCTGGATTTAATTAATAAAGGCTTTACAAATCAAACTCTTCAAAAAATGATGGATTTACAGCATCAATTATTAAAAATGGAGAATGCAACATTTGTGCAAGGCCAAGACAATAAAAGAAAATCTGAATCTGATAACACAAACTATAAGAATACCACAAATAACAAACTACCGACCGCAAAAGAATATTTCAACACTACCGAAATTTTAAATCGACAAGCTTTACCTTTGCAAGACGTTTATAAAAAGAAAGTCCAAGATTATTTTAAAAAAACAAATGATCAACTTTAATTATGAAACAGCATTTGAATTACTTAATGAAGATTTATTTTCATCTTGGATTTCAAGTGTTATTGATCAAGAAGGTTTTAAAGAAGGAGATATTAATTACATTTTCTGTGATGATGACTATCTTCATGATATCAATCTCAAATATTTAAATCACGATACCCTTACAGATATTATCAGCTTTGATTATTCAGTAGGAAAAAGCTTACATGGAGATATTTTTTTATCGGTTGAAAGAGTGGCTGATAACGCGAATGATTTTGGTGTGGAATTCATCCAGGAACTAAAACGTGTCATGATTCATGGTGTGCTCCATTATTGTGGTTACAAGGATAAGACTGATGATGAGAAAGCGTTAATGCGTCAGAAGGAAGATTTTTATATCAATCAATTTTCTAAGCCTTAGGAATTAGACTTATATTTGCAAATTATTAAACTCACAAAATAAATGTTCCACGTGGAACACTATTTAGATTATGTTCAACGAAGTATATGATGTAATTGTAGTTGGTGCTGGCCATGCAGGCAGTGAAGCCGCTGCTGCTGCTGCTAACATGGGAAGCAAGACCTTATTGATTACTATGAATTTGCAAAATATAGCGCAAATGTCTTGTAATCCTGCTATGGGAGGAATTGCTAAAGGACAAATTGTACGAGAGATAGACGCTTTGGGAGGCTATAGCGGTATTGTTAGCGATACTTCTGCTATTCAGTTTAAAATGTTGAACAAATCCAAAGGTCCAGCAATGTGGAGTCCAAGAGTGCAAAGTGACCGAATGCGTTTCGCTGAAGATTGGCGTTTGCTTTTAGAACAAACAAAGAATTTGGACTTTTATCAAGAAATGGTTTCCGGAATTCTTATTGAAGGAGAAAAAGTTGTGGGCGTTAAAACATCTTTAGGTATTGAGGTCAAAGCCAAAAGTGTTGTTTTGACTAATGGTACCTTTTTAAATGGCTTGATACATATTGGTGATAAAAATTTTGGAGGCGGTCGTGCGGGTGAGCGTGCCGCTACAGGCATCACTGAACAATTAATTGATTTGGGTTTTGATTCCGGTCGAATGAAAACAGGAACACCTCCAAGAGTAGATGGAAGATCTCTAGACTATTCAAAAATGATTGAGCAACCTGGCGATGAGCAACCCGAGAAGTTTTCTTATTTAGAATCAATTAGGCCTCTTAAAGAACAACGTTCTTGCCATATGACTTATACTAGTCCGGAAGTCCATGATCTGCTTCGTGAAGGTTTTGATCGTTCACCAATGTTTAACGGAAGAATTCAAAGTACAGGCCCAAGGTATTGTCCTTCCATTGAAGACAAAATAAATAGATTTGCCGAACGTGACAGACATCAATTATTTGTCGAGCCTGAGGGCTGGAATACGGTTGAGGTTTATGTAAATGGTTTCTCTACTTCACTGCCTGAAGACGTTCAGTATAAAGCCTTAAAATCGGTTAAAGGATTTGAAGATGTTAAGTTTTTTAGACCAGGTTATGCCATTGAATACGACTATTTTCCGCCAACACAATTAAAGCATACTTTAGAAACGAAACTGGTTGAAGGTTTATATTTTGCTGGACAGATAAATGGTACTACAGGATATGAAGAAGCAGCTTCACAAGGACTTATGGCGGGAATTAACGCAGCATTAAAAGTCCAACAGCGAGAAGAATTTACACTTAAAAGAAATGAAGCATATATAGGGGTACTTATTGACGATCTGATTACTAAAGGTACTGAAGAACCCTATCGGATGTTTACATCGCGAGCAGAATACAGAACGTTGTTAAGACAAGATAATGCTGATTTTAGATTGACACCAAAAGGCTATGATTTAGGCTTGGCTAGTGAAAAAAGATTAAGACGAATGGAGCAGAAGCAAGCGCAATCTGAAAATTTCGTACAGTTTTTTAAAGATACCAGTGTTAAACCCGAGGAGGCAAATCCGGTTTTAGAAGCCAAGGGTTCTGCTTTAGTTAAGCAATCTGATAAGATGTTCAAATTGTTTGCAAGACCTCAGATCGGTATTAATGATATGCGCCAATTTGAAGCGGTAGAAACCTATATTAATGAACACAACTTAGATAGTGAAGTAATTGAACAGGCAGAAATACAGGTGAAGTATTCTGGTTATATAGAGAAAGAAAAGAACAACGCAGATAAACTTAACCGTTTGGAAGATGTTAAGATTCCAAAGAATTTTGATTATACTAAACTAAAGTCAATGAGTTCTGAAGCTAAACAAAAATTATCTGCAATTCAACCGGTTACCATTTCACAAGCATCTAGAATTTCAGGGGTTTCTCCTGCAGATGTTTCTGTGCTTTTAGTGTATTTGGGACGTTAATCTTTGAGCGTTCCACGTGGAACATATTCTACATGAAGAACAATAAAGCATATTTAACTGTTAAGGATTATTCGGTTTCAGGAGAGTTGTTTCAATTATTATATAATGAAGAACTGGATCTTCTTGAAACAAGTCCGCGACCTTCAAGTGAAGATTTAGGAAAATACTACAATACTGAAGACTACATTTCACACACAGATTCTAAAAGAAATCTTTTCGAAAAAGTTTATCACCTGGTTCGTGCCACCACTCTTAAGCGAAAACGAAAACTTATTAATTCTTTTAAAACTGAAGAGAAAAAACTTTTGGATGTTGGTTGTGGTACAGGAGATTTTTTGAGTTTATGTAAACAAAATGAATGGCAAGTGGTCGGGATTGAGCCTAATGTAGATGCTAGAAATATTGCCAATCAAAAAGTAAACAGCAACATATATGATATAGATAGGCTGGAAGCTTTTGAGCAGAATAGCTTTGACGTCATTACATTATGGCATGTGCTCGAACATTTACCAAATCTAGAAGCTCACCTATTAATATTTAAACGTCTTTTAAAGCCTAACGGAAAACTTGTCATTGCTGTACCAAATTATAAAAGTTTTGACGCTGCATACTATAAAGAATTTTGGGCTGCTTATGATGTGCCGAGACACTTATGGCATTTTTCAAAAAAATCGATTAACAAGTTGGTTTCAAAAGAAGGCCTGGTTGTAGAAAAAATCCTACCAATGAAATACGATGCGTTCTATGTATCGTTACTTTCAGAAAAGTACAAAAAAGGGTTTATGAATCCATTGAAAGCATTTTGGATTGGTTTGCGGTCTAATTTGAAAGCGAGAGGCTCTGGAGAGTACTCATCGCTCATTTATATCATTAAAAAAGACCAAAATTAATTATTAGACGTTTTAAGCTCCTTTTAAGCCATTTGAATTAATATGATGTGGCTGATTTTTAAAAAGCTCGTAGAAATGGTTATTTGGAACTATTTATCATAAATATTTACTATAAAAATCAAATCAAACATAGATTAAAACTATAACGTGTTTTTTTTAAGATTAATAACATCACTTTTATACATTTGCAGAAATTAATAAAATATAAAATGAAAAACATATTTAGCGTTTTGATTTGTTTGATTGTTTTATCATCCTGTCAAGAACCACAAAAAATTGCGTTTATAGACAATTCTAAAGTTGTTAATGAATTTCAGAAGAAAGTCAATTTTGAAAAGAGATTCCAAACCAAGGTTGACGCCTTCAACAAAAAAGCTGATAGCCTTGACAAGGCTATACAAATGGAAGCTCAATTATTTCAAAGTAAAGCCAATAATATGGCTCGCAAACAAGCAGAATCTGAATACCAAGCCTTACTTCAGAAAAAACAAATGCTAGACTATCAATTAAAAGCCGAAGAGCAGAGCTTACAATCGGAAGGACAAAAAAAGATCGATACTTTGATAAAAGAGGTTAAAGAGTTTGTTAAGGATTATGGTAAAACAAATGGCTACACTTATATATTGGGAGCCAATGATGCTGGTAGTGTGATGTACGGTACAGAAGCAAACGATATTACACAAACGATTATAGATGCTCTTAATGCAAAATCTAAAGAGGAGTAGTCAACAAGTTTAATATATATTGAAAAAGCCGATTGTTTCAATCGGCTTTTTTATGCAATAACCTTGTTAGCTTAATAGATAAATCGGTTAGAATAATCTTGGAGTTTCCATTGCGCTCTATGTGATAAATGGCTTCTTGAAGTTCATTTGAAATATCCAAAATGTTATTGCCATGGACAAAAGGCGCAAAGTTTTCAAGTTTAAAAGATGTTTTTGGTTCCATGAACACCAAACCTTCAGCTTTATAATTCAACAGTAAAGCTTGTCTGAAAAAATCAAGACAAAAATTCAGGAACTGTTTTTGGGTTTCACGGCCAGTTTTAGCAATGGTTTCACTCCAAGAAATCAAATCGTGAATTGCGCTTTTATTGCCCTTGGCCTTAAATGCTGAACGAATCCAAAACACAAACCACTCCTCAAATTGGGTATCCTCGCTGTCACTGTAAACCAAATCACAAGCTTTGTTATAGTTTCCGTTGGATTGATGCGCTATTTTGATGGCATCTACCTCTGGAATTTGGTAGTTTTTCATCAACGCTTTTTTGATATCATCTTCGGCTAAAGGCGGAAAGTGTAAAACTTGACATCGTGATTTTATAGTATTGATAATCTGTTCTTCGTCCTCGGTTATTAAAATAAAAACAGTGTCTTTTGGAGGTTCCTCAATAAGCTTTAATAGCTTATTGGCAGATTGGGTGTTCATCTTTTCAGCCATCCAAATCAACATGACCTTATAACCACCTTCGTAAGACTTTAGCGATAATTTCTTCACGATATCCTGAGCTTCGTCTACACCAATTTGACCTTGCTTGTTATCAATTCCAAGTAGTCTATACCAATCGAATAAATTACCGTAGGGTTGACGATCAATGAGTTGTCGCCATTCCTCCATAAAATGATTGGAAACAGGGTGTTTTTTAACTTTATCATTGGTGGCTACCGGAAAAGCAAAATGCAAATCGGGATGTGAAAGGTTTTCAAACTTTAAATTACAGGCTTCATTACCATTTGAATTTTCACCTCCAGAGTTTTTACACAGTAAATACTGGGCATAAGCAATAGCCATAGGTAAAGTGCCGGAGCCTTCAGGACCTACAAATAATTGGGCATGTGCTACACGTCCATGATCCGCACTTTTAGTGAGATGGCTTTTAATGTGTTCTTGTCCTAAAACCTCTGAAAACAACATGTGGCAAAGATATATTTTTAAACCATTAAAGTATCAATCGTTTTCGTAAAAAACAGCTTTTATGGGTTGGTATTATTGACTACATTTGTGCTTCAACCTTGTAAAACACATTCTAATGAAAACCATAAACGACTTTAATTTTGAAAACCAAAAAGCCTTAATTCGCGTAGACTTCAACGTGCCTTTAAACGATGACTTTGAAGTTACAGATACTACTAGAATTATTGCTGCTAAGCCAACAATAATTAAGGTTCTTGAAGATGGTGGAAGTTGTATATTGATGTCCCATTTAGGACGCCCAAAAGGAAGACAAGATGAATTCTCATTGCGTCACATAGTAAACAAGGTAGAAGATGTTTTAGGTGTTGAAGTAAAGTTTGTAGAGGATTGTGTTGGGCCAGATGCAGAAGCAGCTGCAAGAGAACTCAAGCCTGGAGAAATCTTAATGCTTGAAAACTTAAGATTTCACGATGAGGAACAAAAAGGGGATAAGGTTTTTGCTGAAGCACTGTCTAAATTAGGAGATATTTATGTTAATGATGCATTCGGAACGGCTCATAGAGCACACGCTTCGACTACTATTGTTGCTGAATTTTTCCCTGAGCGCAAATGCTTTGGTGGTTTATTGGCGAAAGAGATTGAAAGCATCAAAAAAGTTATGGAAACTGGAGAAAAGCCTGTTCTTGCTGTTCTTGGAGGTGCAAAAGTGTCTTCAAAAATCACCATCATTGAAAACATTTTAGATAAGGTTGATCATTTAATCATTGGTGGCGGCATGACCTTTACCTTTATAAAAGCTAAAGGAGGCAATATTGGCGATTCCATATGCGAAGACGACAAAATAGATTTAGCATTGGACATCCTTAAACAAGCCGAAGCTAAAAATGTTGTTGTGCACTTACCAGTTGATGTGTTAGCAGCTAATGCTTTTTCTAACACAGCAGAAACTCAAGTTTTAGACGTTGATAAAATTCCAGATGGATGGCAGGGTTTAGACGCAGGACCCAAAACCATAGAGAACTTTCACAGTGTTGTAATGGAATGCAAAACCATTTTGTGGAACGGTCCTTTAGGTGTTTTCGAAATGGAAAACTACTCTAAAGGCACTATTGCCTTAGGAGATGCTATTGCTGAAGCCACTAAAAATGGAGCTTTTTCATTAGTAGGAGGAGGTGATTCTGTTGCAGCCGTTAAACAGTTTGGCTTTGAAAACAAAGTAAGCTATGTTAGCACTGGTGGAGGAGCCATGTTGGAAAGCCTTGAAGGAAAAACACTACCTGGTATTGCTGCAATCTTAGACTAAAAAAACGTTTGATCATTTTAAGCGCCATATAGGCTTTGTTAAATTGCTGAGTCAAACTTTCATTTTCGCTAAAAAAATACGATTTTAGCTATTCTATCGTTCGTGATAGACAAATCAACAGACCAATGAACCTAAAGCACATAATCCTTACTTTAGTCTTTCTATGCCATAGCTTAATTAACTTGGCACAAGATTCTATTCCCAAGGCTTCTGAATCAGGTTCCAAAGCTAGCAATATTGTAAAGAGCTCAACCAGTCTAGACACTATCATCGACGGGAAAAAGACAGCGAAAGTAGTAATTAAACCAGAACTTGATACAATTGCTATCAAGAACTTGGAAGACCACCAACTTGCTTCAGAGATAGATCAGAAATGGTTAGACGAATTATATAATAATGTTCTTTTTGATTCTATCTATAAAGCTGTTTCAGAACTTAAATATGATCCAGTTGATTACCCAGAACTATCAACAGATACACTAAAAGCAAGACTGAAAATTCTCAACGCCAGAACACCATTCAATATCGACTATAATCCGTCTTTAGAAAGTGTCATCAAAATGTATTTAAAAAACAGAAGGCGATCCCTTGAGAGTTTAATGACATTAAGTGAGTATTATTTTCCGCTTTTTGAAGAATCACTTGACAATTACGATATTCCACTGGAAGTAAAATATTTAGCCATTGTTGAATCGGCTTTAAAACCACGAGCTAAATCAAGAGTTGGCGCTACTGGCTTATGGCAGTTTATGTTTGGTACAGGAAAAGAATATGGATTGAACGTCAGCAGTTATGTCGATGAGCGCAGTGACCCAATTAAATCAACCGTTGCAGCAAGTAAATATTTAGCCAAATTATATAAGATTTTTGGCGATTGGGATTTAGCCTTGGCGGCTTACAACTCTGGACCTGGTAATGTTAGCAAGGCCATTCGTCGTTCAGGAGGCTATGAAAATTACTGGAATATTAGACCGCATCTTCCACGTGAAACAGCAGGATATCTACCATCTTTTTTGGCTACTATGTACATTTTTGAGTTTGCTGAAGAACATGGTTTTAAAAAGCAAAGACCGAATTACCATTATATTGAAACAGACACAATTCATGTAAAAAAGATGATCACTTTAGATCAAGTTTCTGAATTATTGGAAGTGCCTATTGAAGAACTTCAGTTTTTGAATCCGTCATACAAACTAGATATCATCCCATACATTGAAGGTGAAAATTATACCTTGAGGCTACCGAGAGAAGTTGTGGGCAAATTTGTGACTAATGAGGATCAAATTTATGCTTTTGTAGAAAAAGAATTCAACAAACGCGAAAAACCCCTACCACAATTTTTTGATTCTGATTCTAAAATAAGGTATCGTGTACGCTCAGGAGATTACCTTGGAAAAATTGCAAGGAGATATGGCGTGCGAGTTAGTCAGATTAAAAGTTGGAATGGTTTACGGAGTAACAACTTAAGAATAGGGCAGCGTTTAACCATCTACCCAAGAAAACCTGTTACAAACACTTCTACATCCAAAACGACAACACTTAAAAAAACAATAAACACAGAAGGGAAATCTACTTATATTGTTCAAAAGGGTGATTCTCTTTGGAGTATATCACAAAAACTTCCAGGAGTTTCTGTCCAGAATATTAAAGATTGGAACGATATTAGTGGTAATAAACTCAAAATTGGGATGACACTTATTGTATCAAACTAAAAAACACTTTTTAATGAAAAACGCAACCTTAGTATTATTAGCCACGATATTGCTTTGTTTTGGATGTAATAACAGCAACAACAAACGCATCGTTCCAAAATCTAATGGAGGAGCCCTAAATGACATTAATGTTGTTGTCGATAACTTATTATGGGAAGACAAAGTTGGAGAAGTCATAAGAGATACCTTAGCGGCTCCTGTTGAAGGACTTTCCATAGAAGAGGCCCAGTTTAGGTTGCGCCAGATGCCACCTTCAGTTTTTACTGGTTTTGCCACAAAAGGGAGAACAATACTGAAAATTGAAAAAGGAGAACCGGCTAACACCCAAATTTTATCTGATGTTTACGCCAAACCGCAAACGGTTGTGGTTATATCTGGAGACACCAATTCTGAAATCATTGATCAAATCAACAAGAACTCAGCGAAGATTGTGGATGCTTTCAAAAAAGAAGAGCTGAAGGAAAAACAGCGACGTATCAAGAAGTCTTTATTCAACGACAAACCCATTGAAGATCAATTGGGCATATCATTAGATTTCCCTACTGCTTATAGGATTGCCAAAAATGAAGATGGCTTCTTTTGGCTGCGAAGAGATATTGAAACAGGAACGGTAGATTTTATGATTTACGAAACACCCTTATCAGCTATTAGAAAAGGTGATAGCGCTGTAAAGGATGTGGTAAGACTGAGAGATTCTGTTGGGAAAATATATATTGAAGGCCCATTAGAGGGTTCATATATGGGTACAGAAGATGCTTTTTCCCCATTTATTTCCAAAACGATAATCGATAATAAACCAGCACTTGAAACCAGAGGGCTTTGGGATGTGAAGAATGCGTTTATGTCTGGTCCTTTTATCAATTATGCTATTGAAGACAAAGTAAATAACCGAAACGTTATTGTTGAAGGTTATGTGTTTGCGCCTTCGGTAAACAAGCGAGATTATATTTTTGAATTGGAGGCCATCATAAAATCTTTGGCCATCAATTAAAACAAAAGCCATCAATAATTAATTGATGGCTTTTTTAGTAGATAACTTATACGTGCTTATTTTTTGTCAGAATCAGTAGTTGAAGGTTTGTCTTCTTCCTTGCTGGCATCCTTAAACTCTTTTATACCACTACCTAGACCTCTCATAAGTTCAGGAATTTTCTTTCCACCAAAAAGTAATAGAACTACGACAACGATTAGAACAATTTGCCATGCTCCAAAAGCTAAAAATGTGCTCAATGCAATCATAATGTATTGTTTTAAGTGCAAATTTAGTAATTAAACTTAAGAATAAACGTTTAAACACAAACTTTAAGAATTCACCTAATGAAGGCGTTCAAATTTTATTAATTTTGTTTAACGATGGCAACAAAAACCAAAAAGCGAAAAATAGCTAGGAAATTACTTCACAAGTATCGTTTAGTTGTGCTAAACGAAGACACGTTTGAGGAGCGGTTTGCAATTAAGCTAACACGATTAAATGTGTTTATTATTGGTTCTCTTTGCACAATCTTGCTAATAACTGGCACTATATTTTTAATTGCCTTTACCTCTCTGCGCGAATTTATTCCTGGTTATTCTTCAACGGCATTAAAGAAAAAAGCGACAGAGCTACACTATAAAACAGATTCCCTTCAACGTGTTTTAGATTTAAATGAACAATATTATGCCTCAATTAAACGTGTGCTGACTGGTGATGTTTCTGATGTGGAGTTCAATAGAGATTCTATTGTTGATGCCTCAAGTTTAGACCCAAGCGAGTTGAATCTATCACCATCAAAAGAAGATTCACTCTTAAGGGATGTTGTAGACAAGGAAGACAAATACAATGTGTTTGAATCCAATCTCTCAAACACCAATTTCGTGCTTTTTCCTCCAGTTAACGGAACTATTTCCGAGCCTTTTGATCTTAAGGTGAAGCATTACGCTGTTGATATCGTTGTTCCAAAAGACACGCCTGTTAAATCAACTGCCGATGGAACTGTTATCTTTTCAGAATGGACAGCTCAAACGGGTTATGTCATTATTGTTGAACACAGTGGTGAGCTTATTTCGGTTTACAAGCACAATGCGACACTCACCAAGCAACAAGGAGATTTGGTGAAAGCAGGAGAGGTTATTGCAATGGCTGGTAATACAGGCGAATTATCTACAGGTCCGCACTTACATTTCGAACTTTGGAATAGAGGCTACCCTGTAAATCCAACTAATTTTATAGAGTTTTAAATATGCCATCACTAAAATCGGTATTAGCAATTCCTTTTGCAAAATTGGTAAGGGCGTCAGTTTATAAATGGGCTAAAAATCCTATTGAAACACAACAAAAGGTGTTCGAATCTCTTATTTCAGAGGCATCTCAGACCCAATTTGGTATCGACCACAATTTTAAAGACATAAAAAACCATTCTGACTTTGTAACTCAAGTCCCTGTTCGAGATTATGAAGGTTTGCGTGAATATATTGATAAAGTGGTTGCTGGAGAGGCCAACATACTTTGGAAGGAAAAACCACTGTATTTTGCAAAGACCTCTGGTACAACATCAGGCGCAAAATACATTCCATTAACGAAGGAAAGTATGCCAACCCATGTTAAAGCAGCAAGAAATGCGATCTTAATGTATATAGCAGAAACGGGGAATAGCAATTTTGTAAGCGGTAAAATGATTTTTTTACAAGGAAGCCCAATTTTAGATAAGAAAAATGGTATCCAACTTGGAAGACTCTCAGGAATTGTGGCCCATTATGTACCAAAATATCTTCAAAAGAACAGAATGCCGTCTTGGGAAACCAATTGTATTGAAGACTGGGAAACCAAAGTCGAGGCAATTGTTGATGAAACGATCAATGAAAACATGACTGTTATCTCTGGAATTCCATCTTGGGTTCAGATGTATTTTGAAAAAATACACCAACGAACAGGCAAAAAAGTGGGTGAAGTTTTCCAAAATTTTAATTTATTCATTTTTGGAGGTGTTAACTACGAGCCCTACAGAAGTAAATTTGAAAACCTTATTGGAAGAAAAGTTGATAGCATCGAATTGTATCCGGCAAGCGAAGGTTTTTTTGCATATCAAGACCGACAGGATACTAAAGGAATGTTGCTTCAATTAGATTCTGGGATTTTTTATGAGTTTATTAAGGCTGAAGAGTTCTTTGAAGACAACCCAATTAGGTTAACCATAAAAGATGTTGAGGTTGGGGTCAATTATGTTATGATTATCTCCACCAACGCAGGACTTTGGGCCTATAATATTGGTGATACTGTTGAATTTACAAGCACAAAACCATACCGACTTATTGTGTCTGGTCGTATAAAACATTTTATCTCTGCTTTTGGAGAACATGTTATCGGGAAAGAAGTTGAACAGGCCATGAATGAAGCTATTTTAGGGTCGGATATCCAAATATCAGAATTTACGGTGGCACCACAGATAAATCCAGATTCAGGATTACCTTATCATGAGTGGTTAATCGAGTTTGAAACCCAACCCAATAGTTTGGCAGATCTTGCGCAAGTTCTTGATAAGTCGCTCCAAGAACAAAACAGCTATTATTTCGATTTAATCGATGGAAATGTGCTCCAGCCACTAAAGATTACCGTCATAAAGAAAAACGGATTTCAAGACTACATGAAGTCTATCGGAAAATTAGGAGGACAAAACAAGCTTCCAAGGCTATCCAATGATAGAAAAATAGCAGATTCGTTATACCACCTTAAATTGACGAAATAATATTATATTTGCTCGCTAAATACTTCATATGAATAAGAAAAAACCGCACGAGAGAACAAGGGCTCAAGAAAGCTCAAATGCCATCGAAAGGATGTATATTACCATGAGGCATTTGTTTAATCGCGGGTTTTATAAACCAATGGGAGTTTCAGGCGAAACGCTTCGAGAAGCGTTATTGCTATTAAGGCCAGAAATATACGGTTCTATTGCTGAAGAAAAAGCCGAATTGGAAGGCCTTCTTTATGTTATTGACCGACTTCCAGAAGGAATAGAAGAATGCAGGTACATTAACCTTACTAGTGATGAAGGATACAGCAATTCGCATTTTAAACCTATAATTCCACCCAAAAGGAGAAGAAATTGTTACCGTATTGACGAAGAGCAAATGAATATTGAAGTCACTCGCGGTCGCTCAGAAATCTATGATATCTTAACCCACTTAACATTTCTATTCATTGAATCCCATAAAATTAGCAAGCGTGTTTTGATTGATGAAGATGGTGCGACTTCTCGAGATTGGATGAAACTGGAAAGCGCGGTATTATCAAAAGGCAAACTTAGCCAAAAAGATAGGGAAATTGCCATCACACATACCGCAAACATTTTAGGTAGAACGTTTAACGAATTAACAGAAGCCCATCAAAAATTCACTTCCAACGCAAAACCAGATCGACTATTGCACATTATTTATTGGTTAGGAAGATTGGCAATTGATGAAGTGATTGAAAACAATAAAAGAACTGTAACCTTTAGTCCGGTTTTACGGGAGCGTTTAGGCCATCATATTCATGGTGAGATTTGGGCCGACCATATAAAAACGGTGCTTCATAAGCACAATTTGTTAACACGTCCTATACATGTCATCAGTGCCAATATGCATAGTGTCATGAACTCCATATTTGCACCAATAGCATTGAAGTCTTTAACCGCTAAAAAGGAAATTTTTGAGGTTTATGAAGCATTAAGTCAAAAAGAAAATCAAGCCTTGCGCAATAAAGTTTCAAAAGAAGCGTTGCAAAATGGAATGATATACATTGAGGACACGTCTGGAACCAACATTGATGTTCAAATTTTTGACACTGAAAAAATCGATTTTTCCAAAACCGATATTGAAGTGAACAGCCTTCGTAATAGCGACCAGAAACCTGTAATTTTTGTTATGGATTATGCTTTTGGTGAGCAAGCTTACGAAACTATTGATGAACTTTTCAAACCGATTAAGGTTAATGGCGAAAAAGTATATTTAAATGTTGAGTCGGTTTCCATCATGGGAAAAGCAGGAATTTTAGAAGGCGGAAAAGGAGATATTATGATTCCTTCGGCCCATATTTTTGAAGGAACAGCAGATAATTATCCATTTAAAAACGAATTGTCTAAATCTGATTTGGAAGGACAAGGCGTTAATGTTTATGAAGGGTCAATGATCACTGTATTGGGAACTTCATTGCAGAACAAGGAAATTTTGAAATTTTTCTACAACTCAACGTGGAATGTTATTGGACTCGAAATGGAAGGTGCTCATTATCAAAAAGCGATACAGGCAGCATCTAAAGTTAGAGGCAGTATTAATCCTGATGTTAAAGTGCGATATGCTTATTATGCCAGTGATAATCCTCTAGAAACAGGAAGCACCCTGGCCTCTGGAGGTTTAGGTACTTCTGGAGTTAAACCAACATACTTAATCACAAGAAAAATATTACAACAAATATTTTAAAAACTATAATATGACTGAAAATACACCTGAGAAAGTAAAGGAGGATGAAATTGACTTAATTGTCTTCTTTAGATTAGTTGGAAATTTTTTCTCAAAGATTTACGACTTTTTTAAGTCGATATTCAAATCTATCTTATCTGTTTTAGTATTTCTATTAAAGACGCTTATTGATAACATCAAACTGATTGCTATTTCACTTGTAATTGCTGCATGTATCGGGTATTTCTTAGAGAAGGTAAGAACGCCTATATATTATTCGTCTATGTTTGTTAAGCCTTATTTCGATTCTAAATACCAATTGGTAAATAATATCAATTACTTTAATGCTTTAATTGAAAACGAGGATTTTGATGGTCTGGCAGAAATATTTACAATCGAAACAGATGACGCCAAGATGATTAACAAGTTCGAAATTGCTATTGGGCCAGAAAGCGAGAATGAAAAAATCAAGCAATATGATACTTATTTAAAATCATTAGATAGTATTAGAGCACAAGATATTAGCTACGATGATTTTATTGAGAATAGAAACATATACTCATCTGATTTTTTCGAGATATCAGTAGAAGCTAGAAAAAAGAATATTTTTAAAAATCTCGAAGGAGGTCTTAACGATTCTTTTAAAAACACTTATTCAGAGAAAAAAATGAAGAAAAGAGACTCTTTGATTTATATCCAAAAACAAAGTGTTATATCGTCTATAAAATCTGTAGATTCATTACAACAAGTCTACATTAAAGTACTAGAGGAAGAGTCGAAATCAACTAATGCAACAATAAGTCTAAGAGATGGTCTTTCGGTAGAACCGGAAAAATCTAGAACCAAAGAATTTGAGCTTCTTAATAAAGAGTTAGCCTTAAGAAACGAGTTGAGGCTATTAGATGAGAAAAAGATTGAGGAAGATGTGTTCTTTGATACAGTTTCAGGGTTCCAGGAAGTAGGAAGTATTAAAGATTCTTTTTTCCAAAGGTATTCTGTAGTATTTCCAGCACTAACATTCATAGTGTTTTGTTTGATATTCCTTGCGAGCAGAACATTAATCTTTGTAAGAAACTATGAACATTAAAAAAAAAGTTCTTGTTACTGGAGGTGCTGGTTTCATAGGTTCACATGTAGTTAGATTATTTGTCAGAAAATATCCGGATTATGAAATCCATAATTTAGATGCTCTTACTTACGCCGGAAACCTAGAAAACCTAACCGACATTGAAAACGAGCCTAATTATCGTTTTATTAAGGGAGATATAACAGATCAACCTTTTATACAAGAACTATTTGAAGTCCATAGGTTTGATGCTGTGATTCATTTAGCGGCAGAATCCCATGTTGACCGATCTATAACAGACCCCTTGGCTTTTGTGAAAACCAATGTTATTGGAACAATGATTTTGCTAAATGCGTTTAAATCTTGTTGGGAAGATAGTTTTGAAAAGAAGCGTTTTTACCATATTAGTACTGATGAGGTTTATGGCACGCTAGGGCATACGGGACTTTTTACAGAAAAGACGTCTTATAATCCAAATTCACCATATTCTGCCTCTAAAGCAAGCTCTGACCATTTTGTTAGAGCCTATGGCGAAACATATGGCTTGCCTTATGTTATTTCGAATTGTTCCAATAATTATGGGCAAAACCAGTTCCCTGAAAAGCTTATACCGCTTTTCATCAACAACATAATTCACAACAAACCCTTACCTGTGTATGGAGACGGAAACTATACTAGAGATTGGCTCTATGTAAAAGACCATGCGATTGCTATTGATACAGTTTTTCACAAAGGAGTAATAGGAGAAACCTATAACATAGGTGGATTTAATGAATGGAAAAACATAGATTTGGTAAAGTTGCTTTGCCAACAAATGGACGAGAAATTAAATCGTGAAAAAGGGTCTTCAGAAGCTTTGATTACATTTGTAAAAGATAGGCCAGGACACGACTTGAGGTATGCAATAGATGCCTCTAAAATAAAAAATGAGCTGGGATGGAAACCTTCGGTTACTTTTGAAGAAGGGCTTGGAAAAACCATTGATTGGTATTTGAATAATGAATCTTGGCTGAGTAATGTCACCAGTGGCACTTACAAATCTTATTATAAAAAGCAATACGGATAATGAAAGGAATTATTTTAGCAGGAGGCTCTGGCACAAGATTACACCCATTAACCTTGTCGGTTAGCAAGCAGTTAATGCCTATTTACGACAAGCCAATGATTTATTATCCATTGTCTACTTTGATGTACGCAGGCATCAAAGAGGTCTTGATTATTTCCACACCTAAAGATTTACCTTTATTCAAAGAGTTGTTGGGTGACGGAAAAAAGTATGGGTGTAAATTTGAATATGCAGTTCAGGAAGCACCTAACGGATTGGCAGAAGCTTTTATCATTGGAGCTGATTTTATAGGAAATGACAAAGTAGCTCTTATTTTAGGAGATAACATATTTTACGGTTCTGGACTTTCAAAACTCCTTCAGGCCAATAATGATCCAGACGGAGGAATCATTTATGCCTATAGGGTTCATGATCCAGAACGATATGGTGTAGTTGAGTTTAATGAACACGGTCAGGCCATTTCTATTGAGGAAAAACCTAAAAAACCCAAATCCAATTTTGCTGTTCCAGGTATTTATTTTTATGACAACTCTGTTGTTGAAATAGCAAAAAACATTCAACCAAGTGATCGAGGCGAACTTGAAATTACAGATGTCAACAAAGAATATCTTAAGCAAAACAAGCTAAATGTCAGTATTTTAGATAGAGGCACTGCTTGGCTTGACACCGGGACTTTTCAATCCTTAATGCAAGCCTCTCAATTTGTTGAGGTCATAGAAGAGCGTCAAGGATTAAAAATAGGATCGATTGAAGCAGCCGCATTTGAAATGAACTACATTACTGAAAGTGACTTCAAGAAATTAGCAAAACCATTGATGAAAAGTGGATATGGCAAAAATCTATTAGGATTACTTAAAAGCAAACAATGAAGATTGAGGAAACAGAATTAAAAGGGTGTTTCATTCTAGAGCCAACTATATTTGAGGATAACAGAGGGTATTTTTTTGAGAGTTTTAAGGATAGAACTTTCAATCAGCTAACAGGAACAGAAACAATATTTGTTCAAGATAATGAGTCTTGCTCCCAAAAAGGTGTCTTAAGGGGTCTTCACTATCAAATAGGTGAATTTGCTCAAGCAAAATTGGTTAGAGTGGTTAAGGGAAAGGTGCTGGATGTTGCTGTTGATTTAAGAGAGGGATCACCAACATTTGGTAAACATGTTGCTGTAGAATTATCAGAAGACAATAAGAAGCAATTATTTGTGCCCAGAGGTTTTGCTCATGGATTTGTTGTTTTGAGCGATATTGCGGTGTTTACATATAAATGTGACAATTATTACAATAAAGAATCTGAAGGAGGCGTCATCTACAATGACCCAACTTTAAATATCGATTGGAAATTAAGCAACGACGAGCTTGTGGTTTCAGATAAAGACTTAATTTTACCAAAGCTTCAAGACGCTAGGCTATGAAAAAAATTTTGGTAACTGGTGCAAATGGTCAACTGGGAAGGTGCATTCAATCCATCAAAGATGAATTTCCAAATTTCAAATTTACTTTTGTAGACAGGTCCCAATTAGACATTACAAATGAAAAAGAGGTCGTTGGGTTATTTAAATCCCACGATTTTGATTGGTGTCTAAATTGTGCTGCCTATACTGCTGTTGATAAAGCAGAAGAAGATATCGAGAAGGCAACAGATATCAATGTGAACGCTCTGAATTATCTTGTCAAAGGCGCAGAGATAAATAGCACTAGGTTTATTCATGTTTCAACCGACTTTGTTTTCAATGGAAAAAAGAGTGTCGCTTATACAGAAATCGACGATACTAATCCATTAGGGATTTATGGAAGTACCAAGCGTGAAGGTGAATTGCTCTTGAATAAAACATATAAAAGGTATTTTATTATCAGAACATCATGGCTTTATTCTGAATACAACCAAAACTTTTTAAAAACAATGTTGCGTTTGGCTGGCCAAAGAGATGAAATCAATGTCGTTTCCGATCAAATAGGCACACCAACCTACGCAAGAGATTTGGCCTATTCCTTGCTAACGATTATCAAACAAGATTCTGAGGCCTACGGTATTTATAATTTTAGCAATGAAGGTGTGGCTAGTTGGTACGATTTTGCAAAAGCAATTTTTGAAATCAACAATACCAAAATCAACGTCAATCCAATTCATACAGAAGATTATCCAACACCGGCTAAAAGACCACATTTTAGCGTACTTGACAAATCAAAAATAAAGAAGACGTTTAACATATCTATTCCATATTGGAGAGACAGTTTAAAAATAGCAATTACGAATTTATGATTGAAAACAACCTTAAAACAGCAATAAAAGCCTCTTTAGAAGCGGGAGACGTTATAATGCAAGTTTATGACACAGCGTTTAATGTTGAAATAAAAGACGACAAGTCACCATTAACAGAAGCAGATAAAAGAGCCAACGATGTTATCAATTCATATTTAAAAGATACAGGGATTCCAATTATTAGTGAAGAGAACAAACAAATTGATTTTGATACACGAAATCAATGGAGTACTTGTTGGGTAGTAGATCCGGTTGATGGAACAAAAGAGTTTATTAAACGAAATGGTGAATTTACAGTCAACATAGCACTAATTTCTAATGGCAAACCGATTTTAGGAGTGATTTATGTGCCAGCGACCAAGACAATTTATTTTGGAGATGTTTCCAAAAAACAAGGGTTCAAGGCTCAATTATCATCACACCAAACGCCCTTGGAGGAACTTACTAATAAAATAAAGCCTTTAAACCCTAAATCGGCTGATGGTTCAATAGTTCAGGTAGTAGGAAGCCGCTCTCATATGAGTACCGAAACGTTAGATTTTATTGACACCATTAAACAATCGGGAAAAGAAGTTGAAGTAGTTTCAAAAGGAAGCTCTTTAAAATTTTGTTTAGTTGCGGAAGGAAATGCGGATGTTTATCCTAGATTTGCACCAACAATGGAATGGGATACTGCGGCAGGTCATGCAATTTGCAATGCTGTTGGATTGGAAGTGATTTCAAAAGAGACAAACGAACCGTTGCTATACAACAAAGAAAACCTTTTAAATCCTTGGTTTGTAGTGTCTAAGCAATAATATTGAAATGGCAACATACAAGAGAGAATCACATATACGAAGCCTAATTAAAGGTATATCATGGAGAATCGTTGCTACAGCCGACACGATTCTCGTAGTATTGTTGGTGACTTGTCTCAATGATAATTGTAGTTTAGATAACGCCATTAAGATTGGTGCCATTGAATTCTTGATAAAGTATTTTGTGTATTATTTACATGAAAGAGCATGGCAAAAAGTGCTATTCAACAGAGCTGTTTCTCAAATACAAACCTTACAAAAAACAATATCTTGGAGAATCATAGCTACTGCCATGACATTCATAATTTCAGGATCGGTTCTGAATTCCTTTAATGAAATAGCATTGTATATTGCACTTACAGAATTATTTACGAAATTCGTATTGTATTATTTACACGAAAGACTTTGGTTAAGACTTCCTTTAGGAAAAATCAGACAGTTCTTTTTTGGAAAAAAACAATAACATGTCAAAACATATTATTCCCCATAGCTATCAAATAGCTAAAGAAGACCGCTTAAACGCGAACAAACACACATCCTTTTTACTTTGGTTCACCGGCTTGTCAGGTTCTGGAAAATCAACAATAGCTAATGTTGTTGAACAAAAGCTTTTCGAGAAAGGGATTAAAACCTATTCTTTAGATGGCGACAATATCCGAAAAGGGATCAATAAAGACCTGAGTTTTTCACCGGAAGACAGAACAGAAAATATTCGACGAATTGCAGAAGTTGCAAACCTTATGATTGATGCTGGACTTGTTGTTCTTGCCGCCTTTGTCTCTCCCTATAAAAAAGACCGTGAGAACATTAAAAGTATCGTCAAAGATGTTAACTTTGTCGAGATTTATATCAATACTAGTTTAGACGAATGCGAACGTCGAGACGTAAAAGGACTTTACAAAAAAGCCCGAGCAGGAGAAATCAAAAATATGACAGGTATATCAGCACCTTACGAGGCACCTGAACATCCTGATGTTGAGATTAAAACTGAACACGAATCGATTGAAGCAGCAGCTCAGAGGATAGTTGATTACATAACTCCAAAATTGTCAGTGAACAATGAGTAAATATTATTTAAATTATTTAGATGAATTAGAAAGCGAGGCCATCTTTGTACTACGAGAGGTTTGGGCTCAATTTGACAACCCTGTTATCCTATTTTCTGGAGGAAAGGATTCTATTTTGGTGACTCATTTAGCGAAAAAAGCATTTTATCCATCAAAAATTCCATTTCCCTTAATGCATGTTGATACAGGACATAATTTTCCCGAAACGATTGAATTTCGAGACAATATCATTAAGGAATTAGGAGTTGAACTTATTGTTGGCTCTGTCCAAGAATCTATTGATGAAGGTCGTGTTGCTGAGGAAAAAGGAAAGAATGCTACCAGAAACGCCCTGCAAATAACCACGCTCTTAGATGCCATTGAAACGAACAAAATTGACTGTGCGATAGGTGGTGGAAGAAGGGACGAGGAAAAAGCGAGAGCTAAAGAGCGCTTCTTTTCACATAGAGATGATTTCGGACAATGGGACCCAAAAAACCAAAGACCTGAACTTTGGAACTTATTCAACGGTAAGCATTTTGAGGGTGAACACTTTAGAGCGTTTCCAATCAGTAATTGGACCGAAATGGATGTTTGGAATTACATCAAACGTGAAAACATAGCCATCCCGTCATTGTATTTTGCTCATGAAAGGGAAGTAGTTTGGAGACAGGATAGCTGGATTCCGAATTCAAAATTTTTAGTTTTAGAAGATCACGAAGAGATTGTTGTAAAGAAAGTAAGGTTCAGAACATTAGGTGATATAACGATTACTGGTGGAATTGAATCAGATGCCGATACACTAGAGAAAATCGCCGACGAGGTTTCTGGTATGCGCCAAACAGAACGTGGAAATAGAAGCGATGATAAACGCTCAGAATCTGCAATGGAAGATAGAAAACGTCAAGGATATTTTTAAAAAAAGACACATGCTAGACAATAACCAATTATTACGATTTACAACCGCAGGAAGTGTTGATGATGGAAAAAGTACATTAATAGGGCGTTTGTTATACGATTCTAAATCGATTTTTGAAGACCAATTACAAGCTATCGAAAACACTAGCAAAAAGAAAGGGCACGATGGAGTTGACTTGGCTCTTTTTACAGATGGTTTAAGAGACGAAAGAGAACAAGGGATTACCATTGATGTTGCATATAGATATTTTACAACGCCAAAACGCAAGTTTATCATTGCCGACACACCAGGTCACATCCAATATACGAGAAACATGGTCACTGGAGCGTCAACTGCTAATGCCGCAATTATTTTGGTGGATGCTAGACATGGTGTTATTGAGCAAACAAGACGACATTCTTTCATTGCTTCATTATTGCAAATTCCGCATGTAATTGTTTGTATCAACAAAATGGATTTGGTAGACTTTTCTGAAGAGGCATATAATAATGTGATCAATCAATTTGAAGAGTTCTCTTCTAAAATGCTTATAAAAGATGTTCGTTTCATTCCTATAAGCGCATTGCTTGGAGATAATGTGGTTAATCGTTCAAAACATATGGACTGGTACCAAGGCGCGCCTTTGCTTCATACTCTGGAGACGATGCACATTAGTAGCGACATCAATAAAGTTGACGCTAGATTTCCAGTTCAAACTGTATTGAGACCACAAAGTGAAGAGCATAGAGATTATAGGGGTTATGCAGGTCGAGTGGCTAGTGGAATTTTAAGAGTAGGAGATGACATTACCGTTATGCCTTCTGGGTTTACTTCAAAAATTAAAAGTATTGATACTTATAAAAAGTCTTTGGAAGAAGCCTACGCTCCAATGTCGGTATCTATTACTTTGGAAGATGACATCGATATCAGTAGAGGTGATATGATTGTTCGATCTAACAATAAACCAGAACCTTCTCAGGACATTGAGGTCATGCTATGTTGGTTACACAATAATCCAGCTAAGCCAAGAGCCAAATATAGTATTCGCCATACTTCTAACGAACAAAAGGCCATGATTAAAGAGGTGGTATATAAGTTTGACATCAATACTTTAGAACGTAATAGTGACGACAAGGAACTTAATATGAACGACATATCTAAAGTAAGAATAAGAACTACTAAGCCATTAATGGTTGATTCGTACAGAGAGAACAGAACAACAGGAAGCGTTATATTAGTAGATGACACAACCAATGAGACCGTTGCAGCTGGAATGATTGTTTAAAAACATGGATATGAAATTCAAAACAACCTTTATTTTATTGCTTTTATTGACTTTTAGTTGTAAAGACGAAAAGCGTACAGCCGATACGAATGTCCAGGAGAAAAAAGAGTATTTTTCTTTTACAATCAACGCGGTAATTGAAAAGGATGATGAATTTACATTGTTTTACCTTGATGAAGAAAACACTGATATCAAAAAAGAAAATTCTGTAAGTGTTAAAACAAAGGGTAGTAGCACACCTCAAGAATTGTTTTTTCAGCTACCTGATGATACTTTACCATTGCGCTTACTGTTAAGGTACGGAAACGATGAGAAATCCCAAACAATTCAAATTGTTGATGCCAAGCTGAGTTATCATGGAAAAGATATTATTGTAAGCAGGCAAAACTTTTTTCAGTTTTTTAATCCCAATAAATTTATTGACTATAATCAAGAAGAGTTTAAAGCGGTATCTAAAGAAATGGATGGAACTTATAGCCCAACATTTATTTCCAGAAAAGTTTTAGAGAATAAAATTGATCACAAACTCTACTAATAAGTAAGTTGACTCCCTTTTAATGCAGGTTACAAAAAAGACGAAAGCACTACTTCAAAGTGTGTTCAATGATAAGGATTTTGCTGAGTTGTTAAAAGGCGGAGCAACTGTTTTTTTATTGAAGATATTAGGTATGGTTTTAGGCTATGCCATCATGCTATACATCACTAATAACTTTGGGGCAAAAGATTATGGCGCTTACGCCTTCAGCATTGTACTATTAAATATCTTAATTATCTTTCCAAGGTTTGGACTGGATAATTCCCTAGTAAGAATAATCACAGCTATAAATGAAGAGGGAAATTATCGGCATATTAAATCGGTCTTATTTAAAGCGTGTTTGATTGTATTGTTGGTTTCGGTACTTATTGTGTCAATCGGATTAATTTTTAAAGATCAGTTTATTGAATTTATTGATAGTGAAGGATTAAAGGAAAACTACACATACGTTCTTTACACATTAATCCCTTTTTCTTTACTGGTTATTATTTTTGCAACATTTCAATCCTACAAGAACAGCAGTCTTTTTATTCTTTTTAAATTCACACTGGTTAATGTGTTCTTTATATCTCTTTTGTTGGTTTTCAAAGCTTTCGGAATTGATAAACCCTTGTTCAGCATTTATTTTTATGCAACACTTCTCACATTTGTATTTGGATTACTTTTTTTTCTAAAAAAACTCAAAAATATATCACGAAAACCTGATGAGATAAAGGTTGCTTATGTGACCAATTATGATTTCAAGAAGATTATTTCCATTTCTACTCCAATGCTATTTGCAGGGTCTTTTTTATTTATAATCAGCTGGATAGATATCATCATGATTCAGCTATACATGGAAGACTATGAGGTGGGTTTGTATTCGGTAGCACAGAAAATATCAGTATTGTCAAGCATCTTTCTATTCTCCATTAACGCCATAGCAACACCAAAATTTGCTGAACTGTTTGCTAGTCAAAAAATTGAAGAGCTTGGATCAGTAGTACGAAAATCTACCAAATTGATATTTTATTCCACGGCACCTCTACTGATTGTCTTGGTGGTATTTTCAGACTTTGTTTTAGGCCTAAATGGCGATGAGTTTATCAATGCCAAAACAGTTCTGATTTTATTGTGTATAGGACAATTCATTGGGTCTATCTCAGGTTCAGTTGGATATATAATGCAAATGACCAATAATCAAAAGTTGTTTCAGAGGGTTGTATTTTTTTCAGGAATACTTAACTTAACGCTAAACTTTATATTGATTCCTATTTATGGGATAAACGGAGCAGCCATATCGACAATGACCACTATTATTCTCACGAATATATCATTAGTTATCATAATAAAGCGTAAGTTAGGTTTTTGGACCTTTTACCTGCCATTTAATAAGTTGAGTTAACAATGATCAGCAACGCTAAAACAGAAGTAAGGAAGTTCTTGGAGAACCGAAAAATAGGACGTAACATAGATGTTATAGAGTCTGATGTTTATTTGGTATCATATCCTAAAAGCGGAAACACTTGGTTGCGTTTTTTAATTGGTAACATTATTAGTGACGATTTCAATTTCACCAATATGAATAGCCTGATTCCAGACATCTATAAGATTAGGAATAAAGACTTAAAGAAGTTTGAATCGCCGAGAATATTAAAAAGCCATGAATATTTCGACCCGAGATATAAAAAGGTCGTTTATATCGTTCGTGACCCAAGGAGCGTTTGTGTATCTTACTACGAATACCTTAAAAAAATGAATAAAATTAAGGACAATCTTAGTATGGATGTTTTTGTTGACAATTACATTAAGGGAAACTATGATCCTTATGGGTCATGGAAAGAAAACGTTGGGAGTTGGATGGGATCATGTAAAGACTCAGATAAGTTTTTATTGGTTAGGTATGAAGACTTGAAAGAAGACACTTCAAAGCACCTTAGAAACATTCTCAATTTCATGAATATTGATTATACCGAAGAAAAGTTGTCTTGTGCCATTGAAAAGAGCTCTTTCAAAAAAATGAGAGCCAATGAAATTGAGAACAAAAAGCAGATTAAAGCCCTCAAAAATAGCAGGCAAAACATGCATTTTGTTAGAAAAGGGGAAACCAATGAATGGATGAAAACCCTAAGTCAAGAAAACCAAAATAAAATTTGCGAAGCATTTGAATCTACACTAAAAGACTTAGGGTATATCTAAACCTAAGGACATTCTCTTTTTGCAAATTTTTAAAGTTATCTATTTGAAGCCTCTACTGTGAATTCTTTAGATTATATTTAGAGCAGAAAACAACGTAAGTAATCGATAGCATTCCTTAATGAAGCAAGTCTTTATCTTTTCTTTACCAAGGTCAGGTTCTACATTAATGCAAAGGACATTAATGGCACATAAAGACATTGCCAGTACAGCCGAACCGTGGATATTATTACCTCAAATATACGGTTTGAAAGAAAAAGGGTCCTTGTCAGAATATGGTAGTATGCTTGCGGCCAAAGCAATAAACGATCTCATTGAGAATCTGCCCAATAAGCAAGAAGATTATGATACAGCACTGAGGAATTTTATTGTAGACATTCAATCGAAATTATCAAAAAACAACGAAAGCTATTTCCTTGATAAAACGCCTCGATACTATCTAATTATTGATGAGATACATAGGATATTTCCTGAAGCAAAATTTATTTTTTTATTCAGAAGTCCAGAGCAAATCTACACTTCAATGCTTAGTACTTGGGCCAATAATCGTCTTAGACCATTTTTAGATTCGTATAATGATATTGTTGTTGGTTATAAAATGTTATCACAGGCATATAGAACCTACCAATTAAAATCAATTGCGATTAATTACGAAAGCTTTGTCGAGGCTCCAGAGTCTCAACTTAAAAATATCATGTCGTATTTAGATTTGGAGTATGATGAGTCTATGATCAACAAATTCTCATCTCAGGAAACAAAGGGTAGTTTAGGTGATCCCACAGGTATAAAAGATTACAAAACCATTAGTATCAATAGCCTTGCAAAGTGGAAACAAATTTTAGACACCAACTTTCGTAAGCGTGTTGCTTGTAAGCTAATCAATAAAATTGATTCTGAAGATCTCAAGGCCCAAGGCTACGATAAATCAGAAATCATAAATTCTATAAAATCAATAAAAACTAAGACCAGATTATTTACTTTTACAGACTGGTATGATTATTATTTAAATCTACTGATCAGGCGTTTTAATCTGCACTTGTATTTTGCAAAAAGCTTTAAGTGGTTAAAAGGTAAATTTATGTCTTAAAATGAATTGCGCATAAAAGACAACAGGGATTTTCTTTTAGTTTATCTTATAATAATTAACACTAGAAACCGAAATTGATTTTATGAAGTTTAGTGTCATTACGTCTTCTTTTAACAGTGATAAAACTATTACTAGAACTCTAGATTCCCTACTCAATCAAACCCTAACTGATTTTGAGTATATTGTTATTGATGGCGCTTCAACCGATAATACGGTACAAATCCTTAAAGCCTATGAAGCTAAGTTCAAATCTAAAAATATTTCTTTCAAATGGATTTCTGAAAAGGACTCTGGTATTTATGATGCATGGAATAAGGGTTTAAAACTAGCTTCTGGAGATTGGATTTCATTTCTTGGCTCTGATGACTACTATTTAGAAGATGCCTTGGAAACGTATGATAAACTATCAGAAAACACATCAGCAGATTGGATGTACTCTAATGTGTTGTATGTTGAAAGCGAAGACAATAAAAGGCTTCTCGACACTGTTTGGACCTGGAAAGGTTTCCGTAGAAACATAGTTATTACTCCAGCTCATGTAGGATCGTTTCATAGCAAAGCATATTTTGATGCCTATGGAAATTACGATACATCTTATAAAATTGCGGGTGATTATGAACTTTTATTACGTGCAAAACAAAAACTTAGAACACTGAAATCTGATAAAACCACTGCGGTAATGAGTGGAGGTGGTGTAAGTAATAATATGGTTAAAAAGGCGCTTTTAGAAACCGCTAGGGCAAAACACCAAACAGGAGGTTTAAGTAAGTTTATTTGTAATTATGATTATCTCTATTTGATGGTTAAATTCAAAATAAAAAGTATAATAAAAGGCTTAAAAACGCTAAGAGTTTTTAAATTTAAAGAAAAAGTTTAGCTTGCAGTAATGAAGATAAGATTAGACTCTGTTTATAAGGTCGTTTTTGCGAGTTCGATAATTATTCCTCCGCTGATATTTTCCATTGAAGTCAATATTCTTTTAATGATTTTGGTATCGACATTCATTTTTATGAATATTCGCTACAAATACTCAAATAACTTCCTCAATATTATTGCTCCTTTAGTGGCGATTTTCTTGTTGAGTATCTTTTCTTCATTCTTTTATCCAAGCAAGATTTTAGACATCATAAAAGACTTTTTCTTTTTAGCAAAACCTTTTCTATTCATTTTAATGGGATATTATCTCATTAGTAAGATTGAAGACAAAAAGTTCATTTTTAAAGCGATTATTTACATCGCATTCTTTTTTGCAATCATTCATATATCACAAGTACTCTACTTCCTTACAGACAATGACTTCAATGTCAATAAAGTAAGGAACTTTGCAGGTAGAGGTAACGTGGTGGAAATTTTTGCAGTGGTCTTATTATTTTCAAAAAAAGGAAGAGAACTTTATACTCTTAAATCAAAATACAGAAAGACCATTATCGCTATCATATTGATGTCGTTCATATTTTATTTTTCTAGAACCGCTACAGTTGCTGCCATAATTCTATTATTATCAATAAATGGGTATTTGGCTATCACACGAAAGGGTTTGATTTACATGACTGCATTCTTTACGGCTGTTTTACTGTTTTACGCCTATTTATTTTCTACAGACCTCGAACGTGGTGCAGACGGTCTGGAAGGATTCTTATATAAAGTAAAGATCGCACCATCAGAGATTTTTTCTTCGGAAATAAATATTGAAGATCACTCAGACCTATGGGATCATTGGCGTGCTTATGAAGCAAAAAAGGCTTTTGAACAGCTCGCTGACACACCTATGGGCTTTGGGTTGGTTTGTGGAAAAGGGGTTGGCTCATTAGTTGATTTGGAGTTTGTAGCACCATTGAATGCAGAAGGTATTCAGTACATAACAACCATACATAATGGGTACGCTTATATTGCTTATAAAGCAGGTTTGCTGGGAGTATTGGCCTTTCTCGTTTTTCTCTTAACCTTGTATTTACAAGTTTATATCAGAACAGAAAACAGACAGGCAATTATTATTAACAATTTATTGTCAGGCATTGCCATTTATTATATGTTTACAACACTGATAGTTTCAGGAATTTACAACCCAAGAGACTATGGAGGTATTATTTTAGGGGGAATTATTTACTTAAGCTATTTCTATAATACTCAACAATCAAAACTGACTACAACTTAAATTTGAATATGTTAAAGCAATTACTTCAAAAGCTCCTAGTGAAATTTGGGAAGTCATATACTTTGGATGATAACATTTCAAATAAACTCGTCATTTCTTTTTTGGTAAATAGAACAGTAATGATGCTTAGAGGACTCATTAAAACCAGACGTAAGATATTCTTAGGATCGAAAGTTCGCATATTGAACAAATCCAACTTTTATTTCGGGAAGGGTTGTACTATCGAAAGGCATGTGGTAATAGATTGTCATGCAAGTCAGGAAATAAAGCTTGGAGATGTGGTTAAAATAGGAGCCTTTACCACCATAAGCACCACCAGTCACTTGTCTAAATACGGAAAAGGTCTACAAATTGGCAATAATTCCGCTGTTGGAGAATACTCCTATTTTGGCTGTTCTGGAGGTGTTCGTATAGGGAACGATGTTATTATGGGTCAGTATATTAGCTTTCATTCGGAAAACCATAATTTCTCAGACACAAAGTTGTTAATCAGAGAGCAAGGCGTTACTTCAAAAGGTATTGAACTCGGAAATAATATTTGGGTAGGCTCTAAAGCCACGTTTTTAGATGGTAGCAAAGTTGGTAACAATTCTGTTGTGGCGGCAGGATCTGTTGTTAAGGATGAATTTCCAGATAACGTTGTAATTGGTGGAGTGCCAGCAAAAATTTTAAAACATCTTAATGGCTAAAACCATACTTTATATTCACCAGTCTTCAGAGCTTTATGGATCTGATAAGGCTTTATTATATTTAGTAAAGTCTATTGAATCATCTCCAGAATTTAAAACCATTGTGGTTCTACCCAACAAAGGACCTTTAAAAGACCTGCTAGAGGCTTTTGGTGTAAACGTCATTGTATTTCCAGTTATAAAAATTTCTAGAAGTATCTTTAAGCCACTAAAGTTATTAAGCCTACCTTTTGAGATAGCTAAAACGACCAAACGTTTACATAGGCTATTGAAAAATGAGAATATTGATTTGATACACTCAAACACATTGGCGGTTTTATTAGGTGGATTTTATGCAAAACGCTATAAAGTGAAACACTTGTGGCATGTTCATGAAATTATAAAGAAACCTAAAATTGTCAGTAAAATTTATCCTTTTCTCGTGAATTCATTGTCTGACACAGTGGTTTTTAATTCTGAAGCTTCTAAGGAAGTCCTATGTAAAAACAATCAGAAGCTCACAAAAAAAGCGATTGTCAATTTAAATGGGATGGATAGAGAAAAACCACCTACTTCTGATAAAGATATCAAAGCTATAAGGAGGGAACTTTTTGGTGTGAACGACAATGAAAAAGTAATCGCTTTAATAGGAAGAATTAGTAAATGGAAGGGACAAACGTTGCTATTAGAGGCGTTTAAAAAGGCATCTCCTGAAAACAAAAATGCAAAGCTGATTTTTGTAGGTTCAGCACCTCCAAACCAAGAGTATTTAGTTGAAGAACTTCAGCAAAACATCACACAAGCATCATTAGAAAACTTGTGTAGCATTATTCCTTTTCAGGAAAACATCTGGAGCATTTGGGATAGTATCGATATTGCTGTCGTTCCGTCAATTGAACCAGAGCCATTCGGACTTGTCGCTTTAGAAGCGATGCTATCAAGAAAACCAGTTATTGCTGCAAATCATGGAGGTTTAAAGGAAATTGTTTTGGATGGTGAAACGGGTTATTTTTTTAATCCAGGCGACGTAGACGATTTGAGCAAAAAGCTAAAACTCATGTTGACTAATGAAGAAAAATCAATTGACTTTGGCAAAAAGGGATATGAACACGCCAAACAAAAATTTTCTTTAGACAGACATGTCTCACAATTTATAGATATTTACAAAAAAAATTAACAGACCATTTCAATATTTCAAAACACTGAAAATGAAAATAGGGATTTTAGGCACAAGAGGAATACCAAACCATTATGGTGGTTTTGAACAGTTCACAGAGTTTTTTGCAGTGTATCTTGCAGAAAAGGGTTATGATGTTTACGTGTACAGCTCTAGTTTGCATAAATACCAAGAAGAAACATTCAAGGGTGTCAAATTGATACATTGTTATGATCCAGAGGATAAGGTTGGTACTTTCGGACAGTTTATATACGACTTCAACTGTATCGTTGACTCTAGAAAAAGAAATTTCGATGTCTTGCTTCAGTTGGGATATACCAGTAATACAATTTGGCATTGGCTATTGCCTAAAAAAAGCGTCATCATTAGTAATATGGATGGATTGGAGTGGAAGAGATCAAAGTACTCTGCTCCAGTTAGAAAGTTCTTAAAGTATGCTGAAAAACTAGCTGTAATTTCAAGCGATTATCTTATTGCAGATTCTATAGGAATTCAAAATTATTTGCTTAAAGAGTATGATGCTTCATCTGAATACATCGCTTATGGTGCAGAACTGTTTAAGACACCAAATGAAGAGATTTTGGATCTGTATAAGGTTCAAAAGCATAATTACAACATGTTAATTGCACGTTTTGAACCCGAAAACAATCTAGAAACTATTTTAGATGGTGTTGCATCAGCAGCAACCAAAACACCTTTTTTAGTGGTTGGAAAACACAATGTGAATAAGTTTGGAGCCTATCTTAAAAAAAAGTACGCCGAAATTGATCATATCAGATTTACAGGAGGTATTTATAATCTTGAACACCTCAATAACTTAAGGTATTTTTCAAACCTATATTTTCATGGGCATTCTGTAGGAGGAACGAACCCTTCCTTATTGGAAGCCATGGCTTCTAAGGTGATGATGATTGCTCATAACAACGAATTCACTAAATCTATTTTGGGCGATGATGCGTTCTATTTTAGCTCAGCTGATGACGTTAAGGAACACATCGATTGTACCAAAAAGGAAGACCATTTGGATAAAATTGAAAATTGTTATAAAAAAATTGAACATAGTTTTCAATGGGAAATGATCAACAAAAAATATCTCGACTTTCTAGATGAGTGCTTCAAAAAACATCAAAAGTAAACTCAACTCAATAGAGTTTTTAATGCTGCTTTTAGGCTTGTCCTTATCCACATTGTTGTTGGGATTTGCCGCTAGCGGAATTATTTTAGGAGTTTTTGTGGCTTTTGGATGTCGATATACCTATTTAAATAAAATCAAGCCAAGACTTCATAAAGGTCTTATTATTCCTGTACTGCTGTATGTTTTTGCTGTCTGTTCTTTCCTATGGAGTGTTGACATTGAACAAACCACAAAAGGAATGGAGAAGATGGTTGTTATTTTTGTTCTTCCTATAGTGTTCATGTTTCTTCCAGAAATTAAAAAAAAGCAATCTGACATTGTATTTAAGGTGCTTACAGTATCAAACACACTCCTTGGAGTTTTTTTTATCTGTAACGCCATCTACAATTATATAAACACAAAGTCTTTAATGGTGTTTACTTATCACCAACTTGTAGAGGTTTTAGAATTGAATGCCATATATGTATCGCTTCTTTTTTCTATGAGCTTATTCTATTTGATTTCATTGCAACAAAAACGAAAAGCGCATTATGTTCTTATGGGCTTTTTTGCCATGCTGCTATTTTTACTTTCATCAAAAACAATACTGGCTGTCATTTTAATAGGATTCATTATCTACTTATTTAAAATGAGATTCAAAAACCTTAATAAAAGAAAGGTTATTATTGGTTTTGTAATGGCATTTATTTTAGTCGGAATTAGCTCTATTACATTAGCCGAGCGCTTGATTTTTGAAAAGCACTCTAAGCTTGAAGAGGTTTTAACACAAGAAAAGTTTGGAAAAATATACTATTGGACGGGAAGCTCTATACGATTACTCCAATTAAGAATCCTCAAAGAGCAAATAGAAGAAGAACCTATTTTGATTAAGGGATTCGGACTGTTTGCCTCAAGAGATAATGTTGCAAAGCGGCATACGGAGTTTGACACCTATTTCAAATTCCATGAATACAATTATCACAATCAATATGCTCAAACACTTTCAGAACTTGGCCTGATAGGCTTGTGCCTTCTACTGGCAGCTCTGGTTGTAATTTGGTCAAAAGCCATAAATACCGGAGACTATTTAATATTGATGTTTGCTATTTTAATGACATCTGTCTTCTTTACCGAAAGTATTTTATGGCGACAAAGAGGGCTCTTTTTATTCATCATATTGTATTCGCTGTTTTTGAAACGATGGTTGAAACAAAGCCCTACACAAAATTTAAACGCCTCTAATTAACAGGCTGCGTTTCTGTGTATTTAACTTCTAGCAATTAGCTATTTTTTATAGATTAAATTATATTTGCCTCGAAGCAATGTAAACTATTAAATGTCAAAAAACGTTGGATATTCTAATTTAATTAGACCTACATTATATGTAATCGATTTATTGATTATCTCAACGCTATCTTATTTTTTCTTAACTGAGAATATTGTTGACATTTCGTTTTTTGTTGTGTTTTGGTTTGCCATATCAATATTGTATTCTTTTTATGAAGTATACAGGTTTACTAAAATTGTAAAGATTGTTTCTTTATTGCTACAACAAATCATCTTATATACTTTAGTAATCCTATCCTATTTTTACCTTACCCATAAAGACATAGCCTTAGAAAGTATTTCAGACTATTTCTTCCTTTTGTTATTTGTTTTAACCGCGTGGAGAATCATACTGTTTGTTGTATTCAGAAAATATAGGATTATAACGGGTAGCAATTACAAAAGAGTAGTAATTATTGGAGCTAACCAATCCACCAAGAAGCTACAGGATTTTTTCAATTTTCAGCCAGGATATGGGTATAAGTTTGAAGGGTTTTTTACCGATTTAAATGATGTCAACAAAAGCGGATCTGTCAAAGACAGTTTTAATTTCATCGAGGCCAATCAAATTGATGAGGTATATTGTTCGTTAAAGGAACTATCTAACAGCACTGTCAAACAATTTATTGAATTTTGTGACGTAAAAATGAAAACCCTGAAATTCATCCCTGATAATAAAGGGCTGTTCGCAAAAAACCTATACCTCAATTATTACGACATAACACCCATACTTTCCTTAAGGGAAATACCTTTGGACGATCCTTTTAAAAAAGCAATCAAAAGAACCTTTGACATTGTTTTTGCGTTAATAATAATATGTTTTGTTTTATCATGGTTGATTCCTATTTTGGGCTTAATCATTGTTTTAGAAAGCAAAGGACCAATCTTCTTTCAACAAAACAGACCAGGCATTAAGGAAAAGGGTTTTTTGTGTTATAAATTCAGATCGATGGCTATCAATTCAAGATCTGAAGAATCAGCAACACGAAATGATTCTAGGGTGACAAGAGTTGGAAAGTTTATTAGAAGAACAAGTATTGACGAACTACCTCAGTTTTTCAATGTGCTGTTTGGCTCTATGTCTGTAGTTGGTCCTCGTCCTCATCTATGGAAGCAAAATGAAATGTATGGCACTAAAATTTCTAAATATATGGTGCGACATGTTGTAAAACCGGGTGTTACTGGTTTGGCACAAGTAAGAGGTTATAGAGGAGAAATTGAAACTAGGGACGACATTGTAAATCGAACAAAATACGACATATTTTACATAGAAAATTGGTCATTGTTGTTGGATTTTAATATTATTGCCCAAACAGTATTGAACATATTTAAAGGAGAAGATAAAGCTTATTGAATTTATAAATAAATGAAAGTATCAGTAATTGGAACAGGTTACGTTGGCTTGGTAACCGGAACATGTTTAGCCGAAACAGGAAATGACGTTTTATGTATTGACATCGATCAATCTAAAGTTGATAAGATGCGAAAAGGAGTCGTTCCAATTTACGAACCGCACTTGGATGTCCTTTTTCATAGAAATATTAAGGCCAACAGATTGCATTTTTCGACCTCACTAGAAGAGGGTCTTAAGCATGGGGAAATTATTTTCCTTGCTTTGCCAACACCAGAAGATGAAGATGGATCAGCAGATTTGTCCTATGTTCTTGGATGCGCAAAAGATATAGGTAACCTTATTGACGACTATAAAGTTATCGTTGATAAAAGTACTGTTCCTGTTGGAACTGCCGAAAAGGTAAAACAAACCATAGCGAGTCAAACCGATGTCGATTTTGATGTGGTTTCAAATCCTGAATTTTTAAGAGAAGGATTTGCCGTGGATGACTTTCTTAAACCCGAAAGAATCGTCGTTGGAAGCAGCTCTGAGCGCGCAACGAAACTAATGGAGAAGTTGTACAAACCATTTGTGCGTTCTGGAAACCCAATCATAATCATGGATGAGAAATCTGCCGAACTCACAAAGTATGCAGCCAATTCATTTTTAGCAACAAAGATTACCTTTATGAATGAAATTGCTAATTTCTGTGAAATGGTTGGCGCAGACGTAGATAAAGTTAGAGCTGGTATGGGAACCGATTCCAGAATTGGCAAGCGCTTTTTGTTTCCTGGAATTGGTTATGGAGGCTCATGCTTTCCAAAAGATGTTAAAGCCCTTCATAAATCTGGTAAGGATTCAGGGTACCAATTTGAGATTTTGGAGTCTGTAATAAAGGTAAATAACAATCAAAAAACAGTTCTAATTCCTCGAATCAAAGCGTATTTCAATAATGATTTAAAAGGAAAGTGTTTCGCGGTTTGGGGATTAGCGTTTAAACCAGAAACCGATGATATTAGAGAGGCTCCAGCATTATATATCATAAAAGATTTGCTTGACATGGGCGCAACGGTAAAGGTATTTGATCCTGAAGCGATGGAAAATGTTAAGCGTAAGTTTGGAGACAAGTTGGAGTATTCTAAAGGCATGTATGAAGCTACAGAAAATGTAGATGCTTTAATAATTTGTACAGAGTGGAGCATCTTTAGAACACCAGATTTTTCTAAGCTTAAAAAAGAAATGAATGCGCCTGTAATATTTGACGGTAGAAATCTATACGATATTCAAGAGGCTCAAAAAGAAGGCTTTTATTACAGTTCAATTGGAAGAGAAACAAAAACACCATGAAAAGAGTATTAATTACTGGAGCAGCCGGATTTTTAGGTTCGCATTTGAGTGATCGGTTTATTAAAGAAGGTTACTATGTTATTGGGATGGATAATTTCATTACCGGAGATCAAAAAAATATAGAACACCTTCTCAATAATTCTAGTTACGAATTTATAGAACACGATATCACCAAATATATTTCTATTGAAGGTGATTTAGATTACATACTGCATTTTGCTTCTCCTGCTAGTCCAATAGATTACTTAAAGATACCTATTCAAACTTTAAAAGTTGGGTCGCTTGGAACGCATAACTGTCTTGGTCTTGCAAAGGCGAAAAATGCAAGAATATTAATTGCGTCAACATCTGAAGTCTATGGAGACCCATTAGTCCATCCTCAAACCGAAGAATATTATGGCAATGTCAATACCATTGGTCCAAGAGGTGTTTATGATGAGGCAAAACGATTTCAAGAGTCCATTACTATGGCCTACCATAGGTTTCATGGATTGGAAACAAGAATCGTTAGAATTTTTAATACCTATGGTCCTCGTATGCGACTAAATGATGGAAGAGTGATTCCTGCCTTTATGGGACAGGCACTTAGAGGTGAAGACTTAACCGTATTTGGAGATGGATCGCAAACCAGGTCTTTCTGCTACGTGGACGACCAAGTCGAAGGAATCTTTAGACTACTTCACAGTGATTACTCCAAACCAGTCAATATAGGAAACCCACATGAAATTTCTATCAAGGATTTTGCAGAGGAAATCATAAAACTAACAGGAACCAAGCAAAAAATTGTCTATAAAGAACTTCCTGTTAACGATCCTATGCAACGCCAACCAGATATTACGTTAGCAAAGAAACTTTTAAATTGGGAGCCTAAGGTCGATAGAGCTGAAGGTATGAAAAAAACCTTTGAGTACTTTAAGAATTTAACGCAAGAAGAGCTCTATAAAAGCGAGCATAAAGACTTTTCTGATTACATAAATTAAACTTTTGTATGGAGTTTAGGCGCGGAAGATATTCATGGGTCTTACGACCTGTTCTGATTGTATATGACCTTTTCATAGTTAATATATTCGCGTTTTACTTGCTGAACTTCAATGATGAAGACTTATACTTTTTTTCATCAAAGACACTTAATGACAAGCATCTTTTGTTTTTGTTTTATTCTGTGCTCTATTGGTTGATCTCTACTTATGCCAATGATTTTTATAAGGTGTATAGATACACCTCTTTGATAAACATATTGTCGCTTATTATCAAGCAATTTATTGTTTTCGGACTTGGCGTTTTTGCCTTTGAAGGCGTCTTCAGAAGCATAAATATTGAGGCAATTGAAACCTTGAAATATCTATTGTATGTGTTTGCCTCTATAAGTATTATCAAGCTTCTTAGCTATTATCTTTTAAAAACCGTACGATTGTATTTAAAAGGAAACTTCAGAAATGTTGTTATCATAGGTCGTGGAGATACAGTTAAGGATTTAAAAAAAATGTTTCTTGAAAAAAAGGATCTAGGGTATGCACTAAAAGGCGTGTTCAATAATTCTAATGAAGAGGGAGTTTCAGGCACGATAAAAGAGAGTTTTGAATATTTGGAAAACCACAATATCGATGAGATTTATTGCGCCATTGATGAATTACGAGAAAGAGAATTAGCTGAGTATGTAAAATATGCAAATCACAATCACTGCAATATAAAATTTGTACCAAATACCAAAAAGCTCTTTACCAAAAGACTTCAAACAAACTTCTATAGCTATATTCCTGTATTATCTATCCAAGAAGTAGCACTCAATAATGAAATCAACAAGATATTAAAGCGAAGTTTTGACATTGTCTTTTCATTATTCATTATCATTTTCGTTTTATCTTGGATGACAGTTATTTTATACATTTTGGTGAAACTGGAATCAAAAGGGCCACTTATTTATAAGCATAAAAGAACAGGAATTAACTACAAAGAATTTGTCTGCTATAAATTTAGAACCCTAACCATTACAGAAGAGATTAAAGGAACTTATGTAAGTAAGAATGATAGGCGTGTCACTAAGGTCGGAAAGTTTTTAAGGCGAACAAGTCTTGACGAATTACCTCAGTTTATTAATGTGCTTTTGGGAGATATGAGTGTTGTCGGTCCGAGACCTCATATGCTTTCATATACCGATGAGTATTCCAAGAAGATCGACAAGTATAATTTCATCTTCAGACATAAGGTTAAACCTGGCATTACTGGATTGGCTCAGATTAAAGGGTATCGTGGAGAAGTCAAATTAGACAAAGACATCATCAACAGAATAAAGTACGACATTTTTTATATTGAAAACTGGTCATTGATTCTCGACTTTAAGATCATTGTGCAAACCTTTATCAATTTGGTCAAAGGTGATGACAAAGCCTACTAAAGTTTATGTTCCAGCTTTGATAGTTGTGTATTGAGATCAAATTCCTTTTTGGCCACATCCTGAATGTTATTTCGCATTTCCTTTTCAAAAACAGATTTATCAATAGAACTTAAAACCTCATTTAAGTGATTATAATTCCCTGCTTCAGCAACCCAACCTAAATGGTGTTTCCTAATAATGTCTTCACCTTCGCCTCCTCCAAAATAAAGCATCGGCAAACCTAACTTTGCATATTCAAAAATTTTTGAAGGAACTGAACCATAAATACGCTTCAACAATGGAATAATCGTCAAGTCATATTTGACCAACTCAGTATGTAATTCTGAGCGAGAGATATGACCATGGTAAACAATAGGAAGCTCGGCATTTTCCTTAATAAAAGATTCGATTTTAAATTGTTCTGCGCCCGAACCGTAAATGTGAAATTCGATCTTTTCATAATCCAATTCCTGACATAGCTTGTAAATACCTTGAGCTATTCCAAGCAAACCAGCATACACAATCTTTATTCTTTTTTCAGTAATGGCATATTCATAATCACCTATTTCAAAATCAGGATAATTTCTATACAGGTAGGTGTCTTTTTGAGGTGCAATTGATTGTACATGTGAAAGAATCTCATGACTTTGCCCTAAAACTAAATCAGCTCTTTTGTAATTGAAACGCTCTATTTTTTCTAAAAGACGGTAACTCCAGCCTTTTTTGAAGGCACCGAGTTCTAATCCTGCTATTGGCCAAAGATCGCTAACATTGAGTACAAGCTTTCTTTTTTTGGATTTAAGGCATAGCATACAAGTAAAGGCAACCAACAAAGGAGGTGATTGAACAATAGCGGTTTTTGGGATAGCATTTCTAATAAAAAACCACACAAGACTAAAACTGTAAGATAGCATAGCAATCAAACGTAGGATTTTGTTTTTTGAATTACTGGCATAAATCCATAAACGATGAACTGATATTCCTTTTTCGGTCGATTTATGACTGAACCTACCTTTGTAACCATCAAAAATTTTTCCTGTTGGATAATTGGGCAATGGCGTCACAACCGAAACATTGAACTTGCGTTTTTGCAGGCCTTCAGCCAAATGAAAAATCCTATTGGAAGCCGCACCTGTTTCAGGAGGAAAATAGCTAGTGATGATCATAACCTCTTTCATCTATCCTCAGGTTTAATAGATGACACAAACTGTTTCAGTTTTCCACCTTTTGAACGTTTCAACACAATTTCTCTCTCAAACAAAACCTGTATTCCAGGTTCTAGATACCTTATAATTTCTTCCTTAACACGTGATTTTTTTTCTTCAGACAATTCCTGATGACTTGTATAACGCACTTTAAAAATATCTGGTTTTAATTGTTCAATGACAAACTCCTTGACATTACCATCATCTTCAATAAGCGCCTTAGTGATATAATAGAAGGTAAGTCCTGCAGCTTTCTTTCCGCTAGGAAGCACAGCTATATCATTGGTTCTTCCAATGAGTTTTTCAAGGATAGGAAGTTTCAGAGAACTCGATTTTGAAAGCACACCAATATCTCCAATATCATATCTAATAAAGGGATGCGCTTTATTGTATAAAGAAGTAATTACAATCCTTCCTTCTTGTCCGTAAGGTCTAGGCTGATTGTCTTCATCAAGAATTTCAACAAATAATGTCTCACTATTGACTTGCCATTGTCCGTTTGGATTCTGGAAAGCAATCAGGTCCAATTCCGAAGCACCATATTCATTTACAACAGGCACACCGAACCATTCTTCTAGCAACAATTTATCATCTTCAAATAACATTTCTGAAGTTACAACGCAAGCTGTCAAACTTGGACAAAGTTGCGTCAAGATGATTTTCTTTCGTTCCAAAAATTTAGCAAATTGAACAATAGCACTTGTATAGCCATTAATGTATTCAAACGGTTTAGCCTTAAACTTCTCCAATAATTTTTCAAAAGCTTGATCACTCAAATCAAAAACCGAAAACCGAAAACGATTACTCATTACATCTTTAATACGTTCTTTGTAATAGCCTTTTTTGTCCAGAGGAATCCCATAAAAACGAGCCTGCTTAGAAGAGTTGAAATCAAGGCCAAACCAACCAAATCGATTTTGGATAATAGCCCAAGTCAATGCATGACAAAATTTGTCTTTTGCAAAAATAAAAGGATCTCCTGAGGAACCAGAGGTTTTGTTAACATAGCAATTCTTTACTGAAAACCCATCTGACAGCCTTAGGTGTAAAGGTTGTTGTAAATCCCGTTTGGTCATGATTGGAACAGAGCTCCAGTCGTCAAGATTGATATTACCTCCAATACTTTTATAGCTTGTATTATTCTTGAGATGATAGGCAACGATCTCTTTCTTTTTTTGATTTAAATAACTGGCATAATTAGCTTCGGAAACATTTTGAATTTGCTGTAAGGCGGTCTTGGCTTTATCTATTGGAAAGCCATTGAATTTTAAAGTCCAATCAAATACGCGCAAGGTTGTTAGATTCAATTAAGGTTTGTGTAAAATAATTGTTTTTTCAAGTCAAAACCAATTATTTTTGTGCAAACAAGAAATTCCATGAAAATTTTAGTACTAGGTTCTGGTGGAAGAGAGCATACTTTCGCTTGGAAAATAGCCCAAAGCCCATTGTGCACCTCTCTTTTTGTTGCACCAGGCAATTCAGGTACAGCAGATATCGCTCAAAACTTAGACATTAAGGTTACCGATTTTCAAGCTATCAAAAATGCGGTTTTAACCCATGAAATTGACATGGTAGTTGTGGGTCCTGAAGATCCTTTGGTTCAAGGCGTACATGATTTTTTTCTGAACGATGAAGCACTGAAACATGTTTCAATAATTGGTCCGCAAAAAGCCGCAGCAGAGTTGGAGGGAAGTAAGGAATTTGCAAAAGCTTTTATGTCAAGACATAACATTCCAACTGCAGCATACCAGAGTTTTGATGCCTCTTCATTAATGGAAGGCTATAGTTTTCTTGAAAGCTTGAATCCACCATATGTATTAAAAGCAGATGGCTTGGCAGCTGGTAAAGGTGTTTTGATTATCAACGACCTTGACGAAGCCAAAAAAGAATTGAAAAGCATGTTAGTTGATGCTAAATTCGGTAATGCAAGTTCCAAAGTGGTCATTGAAGAATTTCTTGATGGAATCGAACTAAGTTGTTTTGTGCTAACCGACGGCAAACACTACAAAATTTTACCTAATGCTAAGGATTATAAGCGTATAGGAGAAGGCGATACTGGGTTGAACACAGGAGGTATGGGAGCAGTTTCACCTGTGCCATTTGCCACAGAAGAGTTTTTAAATAAGATTGAAGAACAAATTGTTAAACCCACGATCAACGGACTTCAAAAAGACAACTTGCCTTATAAAGGATTTGTTTTCATTGGTTTAATTAAAGTTGGAGATGACCCAAAAGTCATTGAATACAATGTTAGAATGGGTGATCCTGAAACAGAAGTAGTCTTGCCTAGACTTAAAACAGACTTGGTGGCTATTTTTAAGTCGATTTCTGAAGAACGCTTGGATGGGGTCCAACTTGATGTTGACGATAGGGCTGCTACAACAGTTGTTCTTGTTTCTGGCGGCTATCCTGAATCTTATGAAAAAGGCAAGGAGATTTCTGGATTGGACAAGGTTAAAGACTCCATAGTCTTTCACGCAGGAGCCATACCAAAGAATGGAAAAATTGAAACTTCAGGAGGTCGTGTTATGGCGGTAACGTCATATGGAAACACGCACAGCGAGGCATTGAAAAAATCTTACCAAAACATACAACACATACATTTTGATAAGATGAACTATCGAAAGGATATTGGGTTCGATCTATAAGTAAGAGTGAGAGGTAATACTCTTATCTTCTTCGCCGTTGGCATTGTATTTTTTCAACTCATTCATCCAGTAGACAAAAGCAACCAAACCTACAATGATGAAAATCCAAGATAAGAAGTTTGCTGCCCACCAATTGTCAAGTTCAAGAGCACGTAACGCATCAAATGGGTAAAACAAAACATTTACAAATAAATCCTCTATAGCGTAAAAAAAGTCTTTCATGAGTCAAAAATTAATTTTGTTGTAGGTTTAAATTTTATCTTTACGGAACAAAATTACATTTTTTCATTATAAAACGGAAAAAAGAAAACAACAAAAGAACCTTTTTAGGTTTTATTTACTACCATGATTTCAAATTTTTTCAGTCAATCTAAGCCCATTAATTTTGTAGTGGTCAGTTTTCTTTTGCTAACCGTTTTTGTTTTGACCAAACATTTCAATCTTGAAATAGACTTAAGTTTATTTTTTATCTCAAAACAAATCGTTTTGTTTGGGGTTTGTCTGTTTTCTGTTTTTGTGTTTGATTTTTTAGTAAACAAAAACAACCTAACCAAAAAAAACAGTTACAGGATACTGCTTTTTGTCTTGTTCTTCGCGATTTTGCCTGAGACTATCTTAAACTCAAAAACCCTCTTGGCTAATCTTTTTGTCCTGTTTGCAATAAGGCGAATTATTAGTGTTCGCACAAAAAAAGATGTCAAGAAAAAATTATTTGATGCTTCGTTCTGGATTACCTTGGCTGCCTGCCTTCATTTTTGGACCTTGTTGTTTTTTGCATTGATAATTGCAGCCCTTATCGTTTATGTGATAGTAGACATTAAAAATTGGCTCATTCCAATAACGGGTTTTGCAACCGTAATGATTATTGTCTTGTCATATCTTATTTTGACACAACAAGATTTTACTGAAGTATTTAATATGGAACTAATTCAGGTTAGTTTTGATTTTTCGCCTTTAAACTCTAAGCGAATCATTATAGGCTCCACACTTATATTTTCTTTTGGATTATGGTCTATGTTTTATTACTTGAAAAACCTTAAATCTAAAACAAAAAGTTTACGACCATCCTATACTTTAATTATCGTTGCGGTAATTATAGGTTTGTTGATAATCGTCTTATCTCCAGTCAAAAATGGAGGCGAGTTTATTTTCATGTTCGCGCCATTATCAATAATAATCACAAACTATTTTGAGGTGACATCCGAAAAATGGTTTAAAGAAACCTTGCTTTGGGTTCTTTTATTGACACCTTTGGCAATTTTACTGTTGTAGCTTATCTCCAAAAGCCAAATCACCAGCGTCACCTAAACCAGGAACGATGTAGCCCTTATCGTTTAATTCTTTATCAACAGTGGCAATCCACAAATGTGAATTGTTTCCAAAGTGATTTTTAACATAATCCACACCAGCTTGGGCTCCAATAACACTAACGAGATGGATTTCTTTAGGTGTTCCAAAAGGTTTTAAAGCTTCATATGTAGCAACCATAGATTGTCCTGTAGCCAACATGGGATCTGCTAACACTAAAGTTTTACCCTCAAGGTCTGGACACGCTAAATATTCTACTATGATTTCGAAAGACTCAGGGTTTTGCTTATGATGTCTATAGGCCGAAATAAATGCGTTTTCAGCATCATCAAAATAATTTAAAAGTCCATTATGCAGAGGAACTCCAGCTCTCAGTATAGAACAAAGAACAATTTCATTTTGGTAAACAGATGTTTTTTTACTGCCCAATGGTGTTTCAACAATATGTTCCGAATAATTCAAGGTCTTGCTCATTTCAAAACCTAACACCTCACCAATACGTTCTATGTTACGTCTGAACCGCATACGGTCTTTTTGAACGGTTACATCTCGTATCTCGGCAATAAAGGAATTCAAGATAGAATTTGTGTTGGATAAATTGTGGATTTGCATTTTTGGTAGTGACTTTAAGAGTGCTAAAGTTAATAATTACTTCTATATTTGTACTCTAAATATCACGAATATGTTTACTGCAAAAGCGAATAAAATATTTAAGGAAGTGATTGAAAAATATCACGAAATCAATACGGTCGACCAACCTTTCACAAACCCTTACGATAAAGACACAAATTTAATCGAGCATTTATTATATAGAAAATGTTGGATTGATACAGTTCAATGGCATTATGAAGACATCATTAGAGATCCGAATATAGATCCTGTTGCTGCTCTAAAATTGAAACGTCAAATTGATGCTTCAAACCAAGACAGAACAGATATGGTAGAATATATTGACAGTTACTTTCTAGAAAAATATAAGAATGTCTCTCCAAAAGCTGACGCAACTATTAACACCGAAAGTCCAGCATGGGGAATTGACAGATTGTCAATCTTAGCTTTAAAAATCTATCACATGAATGAAGAAGCGACTCGTGAAGATGCTTCTGATATACATAGAGAAGCTTGTCAGAAAAAACTAAATGTACTTTTAGAACAGCGCGTGGACTTATCAACTGCAATTGACACACTTTTAGATGATATCAGTAAAGGGGATAAATATATGAAAGTGTATAAACAGATGAAGATGTACAATGACGATGAATTGAACCCAGTTCTGCGTTCGCAAAAATAAATTCTGTTTGTCATTCTGAACACTATTGAGAATCATAAGCGAAGCCAGAGAACATCTTGTTGCAAAGATGTTTTGAAGACGCGCAAATAGACATGATTACTATTATGTCAAAACCCATTCAACATATCTTGGTTATTAGGCTTTCTGCAATGGGAGATGTTGCCATGTCGGTTCCTGTGCTTCGAGCATTTACCGAACAATATCCTGACATCAAGCTTAGCGTTCTTACAAAGCCTTTTTTTAAACCATTATTTAGGGATATTTCCAACCTCGATGTTGTTGAAGCAGATGTCAAAGGAAAGCACAAAGGTGTTTTCGGACTTTACCGTTTGTCAAAAACACTAAAGCAGAAACAAATAGAAGCCATTGCTGATTTACACAACGTGTTGCGAAGTAAGCTATTGAGAGTTTTCCTGTTTTCCATATTTTCAAAAAAAATTGATAAAGGAAGAACTGAAAAAAAAGCACTGGTTAAAGGAAATCAGTTTGAACCATTAAAATCTACTCACCAACGCTATGCAGATGTTTTTGAAAACTTAGGTTTTCCGATAGATCTTTCTTCAGCAACATTTCCAAAGCCTTACCAACTGAATCAAAAGATAAATCAAGTATTAGGAGGCCTTACCAGACCAATGATTGGGATTGCTCCTTTTGCTGCTTTTGAAGGTAAAGCCTATCCGCTTTCAAAGATGGAGGACGTCATTCGTGCCATCTCAAAATCAGTAACAGTGGTTTTGTTTGGATCCAGTGGTCAAGAGGCAACACAACTTCAAGATCTTGAGGATGAATATCAAAATGTAATCAACATTGCTGGGAAGCTTAATTTAAATGAAGAGTTGGATCTCATTTCTAATTTAGACTTGATGGTATCTATGGATTCGGGAAATGCGCACTTGGCAGCTATGTTGGGTGTTGAGGTGATAACTATTTGGGGCGTAACACATCCTTATGCTGGCTTTTATCCGTTTCACCAAGATCCCAATAATGCTGTTTTGGCTGATCGAAACAAATTTCCTAGAATCCCAACCTCAGTTTATGGGAATTCCTATCCCGAAGGTTACGAGCAAGTGTTTGAAACCATTACTCCAGACGACATCATTTCAAAAGTTAAAACTGTTTTGAAAAAAAAGCCTCACTCAAAAGAGTAAGGCTCTGATTTAGAACGGTTAGATAATCCCTAATGAAATAGCGTCCTAATCATTCGCTAAAGTATTTTTATTAAATGGCTAGGTCAAATCTTTGTAAGAATAACTTTTAAATATTCGACAAAACGACTCATTATTGGGCTGAAAGGCATTTTTATCGGATAAACGTTTCTTGTTTTTCGCTACACATCATCATAATCTACTGTTATTGTATCGGTTATAGGTTGCGCTTGACATGTTAAAATCAAGCCTTCCGCTAATTCACCATCGGTAAGAATATTATTTTGTCGCATTTTAGCTTCCCCTTCTTTGATACGGGCAATACAGGTACTACATATACCACCTTGACAAGAATATGGCGCATCGATATCTTGATCTAAGGCAGCTTCTAAAATGGTTTGCTTTTGCGACATTTCAAATGTGGTGGTTTCCTCATCTAAAAGGACCGTTAATTTGGAATGTCCCGATGTAATACCTTGTGTCAGCGGCTCAGCTTTAGAAGACTTGAAAAGCTCATAATGAATGGTCTCGGGATTTACATCGTGTTCTTCAAGAACATCTTTAACAGTATTGATCATACCTTCAGGACCACAAAGATAAAAAGCGTCTATTTCGAGATGCTTATACTTGTTCTTAACAACTAGGTTTACAGTACTTTTTTCTATTCGACCAAAAATAGAATCATCTTCTTTTGTACGGCTAAACACAAATTGGATAGAAAAACGATCACTGTATTCATGTTGTAGTTTCAAAAGCTCATCCAAAAACATAGTGTCATCAGTGGTTTTGTTTCCATAAACTAACACGACATTACTTTGTTGTTCTTCTTCCAAAGCACATTTTATAATACTTAAAACCGGAGTAATTCCACTTCCTGCCGCAAAAGCAGCGATATGTTTGGTTTTGGAATCATTAGGCTCAAAAACAAAACGACCATTTGGTGTATGAACATCCAAAACATCACCAACCTTAAGGTTTGAGTTCGCATGAGTAGAAAATGTTCCGTTTTCAACAGCTTTAACAGCCACTTTCAGTTCGCCACTTTTAGGTGAAACACATAAGGAATAATCACGCCTAATGTCTTCTCCGTTAAGTTGAGTTTTAATTGTGATATATTGTCCAGCTTTAAACTTAAAGTCGTTTTTTAAGTGCGCTGGGACGTCAAATGTTATAGCTACCGATTGTTCTGTAATACGATCTATCTTTTGTACTTTTAGTGGATGGAAATTTGCCATTGTAGATTTTTTTCAAAAATAAGAAATCGATTACTGAATTGCTTTTCTTTGTAACAAAAATCTGATATTTCGTACTAACGTATAAAATCAAACACTAACCATGATAAAACAATTTATTCGTTTAGAGTGGAAGCAATTTTTTAGAGCTTCCTATTTCCAGAAAGGTTTAGCAATAAAGATTTTACTTGTACTTGCCGCTATATATTTTGGTGGTGCAGCAATAATGATGGGAGTTGGATTGTTTTTCATCGTAAAGAAAGCAGTTCCAGAAACCGATCCCATTGTAACCGTCAACAACTTTATTGTGTATTGGTTTTTATTCGAAATCGTGATACGATTTTTTATGCAACAATTGCCAGTGATGAATGTCAAACCGTTGATGACCATTCCAGTAAAGCGCAATACGGTTATTCACTACTTGTTGGGAAAAACAACCTTATCGTTTTTTAATTTTATTGGAATTTTTCTGTTTTTGCCTTTTACAATAGTCTTGCTGTTTCAAGGCTATCCTATTCTGAATGTTTTGTGCTGGATGCTATCCATTAAGTTTTTAATACTTTCAGTCAACTACTTGAATTTCTTAATCAATAAGAGCAACACGATTTTTTATGTGATGGCCACTTTGTTGATTGCACTCATTGGGTTGGAATACTATGGTGTTTACGCCATCTCTAAACCAATAGGAGTACTCTTTAATGCTTTATATAACCAACCTTATTTAGTGGTATTACCATTGTTGTTAATGGTCGGACTTTATTACGTTAATTTTAAATACATTAAAAAAGGATTCTATTTAGATGACGCTGTTTCTAAAAAAATCAAAGAAGTCAACGCAACAGATTTATCTTGGATGGATCGCTTCGGAAGCGTAGCGCCATTTTTGAAAAATGATATCAAATTAATTTGGAGAAATGCACGTCCAAAACAGGTCATGATGATGTCGTTTCTGTTTTTGTTCTACGGATTGATTTTTTACACACAAGATGTGTATCGAGAAATGCCAGCTTTTTTGGCATTCGCTTCTATGTTTGTAACAGGTGGTTTTTTAATGAGTTTTGGGCAATTGGTTCCGTCTTGGGATAGTGAATACTATAAATTGTTGATGAGTCAAAATATTCCATATAGACAATACCTGGAGTCAAAATGGTATTTAATGGTGGTGGCTGTTGCCATTTCATTTGTGTTAAGTATTCCTTACCTATATTTTGGATGGAAAATTTTTGCGATGATTGCCGCAGGAGCTGTGTTTAATATTGGACTAAATTCTTTTATTACCTTGCTAGGAGGTGCACTAAACCGTGTTCCTATTGAACTCAACGTAAAAGCAAAAGCATTTAGCAATACAAATGGATTCAACCCAACACAAATGCTAATTGCTTTGCCTAAATTGTTTCTTCCAATGATACTTTTCTATATTCCCTACAAACTAATCAACTACGAAGCAGGTCTCATTGCTGTGGCACTTAGTGGTGTTTTGGGAATTATGTTTAAGAACTTCATATTCGAAAAAATTGAGAACATTTACCAAAAAGGAAAATATAAAACTATTGCTGCCTTTGCTGAAAAAGGAAATTAATTAAATTTTACAACGCATGATAACTACATCAAACTTATCTAAGAAATATAACGACATTACCGTACTTAATATCGAAAGTTTGGAAATACCAAAAGGGCAAAGTTTTGGCTTAGTTGGAAATAACGGAGCAGGGAAAACCACCTATTTTAGTCTGTTATTAGATTTGATACAGCCAACAACTGGACACATTCAAAACAACGATGTGTTGGTACACGAAAGTGAAGATTGGAAGCCTTTTACGTCGTCATTTATTGACGAAAGTTTTCTGATAGGATATCTAACAGCTGAGGAATACTTTTACTTTATTGGAGAGCTTCGTGGACAAAACAAAGCAGATGTTGATGCCTTGGTTGCTCAGTTTTCAGATTTTTTTCACGGCGAAATTTTAAACCAAAAGAAATATCTTAGAGACTTAAGTAAAGGTAATCAAAAAAAGGCTGGTATTGTTGCTGCGCTTATTGGCAATCCCGAAGTTATCATATTAGATGAGCCTTTTGCAAATCTAGATCCAACGACACAAATTCGATTAAAGAAAATCATTAAGGATTTAGCTGAAAAGAATGGTGTCACCATCTTGATTTCCTCACACGACTTACTACATGTCACAGATGTATGTGAACGTATTGTCGTTCTTGAAAAAGGGGAAGTGGTTAAAGACTTAAAAACCAGTACCGAAACCTTAAAAGAACTAGAAGCACATTTTGCAGGTTCTGAAACCGTTTAGCACTTGGTTAAACACCTAAAATCAGGCTATTTTTAGACGATAATTCAAAAAGATGCTTATTTTTACGTCGCTGCATAATAAATGTAGTGGTTTAAAGTTATAACATAACAAACAAAAGCACGTTGAATACATCGTATAAAATAATACTTTCTGTTGTTTTGGTGGCCTTGGTTTTTACGGGATGTTCTCGTAAGAACAATACGTTTATCAACAGAAATTTCCATGCTTTAGGAACGAAATATAATATTCTTTACAATGGGAACATTGCCCTTGAAAAAGGACGTGAAACTATTGACAATGCTGCTACAGATAATTTTTGGGAGTTGCTTCCTGTGGAGCGAATGCAGCTGGAAGAAGACATTTTCCTTCCAGGACAAAGCAGAAATCAAGATTTTGAACGCGCTGAAGAAAAGGCGATCAAAGCGGTTCAAAAACACGGTATGAATATTAAGGGTAAGGAGTATAACCCTCAAATTGATGAAGCCTACTTACTTCTTGGTAAAGCCCGTTACTTCGACCAAAGGTTTATACCTGCTATAGAAGCCTTTAACTACATTCTATATAAATACCCAGCCAGTGATAAAATCAACACAGCAAAGGTTTGGAGGGAAAAAACCAATATTCGTCTCGAAAACAACGAACTGGCTCTAAAAAACTTAAAACGTCTGCTTGAACAAGAGGAATTGGAAGACCAAGACCTAGCAGATGCCACAGCGATGATGGCTCAGGCTTACATCAATATAAAGGCTAAAGACAGTGCGCTTACCCAACTTAAAATAGCTGCTGAATACACAAAAAAACAAAGAGAAAAGGGTCGTTATAACTTTATTATCGGACAACTCTATAATGAGTTCGGGCAGAAGGATAGCGCCAATATGGTTTTTGATAAGATTATCGACATGCATCGAAAGATTCCAAGAGCCTATTATGTTAATGCACACTTGGCTAAAGCAGCTAATTTTGACTTGGAAACTGGTAATAAATTAGAGTTTGAAGAGTATTTAACAGATTTAGAAGAAAATCGCGAAAACCGTCCATTTTTAGATAAAATTTACTATCGAATAGCAGAATTCCACAGAGCCAACAAGTCTGATTCCCTTGCGGTTGTTTATTATAACAAATCGTTGAGAAAAACAGGCGACAAACAATTGAGATCCTACGACTATTCAATTTTAGGCGATATGAATTTCGATGAGGCCAATTATAAGGTCGCTGGCGCATATTACGATAGTACAATGACAAACCTAAAATTAAACTCTAAGCCTTATCGTGTTGTCAAAAAGAAACGTGAAAACTTAGATGATGTTATTTACTACGAGGACATTGCTCAGGTTAATGACAGTATTCTTAATTTGGTTAGTTTGTCAGATGAAGATCGATTAGCCCTATTTACCGAATACGCCAACGAATTGAAAGCCAAGGCTGAAGAGGAAAAAAGAAAGGCAGAAGCCGCTGAACGTGTTAATTCAGGTTTAGCAACTGCCAATACAAGTAATAAAGTAGGGAATTCCAGAAGCAATCCGAATAAAAATGGAGGCAAACAAGAGTTCTATTTCTATAATCAGACCACTTTGTCTTTTGGTAAAAATGAATTTGTTAAAATTTGGGGAGACAGAGAACTTAAAGACAATTGGAGACTTTCAAACAAACAGATAAATAAGGCTCAAAACAACCAATCTGAATCATTAGCCTCTGAAGCAAATGAAGAGGAGATTTTTGACCCAGAGTTTTATATATCACAAATACCAACAGATCAAAAGGTAATTGACAGTCTGGCTGGCCAACGTAATTATGCTTATTATCAGTTAGGAGCCATCTACAAAGAAAAGTTCAGTGAGTTTGAACTTGCTAAAGATAAGCTCGAAAAATTATTGATGAATCAACCAGAGGACCGTTTGGTATTGCCTTCTAAATACAATCTTTACAAGATATATCTTGAACTTGGAGAAGACAATAAGGCTGAACAGATGAAGACTGACATCATCACTAACTATTCAGACTCGCGTTATGCAAAAATATTACTGAATCCAGAGTCTGAGTTGGCAAAAGATGAAAACAGTCCGGAATCGATCTACGAATCACTTTATGCGAAATTCAATAATCAAGAATACGCTGAGGTTATTAACGAAGCCGAAACGAACATCTCTCGCTTTGAAGGTGATCCAATGGTACCTAAGTTTGAAATTCTTAAAGCATCAGCAAGAGGGCGATTGTATGGTTTTGAAGCCTATAGGGAAGGGGTTAACTACATTGCTTTAACGTATCCAAATTCACAAGAAGGAAAACGAGCTGAGACAATAATGAGCGAGGTCATTCCAGTGCTAGCCAATAAAACATTTGTAGACAATGTCAAGGCCGAACACTTTAACGTGATCTATCCGTTTGAATCAGGGCAAGACGAAGAGATCAAAGCTTTTGTTGAAAAACTGGATGACGCAGTATCAAAGGCGACCTATTTTGACCTAACAACATCTGTTGATATTTACGACCCTAATACTATTTTTGTGGTTGTACATGGTTTAAAAAGTGCTGAAGGCGCCTCGGGATTTGCAGAAATATTAGAAGAAACCAAACATAAAATCACTCGTGATTTTTATGCCATCTCATCGCCTAATTATGAAATTGTCCAGCGACATAAAAACTTGAACGAATATCTAGCATCCCAATAAAAGAAAGACTATGTTTTCTTCAGATAAAAAAACAGGAAAAATGGCAACAGAAACAATTTCACAGCAAAATACCATTGCAAAAGGAACCACCGTTACAGGTGATATTATTAGCGATGGCGATTTTAGAATTGAAGGCACTCTGCAAGGCAATATAAAAACGTCTGGAAAAGTCGTTATTGGCAAAAGCGGAATCATCAATGGTACTTTGAAAAGCACCAATGCTGATGTTGAAGGTAAATTTTCAGGAAAACTATTAATTTCAGGACTACTTTCCTTGAAGTCAAGCGCTCATGTTGAAGGTGAAGCTGAAGTTGGTAAATTAGCTGTTGAAATAGATGCAACCTTTAACGCAACTTGTGTCATGAAAGGCGCTTTAAAAGAACTGAACAATGGTTCAAGAACAGGACAACAATCAACAATCCAAAGACCAACAGGGCAACAACCAGAAAAAGGACAATCCGCTTAAGAACGTTGCGATTCTATCAGGAATTGCCATCGAAATGGGTGTGATTATCTATCTTTTTGTCATGCTTGGTAAATGGCTAGATTCTACTTACAATGACAACGAAAAATTATATGTTATTTTTTGTACTCTTTTAGGTGTCGCGCTTTCCCTTTTTGTTGTTGTAAAACAACTTAACCGTATCCACAAATGAATTCAGCTATATTTAAGTTTTGTATCAAAATCAGCCTTATATTGGCAGTGACTTTTGGAGTACATCTCCTTTTATTGAACCAATTTGAGAAGCCTCTGTTTGATAATAAGATTGTTCTGTCTTACATCGTTAATGCGCTTATGGCAATCTTCATATTTATGGCCTTATATAAATTGAAAGACCAGTTTAAGGAACAATTGGGATTTTTATTTTTGGCTGGAAGTGTCCTTAAGTTTGTGTTGTTTTTTATACTGTTTTATGGAACCTACAAAGCTGATGGAACGATTTCAAAATTAGAGTTTGCTGCTTTTTTTGTGCCATATATATTGTGCTTGGTAATCGAAACCTACAGCCTATCAAAATGGTTAAACAAACTCCAGTAAACTTTACTTTTTAAGTCATCACGTATAGCACTTTAAATAAAACTGAAAATTGTTTTTGTTTTTCATATAAAAGCCTACCTTTGCAGCGATTTTTAGGCCACTATTATTTTTGAGTGATATGCAACAAATTTTTAACGCTAGACTGTTTGTATTTTTTCTGTTTTTAATAACACTTTCTTCATGTTCCGGAAAATGGACACAAGAAGACAAGGAGAAAATGAAAAAGGAAGTTAGAGAGTACACACAGCATCACCTTCAAGACACTCATGATTTCGCTTTGACATCTTACACAAATGAAGAAGGAGAAAAAGTGCATGTTGGGTTCCCGCTTCCTGTTATTCTTTGGGACAATGGTTTAAAGGTATTTTCTTCGTCAAAGTTCCATCATGGAGAGACACTTGCAGAGGTTGATGGGAATCACTACAAGTTGTATCACGGAAAAATATACAAAACAGATGCTCAAGGCACAATCAATTATGATGAAGAGCATCATGCAACAAACGCAAAACCACTGGATTTATCAATTACAAAAAATGTAGTAGTAATCTTTTTGGTTGGGCTTTTAATGTTCTTCTTATTTAAAGGTTTGGCAAAATCTTATAAAAACAATGGCGGAATTGCTAAAGGCGTTGGTCGCTTTTTTGAGCCTATCGTACTTTATATTAGAGATTATATCGCAATCCCGAACATTGGAGAAACCAAGTATAAAAAATACATGCCGTATTTATTGACGGTTTTCTTCTTTATTTGGTTTATCAATATGTTAGGTTTAACACCATTAGGTGTAAACGTAACCAACAGTATTTCGGTAACCATTGCATTAGCATTGATTACGTTTTTCATTACTAATTTTACAGGAACAAAAGATTATTGGAGGCACATTTTCGATCCATTAGGAAGTTCAATGCCTTGGATTGCTAAAATTCCATTATACATTATTCTAATTCCAATTGAGGTGTTAGGATTGTTTATCAAGCCGTTTTCACTTTTAATACGTTTGTATGCTAATATTAAAGCGGGACACATTGTATTGATGAGTTTGATTGGATTGATGTTTATTTTTAGAAGTTGGGTTGGAAGTCCATTGTCATTCGGACTTGCGTTTGCAATTTCTTTAATTGAATTGTTAGTTGCTTTATTACAAGCCTATATTTTCACGATGCTTTCTGCGCTTTATTTCGGTTTTGCCGCGGAAACTCATGACCATGCTGAAGAACACGAGGGTGAAGTACAGCACTTGTAATAATATAAATTTGAATGTTTAATTTTTAAATATATTTTTTATGGAAATTCCAGTAATGGTAGGTGCAGGTTTAGTTGTGATTGGTGTTGGTATTGGTATTGGTAAGATTGGTGGTTCAGCTATGGAAGCGATCGCTCGTCAACCAGAATCATACGGTAAAATCCAAACAGCTATGCTTATTGCTGCAGCCTTAATTGAAGGTATTGGATTTGCTGCATTATTTGCGGTATAATCAAAACCCATTTAAGTTAACCTTGTAACGGTTGGTTGCAAGGTTGACTTGATTTAAAAATTAAAAAAGAAATAACACTATATAAATTATGGAAAAGCTAATCGGAGAATTTTCAATAGGCTTGTTTTTTTGGCAAACCATTTTGTTCTTGGCATTGTTGTTCTTATTAAGAAAATATGCTTGGAAACCAATTTTAAATGCGGTTAACGATAGAGAGGAAGGCATTAAAAACGCTTTAGATTCTGCTGAAAAGGCAAAACGCGAGATGGAAAACCTTCAAGCTGATAACCAAAAGTTATTGAAGGAAGCTAGAGCTGAGCGTGAAACCATGCTTAAGGAAGCGCGTGAAATCAAAAACAAAATGATTGAAGACGCTAAAGAAGAAGCTAAGGTTGAAGCCAATAAGCTTATCGCTCAAGCGCAAGCATCCATCGAAACCGAAAAGAAAGCTGCGATTTCCGAATTGAAGTCCCAAGTGGCTAATCTTTCTATTGACATTGCAGAAAAAGTAGTGCGCGAAGAACTATCTAACAAAGACAAGCAAATCAAATTGGTGGAGTCAATGTTAGGCGAAGCAACTTTAAACTAATAACGTATGTCTAGAGCAGCAATACGATATGCAAAAGCAGTACTTTCCTTGGCAGTAGACAACAAATCTGCTGAAGCGGTTAGCAATGATATGAAGTTGATTGCCAAAACAGTTTCAGATAACACAGAATTAGATGCAGCCTTGAGAAACGCTATTGCTAAGCAAGATACAAAACGAGATATTTTGGCTCAAGTATTTCCTAAGACCAATCCATTGACAACAAAATTGTTTGACGTGTTGGTTGAAAACAATAGAATTGATATTGCGGCCGATGTGGCTCAAAAGTTCAATGTGTTGTATGAAGATTACATCGGAAAGGAAAAAGCGACGGTTACAACAGCGGTTCCAATGACAGATGATTTGGAGGTTAAGGTTATGGCGAAGATCAAGGAATTGACTAGCAAATCGGTTGAGTTAGAAAATATCGTAGATGAAAGCATCATTGGTGGTTTCATTTTACGTGTTGGAGATATTCAATACAATGCGAGTATTGCCAACAAGTTGAACACATTAAAAAGAGAATTTACATTAAATTAAATGTGTTAGCTAAGAGAGATTTAGCTAACATCTAATATCTAATAAAGATGGCAGAAGTAAAACCAGCTGAAATATCAGCAATCTTAAAACAACAACTTTCAGGTTTTGAAGCAGGTGCTTCATTAGACGAAGTAGGAACAGTATTAACTGTTGGTGATGGTATTGTACGTGCTTACGGACTTTCAAATGCACAATACGGAGAATTAGTTGAATTCGAAGGCGGATTGGAAGGGATCGTATTGAACCTTGAAGAAGACAACGTAGGTATTGTATTGTTAGGTCCTTCTAAAGAGATCAAGGAAGGCTCAACAGTAAAAAGAACCAACAAAATTGCCTCTATCAATGTAGGTGAAGGTATTGTTGGACGTGTCGTTGATACTTTAGGAAACCCAATCGATGGTAAAGGACCAATCTCTGGTGATACGTATCAAATGCCTCTTGAGCGTAAAGCGCCAGGTGTTATCTATCGTGAGCCTGTAACTGAACCACTTCAAACAGGTATCAAGTCTATTGACGCAATGATTCCTGTAGGTAGAGGGCAACGTGAGTTGGTTATTGGTGACCGTCAAACGGGCAAAACTACAGTTTGTATCGATACCATCTTGAATCAAAAAGAATTTTACGATGCGGGTGAGCCTGTGTACTGTATATATGTTGCTGTAGGTCAAAAAGCCTCTACAGTTGCCAACATTTCTAAAGTATTGGAAGAAAAAGGTGCATTAGCATATACAACGATCGTTGCTGCAAATGCTTCTGATCCTGCTCCAATGCAAGTTTACGCACCAATGGCAGGAGCTGCAATTGGAGAATATTTTAGAGATACTGGTCGTCCAGCTTTGATTATCTATGATGATTTATCTAAGCAAGCGGTAGCATATCGTGAAGTATCTTTATTATTACGTCGTCCACCAGGACGTGAGGCGTATCCAGGTGACGTTTTCTACTTACACTCAAGATTATTGGAGCGTTCAGCAAAAGTGATCAATGATGACAATATTGCTAAGGAAATGAACGACCTTCCAGACAGTTTAAAACCAATGGTAAAAGGTGGTGGTTCATTAACAGCTTTACCAATTATTGAAACCCAAGCTGGTGACGTTTCTGCATATATCCCAACAAACGTAATTTCGATTACTGACGGACAGATTTTCTTGGAGTCTGATTTATTTAACTCTGGTGTACGTCCAGCAATTAACGTAGGTATTTCTGTATCACGTGTTGGTGGTAACGCACAGATTAAATCCATGAAAAAAGTTGCAGGTACATTAAAACTGGATCAAGCTCAGTTCCGTGAATTGGAAGCCTTTGCAAAGTTCGGTTCTGATTTGGATGCGGCTACGTTGAATGTTATCGAAAAAGGTAAACGAAACGTGGAAATCTTAAAGCAGGCACAAAACGATCCATTTACAGTTGAAGATCAAATTGCAATTATTTATGCTGGATCTAAAAACTTATTAAGAGACGTTCCTGTTGAGAAGGTAAAAGAATTTGAAAGAGATTACATCGAATTCTTGAATGCAAAACACAGAGATGTGTTAGATACTTTAAAATCAGGGAAATTAACTGATGAGGTTACAGATACATTAAGCGCTGTAGCTAAAGACTTATCAGGGAAATATAGAGCATAATCAAATTCGTCTTGCCTTCTTTAAGAAGGCAAGATCTTTTCATATTTTAATAATATGGCAAACTTAAAAGAAATACGTAATAGAATATCTTCAGTCTCATCAACGATGCAGATTACCAGTGCCATGAAAATGGTATCTGCTGCCAAATTGAAAAAAGCTCAAGATGCTATTACTGCTATGCGTCCTTATGCTGATAAATTGACAGAACTTTTACAGAGTTTAAGTGCCACTTTAGATGCAGATTCAGGGAGCAAATTTGCGGATCAACGCGAAGTCAAGAAGGTGCTTTTAGTAGCCATTACTTCCAACAGAGGTTTGGCTGGAGCGTTTAATTCCAATATTATTAAGGAAGTCAATAGACTTGCATCAGAAACCTATGCCAATCAAGAAGTGTCTTATTTGGCAATTGGTAAGAAAGCAAATGACGCCTATAAGAAAACCAATAAGGTCATTGCAAATAAGAGTGATGTTTTTGATGATTTAACGTTTGAAAATGTTGCTGATATTGCTCAAATGTTGATGGATAAATTTGTGGAAGGCGAATTTGACAAGATTGAAATCGTTTATAACAAGTTTAAGAACGCTGCCACTCAAATTGTGATGACTGAGCAGTTCTTGCCAATCACACCAATGGAAGGCGACTCGACAGTTAATTTGGATTATATTTTTGAACCATCAAAAATTGAAATCGTTGAACAATTGATTCCGAAGTCTTTAAAAACACAACTTTATAAGAGTGTTAGAGATAGTTTTGCCAGTGAGCATGGAGCGCGTATGACTGCAATGCATAAGGCAACAGATAATGCTACAGAGTTAAGAGACCAGTTGAAATTAACTTACAACAAAGCACGTCAAGCTGCTATTACTAATGAAATCCTTGAGATTGTAGGAGGAGCAGAAGCTTTGAATAATTAGTGTTGTTTTCAAGACTTACAGTATAGATAAAACCCAACTTTTTAAGTTGGGTTTTTTTTATGGCATTAATTTTGAAATTGTATATTTATATCAAGACACTTTCAAGATGAAAATTATAAAACATATCGCTTTAACATTAACAATGCTTGTTCTTATGGCTAGTTTTTCTCAATGTTCTTCAGCTCAAAAACTTCAAAAAGAACCTCCAATGGCTTTTGGAGAAGTGTATGCCCAAAAATGGGTTGCAGGTATTGAAGGAGGAGGCTCAGGTATTGATGTGTTTGTGCCTATTGAAAAGAGTAGTATAACCTTAGACAGTATGTTTTTCAGAAAACAAAAGGTTAAACTTGAATTTGTGGAAGGTGACAGCCCAATGTACATTGGTCGATTTAAAACATACGTGAACCAATCAGAAAACATGGTATTGAGCAGCGACATGAAAGAGGAATCTAAAAACGCACTACCTCAACTCGCTGAAAGTATCCCCTTTGATATTGAAGATAATGCATGTGTGATAAGTTATAAGAAAGGTAATAGAACCTTATACTATAAAATTGTTGACATTGTAATGAAACAGCAATTACACTATCCGAGTGCTCCTAAAAACGGCCAATAACATATCTTTGGTTTACGTTTTCTAAAAACGTATTTTTAGCAGTGTAAAACACATCCTTTGAGCCTAGCAAAGACCTTTTTCAAAGACACATTTATTTATGGTTTAGCAATTGTATTGCCTAGACTGATTAACTTTCTTCTTGTACGTTTGCATACGGATGTATTACCAAATGAAGGCTATTCAGAAAATACCGAATTCTACGTTGTAGCAGCTTTTTTTAATGTGATTCTTACCTATGGAATGGAAACCTCTTTTTTTAGGTTTTTCAGTAAGAATAAAGACAAGAACACTGTCATGTCAACTGCTATGATTTCTATTATAGCTAGCACATTGTTGTTTGGGGTAGCTTTGTTTTTGTTTAGGGATCCAATTTCTGAAGCCTTAAATATTAACGCAGATTTTTATTCACTTCTAGTAGGAATTACGCTAATAGACACCTTAGTGGTTATTCCATTTGCTTATTTACGAGTAACTGGAAAACCTGTCAAATTTGCTATAATTAAGCTAATCAACGTTCTTATTATTGTTATTCTTAACATATTATTCCTTTCTACGGTCTACGGATCGGAAGCACTACAATCTGTATTTTCAGTAGCGAATAAAGTAGAATATATCTTTGTAGCGAATCTTATTGCAAGTGCTATTGTCCTTATATTGGTATTGCCGTATTTCTTTAAGTCTAAGTTGAGCTTTCAATTACATATATTCAAAAACCTGTTGTCTTATGGTTGGCCAATAATGGTGGCTGGATTGGCATTTGTTATAAATGAAAATTTAGACAAATGGCTGCTTCCGCAAATAGAAGGCGAGTTTATCAACGGAGCTTATAGCGCTTGCTACAAATTGGCCGTCTTCATGACATTATTCATTCAGGCTTTTCGTATGGGAGCCGAACCATTTTTCTTCAATCATTCCGACAAAACTAATGCTAAGCAAACCTATGCAACAATACTGAAGTACTTTACAATAGTAGGAGCTTTTGGATTAATGTTCGTGATCGTTTATATCGATTTGCTTAGACCAATTTTTATTAAAAAGGAAACCTACCTCTTAGCCTTAGATATCGTTCCAATAGTTCTGTTGGCTAACCTGTGCTTGGGAATTTACCATAATCTTTCAGTATGGTATAAATTGACAGATCGCACAAAATATGGGATGTACATTTCATTGGTTGGCGCTTTGATAACCGTTGGTTTCAACCTTGTCTTTATTCCAAAAATCGGATTTATGGCCAGTGCTTACGCCACACTTTTAGCATATGGATTGATGATGCTTTTGTCTTTCGGAATAGGAAAAAAATTCTATCCTGTACCTTATAATGTGAAACGCATTTCATTATACTTGATTGTTAGTACAATATTAAGTTTTATAACTTATTACCAATTCGATAGAAATATTTTACTAGGAACTGTATTTTTGTTGTTCTTTATCGCTCTAACCGTAGTATTGGAACGTAAAGAATTACAACTTTTTCTGAAAAGATAATTGACCTTACAACCAAAAGAAAATGCAAATTAAAATCATTAATACATCCAACCACGATTTACCTCATTACGAAACTCAAGCGTCTGCTGGTATGGATTTAAGAGCTAATTTATCCGAGCCAAGAACATTAAAACCTTTGGAGAGAAGTATTGTTGGAACAGGTCTTTTTATTGAATTGCCAATTGGATACGAAGCCCAAGTGAGACCTCGTAGCGGTTTGGCCGCCAAGAAGGGAATAACAGTTCTGAATGCACCAGGAACTATTGATGCTGATTATAGAGGTGAAATAGGAGTCATCCTGGTCAATCTATCCAACGAGGATTTTACGATCCAAAATGGAGAACGCATTGCGCAACTTATCATAGCAAAACACGAACGTGCAGAATGGATTCAAGTTGAGGAGCTTTCTCAAACCGATAGAGGTGAAGGAGGATTCGGAAGTACAGGAGTAAAATAAACGACCAATTAAAATATATTTATGAAAATAATAGTACCAATGGCAGGTCGAGGTTCTCGACTGAGACCTCATAGTTTAACCGTACCAAAACCTTTAATTCCTGTAGCTGGACAACCCATAGTTCATAGATTGGTTAAAGACATTGCTAAAGTTTTAAAACAACCTATCGACGAGATTGCATTTGTTTTGGGAGATCCAGCCTGGTTTGGTGACGATGTGGTTGAAAGCTTAAAAAGCTTGGCTGCTAGCCTTGGAGCGAAACCTTCTATTTATCGTCAAGATCAACCTTTGGGAACAGGTCATGCTATTATGTGTGCTGAGCCTTCATTGTCAGGTCCAGCAGTTATAGCTTATGCAGATACCTTAATACGAGCTAAATTTGACTTAGATGCTGAAGCTGATAGTGTTATTTGGACAAAACAAGTGAAAAATCCAGAAGCGTATGGAGTTGTTAAGCTTAACGACCAAGATGAAATCATTGAGTTGGTTGAAAAGCCTAAGGATTTTGTGAGTGATCAAGCGGTTATTGGAATTTATTATTTTAAGGATGTCGCTGTATTGAAGCAAAAACTCAAAGAAATCCTTGATGAGAATATTATGAATGGTGGTGAATATCAGATCAATGATGGTATTAAGCGTATGATGGCCGAAGGTAAAGTGTTTAAAACAGGAACGGTTGACGAATGGATGGATTGCGGAAACAAACAAGTGACTCTAGAAACTAATGCAAAAATGTTAAGTTTTTTGAAGGCTGATGGTGATGAGCAATTAATTTCGTCTTCAGTTTCAAATACGAATTCTACCATAATAGAGCCTTGTTACATTGCCGAAAATGTGGTTTTGAACAATGCAACTATAGGTCCTAACGTTAGCATAGGAGAAAATTGTGTGATCGAAAACTCAAGCGTTAAAAATAGCTTAATTCAAACACACACAACCATTAAAAATGCTACCTTAGATAATGCCATGATTGGTAACCATGTGAGTTATGACGGAAACTTTAATAGCGTTAGCTTAGGAGATTATTCGGTTTTGGAATAGTTATTGACCAACTCTTCTGAATTCACTAGCCATTGTGCTGAAACGCCTTTTTATGAAGACTAAATTTAAAATCCTTTGTCTGTGTTTAGGAATCTTTTTGATTTCCCAACCGATCTATGCACAAGTGGATTTCAATAAACGTCCAGATGATGATTTAGGAAATTACGAAGATGCTTACCAAGAACATTTTTTTGAAGCCCTAAAGCAAAAAGGTATTGAAAACTACCAACGTTCAATAGATGCATTGTTGAAATGTATTAAAATTGATGACTCAGACCCTGTTCTATATTTTGAACTTGGTAAAAATTACAAAAAGCTTAAAAATTTTGGTGCAGCTGAAGACGCCTTAAAAGAAGCAATATCAAAATCGCCTCAAAATGAATGGTTTCTTGATGAACTTTACGATGTGTATATGCAACAAAATGATGTTGACAATGCTTTGAAAACCGTTAAAGAGCTTGTGAAATTCCATCCTGATTATAAGCAGGACTTAGCAAACCTTTACACGGAAGCAAAAAAATATAAGAGCGCATTAAAAATTCTTGATGAACTTGATGCTGAATTTGGCTATAACGAAGAGCGTGATTTTTTGAGAAACCGAATTTATGATATTACAGGAGATGATGATGAGCGTATTGAAAATCTTGAAGAACGCGTTAGTAGTAATCCTGAAGATGAAGACAGCTACCTCAGATTGATATATAGATACAGCGAATCTGGAGAAACTGAAAAAGCCTTTGAAGCAGCTAAGTCCTTACTTAAATCGAATCCAGAATCACAATTAGTACATTTAGCATTATATAAATTTTATCTTGAGAAGAAAAAAACCGATCAGGCTTTAAACTCTATGAAAATAGTGCTTACAAGCCCCATTATAAAGCCTGAAGCAAAGGCCAAGGTTCTAAATGATTTTGTAAGTTTTGTTTCAAAAAATCCAGAATACGAACCTCAACTGGTCGAAATTACCGCCTTGATTGACGATAATAAATCAGAAAAAACTCTAAATGAACTTGCTCAATACCACCTGAAAGTTGGAGACAAGGAAAAAGCTCTAGGATATTATGAACAAATTTTAGAAGTCAACCCAAATGATTTTAACACCATCAAAGATGTTCTCTTATTGCGTTTAGATTTAAATAAGGATGATGAAGTTGTAAAGCTTAGTAATGAAACGCTAGAGTTGTATCCAGCGCAAGCCATTTTGTATTTAGTTAATGGTGTCGCCAACACCAAACTCAACCAACCTAAGAAAGCAATTGAAAGCCTTGAGATGGGTATGGATTTTGTAATTGACGATAAGGCTATGCTTTCAGATTTTTACATCCAATTGAGCAAGGCTTATGAGTTAACGAATAATATTACGAAGTCTGAAGCGTTTGCTAAAAAGGCAGAAGCATTGTCTAAAGAGCAATAATGTTATGAAAGAATTTAAAATAGTTGTCTATTTTGTGTTCATCGTTTTTCTGGTGTCTTGTAAATCTGGAAAAGCGGTCTTGAATTCAGGAGAAATCAATAAAGACATTTCTGCTAAACAACTGATTCGTGAAAATTCCAAAAAGCAAGCCAAGTTCAAAACACTACAAGCTCGAGTAAAAATTGATTACACTCAAGATCTTGAAGAACAAGGGTACACGGTTAACTTGAGAATGGAGAAAGATAAAACCATCTGGATCAGTGCTACTTTAGGTTTGGCAAGAGCCATGATCACACCTAAAGAGGTGAGCTTTTATGATAAAATAAACAATCAGTTTTTTAAAGGTGACTATAAGCTTTTAAGTAATTTATTAGGTGTTGAACTGAATTATGAGAAAGTACAGAGTCTACTTTTGGGTGAAGCTATGTTTGATTTGAAAGATGGAAAATATGTGGCTTCTACTTCAGAAAACTCGTATGTTTTACAACCTGAAGAACAATCTGCTCTCTTGGAATTGTTTCTGCTCATGAATCCTTCTCATTTCAAAATGGACTCTCAACAATTGATGCAGCCACTTAAAAAAAGGTTTCTTCAGGTTGATTATTTAGCTTATCAGGATGTTGAGAAACAAATTTTACCTAAAGACATTAAAATTATTGCTGTTGAGAATAATGAAGAGGTCATTATAGCTATGGAGTACAAATCTGTTTCGTTGAACCAAGATGTTCGTTTCCCATTTAAAATTCCTTCCGGATTTAAAGAAATTGTATTAGATGACACACCATAAACCAACATATTCATTAGTTGTTATAGTTTTTCTTTTTTGTACTGCTTTTGGTTTTGCACAAAGTGACAAGCAGAAAGCACTTGAGGCTAAACGTCAGCAGTATCAAAAGGAATTAAAGCAGATTAACGCGTTGTTATTTTCCGATAGAAAAAAGGAAAAATCATTGGTGTCATTGGTTGAGGATTTGAATACCAAAATAAATGTTAGGAGAAACCTTATCAGAATAACCAACGATCAAGCCAATTTATTGACACGCGAAATCAACGCCAATCAAAATGAAATCTCTAGCTTAAGAGACCAATTGAAAGAGTTAAAACAAAATTATGCAGACATGATTGTAAAGTCTTACAAAAGCAAGTCTGAACAAAGTCGTGTCATGTTTTTGCTATCTTCCGACAATTTTAAGCAAGCTTACAAACGACTTCAGTACATGAAGCAATACAATAATTACCAAAAGGAACAAGGTGAATTGATAAAGGCAAAAACATTAAAGCTTCAAGAACTTAACACAGATTTACTTCGTCAAAAGAAAGACAAAGACAAATTAGTTGAAGAAAACAGAATTGTAAAAAAACAACTGGAACAAGAACTTGAAGAGCAAGAGGTGTTGATGGCTTCCATTAGAAAAAACATGAAGACCTATGCCTCACAAGCGAAACAAAAACAACAAGAAATTGACCGTATCGATCGCGAGATTGAACGTTTGATTCGTGAAGCTATTGCGGCTTCAAACAAAAAGGCAGGTAAGAACACAACCGCTACAAGTAAATTTGTATTGACACCTGAAGCGAAAGCCTTAGCAAAGAATTTTGAATCTAATAAAGGGAAATTACCATGGCCTGTTGAAAAGGGCATCGTCAAAGTTAAATATGGGAAACAACCTTCTCCTATTGACAGAACTGTAACAATCAATAGTCAAGGGGTTAAAATTGCGACAGAAAGAGGCACTCAGGTACGAGCTGTTTTTGATGGAGAAGTATCACAAATATTAGTCATTCCAAATGCAAATCCAGTAGTCATGATTCGACATGGTAACTACATAACAGTTTATAAGAATATGGCCAAGATCTATGTAAAAAAGGGTGACAAGGTCAAGACCAAAGATGTAATAGGTGAAGTGTTTACCAACAATTCAACTGGAGAAACAATGCTAGGCTTTGGTGTTTATAAGGACTCCCAAACCCAAAATCCAGCAAGCTGGCTGTATCAAATGTAAGATTTGTTTAATCTTCTATTTCAAAAATAGCTTTGAGCTCTTTAGCTTCGCTCGGCTTCATTTTTCCCGCAAGCACTAGACTCAATTGCTTTCTACGCAAAGCACCATCAAAGCGCTCTTTTTCCAATTGGGTTTCAGGCACTAATTCAGGAACATTCACTGGGCGACCTGTTTCATCTACTGCAACAAAAGTATAAATAGCTTCATTGGCTTTGGTGGATTCCCCAGATTCGCGATCTTCAATCCAAACATCTAGATAGACTTCCATCGAGCTTTTAAAAGCACGAGAAACTTTCGCTTCAACAGTCACAACACTTCCAAGAGGAATAGCTCTATTGAATGCGACATGGTTTACAGAAGCTGTCACGACAATACGTCTACTATGTCTTCTAGCAGCAATGCTAGCAGCGCGATCCATACGTGCTAAAAGCTCTCCTCCAAAAAGATTGTTTATAGGATTAGTTTCACTAGGTAAAACCAAATCGGTCATAACGGTTTTAGATTGAAATGCAGTTTTTGCTTTCATGTAAGTAGTTTACAATTTTTTGCAAAGGTACATGGAATTCCAGTCTTAAACGAAATGATTTTGAAATTATATAGAATCTACGTGAGGAACCTATCAGTCTAAAGCTTTCACCAGCAACCAAGCTTCTCGATTGTGCTCACGTTTTATTTGACGTAATGCTTGCAATGCTTCAACTCGATCTGAATATGAGGCATAAACGACTTCGTGAAGTCCGTATTTATTGACTCCAATTTTTCTTGCGTTATAACCCTTAGCCTTTAGCTGCTCGACTTTTTTATCGGAATTGGCTTCAATTCGAAACGCTCCAGCAACAATATGGTAATTACCTGTTTGTTGGGCCACTGAAAGTGTTGCTGCAGGAAGCGGATTATCAATAATAAAAGTAGCTTCTTGAACTTTCGCATCCAATTTCTGATTGGCTTCCTCTTGAGCTAATTGATTATGTGTTTCGATTTGGTTGAGGTAATAATTAGATACCGTAAAACCACCCACTGTCAAAGCTATAACAGCTATAGCGGCATATTTTAAATAATTGCGAGATTTACGTTTTTCTGGAGTAATGGTTAATGGAATAGCCTTTTCAATAGTTTCGGCTTCTTCCTTATAGACTTCACGGGTGATTTTTTCTGAAGTAAATTGTGATAATCCAAATGCTTCAGTGAGATAGTTGATATGATGTGATGGCTCAAAATTAATTTTACCTTCGTTATTCAAAACCATTTCACCAACGTTATCAAAAGCTATGGTTTCGCCTTCAACCAAGTAAGACTTAATCGATTTGACGTGCTTACGAACTTTTTTCAAGGCATTAGTGTAAGGAATCTTTTCAACCTCAGCTATATAGTTAGCAAGTAGACCATCATTTACTTGCAATTGCTCATTAAAAGACAATACTTTTTTTGGAGGATAAAAGGCGTGTGTTGTCTCATGAACCTTCGCTGACACACGATTTGTTAAAAAAGCACCTAGTTCAGGTACGATAACACAATCGTAACGGTATAATAAATCACTGATGTAAGTCTCCAGTTGCATAAAAACAAAGTTAAACATTTTTACATGTGAATAAAATCTATGTAAGAGTATTTATTAACAGTGCAAATTTTGTATTTTCATAGAAAATAATCTATAAATGACAGAATCGGATTTGATTTATGTTTTGGCCTTGCAGCATGTTCCAAAAATAGGAGACATAACTGCTAAAAAACTTTTAAATCATTGTGGATCAGCAGAAGCCGTTTTAAAATCTAAAAAGCACCATTTGCTTAAAATAGAAGGCATAGGAAGCACCATGCTAAATGAGTTATTCAATTCAGAACATTTGAAAGCCGCTGAAGAAGAACTTCGGTTTATCAAAGAGAACGATATTCAGTGCTTATATTTTATGAATCCCAATTATCCTGAAAAGTTGAAGCATTGTGTTGATGCTCCGATATTGCTTTTTAAAACCGGAAATATAAATCTAAAACGTCAGCGTATTATCAGCATTGTTGGTACAAGAAAAATAACCAATTATGGAGTTGCCTTTTGTAAAAAATTGGTAGACGAATTAGCGCCTTTTAATCCAGTAATTGTTTCTGGTTTTGCCTATGGAACCGATATTACCGCTCAAAAATCAGCATTGGAAAACAACTTACAAACCATAGGATGTTTAGCACATGGCTTCAATCAAATCTATCCAAAGTCACACAAGAAATACATGGCGCAAGTAAATAGTAATGGTGGTTTTTTAACCGACTTTTGGAGTTCTGATGAATTTGACAGAAATAATTTTTTAAAGCGTAATAGGGTAATTGCAGGCATAAGTGAAGCCACAATTGTTATTGAATCTGCTGAAAAAGGTGGAAGTTTGGTTACGGCAGATATAGCAAATTCCTATAACAGAGATGTCTTTGCCGTACCTGGTCGCGTCACCGATAGTCAAAGCTTAGGCTGTAATAATTTAATCAAATACCAACAAGCCCATGTGCTGTCGAACCCAATGGATGTGCCTTATATCTTGAATTGGGATATAGAAAGCAAAGCCACAGCTTCAGTTCAAAAACAACTGTTTGTTGAATTAAATCCAGAAGAACAATCCATTCATGACTATTTGAAAAGTCATGAGAAACAACTTTTGGATATCATTGCCCTGGAATGTCAAATGCCAATCTTTAAAGTAGCCAGTATTTTATTGGCAATGGAATTAAAAGGAGTTGTAAGGCCTTTGCCTGGTAAATTATTTCAGTTGTCTTAGTTTTTTTCGCTGAACAAAAAAGTGAATCCAAGTAATAATGATAAGAATTATTGGAGCGACTAATAACCAATCAAACCCTTCATGGTCTGATACCAATCTTGAGGCAAGCAACAACAGCATTGATATGGTATTTATGATGCAGAAAATCAGCAAACGTTTCATTAGTAACCTACTTTTTGTCTAACGCGTTGAAGCACATCATTTGCAACTTTTGAAGCTTTTTCAGCGCCAATAGCTAAAGCATCATCTATTTCGTTGAGGTTGCTCATGTAATGAGCATAACGCTCACGTTGAGATGAAAATGTATCTAAAATGAGTTCAAAGAGCGCTTGCTTTGCATGTCCATAACCATAACCACCTTTTTCATAATTGGCTTTCATAGTATTTACATCTTCTTTTGACGCAAGTAATTGATAAATGGCAAAACAATTACAGGTTTTCCAGTCTTTAGGGTCTTCTAAAGGCGTACTATCTGTTTGGATTGACATAACTTGCTTTCGCAGCTTCTTTTCAGGGAGGAAAATATTAATGGTATTCCCTCTACTTTTGCTCATTTTTTCACCATCAGTACCAGGTATAAGCATAATGTGCTCTTCAACCTTAGCTTCTGGCATGACAAAAGTTTCACCCATTTTGGTATGAAATCTAGAAGCCACGCTACGTGTCATTTCAATATGTTGCAATTGATCTTTCCCAACAGGAATAATATCGGCATCGTACAATAAAATATCAGCCGCCATGAGCATAGGATATGTAAATAAACCTGAGTTTACATCTTCCAATCGATCAGCTTTATCCTTAAAACTATGGGCAAGAGTTAGGCGTTGGTAAGGGAAGAAACAACTTAAATACCATGATAGTTCAGTTACCTGTGGAACATCACTCTGTCTGTAAAACACGGTTTTTTCTATATCTAATCCAAAAGCCAACCAAGTGGCAGCGGTTGAATACGTATTTTCCTTTAAAAGAGCCGCATCTTTAATTTGCGTTAAGGTATGCAAGTTGGCAATAAACAAAAAAGAATCGTTATTATCGTCATTAGCCATTTCAATAGCAGGTCGTATTGCTCCTAGAATATTTCCTAAATGTGGTGTTCCTGTACTTTGTATTCCTGTTAAAATTCTTGCCATATTCTTAGTTTCGCTATTGCGGAAATTAAATTATTATTTGTGAACTATATCGTCAGCAAAGGTAAATTTTTTAGTAGAATTGTTGAATTAATTTGAGTAGTTTTGAGCCAGATGAGATTTTTTAAATACATCTTTTGGATTCTTTATCGAGTTTGGTTCTACATTTTAGTAGCGCTTCCTATCATTGTCTTGATGCCAATTTTAATCGTATCGATTCTGAAGGAGTCTTGGTATCCTTTTTTCTTTAAACTGGCTCGATTTTGGGCTAAGTTCATTTTGATTGGTATGGGCTTTAATATCAAGATACAGAGAGAACAAATTCCAGAACTTAGTAAGAGCTATATGTTTGTGGCAAATCATACGTCTATGACAGATATTATGTTGATGCTGGTTGCTGTAAAAAATCCGTTTGTTTTTGTTGGGAAGAAAGAGTTGGCTAAAATTCCCTTGTTTGGCTTTTTTTATAAACGTACAAGCATCTTAGTCGACAGAAGTAACCCCAAAAGTAGGCAAGCAGTATACTTAAGAGTTCAAAAACGCTTAAAACAAGGACTGAGTATTTGTATTTTTCCTGAAGGAGGTGTTCCAGATGAATCAGTTATTCTTGACGAATTCAAAGATGGTGCTTTTAGGATGGCCATTAATCATGGAATACCTATTGTTCCGCTTACTTTTGCCGATAACAAAAAACGATTTTCATATACTTTTTTTAGTGGAGGCCCAGGACAAATGAGAGTTAAGATTCATCGGTTTATAAAAACAGAAGACCTTAATATCAAGGACACCCAACTTCTAAAAGAAAACACCCACAATTTGATATTCAATGAATTACAGATATTTGATAAAAACCCAAAAGCTACCCTTAGCGCAGAGTAGCTTTTAAGTCGCTTTTGACAAACAATAACGATCTAACCAACTAAAAAACCTAAAACTTATAACTAAGTCCAGTATATACACCAATGAAAAATGGTTGAAAATTTCCAGAGGCATTATTGAATGTATTTATTTGATATTTAAAGGTCGGTTCAAGATTAAACTGCCATTGCTTTGAAAAATTATAGTCTAATCCAACACCAAAGTTAGCAGAATAGCTTACGTCCCTTACATTGGAAGCATCTCCTAAACGGGCACGTTCACCGCTATTGAAAACCGCATAAACATCATTATTATTTAAAAACAAGGTACTAAAGCCACCAATCAAATTCACTCCCAGTTTTCTTTCAATTAAGCCATATTCAATTTCAATAGGAACTTCAATAAAGCCAAGTTGCTGGTCAATAGAACCATGTTCAAGGGTAAATAATGAAGTTGGAGCACTGTCAAATTTAAAGTTATTGACACTATAAACCGAATGGCTACCAACACCTTGAACCATATTTATATTGCTTAAAGGGCTACTTGTTCTTGCAACAGGACCACTATTGTTTTCAAAAATTAGAACATCATTAGTAGTCTGCCCTAGATTAACACGGTTAATACCTGCTCTGATTTTCAGTTTCTTGTTAATGGCATAACTTCCAGAAACACCATAACTCATATTGATTTCAGCTTGTTTGTTATTCTTGACGAATTGATCATCTATCGAAGAGCCTTCACCTAAAGAACTGAAATAAACAGGCGCCACGTTTGGGGAAACGCTCCACCTGTTTAGTTTCTCTTCCTCTTTTTCTTTTTCATTGGTGTTTTCAGCTTCGGCAATAGCATTTTCGATAGCATTGCTGTCTTCTGTAATAGAATCTTGCTGATTATCATCAGTAGTAGATTGAGAATCAGGCTTAGGATTATTTATATCAGTAGTGTCTTTTTCAGAATGATTATTGGTAACAGCTGTTTTGGAATCTTTTGTGTTTTGTATTAAAGCATCCATTTCAGTTGGGCTCTTTAAAATAGCTCCATTTTCGCTTTTAGTGTTTGAACTTGACGAGTTCTTGTTGGATTGAGCAACAGCATTACTACCAGAAGTTTTAGGATTTTTAGTTAACTTCTGCGCACTATCGTACGACTCATCTTTAGCATTATTTGTTGAATAATTAGGCGTTTTGTTATCATCACCTTGAAGCTTAGTGTTCGGGTTAGTAGCCACAATCTGGTCTTCGGAATTATCATTATTCGTCAAGCTGTTTTGATTGTTCTTATCTTTAGTAGCCTGGTTATCTTCTAAATCATCATTAGCTGAATTAGCTACAGATTGAAGGTCATTATTTTCTGAAGAGAGGTTATTACTGTTTTGATTTTCTAAATCAAGATTTCCATTTTTAGGATTGTTTTGCTTTGTATTAGCATCATCAACAATAATGTTTGTAGGATGATTTTCATTGTCTGATGAATTGAGCATCAGATTAGCAATAGTAAAAATCAAGGCTAAACCAGCAGCAATACCAGCAAATTTCCACCATATCGGAATCACACGACGTTTCTTACGCTCGTCTTGGTGGAGTTCTTTTTCAATCTGTTCCCAAACAGCATCACTTGGAGTCGCTTCGAAATCTTTGAGCTGCTCCTTAAAAAGCTTGTCTATGGTCTTTTTTTCTTTCATTATAAACTCTGCGAATTAAGATTCGCTTTGTATTCTTCAATTTTATCTTTTAAAATCAAACGAGCACGAGCAAGATTTGATTTTGAGGTGCCTACTGAAATGTCTAGCATTTTTGAAATCTCCTTATGCGAGTAGTCGTCTAAAGCATAAAGGTTGAAAACCAATCGATAGCGATCTGGAAGTTCTTGGATGATTTTCAACAAGAAATCTAAATTCATCTCATCGTCATCAATTTCAATTGAAACACTTCCTTCAATTTGATCTTCATTTATGATATCATAAACACCAACACTTCTATAGCGTTGTAAGGCAGTATTAATAGTTATTCGTTTCAACCAGCCTTCAAAGGAGCCTTTACCTTTGAACTGATCTATTTTTTTAAATATGGTAACATATGCGTCTTGCAGATTATCTTCAGCTTCGGCATAGTTACGCGAATACTTCAAGCAAATCGAAAACAGTTTACTCGCAAAGAGCTTGTATATTTGACTTTGGGCTTGAGTATCATTTTTTTTACATTGTTCTATGAGTTGTTCTAAACTCAATTGAGTCGCTGTTGTTAGTTAATTTTTAGCTATTCTACTACTGGAACCTCTACGATGTAATAAATGTCATTTCCGTTGGCATCTTCACCTTGCCAGAACCTAAAAATATAAGTTCCATTATTGTTTACTTGAAAATTTAAGGTTACTTGAACTTCTTCATTTTCAAAAGTTTCACAATCAATATCAGTAAAAACAGAAGTTATAATAGCTACGGTTCTTTGATTTAGCTCACTTACATAATAAAAATCACTAAACACGTGACAACCAGTAGGCCTTAAGTATGTCATTGTAATTTCATGTGAACTGCCGAGCTGAAATTCACTTGGCATGTTAACACTTTCAACAGGTAAAATTTCATTGTAGAAATTGGGTGTGTTGTCATCCTCGACACTACAAGATAAAACAGTACATACCAAAAAGGCTAAAAACAAAAGCTTCTTCATCTATATTGTTTTATGGTCAACAGACCAATTTTCATTTACTAGATGCTCAATATATAAAATGGTTGCGTGTAAAAACAAAAAAAATCCCAAATATTGGGATTTTAAGGAAGCATAGTGTACTAATCGTTGGAATTTATGATGTCTCGAACTTTCTCCTCAAGCTCTTCCATAAGTTCTGGATTGTCTTTTATTAGTGACTTGACAGCATCACGACCTTGCCCAAGTTTGGTGTCTCCATAACTGAACCAAGAACCACTTTTCTTAATGATTTCATGTTCCACAGCAAGATCCAAAACCTCACCAACTTTAGAGATACCCTCTCCATACATGATGTCAAATTCACACATTTTGAAAGGAGGAGCCACTTTGTTTTTCACGACCTTAACACGTGTTTTGTTTCCAGCAACACTTCCGTCGGTTTCCTTAATTTGAGTTGATCGTCTAATGTCTAAACGAACTGAAGCATAAAATTTCAAGGCATTACCTCCAGTTGTCGTTTCCGGGTTTCCAAACATAACACCAATTTTTTCTCTTAATTGGTTAATGAAAATCACAGTACAGTTGGTCTTACTTATAGATCCTGTTAGTTTTCTAAGAGCTTGAGACATCAATCTAGCATGCAGACCCATTTTGGAGTCACCCATTTCGCCTTCAATCTCACTTTTTGGCGTTAATGCTGCTACAGAGTCAACCACTACGATATCGATTGCTCCAGAGCGAATCAAATTATCAGCAATCTCTAGAGCTTGTTCGCCATTATCTGGTTGGGAAATGATCAGATTGTCAATATCGACATTTAATTTTTCAGCATAAGTTCTATCAAAAGCATGCTCTGCATCAATAAAAGCAGCAATACCTCCAGCTTTTTGAGCCTCGGCAATAGCATGGAGTGTCAATGTTGTTTTTCCTGAAGATTCAGGACCATAAATTTCAATGACTCTCCCTCTAGGATAACCTCCAACGCCAAGGGCAATATCCAACCCTAGTGATCCAGATGAAATGGCATCAACATCAACCACTGCCTGATCACTCATTTTCATTACCGTTCCTTTTCCGTAAGCCTTATCAAGCTTGTCTAATGTTAATTTTAAAGCTTTTAATTTTGCCTCTTTTTCACTACTCATTTCTCTATATTTTAATTTTTGATAGTTCTGCTAAATTACAACAACTTTTAATTTTTTCAATCGATTGACGCAACCTTTTTAAACAATTTGCATCTACCAATTGAGATTGGAAAATCTTGCTATGAAAAAGGTCAAATTGTTGACCAAAAATAATTCTTACTAAACAATGAAGTTTTTTAGAAAAATTATTTTTAACAACACATTAGGTGTTTCAGTTGCTGTACACATAAACAGTAACTGTAAAGCCGATGGCGGCTAACTCGTTCAATATTTTTAAGGATAAATTAAAAATATTAGTAACGAGTTAGTCTGTAAAAAAAGCACTGTGGAGAAGCCATTAGTGCTTTTTTGTTGTTTTATAGATTGATACTCAATGGTTTTTCTATCTTTGCACCTCACTATTTCTTAAACACCTAAAAATTAGTATAGCATGCAACTGTACAATAACTTAAGTGCCAAAGAAAGAGCAGAACTTATTGAAAAAGCGGGAAAAGACCGCTTGACAATCTCTTTCTATAAATATGCCAAAATTGGCAATCCGCAACTTTTTAGAAACCATATGTTTTTGGCTTGGGATCAATTGGAAGTACTTGGTCGCATTTATGTTGCTAAGGAAGGCATAAATGCACAACTATCTGTTCCTGCTGAAAACTTCAACAGTTTCAAAGCTCATCTTGATACGATAACTTTCTTGGAGAATGTAAGGCTTAACATTGCTATTGAACATGATAATTTCGCCTTTTTAAAACTTAAGGTGAAAGTGCGTCATAAAATTGTAGCAGATGGGCTTAACGATGATACTTTTGATGTGACCAATAAAGGAATTCATGTCGACGCCGAAAGATTCAACGATCTGATTGAGGATCCAGATACGGTTTTAGTTGACATGAGAAATCACTATGAAAGTGAGATAGGTCATTTTAAAAATGCCATTACTCCAGATGTCGATACATTTAGGGAATCTTTAGACTTGATTGAAGAAGATTTAAAAGAACACAAGGAAGACAAAAAGCTTGTGATGTACTGTACTGGTGGTATTCGTTGTGAAAAGGCGAGTGCTTACTACAAACACAAAGGCTTTAAAAATGTGTTTCAGTTGGAAGGAGGCATCATAAACTATACCCGACAAGTAAACGATAAGGGACTCGAAAACAAGTTTATAGGGAAGAACTTCGTGTTTGATCAAAGACGCTCAGAGCGTATCAGCGATGATGTTATAGCCAATTGTCATCAATGTGGTCAGCCTGCCGACACACACACCAATTGTGCTAATGAAGCCTGTCACTTGCTTTTTATTCAATGTGATGAGTGTAAGGAGAAAATGTCTAATTGCTGCTCAACCCATTGTCAAGAAATTATTCAGTTGCCCTATGAAGAGCAAAAAGCACTTCGAAAAGGCCAAGGAAATAGTAACGATATTTTCAAAAAGGGAAGAGCCGACCATCTTTCTATGAACAGTGATTTGAGAAATATACATGAGTCTTTTGTCAAAACGGAAAAATGAACATCTACAAACTCCTACAACTTAATAGAAAAATAAAAAGTCATAGGGTTAAGTTTTTGGCGCTGTTCCTTTTGCATAAGCTTAACAGACGTTACTTGGCAGTTAATCTAGATCCTGTTCTTGCGTGTAATTTGCGTTGTAAAATGTGCTATTTTACAGATGCAGATTATGTGAAAACCTTAAAAGGACAGTTTAAACCTGAGGATTTAGACCTTGTTGCAAAAGCCATATTTAAAAGAGCCTTGAAACTGCAAATAGGTTGTGGCACTGAGCCAACACTCTACAAAGACTTGGTTAAAATTGTAGAATTAGGAAAAGCCCACCAGGTTCCATACATATCGATTACCACAAACGCAAATTTGCTTACAGAAGAGAAAATCGAAGCTTTGCTTAAAGCAGGTTTAAATGAATTCACCATCTCTCTGCATGGTGTTACAAAACAAAGCTATGAGCATTTTATGAAAAAAGCCAGCTATGAAAAATTTCAAAACGCATTCAAGGTTTTCTCTAAACTAAAAAAGATGTATGATTTTAAAGTGAGAATCAATTACACGTTTAACAAGGACAACTTTTATGAGTTAAAGGACTTTTTTAAACATTTTGATGCTGAAGGCTTTGACATTCTACAAATAAGACCAATCCAAAAAATCGGGAATACTGAATACAACAATTTTGATATTTCCACTTTGGAGGACGATTATCCAGAAGTGATTTCCGAAGTCAGAACCAATTGCAGTGCCAATGATATTATCTTAATGGCACCTCAAACATTATCAGCTTTAAAGAGTACTAACCAATTCAGTGTGATTTTCGACTACACATTTTGTTATATATCACCTAATAAATTTTGGAAAGAAGGATTTAATTGGCGTGAAGAATCTTTTAATGAGTTTTCCAAAAAAATAAAATGGAGCCAACTCTTGTTGTCGAATGTATTTAAATCGCGATCAAATTTAAAAACCCGATCAAATAAACTCAATTACGAGGTAGAGTTCAACTAGTTTATAGAACCATCATATACATTAAGAAGTTATGCAAAAGATAGAATTAATGGCGCCTGCAGGAAATTTCGAATCACTTCAGGCTGCTTTAGACAATGGAGCGGACTCTGTATATTTTGGAGTTGAGCAACTCAACATGAGAGCACGTGCCTCCATTAATTTTACACTTGATGACTTAGAGGAAATATCAAAACGTTGTAAGGCTAAAAATGTAAGGACCTACCTTACTTTGAATACGATAATTTATGATCATGACTTATCGATTGTAAAGACTCTCGTCAAAAAAGCGAAAGAAGCTGATATTACAGCTGTCATTGCTATGGACCAAGCAGTTATTGCTATTGCAAGAGCTCATGATATGGAAGTCCATATTTCTACACAAATAAACATCACAAACATTGAAACCGTAAAGTTTTATGCCATGTTTGCAGATACTATTGTGTTAAGTAGGGAATTAAGCCTTCGTCAAGTCAAGCACATTACAACCCAAATAGAAAAAGAGAGAATCAAAGGGCCTTCAGGACGACTTATTGAAATAGAAATTTTTGGACATGGTGCTTTATGTATGGCTGTTTCTGGAAAGTGCTACATGAGTTTACATTCCCAAAACTCTTCTGCAAATAGAGGAGCGTGTAAACAGAATTGTAGAAAAAAATACACGGTTATCGATCAGGAAACTGGTTTCGAAATGGAGTTGGATAATGAGTATATCATGTCGCCAAAAGATTTGTGTACGATTGATTTTCTCGATCAGATTGCTGATGCAGGAATCAAGGTTTTAAAAATTGAAGGTCGTGGAAGAGCTCCAGAATATGTAGCAAAAGTTATTAAATGTTACAGAGACGCAATCGATAGTTTAGAAAACAACACTTACAGTAAGGATAAGGTTATCAGTTGGATGAAAGATCTTGAAAAAGTTTATAATAGAGGGTTTTGGAGCGGTTATTATTTAGGTCAAAAATTAGGTGAATGGAGTAAAGGCTCTGGAAGTCATGCCACCCAAAAGAAGGTTTACATTGGAAAAGGAGTTCATTTTTATCCAAAAGCGCAAATAGGCGAATTTAAGATTGAAGCTTTTGATTTGTCGATTGGAGACCATCTTTTGATTACTGGTCCGACAACAGGTGTCGAAGAGTTTCAGCTGGAAGACATGTTGGTTAACGACAAAGCAAAGAAAAAAGGGACTAAAGGAGATTCTGTTACGATCCCTCTTAAATTTCGCGTAAGACCTTCTGATAAGTTGTATAAAATAATTGAAACCAAAACAGAGGCTTAATGGTTGTCGTTACTCTTCAAAGACAAAAATGTATTGGTTGCAATTACTGTGTTGAACTAGCGCCTGAACAGTTTCAAATGTCAAAAAAAGACGGAAAATCTGTTTTGCTTCACAGCACTGACAAGAAAGGGTTTTTTACGCTCAAGTCGCAAGATTATGCAATTTTTGAAACTTGTGACAGGGCTTCAAAAGCTTGTCCAGTAAAGATTATTTCAGTAAAACATATTTAACAAAGCATCTTATTCAAAAATTTTAAAGTCATTTAAATAATAGTATCTTTACAACTTAGATGATTTATGAATCCTTCATTCGAAATGGCAATGACATTTCGATACTATATACATTAATTTATGGCTTGTAACAGTTGCTCCACTGGAAATGATGGTCAACCAAAGGGATGTAAAAACAATGGTACTTGTGGTACAGATAGCTGTAACAAACTTACTGTTTTTGATTGGTTAGCCAATATGTCGTTACCACAAGGACAAGATCCTTTTATTGGCGTTGAGGTGCGTTTTAAGAACGGAAGAAAACAATATTACAAAAACACCGAAAATTTATCCCTAAGCATAGGAGATATTGTAGCTACACAAGCAAAATCTGGACATGATATCGGTATGGTGACACTTACAGGTGAACTTGTAAGAGTGCAAATGAAACGCAAAAAAATAGATATAAATGACGAAGAAAACGTCTTAAAAATATATAGAAAAGCAACCCAAAAAGATATTGATGTTTGGTCAGCTTCTAGAGACAAAGAAGAAGACATGAAGGTCAAGGCGCGTCAATTTGCCATTGACCTTAAATTAAAGATGAAAATCTCAGATATTGAATATCAAGGAGATGGCAGTAAAGCAACATTTTATTACACAGCCGAAGATCGTGTTGATTTTAGAGAGCTTATTAAATTGTTTGCTCGAGAATTCAGAACGCGAATTGAAATGCGTCAGGTCGGATTTCGACAAGAAGCAGCAAGACTTGGAGGTATTGGTTCATGTGGTCGTGAATTGTGTTGTTCGACTTGGTTAACCGATTTTCGATCGGTTAGCACCTCAGCTGCAAGATATCAGCAACTGTCACTTAACCCTTTGAAATTGGCTGGCCAGTGCGGAAAACTTAAGTGTTGTTTAAATTACGAATTGGATGCTTACTTAGATGCATTAAAAGCGTTTCCCAAAAAGGACACAAAGCTATATACGGAAAAAGGTGTTGCCATCTGTCAAAAAACAGATATTTTCAAAGGGCTTTTATGGTATGCTTATGAAGGCGAATGGATGAATTGGCATGTTTTAACTACCGATCAGGTAAAGGAAATCATTGAAAAAAACAAGTCCAAAGAAAAGGTTGCAAGTCTTGAAGAATATGCTTCTGAGTTGGCGATAGATACTAAAACTGAGTTTGAAAACGTTGTTGGTCAAGATAGCTTAACACGTTTTGATAAACCAAAAGCAAAAAAGAAGCGTAGAAGAAACAAATCGAGAAAACAAAGGCCCAATAAGTCGCAAAAGAATGCAAAAAAATAAATATATAATTGTTTTTTTATGGGTCTTATTCATGACCTCATGCGATTCTAGTAGAGTTTTTGACGATTATAAATCCGTTTCAAACCAATGGCATAAAGATTCGATTGTTTCATTTAAAATTACCTCACCCGATACAACTAATACCTACAATTTATTTGTAAATTTAAGAAATACAGATGCCTATAAGTTTAGTAACCTGTTTTTAGTTGTTGGTTTAGATTACCCAAATGGGAAAACCATGATTGACACCTTAGAATACAGAATGGCAGCGCCAGACGGTACTTTTTTGGGCACAGGGTTTTCTGATTTAAAAGAAAACAAGTTATGGTATAAGGGACATGATAAGCCTTTTAAATTTACTGAAACAGGAGATTATGAGGTACATATCCAACATGCCATGAGGAAGAATGGAGAGGTTGATGGCATCGTGAATCTCGAAGGAATTACTGATGTTGGTTTAAGAGTAGAAAAGGCTAATACAAACTGATTATGGCAAAAAAGGCAGTAAAAAAGAAATCGTCCTCAACAAAAACTGAGGATTTTTCAAAGTACATTCGCTGGTTTTGGATCACCTTTACAGGAGGCATCTTCTTATTTATTCTTGTCTTCCTTCTGGCTTCTTGGGGCTTTTTGGGAGAAATGCCAGATCATACGATTCTTGAAAATCCCAAAACACACCTTGCTACTGAAGTCATCTCTTCAGATAATAAAACACTGGGGAAATTTTATCTAAATGATAATAGAACACCTGTAGATTATGACGAATTACCCAAACATCTAGTCGATGCTTTGGTTGCCACAGAAGATATCAGGTATTATGACCATGCAGGTATAGACGCTCGAGGAACCATTAGGGCATTTGCGTACTTAGGTAAAAAAGGTGGCGCTAGTACCATTTCTCAACAGTTAGCAAGACAGCTTTTTGTAGGTGTAAGATCTAAAAACAAGTTTGAGGCGATTACTCAAAAAATTAAAGAATGGGTTATTGCGATTCGCTTGGAACGACAATATACCAAAGAGGAAATTATTGCCATGTATTTCAATATCTACGATTTTGGAAACAATGCTGATGGTATTCGAAGTGCTGCTAGAATTTATTTCGGAAAGGAACCTAAAGAGCTCGATATCAAAGAATCTGCAATGTTGGTTGGGATGTTTAAGAATTCATCGTTATATAATCCAAGGCCTCATCGCAATCCGATAGGAACAAAGAACAGACGTAACGTCGTGTTCAGTCAAATGGAAAAGTATGAGTTCATAACGGAAGCTCAAATGGATTCCCTTCAGAAAACGGAATTGGATCTCAATTATTCACCAGAATCCCATAGAGAAGGAATTGCGACATACTTTAGGGCTTATCTTGACGGATTTATGAAAGATTGGATTAAAAACAACCCGAAACCTGATGGTGAAAAATATAATCTGTATAATGATGGATTAAAAATATACACGACTATAGATTCCAGAATGCAGCAACATGCAGAAGATGCCATCAAAAGACACATGCCGAGATTACAGGCTGAATTTGATCATCAAAACACTCCTGATCGCAATAAAACAGCTCCTTTTTTAGAACTTGAACAAAATGAAATAGAGGCGCTTATGAATGCTTCTATGCGTCGTTCTGAACGTTGGCGAGTTTTGAAAAATCAAGGCAAATCAGACAAAGACATTGAAGCTTCCTTCAAGAAACCTGTTCAAATGACGATTTTTGCTTGGAAAAATGGAAAAGCCTCAGAGATTGACACCATCATGAAGCCAATCGATTCTATGCGCTACTACAAATCATTTTTACATCCTGGAATGATGTCTATGGATCCCCAAACAGGCCATGTGAAAGCTTGGGTTGGTGGTATGAATTACAAACACTTCCAATACGATCATGTAAAACAAGGAAAACGCCAGGTTGGATCAACTTTTAAACCGTTTGTTTATGCAACAGCAATTGATCAGTTGCACTTGTCTCCATGTGACACTTTACCTAGACAGCAAATAACAATTGAAGCCGAGAAATATGGGAATCCTAAACCATGGACTACAAAGAATTCTGATGGAAAATATGAAGGATTTTTAACCTTAAAGGCCGCATTGGCAAATTCTGTAAATACTATTACAGCAAGATTGATGGACAAGGTCGGACCACAACCAGTAATTGATATGGCAGAGCGTTTAGGTGTGGAGTCTGACATTCCACCAGTTCCTGCTATAGCTCTGGGAACACCTGACTTAAGCGTTTATGAAATGGTAGCGGCTTATGCCACATTTGCTAATAAAGGCGTGTATAACAAACCTGTTATGGTTACTCGAATTGAAGATAAAAACGGAACGGTTTTATATCAATTTACACCTGAAAGTCGCGATGTATTAAGTGATGAAGTGGCTTATACAACTGTGAACCTTATGGAAGGTGTAACACAGAGTGGGTCTGGTCAAAGATTACGACATAATTGGGCTGCTAAAGTTCCAGTTTACAAAGAAATTATTACGGGTTACCCTTATGAGCTTACAAATCCAATTGCTGGGAAAACGGGAACCACACAAAACCAGAGTGATGGCTGGTTCATGGGAATGGTTCCAAATTTAGTTACAGGCGTTTGGGTAGGCGCTGAAGATCGTGCAGCTCATTTCAAGACTATTACCTATGGTCAAGGAGCCTCAATGGCGCTTCCAATTTGGGCTCTATATATGAAGGCTTGTTATGACGATCCTGAACTAAATGTATCAAAAGACGCATTTGAAAAACCTAGCGAATTGTCTATAGAGGTTGACTGTGCTAATTTGAAAGCAAGTGATACTATTGAAGTTGATCCAGCTGACGATTTAAAGGATGTATTGGATTTTTAAATTTTAAAGTCACACCCAAAATCATTAACCATTCTTTTTTAGAATGGTTTTTTTATTTCGTATTTTTCGCTATCAAATTTTTTAAAAATGATTAAGAAAAACGTTGCTGGAGTTAATGATGCCTTAAAAGGTGTGAAAGATAACATGACCTTTATGTTGGGCGGTTTCGGCTTGTCTGGAATCCCCGAAAATGCCATAGCAGAATTGGTACGTCTCAATGTTAAGGGAGTAACCTGTATTTCAAACAATGCTGGAGTTGACGATTTCGGATTAGGGCTTCTGTTGCAGAAAAAACAAATCAAAAAAATGATTTCATCTTATGTTGGTGAAAATGAAGAGTTTGAAAGACAAATGTTATCTGGTGAACTTGAGGTAGAATTAATTCCTCAAGGCACATTAGCCGAACGATGTAGAGCAGCTCAAGCAGGTTTTCCTGCTATATATACACCTGCAGGTTATGGAACCGAAGTTGCAATTGGAAAGGAAACAAGAGAGTTTGATGGGAAAATGTATGTGTTGGAAGAAGCTTTTAAAGCCGATTTTGCTTTTGTAAAGGCTTGGAAAGGAGATTTAGCAGGTAATTTAATTTTTAAAGGAACGGCTAGAAATTTTAATCCAAATATGTGTGGCGCAGCAACCATTACTGTTGCAGAAGTAGAAGAATTAGTTCCTATCGGAGAGTTGGATCCTAATCAAATTCATATCCCTGGAATTTTTGTACAACGTATTTTTAAAGGAGAACGTTACGAGAAACGAATCGAACAACGAACAGTTAGACAAAGAGATTAATTATGTTAGATAAGAATGGAATCGCCAAACGAATTGCAAAAGAAGTTCAAGATGGCTTTTATGTAAATCTAGGAATTGGAATCCCAACTTTGGTTGCCAATTACGTAAGAGATGATATTGAAGTTGAATTTCAAAGTGAAAATGGTGTTTTGGGCATGGGACCTTTCCCATATGAAGGAGAAGAGGATGCAGATATCATAAACGCAGGAAAACAAACGATTACTACTTTGCCAGGGGCAAGTTTTTTCGATTCAGCTATGAGTTTTTCAATGATTCGTGGAAAACATGTTCATTTGACAATCTTAGGAGCTATGGAAGTTGCTGAAAATGGTGATATTGCTAATTGGAAAATCCCAGGAAAAATGGTTAAAGGAATGGGTGGTGCGATGGATTTGGTAGCTAGTGCCGAAAATATTATTGTGGCCATGATGCATACCAATAGAGCTGGAGAATCCAAATTATTGAAAAGATGTTCATTACCATTAACTGGAGTAGGTTGTGTAAAAAAGATAGTAACTAATTTAGCTGTTTTGGAAGTGACTAAAGACGGGTTTAAATTATTAGAGCGTGCACCAGGTGTTTCGGTTGAAGAGATTAAGTCAGCAACTGAAGGTCATTTAATTATTGAAGGCGATATCCCAGAGATGCAGCTATAATTAGTGTATAAATAAGTTATAAAGGAGCCACTTTTTTAAGTGGCTCTTTTTATTATATAGTTAATATTTTGTAAGAAAAGTCAACATAAATATCATGAAATGTTAAAATAAAGTGTATTTCATCGATTTATTGTGTATTACAACTGATAATTTAAAAATTATGTTTCATATTAGCAAAACCAAATCGAAAACAATTATTAACCCAAATTTGCCATAAACTTAATTAATGATTTTGCCCCAAATTTATCATGAATTTTAACCTATGAACTTTTTTGCCCCAAATCTACTTAAACCTACAAATCGTGAAAGTAAACTGATAACGTCCTTTCACAAAACCCTAAGATTGCTCAAAAACATCTTAACATTAACTAAAAAAATATTCATGCTATAATCCCTTAGGAATAGCATGAATAAGTTTTTTAGTGTATTCCATTTTCGGATTTTCATAAATTAAATCTGCATCTCCAATTTCTTCAACCTTACCTTTATTCATTACCAATAATTGGTCAGACATGTATTTAACAACTGCGAGGTCATGGGAGATAAAAATATATGTAAAACCAAAGTTGTCTTTTAAATCATTCAAAAGATTTAAAACTTGAGCCTGGACAGAGATGTCTAATGCCGACACGGATTCATCACAAATAATGACTTTGGGTTGTAAAGCGATAGCCCTTGCGATTCCGATTCGTTGACGTTGACCTCCTGAAAATTCATGCGGATAGCGGTTGAAGTATGATGCATCTAAACCTACTTTTTCCAAGAGTACCATAACTTTTTCTTTTCTATCTCTTTCTGAAGAACCTATTCCATGAACTTGCATTGGCTCCATAATTGCTTTGCCAATCGTTAATCTCGGATTTAGTGAAGCGTAAGGATCTTGAAAGATGATTTGAATATCCTTACGAAGTTGCCTTTCCTGTTTTTTATTTAATAAAGTAATATCGACTCCTTGGTAAAGTATTTTTCCTGATGTTGGCTTATCCAATAATAAGAGAGCATTGGCCAAAGTACTTTTGCCACAACCTGATTCACCTACCAGTCCTAAAGTTTCACTTTCATATAATTTAAAGCCGACTTGATTGACCGCTTTAAAGTGGTCTTTTTTTCCAAACCAACCTGATTTTGACACATACTCTTTTTCCAGGTCAATAACTTCTATAAGAGGAGGCTTGCTATAAATTAATTTGTGGTTTTTTTGACGTTCCGCTGTATCAATGATATTGCTTTTCGGTTGCCCTTCCATATAATCCTTAATCGTTGGCAATCGTTTTAAACGCACCTCCAAAGAAGGCTTTGAACTTAGCAATGCTTTAGTATAGGTGTGTTTAGGATTATTAAATACAGAATCAACGTCTCCTTCTTCAACGATTTCTCCACGATACATCACTATAACACGATTAGCTATTTCGGAAACCAAAGCGAGATCATGGGAAATAAATATGATACTCATCCTCTCCTCTTTTTGTAGTTCCTTAAGAAGTTTGATAATTGATTTTTGAACCGTAACATCTAAAGCTGTTGTTGGTTCGTCAGCAATTAATAGTTTGGGTTTACAAGCCAATGCCATGGCAATCATAACACGCTGTTTTTGTCCACCAGATATTTCGTGAGGATAAGCCTTAAATACACGTTTTGGCAAAGGAAGTTTCACCTTTTCAAATAGCGCCAATGCTTCAGTTTTGGCTTCAAATTTTGAAATATCACAATGTTGCAGCAGAATTTCAACCACTTGTTTTCCACAAGTCATGGAAGGATTCAAGGAACTCATAGGTTCTTGAAAAATCATTGCAATGTCATTTCCTCGAATGTTCTGTAATTGTTTTTCTGATATTTTGGTTAAGTCTTTTTCATTGAAAAAGATACTTCCATGTGTTATTTTAGATATACCCTTTGGTAATAGACCCATAATTGCTAAGGAGGAAACCGATTTTCCTGAACCTGATTCTCCAACAATACCTAATATTTCATTTTCATTTAAACAATAGGATATACTATGAATGACTTCAGACGCTTCTTTTTGGTTAAAAAATGAAACTGAAAGGCTTTTAATTTCTAATAGTTTGCTATTGGGCATATGTAAAAATAGACAAATTAAAGTTGATAAATGAGAAGAAACAAAACATAAAGTAAGATAAAAGCTACAAAAGCATGTTTTTGACCAAATGACTAAACTATTAAAAATCAGATAAATAAATATTCAATGATAAAAAATATTGCATTTCATCGATATTTTATGCATTTTGTCTATTAAAATTAATTAAGATGTTATATATTAGCCGAAAATAATTTCATAGAAATCCCCTAAATCGAATGAAAAAAATTACCCTTACCTTAACCGCTATGTTCATTCTTGTGCTTTTTTCAAATGCACAAAATCCAGAAAAACTAAAAGCTGAAAAATACCTTGGTCAACAAGGTGAATTAACGTTTACATTTCAAATAGAAAATGAAAACGAACTCGAATTAATGACAAGTGATATGTCATTAATCAATTATGATCCTGTAACTAAAACTGTTAAAGCTTGGGCTAATGAAAAACAGTTTAGACGTTTTGAAAATACTAATGTCAATTATCAAGTTCCTGAAAAGGAAAATGAGGTAGACGAAGCTACTATATATGATGTTAGACCATTGGCATTTCGATCAACGGCTGCAACATTAACTTTCCCATTGAGCTCTTATCCAACCTATGCTGAGTATGCGCAACAAATGCAGGATTTTGAAGATGATTATCCTACATTGGTTGAAAAAATCAGTATTGGAACCACTGGGCAAGGTGATAAGGAATTATTGTTTGTCAAGATTTCAGATAATGTATCTACAGATGAGCAAGAACCTAAATTAATGCTGACATCCTCTATGCATGGTGATGAAATTGCAGGCTATCCTATGATGTTGACTTTGATTGATTATATTTTAACGGTTTACAATGATCCTGGTCATGCAGATTATGCTAGAGTGCAAAACTTGGTTGAGAATACAGAGTTATGGATTAATCCAAATGCCAATCCAGACGGGACTTATCATAACAGTGCTACAAATACCTCGGTTGTTAATGCAAGACGAGGGAATGGTAATAATATCGATTTAAACAGAAACTATCCTGATAACGTTGCAGGAGATCATTACGATGGCAACGCTTATCAAGCGGAAACCTTAGCATTTATGGCTTTGGCAGATGCACATGATTTTGTGATTTCTGCTAATTTCCATGGTGGTACCGAATTGGTCAATTACCCTTTTGACAATGCTTATCCAAGTCAGTATGAACATGCAGATACGCAGTGGTATGAATATATTGGTGTTGAGTATGCTACCAATTGTCAAACAGATGCCAATTCTGGAACCACAGCTACACCACCTTACACCAATAAAGCATCCTATATGACTGATGATGATGATTGGGATGGCTCACCAACTTATTATATGCAAAGTCCAGGGGTTACCCATGGTGCTGAATGGTATCGCGTATATGGTGGGCGACAAGATTATATGAATTACTACCATAGTTGTAGAGAAGTAACAATTGAATTATCAGATACGAAGATTTTACCTGAAAGTTCTTTAGATGATTACTGGTATTACAATAGAGATGCCTTATTAGATTTCTTGACTCAAGGAACCTACGGATTTAGAGGTCTTGTGCTTGATGCTACAACTAATAATCCTATTGAAGACGTCAAAGTAACGGTTGTTGGTCATGATGCTTATAATTCTGAAATTTACACAGATAATCATGGAGCATATTACAGACCTATCAAAGGTGGAGCTTACGACCTTTTATTTGAATCAGGATGCCACCAATCGGTAACGGTTTCATCACAGTCCATAACAGATGGAAACACAGTCGTTTTATCAGATGTTATTATGACGCCTATTAATACAGTGCCAACAGGCTTGTCGGCTTCAAATGTATCTACAGCAAGTGCAACTCTCGATTGGAATTTAGTTTCTGGAGCCTCTTATAGTTTGAGGTATCGTGAAGTAGGAGCACCAACATGGACATCAACTACGCTTACAGAAAACACTTTTGATCTTACAGGTCTAACAGCATTGACACAATATGAAGCTCAAGTAAGAAGCGAGTGCTCTGGAGGAAATGTATCAGCCTATAGTACTAGTATTAATTTCACTACAACAGATATCATTCCGTGTACTGGAGCTGTTGTGTCTTCTTTCCCATACTTGGAAACGTTTGATTCCGGACAAGGAGATTGGACCCAAGATGCTGGCGATGATGGAGATTGGACTTTAGACGACAATGGAACACAGTCTGGAAATACAGGACCGTCAGATGATATCACAGGTAATGGCAATTATTTCTACACTGAAGCTTCAACCAATGGTTTAGGATCCAATGCCACGACAATTTTAACAAGCCCTTGTTTTGATCTAACCAATTTAAACAATGCACATTTTACTTTTTATTACCATTTATATGGAACCAATATGGGATCTTTAGACTTGGAAGCTTCTACCGATGATGGCAATAACTGGTCTAACGTATTCAACGCTTCTGGTAACCTTGGCAATGCTTGGAATTTTGCAGATATTGATTTAAGTGGTTATTATGGTGAAGTTGTAAAGCTTAGATTTATAGGAACAACGGGTAATGGATTTAGAAGTGATATGGCGATAGACCATATTGGTCTTAGTGAGTTTCTACCTGATGTTTGCGCTTCTAATGGTAACGACACTTCAGATGAATTTATTAATAGAGTTCAATTGAACACCTTAGACAATAATAATTCTGGAGCAGGAACCACAAGTACAGGATATTCAGATTTTACATCTAGTACGTCTTTGACCACTAATTTGTATTCAGGTACACAATACTCTATTACAATTACACCTCAATGGAGTGGTTCTGCATTTGACGAAGGTTATGCTGTTTGGATAGATTACAACAAAGATGGAGATTTCAGTGATTCAGGTGAATTGGTCTGGTCGCAAGCCCCAAGCCAAACATCTCCTGTTACTGGAACTTTTACCCTTCCAGCACCAACAGAGGCTAATTATGGGCAAACGCGTATGCGAGTATCTATGAAGTACAATGCTATTCCAACAGAGTGTGAATCTTTTGGCTATGGTGAAGTAGAAGACTATAGAATAAACATTTTATTTGATGGGCTATTATATTTAGATGGATCATGGGTGCCTAGTGCGCCAAATGCAACAACATCAACTGAAGACATTTTGATCTATAATGGTTTGTATAGTGTCGGTTCTGAAATAAGTGTTAATAGTATTTCGGTTAATACAGGTGCTACAATTGACGTTGATAAAAGCTCTAGTGTTACTGCAGCTGGAAATATAATAAATGATGGCGAGTTTATCCTAAACTCTGATTCGAATGAGTTTTCTAGTCTATTAGTTGATGGAACCGTTACAGGTAACATCAAGTATAATCGTCATGTGACCTCTAATGCTGGAGGAAATGACATTATTTCACCTCCAGTAAGTGGAGAAGCATTTACTAGTTTTATAGCTAGCAATTCAAATATTTTATCAAATTCTGGACAAACACTTTATTTGTTCGGACCATTTGAAAAACCCGCGAATGACTATGCCTTATATTCAAATACCGAAACAGCTACTTTAGATGCTGCTAAAGGATATCGTGCAGCTTCCACAGATGATGGAACTTTTACCTTCACAGGAACCGTTACGAATACGACAATGAGTGTTCCAATAGAAAAGACTGGAGGAGATTTTGCAAAATGGAACTTAATAGGGAATCCTTATACATCTTATATCAAGTTATCAGATTTCATAACGGCAAACCTCACTAACCTTGACCCTCAAAGCGTTGCCATATATGGATATGATGCTAATGATTCAGATGGAAGTGTTTGGACTATTTGGAACATGGCGTATTCTGATGCCAACCCAAATTCTTTGATTGCGCCAGGACAAGGGTTCTTCGTGTCATCTAAAGATGGAGGTTCTAATGTGTCTTTTACACCATCTATGAGAGCTACGGGTTCTTCAGATGATTTCATTCAAGGAAGAAGTAGTGGTGAAATCGCTCATTTTATACTTAATATGACCTCTGCTGATGACATTTCAAGAACAGATATCTACTTTAAGAATAATGCGACATTAGGATTGGATATTGGTTATGACGCTGAACTTTTCCAAGGTAGTAACCCTTCTCCATTTTCGCTATATTCTGAATTAACAGAAAATGGTCAAGATTTAAAAATGGCCATCCAATCCATTGGTTTTGATGATGTAAATGGTAATACGAGCATTCCGTTAGGCGTGAACCTTTCTCAAGGTGAGCAAGTGTCGATAAGCATGGTTACAACTGAATTGGATTTTAATGTGTATTTAGATGATACTTTGACCAATACGTCAACACTGTTAAATACTTCAGAATACACCTTTACAGCTAATACTGATTTGTTGGGTACTGGTCGTTTCTATTTACGATATGAAGCTGAAACCTTATCAGTAGTTAATCCAGAATTGGAAAATGTTTTAATATATAACGACTCCAATTCCGACCAAATTATTGTTAGTGGTCAGTTAAATGAACCAACAACATGTGTGCTTTATGATATTCAAGGAAGAGAGATCTTGAAGACAAAGCTAGATAAAAACAAAACGATCAATACCATTGGTACTCAAGGTTTTTCAAATGGTGTGTACGTGGTTCAACTAGCAAATGCTTCAACTTCAATCACTAAAAAAATAATTATTCGTTAATGAAATAACAAAAATATAACTCCAAAAAGCCTAGTAAAATCTAGGCTTTTTGTTTCGTTAAAAAAATCAAATTATTGTTCCGAGGCAGATGTTTGTTTTAACAGAAATATTGAAAAAACCGCTTCAATTTGGTCTATTTGAAAAGACTTGCTTTAGATTTATTGAAGTTTTTTTGCATTATTCTCAATAATGGGTATTTTTGACGGTTACTAAATCCCATTTTACAATGAAGTTAAGATTACTATTTCTCGCATTAATTTTTAGTTCCAATTTAGGTTTTTCGCAGGGGAAGACACTTTGGCAAAAGCAAGCCGTCCCAGGCTCGCTCAGGTTAAAGCCGGGCAAACAAGATCTGCCAAAAGCACAAACGTTCAATTTGAACATTGACGCTTTAAGGCAGGCCTTGGTAAACGTGCCCCTGAGGCACCATTCGAATACGGCGTCCAATGTTGTACTGTCTTTTCCAAATCCTGAAGGCGGTTTTGAGCGCTACAGGATCTATGGGACGTCTGTCATGAATGCCGATCTGGCGGAGCGCTATCCAGGGATTAAATCCTATATGGGCCAGGGCATTGACGACCCATCGGCCGTAATCAGTTTCAGTGTGACGCCCCTGGGGTTCCAGAGCATGCGATTAGCAGTTGGAAAACCGGCGAGCTTCATAGAGGCAATAACCTCTGATGCATCGGTATACACGGTATTTTCAAGGGACCAGAAGCTTAACATGAACGATGATTTCGAGTGTTCGGTGACGCAAAGCCTGAACAAGACCATGGCTTCCGATAATGTAGCCTACAGAAACGCCGATGACGGCATCTTAAGGACCTATAGGTTGGCCGTTTCAACAACCGGAGAGTATACGGCCTATCACGGCGGGACCAAGCCCTTGGCCTTGGCGGCTATAGTTCAGACGATGGTCCGTGTCAATGGTATTTTCGAAGTGGATTTCAATGTCACCATGACCTTGATAGCGAATACGGATGACGTGATCTATACCAACGCAGGTTCAGACCCTTACACCGGATCTTACAATTCTCAGCTCCAGTCCACTCTAACGAGCGTGATTGGTGAGGCGAATTATGATATCGGACACTTATTTGTCCAAGGATCCAATAACGGTAACGCGGGCTGCATTGGTTGTGTATGCGTGAACAACCAAAAGGGAAGTGCGTTTACGTCCTTGACGGCACCCGAGGGAGATCTGTTCGATGTGGACTATGTTGCCCATGAGATGGGGCACCAGTTTGGGGCCAACCATACATGGACCTTCAATGGGAACGAAGGGACAAATGTCCAGGTAGAGCCGGGAAGTGGCTCGACCATTATGAGCTATGCTGGTATCACTGGTGCTACCGATGTCCAGGCGAATGTGCACCCTAACTTTCACGCGGTCTCGATTGAACAGGTTACGGATTATGTAAAAAGCACAAGCTGCCAGACCAATACGCCTACAGGGAACTCGGTTCCGACGGTTAGTGCCGGTGGTGATTACACGATTCCTCGAGGCACACCGTTTGTTTTGGAAGGTACGGCTTCTGATTCAGATGCTGGCGATGTATTGAGCTATAGTTGGGAACAGATGGATGAGAACAATGCTTCGACCACTTACCCGAGCACAACCGCTACTACCGGTGTTGCATTTAGGGCCTATGAACCAACAACAAATCCAAATCGCTATTTCCCAAGATTGGAGACCATTAAAACAGGAGCGACCTCTTGGCAATGGGAAGCGGTTCCCAATGTAGCACGGACCTTGAATTTTAGATTGACTGTTAGGGACAATGTTGCCGGAGGAGGGACCAATAACAGTGATGATATGGTGGTTACTGTAAACGGAACAGCTGGACCGTTTGTGGTAAACTCTCCCAATACAAATGTGACATGGGATGCAGGGACAACCCAAACCGTTACCTGGAACGTGGCAGGGACCACGGGGAATGGAGTGAATGCAGCTAATGTTGATATTTTTCTCTCAACCGATGGAGGAGACACGTATTCGGTAACATTGGCAACGGGAGTTCCTAATGACGGTTCCCATGATGTTGTTGTTCCTAACAACCAAGGGACTCAAAACCGAATCATGGTCAGAGGGTCAAACCATATCTTTTTCGATATTTCAGATACTAATTTTAACATTGGCGCACCAGTAGTTTGTAATGCGGATGTCCCTTCGGGATTGGCCGCATCAAATATTGCCGAAACTACCGCTACATTAAGCTGGAATTCTGTTTTTGGTGCTACTTATGATGTAAGATATAGAGAAGTGGGAGCTTCAACATGGACAACGGTTTCAGTTACTGGTATTTCATATAACGTAACGAATTTAACAGCCTTAACCCAGTACGAAGCGCAAGTAAGAAGCGAATGTTCTGGCGGAAGCAATTCTGCATATAGTAGTTCAGTGGTATTTACAACAACAGATGTACAATTGAATTATTGCGGTTCCGCAAGTACAAATACGAATGATGAATATATTAGTCGTGTGCAATTGAATACCATTGATAATTCTTCTGGCCCACAATTTTATTCAGACTTTACAGGGATTTCCACGACTTTAACAAAAGACACACAATATACAATCACGATTACGCCTACTTGGACAGGTACTGTATACAATGAAGCCTACAGTGTTTGGATTGATTATAATAGAGATGGTGATTTTACAGATGCAGGTGAACAAGTGTTTACCCAAGGAAATACGCAGGCTACTTCCGTAAGTGGAAGTTTTACGATTCCTAGTGGAGCTGTTGAAAATGCAACACGAATGAGAGTCACGATGCGATACAACCAAATACCTGGTCCATGTGATAGCTTCACTTATGGTGAAGTTGAAGATTATACTGTTATTATCGAAGGTTCTGGGCCTGATACTGAAGCTCCCGTTATTACATTGAACGGCACTTCGACTGTCAACTTGAATATTGGTGATACCTATACAGAACTTGGTGCAACTGCTACCGATAATGTAGATGGCAATTTGACCTCAAGTATAGTAATTGGAGGAGATACTGTAAACACTTCTATTCCTGACACGTATGTGGTGACTTACAATGTTAGTGATGCAGCAGGAAATGCAGCATCAGAAGTTATTAGAACCGTTATTGTCAATCCAGATACTACAGCACCTGTGATTACTTTAAATGGTGCTTCAACCATTACGTTGAATGTTGGTGATACTTATGTAGAACAAGGTGCAACAGCTGTTGACAATTGGGATGGCGATTTAACGTCAAGTATTGTTATTTCAGGTAGTGTAAATACGTCTGTTGCAGGAACGTACTTTGTCAATTACAACGTTAGTGATTCTTCTGGAAATGCAGCAAATCAAGTCACTAGAACCGTTAATGTGACGGCTGATACTACTCCACCAGTAATTGTCCTTAATGGTGCATCTGTAATTAATCTTTTGGTTGGTGACACTTATAATGAGCAAGGTGCTACGGCAACAGATAACTTAGATGGTGATTTAACCTCTAGTATTATTATCGGAGGATCAGTTAATACAAGTGTTGCAGGCACTTATAGTGTTACCTATAATGTTAGCGATTCTGCGGGTAATGCAGCTGCTGAAGTTATTAGGACAGTAAACGTAAGCGAACCATCTTCAGGTTGTTCAGGAGGTGTTTCTACATTTCCATATACTGAAGGTTTTGAATCATCATTTGGAGGTTGGGTACAGTCTGGAGCTGATGATATTGACTGGACAAGAGATGCCAATGGAACACCTTCCAGCAGTACAGGTCCATCAAGTGCTTTTGAAGGCTCATTTTATATTTATGTTGAAGCATCAGGTAACGGTACAGGCTATCCAAATAAACAGGCTATCCTGACCTCACCATGTTTTGATTTAAGTAGTTTGTCTGAAGCAACATTTAGTTTTAAATACCACCAGTATGGTTCTTCTAATATGGGAACCATTGACTTGGAAATCAGTGATGACAATGGTGGCTCATGGAGTTCTATTTGGAATAGTTCAGGAAACCTAGGTAATTCTTGGCAAACAGCAAATGTTAATCTTGATGCTTATACAGGAGGAAGCATTCAATTGCGATTCAATAGAATTACAGGTAGTACATGGCAAGCAGACATTGCTATTGATGATATAAGTTTAGATGACGGTAATGTTGTTATTTCTGGATGTACAGGAGGAATTTCTACTTATCCATATTCTGAAGGGTTTGAATCTTCATTTGGAGCTTGGACACAGTCTACAACCGATGATATCAATTGGACAAGAGATTCTAACGGAACACCATCGAGTGGAACAGGGCCTTCAAGCGCTATTCAAGGATCTGTTTACATCTATGTTGAAGCTTCTGGAAATGGTACAGGTTATCCTAACAAAAGAGCGATTCTTAACTCACCATGCTACGATTTAAGCTCTGAGTCTTCTGCAACATTTAGTTTCAATTATCATCAATACGGATCTTCAAATATGGGAACCTTAGATTTGGAAGCGAGTAATGATGATGGTTCGACTTGGGTTTCCATTTGGAGCAGTTCAGGTAACTTAGGAAACTCATGGCAATCGGCTAGTGTTAATCTAAGCTCCTATACTGGTGGAAGTGTTCAGTTACGCTTTAACAGATTAACGGGTAGTACTTGGCAAGCTGATATAGCTATAGATAATATTAATCTAACGACTGGATCTTCAGCAAAAGGTGAAGTGATAGCAGAAATAGCTAATGATAATCCAAAAGACATCCAATTGTACCCAAACCCAGTAAAAGGGGATCAATTATTTGTGTCATCAACATTTTCTGATGTAACCTATGAGATTTACAATACGGTTGGACAAATGGTATCTAAAGGGGTATTGAAAAACGGTGTTATTGATGTGAGCCATTTAGATGGAGCGATCTATCAAATCCTATTCACAACTGAAGGAGAAACACTAGTTAAGCGTTTTATCAAACAATAGCTGCTCTCTATTTCATTAAAAAGCCCAAACATAAGGTTTGGGCTTTTTTATATATGAATGATTTCATTTTCTAGCAGTAGCTCATCTCCTCTAAATTTTAAGAGAATCTGAGCCACTGAAATCGTATCTTTTTCGCAGTATTGAATGATGCGATCAATATCGTTCTCTTTGTAATAAACACTATATACTTCACTTCCATCAATATCATCCTTAGGTGAAGGAATACCTAGTACGTTAGTCAAAAGTTTAAGAGACGTGTAGGTTTTAAAGTCGCCAAACTTCCAAAGCTCTAAAGTGTCAAGATGCGGGACTTCCCAAGGTTTTTTTCCAAAGAGATTAAGTTTATAAGGTAACATAATGTTGTTAATGATCATACGTCTAGCGATGTAAGGAAAGTCAAATTCCTTCCCATTATGAGCACATAATAAATGATGTGATTGACTAAAATGAGAAATGAGTAGATTCTTAAAATCTTTTAAAATACTGGTTTCATCACCATAAAAAGAGGTCACTCTAAACTTGCGTTCTTCTCCTTTATGAGTAAAATACCCAACAGAAATACATACAATCTTTCCAAATTCAGCCCAAATTCCAGCACGATCGTAAAATTCTTCAGCAGTGTAATCTTCTCTTCTTTGGTATTGGGATTTTAATTCCCAAAGCTCTTGTTTAACAATATCTAAATCAGAAAAATTTTCGGTTTCAGGAACCGTTTCAATATCCAGAAATAAAATGTGTTCTAAGTTGAGCTTTGAAATCATAGTATTAAGATTTTGAGGATTTCAATAAGATTGAGATCTGTTTTCCCAAAACAGCAGCGATTCCAGTAGCAATTCCTCCGATGATTCCTGTCAACAGTAAGAGCAAGTAAGGATTCCCGTTAAGTGGTAAGAGTTCAGCTATTTTCTTTGATAGTATAAAATCATTTGCCTGACTTAAACTATATGCATAAACCATCCAAAATAAAGCGACCGCTAAAAAAGGAACAAAAAACACAGCACTTCGTTTCAATGGAATTAAAAGCCCTGTTATTAATCCAGCTAACATTACTGACCACCAAGGCAATACTTGCGATAATAAAACCGCAATTATAATTGTTGCTATAAAATTTAAAAGATATCTTTTCATTGTTTTGGTGTTAATGTTTGCGAGGATAAAATTCCTTCAGTTGCGTTTTCGTTTTGCATAAAAATAAGGTCGTAATAATTACCCTTTGCCCAATCATCAATAAAATTATCATAGTATTTGCTTCCAGGATTTCCAGATTGACCACCAGGATAAATCCCATAGGCTTTTGGAGGTGACGATAGCTCAACAATCATGCGCCACGATGGTCCATGATTGACATCAGAGGCGTTAACCGTATTGCGATCGCCACCAATGGGAATATCAAATCTTGAAAACGCAGGAAGTACTTGTAGTAAATGTCCAACATAAGCACCTTTGTAGTTTTTCCATTCCAAAGAACCGTTTTCGGCTTCCCATTCCTTTAGTTCTTTTGCTGCAGCCTTGAATGAAATAGTATAGAGATCAATAGCTGTTTCTTTCAAAGGTGTATCCTTGATGTCCATTAGCGGATCGTTGGGATAATTCTTTAAAAGATAGTGAGATTGATAGGTAAAAGGTGTTTTTAAAGCCAGTGTGTCATTATCGAATTCATCCCAAGTGAGCTGATGTAAATGTTTGTTCCAAGCAGTCCAAATACTAGGAGCAATATTATCGATAGTATTGATATAGTTCCAATGTCTTAAATGATTCAATAGTTGTTGTTCTTCATTATTTAAAGCTGAAGTTTCCATGTGATCAATCATAAAAGGAATCAACTCTTGAGCTTTTAAATTAAGATTGTTGTTCTGAAGGTTTTTAAAGTTTTCAATGCTAAGCTTTTCCCTGACACTTAAATAATTATTAATGACGCGATTTCTGTAAGTTTCATAACCATCGTTAAACACATAAAATGGATAAGAGGCATCCACAGGATGTTGGTTGGCTGAACTCACAAATCCACGTTCAGGGTTTTTAACATGTGCATTGAATTCCTGGGGAATAAAACTCTGCCAATCGTGTTCAGGATTACTACCATCTAATAAAAATTTCCCTTGACCTTTCCATTTGTTTGGAAATTTTCCTTGAATCCACATTGCGATGTCCCCTTCTTTAGAGGCAAAGGCAAAATTTTGTGCAGGTGCTACATGATTGGAAATAGCTTTCAAGTAGTCATCATAATTTTTGGCTTTGTTTAAGTTTAGGAACAACTTAGCGAAATTATGACCAATATGTCCAGCCCATTTCATGGCATAGCCTTTTTTTGGATTATCACTTTTGAAAAGGTGGTCATAACTTACAGGTCCATGATGTGTATATATAACTGAATCTATGAAAGTTTCTTTGTTTCTGATTTTAATCTCTTCCAATCGCAAATTGGTATCCCGCCAACCGTCACCATATTTGTACGTTTTACGCGATTCATCTTGAAACTCTATTTTGTACCAATCCATCACATCTCTTGTAGCATTGGTAACTCCCCAAGCAATATCTTCATTAAAACCAATGATAATTCCCAAGGCGCCAGGAAGTGTCGCGCCAAAAACATTTTGGTTAGGTGAATGTAGTTGCATGACAATCCAAATGGAAGGTAGTTTTAATCCTAAATGTGGATCATTGGCCAAAATAGGATGTCCAGAATAGGATTTTTCTGGACCAACAACCCAATTGTTGCTTCCATTATTGGGATGTGGCTTTTCCATTGGCTCTACCATAATCGAATCAGTAGGTAATTCGCTTTGAGGTGTTTCTGTGATAGCCGTGTCAATAAAACTCCAATCTCGAGCCTTTGGAATGATAGGGTCGTTTACATCAAAAAAATCAGGAAATAACAAATCGAAACGCTCTTTACCAAGTAGTTGCAACATGTTAGTAAATTCCAAATCGTGGTTTCTAGAACACAACATATCAGTCATATACATCAATAAATGCATGGTTTTGTCAATACTCCAAGGTTCAGGCTTGTAGTCGAGTAATTTATATTCAACAGGATAATCTTCAGGTTTGAGTTGTTCGATATAGGCATTAACACCATCACTGTATGCTTGAAGAAAGGCTAAGGATTCAGCATCTTTTTTTATGACTTCCAAGCTATTTTCTGCTCCAAACAATAATCCTTTTCTTCGTTGGGTTCTGTCAAATTGCAACGCTTTTTCACCAATGATTTCAGACAATCGACCTGCAGCAGCAAAGGTTTGAAATTCCATTTGCCATAAGCGATGTTTTGCGGTAATATAACCTTGGGCTTTGTAGAGGTCGGAATCATTTCGCGCAAAGATGTGAGGAATCAATTGCGCATCGTAATGAACAGTTACGTCATCGATTAAATCTTTAATGACAAGTGTTCCAGAAGTGGATTCTGTGCCTTCATTTTGCCAAATTCCTTCAGTAGGTGATAAAAATTTTCCAAGAGGAGGAAGACTTCCAAGTTTTGTGTTTAATAGATAAAACACAACAATAGTGAGCATTAGTGAAGTGACGAACTTAATGTATTTCATGATGGATTAAGTGTTCTGAGCTAATATACAAAAATATAGAAAATAATCTACATCTTATATTGTTTAGTTCTATATGTTACGGATTGTTTTATTCGTTTAACATTTCGTAAGCCTCTTCTATGTAAAGAGAAATATCATCAGTAAAGGTTTCTAATGCATTTCCTGGACTTTTTGAATGTCCAAGTCTTACGATAATGATATTATCCTCAGGTTGCACAAACACATATTGACCTAAGTGACCTCGCATCATAAAAAAGGATTTTCCAAGGTGTTCTTTCAACCACCAGCCATAACCATATTCTGGGCTATCCGAAAAACGAGGTGTTACTGATTTTGCGACAAACGACGAATCCAATAGTTGTTTCCCCATCCATTTTCCATGGTCTTTATAGAGTTTTCCAAAGCGTGCAAAATCTTTGGCATTACTTGCAATACAGCAATAGGCTTTAACCAAATCGTGACCATCACTATCCACTTGCCATAAGGCGTCTGTTTCACAACCTAAAGGTTTCCAAAAACTTTCTTCTAAATAGTCATACAATTTTTTACCTGTAGCTTTTTCTATGACCATGGCGAGCATTTGAGTGTCACCACTAGCATATTTGAAGGATTGTCCTGGTTCGTTCACAACCTTTAGTCCGTTCATCACTTTCGCCAAGTCATCATCAAAATAGGCTCTTGTAGTAATAGATAATGGCGAATAATACGCTTCATCCCAATTGGTTCCAGACGCCATTGATGATAAATCACCAACCGTCATATTAGCTGCTTTTCCTTCACAAAATGCTGGGAGAAAATCGCAAACAGGTTGATCTAAACTTTTGATATGACCTTCCATTATGGCCTTACCTAACATTCCTGACACATAACTCTTAGCCATCGAAAACGAATTTGATTTTGAATCCTCTCCAAAGCCGTCATAATAATTCTCAAACCATATACTGTCATTTTTGATGATTACAAAGGCAATGGTTCCCCAATCTGTATTGGCTTTTTTCAAAGTTTCTGTGACATCGACACTATTATAGTCTTTGTGATTAGGCCAAGCCAGAGGTTGATCTGAAGCTTCAATTACACGATTATCAAATTCCTTATAGTCTTCTAAAAAAGCAGTGGTGTGACCTTTCATATAAATCGTTCTCACAGCTTTGATGAGGTAATCAGTATCAGTGATGTAGAGAATAACCACTAACAATCCGATGATTATGACTAAGTATTTTAAGAGTTTTTTGATGACTTTCATTTAAGGCTTTATTAATTGTATGACCTTCTAAAAATAGTGAATTTATCTATTAAAAAAGGGATTGTTGTTTGTACGGACTTTCATGCTCGAGAAGCCATTGTTTTCTGTGCAGTCCACCAGCATATCCTGTTAAACTTCCATCACTTCCAATAACGCGATGGCAAGGAATGATAATCCATAATGGATTTTTGCCGTTGGCTTGAGCTACTGCTCGAATAGCCTTAACATCTCCTAATTGTTTTGAAAGTTCGAGGTAACTTGTTGTTTTTCCAAAGGAAATATGTTGCAATGCATTCCATACTGATTTTTGAAATTCAGTACCTTGAGGATTCAACTTTAGGTCAAATGATTTGCGTTGTCCAGAAAAGTATTCTTGTAATTGGATGACACAATCTTCCAAGACTTCAGGAATGATATCTGTAGTGTGTTCTTCGGAATCTAGAATTGAAACCTGAGTAATTCCAGCATCATCTCCAACAATTTTTGTAAATCCCAATGGCGAAGTGATGATACAGGATTCCATGTTTACTCGTTGTCTTTTGGCGTGATGTCATCTTCAATAATTCCGAGCTTTTTTGCTCTGGCTTCCCAGCTCTTACGTGCTAAGTACTGAAGGTCTGAAACATTATCGCTTTCATCCATGATTTCCATACCCAGTAAGGTTTCAATCACATCTTCCATAGTAACGAGTCCGCTCACAGAGCCATATTCATCAACAACCAAAGCCATATGGTTTCTACTTTCTACGAGCTTTTCAAATAATTTTGGAATCGGTAAATCACGATTCACGACGATGATACTTCGTTTTAATTCGGATAATTTTTTGGATCCATTGTTCAAAGCCATTTCCTTAAACACCTCATCCTTTAGAACCAAGCCTTTAATGTTATCAGGATCGTCAGAATAAATAGGAATTCTTGAAAATCTCAAGTTGAGGTTTCGTTTGAAAAAATCCTCAACCGTTGTTTTTTCATCTTCCGATTTCATTACGGTTCGAGGTGTCATTACATCTTTTGCAAAGACTTCCTTGAAGGTCAATAGATTTTTGATGATTTTACTTTCATTTTCCTGAAACACACCTTCTTCGTGTGCCATATCTGCCATTACGAGAAACCCTTCACGACTTAAAATACTGCCATGTCCTTTGCCGCCAATCAGTTTTGTGGTCAATTGTAGAATCCATAAAATCCCAGTCCATTTCAAAGGAAAAATCAACACATTCAATGCTTTTGAAGTAAAATTGGCTAATTGTTTCCAATAGGTGGCTCCAATGGTTTTCGGAATGATTTCCGAAGCGACCAAAATCAAAATGGTCATAATGGTAGAAACCACACCAACCATTAATTCTTCAGTAAACTGAACACCCATAACCGTATGTGTTTCACTTCCATAAAGTTCTGCATAAGCTGCTTTGGCTTGAACACCAACCAAAATGGCACCAACCGTATGCGCAATGGTATTTAACGTTAGAATAGCAATGAGTGGACGATCGACATCTTTTTTTAAAGTTTCTAAATCTTCAGCATAAGCTTTGCCTTCACTTTTTTTGACATTGAGAAATGTAGGTGTGATACTAAGCAAAACCGCTTCTAGAATGGAGCATAAAAACGAAAAGAAAATAGAAATTATCGCGTAAAAAATAAGTAATGCCATAAACCGAATTTAGTTGTTGCTAATTTACGATAATAATTTCACTACGTCCTTAGCAAAATAACTTGCAATGATATCAGCGCCTGCACGTTTGATGGCAGTAACTTGTTCCAACATCACGGCATCGTGATCTAGCCAGCCTTTTTCAGCTGCAGCCTTCAGCATAGCATATTCGCCAGAAACCTGATAGACAGCCACAGGAACATCGACAACATTTTTGATATCACGAACTATATCTAAGTAGCACAATCCGGGTTTTACCATCACAATGTCTGCACCTTCAGCAATATCCATTTCAGTTTCCTTAATAGCTTCAATGCGATTGGCATAATCCATTTGATAGGTTTTTTTATCCTTTGGAATGTCTTTTACATCCACAGGAGCAGAATCTAAAGCATCACGAAACGGACCATAAAAAGCCGAGGCATATTTTGCAGAATAGCTCATGATGCCAGTTTTCGTAAAGCCATGATTTTCGAGTGCTTCACGAATGCCTAAAATACGTCCATCCATCATATCACTTGGCGCTACAAAATCGGCACCAGCTTCAGCATGTGACACACTCATATCTGCCAAAACCTTTACAGTGCTATCATTTACAATAGTGCCATTGGCAATAATACCATCATGACCATAAGATGAAAACGGGTCTAAGGCTACATCTGTCATAACCAACATGTCAGGACACGCATTTTTAACGGTTTTGATAGCACGTTGCATTAAACCATTCGGATTTAAGGCTTCAGTACCTTTGTTGTCTTTTAGATTGTCTGGAACTTTTACAAAAAGCAATACCGATTTCAAACCGAGTTGCCATAAGTTTTTGACTTCCTTTTCCAGAATATCCAAGCTGTAACGAAAATAGTTAGGCATGGAGTCGATTTCCTCTTTGATGCCTTTGCCTTCGACCACAAATAGTGGCACCAAAAAATCATTTGGTGAGATAATAGTTTCTCGCACCAAACTTCTAATGGCTTCGCTTTGTCGTAATCTTCGGTTTCTTTGTAATGGGAACATAGTTGCAATAATTTTAAACCCAATCTTTAGGGTTTTGTAATACGTTAATTAATCGTTCTTCTTCACTTCCTGGCTCTGGTTGATGGTCGTAAACCCATTGCACATGAGGCGGCAAACTCATAAGGATGCTTTCAATTCTTCCGTTGGTTTTTAATCCGAACAGTGTGCCTTTATCGTGAACTAAATTGAATTCCACATAACGACCACGACGGATTTCCTGCCAATCTCTTTGATCTTTTGAATAGCTTAAATCTTTTCGTTTTTCAACAATAGGAACATAGGCTTCAAGAAAACTGTTGCCAACTTCAGTGACGAAATCGTACCAGTTTTGCATAGACATGTCGTCTGTCTTTTTACAATAGTCAAAAAAGAGTCCTCCAATGCCACGTGCTTCATTTCGATGTGTATTGTAAAAATAGTCATCACACTTGGCTTTGTATGTTTTATAAAAATCAGGATGATGTTTATCGCAAACTGTTTTGCAAACCCGATGGAAATGTTTGGCATCTTCTTCAAACAAATAGTAAGGCGTAAGATCTTGTCCACCACCAAACCATTGGTCTACAATATTGCCATTCTGGTGATACATTTCAAAATAACGCCAATTGGCATGCACAGTTGGTACCATCGGATTTTTGGGATGTAAAACCAAACTTAAGCCACAGGCAAAAAAATCGACATCCTTTACACCAAAATAGGTTTGCATCGATTCGGGTAATTTGCCATGAACGCCTGAAATATTTACGCCTCCTTTTTCGAAAACCGCTCCATTTTGTATCACTCGTGTTCGTCCACCACCACCTTCAGGACGTTTCCATATGTCCTCATGAAATTTGGCTTCACCATCAATAGTTTCCAATGTTGAGGTAATTTGATCTTGTAAGTCTTGTATGTAAGTAAAGAACTTATCTTTCATGAATCTTAATCTTTGTATAGTTCGTACAACTCCATATCCAAGGCTTCTTCACCTCTTGGTGTGTAAAATTGAGCTAAGGTTTTTTGCCACTTGAAACCATTATTTAATGCTACTGTAGCACTAGCCATATTATCTTTATGCGTTACAATTTGCAAACGTTCCAATCCAAGCGATTCAAACGCATATTGTGAGAGCTCACCAATGGCTTTAGACATGATATTTTGACCTTTAAAGTTATAGTCAATAGCATAAGCATATTCACCTTGTTTGATGGTCCAATCCAAATTTTTAAGGACTATAAGTCCGACAAATCTTCTGGTTTCTGTTTCCTTGATGGTAAACACAAAAAGTTCTTTGTTTGCAAAAGCCTTCACCCTGTTTTTGACATAGATTTCAGAGAGTGTCGGATTAAGATTTTGCTCCAAGGTTTTAGGAAGATAGCGCTTAAGACGATCGGTATTTGACACAACAAAATCACAAATTTTCCATGCATCACCTTCATGAATCGGGCGGATTTCAAAAGTGTCAAAATGCAAGGTCATTTTACAATTGGTTTAGGTTCAGAAAGCAAATCCTTTTCCTTCAGGAGCTCAACGGTTTTTAGAGAAGCGGCTGTAACACTCATTGGGAGCACTAAAATCACACCAAGCACAGGTATTAATAAAAATAGGATAAACACAATCCCATTACCAATGGCAATTCCTCTATGTTGTCTTACAAACTGAATACTCTCTCGGTACTTAAAATGGCGCTCTAAAGTATAATCCATGTTTCCAAATCCAGCATAATAGGCTTGAACCAAAAACAATAATACTGTTGAAAAAATATTAATGATTGGAATGAACTTCAGAAGTAAAATAGGAAGGGTCAAAAGTAGTTCTCTTCCTAGGTTTCTCATGTTAATGCGAATACCTCTCCAAAGTTGTTCCTGAAATGTGGTGTTTCTATGATAGTGTGTTTTTACTCCAGTGAAGTGCGCTTCAATTTTTTCGGACACAGGACTCATAAATGGAGCCGACAACGCCATGATGATATGCTTATACAAAATGAGTCCGATTGCTAAAATGACAATAGCTCCAATAAATGAGGAAATGGCAGTGAATGTTTCCTTGCCAAATTCCCAAACCCAAATTTTTGAAATAAAGCGCCCGATATTATCTGACAATCCGTAAGCTGAGAACCCAATAATAGCAGCAGTAATGATACTGATGATGATAGGAACAAAAAAGTATTTCCATAGCTTCAACTTTGAAATCAAAGCCAATGCTCCTGAATATGCTTGAATACCTTTTAAAACATTATTAATCATACTAACGTACGTGATTAGCTTCCATATTCCTTCACAGCATCAATAAATGCTTTCGCATGATCGAGCGGAATATTGGGTAGAATACCATGTCCAAGATTGACAATATATTTATCCTTTCCAAATTCATCAATCATTTGATGGACCATCTTTTTGATTTCTGAAGGAGGCGAGAACAATCGCGTTGGGTCAAAGTTTCCTTGTAAGGTAATGTTTCCACCAGTTAAATAACGTGCATTTTTTGGTGAGCAGGTCCAGTCAACACCCAAAGCAGAAGCGCCGGATTTTGCCATATCACTTAAGGCAAACCAACAACCTTTTCCAAAGGCTATAACAGGTGTTTCATCTTTTAAAGCATCAATGATTTGTTGGATGTATTGCCAAGAAAATTCTTGATAATCCACAGGAGATAACATGCCTCCCCAAGAATCAAAAACCTGAACGGCATTGCAACCAGCCTTTACTTTTTCCTTTAAATAGGCAATGGTAGTATCAGTAATTTTTTGAAGCAGTTGATGCGCAGCCACAGGATTAGTAAAACAAAATTCCTTGGCTTTATCAAAATTTTTGCTGCCTTGCCCTTGAACGCAATAACACAAAATCGTCCATGGTGAACCAGCAAATCCGATTAAAGGAATTTCGTTGTTGAGTTTTTCTTTTGTCGCCTTAATGGCTTCATATACGTAATTCAATCGGTCTTTGACATCAGGAACTATTACATTATCGACATCTTTTTGGGTGCGAACAGGTTGAGGAAGGAAAGGGCCAACATTAGGCTTCATCAAAACCTCAATATCCATGGCTTGAGGAATCACCAAGATATCACTGAATAAGATGGCCGCATCCATACCATAACGTCGAATCGGTTGAACCGTAATTTCACTGGCCAGTTCTGGTGTTTGGCACCTTGTAAAGAAATCATATTTAGCCTTGATTTCCATGAATTCAGGTAAATAACGTCCTGCTTGACGCATCATCCAAACGGGTGGACGCTCAACAGTTTCACCTTTTAAGGCTCGTAAAAACAAATCATTTTTTATCATCCTAAATATAATCTTCGTTTACCAATTCAATAACGCTTTCCACCGTTGGGAGTTTAGCTACTTTAATATTCTCAAAATGTCTTTTAGCTTCTGTTGCCGTGGTTTCACCAATACAATAAGCAATGATATCATTGCCATTTTTTTGCTTATAACTTTTCACTGTAGAAGGGCTAAAAAACATAACACCTTTGACAGAAGAACCAACCTCAACACCATCAAATTTGGTGTCGTATGCAATCACTTCGGTAACGTCTATGCCATTATCTTTTAAAATGCTTGGCAATTCATCAAGACGAATATCACTACAGAAGTAGGTTACGGTTTTCGAATCCAACTGTTGCGTTAAGTATTCTGCCAATTGTTTGGAGTTATTTGCAGTGTGTTTTACAGGGCCGATTTTTCGCTCTATCAAACGTTTGGTTCTTCGTCCAACACAATAAATGTTTTCAAATTGTAGTTCGCTTTTGTCGAAATTCATCAATAAAGCTTCCACAGCGTTTTTACTCGTAATAATCACATGCTTTGGAAATGGCTTTAACACTCTTGGCGTCATTCTATTAAAATTGATCTTGACAAAATCAGAGCTTTCCACAACCACATCGTTATGAAACAATTGCTTTTGACTATTGGAAAGTGTTTTCGTAGAATAGACGTTTACTTCTTTTGAACCAGATTTAATAGTATCCATTAAACGCTTTCCTCCACGTTCGATAATATAATTGGCACAAAATTCAGCCAAGTTATCATGTTTGCCAAGTGCAACTGTTTTCTGAACTTCAATTTTCTTGGTGCCGTCAAGACTTAATAACACGCCTTGAAAATGAAGCTCTTCATTTTTAACATACGCCAAAGCACCAATTGGAGCTGAACATCCACCTTCCAAACGTTGTAAGAACTCACGTTCGATAGAGGTACATATTTCGGTTTCCTTATCATTAATCTCTGAGCAAGCTGCTATAATTTCCTGATCGCTTTCAAGAGCTGTAATCATAATTGCGCCTTGGGCAGGAGCAGGAATCATCCAATCTAAATTGATGGTATTTTCTGGACGAAGGTTGATTCTTCCCAATCCGGCAGCAGCAAAAATAGCAGCATTCCAATCATTGTCCTCAAGCTTTTGTAATCTCGAATTGACATTGCCTCTTAGGTCAACTAAAGTATGGGTTGGATACCGATTCAGCCATTGGGCACGACGTCTTAGGCTTCCTGTGGCAATAACAGCATCACGTTGGGATAAGAACTCTTCATTTTTTTTAAACACCAAACAGTCCTTAACATTGCCACGTTTTATCACTGCTGCTTGAACAATGCCTTTTGGTAAAGCAGTAGGCACATCTTTAAGCGAATGAACCGCAATATCAATTTCCTCATTAAGCATGGCAATGTCCAATGTTTTTGTAAAAACACCAGTAATTCCAAGTTCATAAATTGGTTTGTTGAGTACTAAATCACCTGTGGATTTTACAGGAACAAGTTGCGTTTTATATCCAGATTGCTCAAGAAGCGACTGAACGGTTTTGGCTTGCCATAGCGCGAGTTCACTATCACGAGTTCCAATTCTTATAATTTTAGGCATTGTCTGTTGTGGCTTCTAATTGAAAGACTTTTTTGATCAATTCGAGACTGTCATCTGTTGACACATCATCTCCCTTGAGGTGATGGGCAAAATGGTTGGTTATTTTTTGAATGATATTCTTACTGATAATCTCAGCTTGACTTTCATTGAAATCTTCCATTTTTTTACGTTGGGTTTCCAATTCAGCGCTTGCAAAATCAGACAACTTATGCTTTAAAGCCTTAATAGTTGGAGCAAATTTTCGAGTAGCTAACCAAGCTATAAACTCACCTTTAACATCTTCAATAATAGCTTCTGCAAAAGGTATGTGCTGCTTTCTTCGCTCAAGGGTTTCGTCTGTTATTTGTGCTAAATCATCCAAGTGTACCAAAGTTACGTTATTTAATTCAGTAACATTAGGATTTACATTTTTAGGGATGGAAAGATCGAGAATCAATAACGGGTTTTTGGTTTGAATACAATGTTTGTCAACCGTCGGATTTTGTGCTCCTGTAGCAACAATCAAAATATCTGACGTATTGATTTCTTCCTGTAAGTTGGCGTATTCTTTTACATGCAGATTGAACTTGCCTGCAATGGCTTCGGCTTTATCCTTTGTTCTATTGATTAAGGTGATGTGTTTGTTTTTGGTGTGCTTAACCAAATTCTCACAGGTGTTTCTTCCTATTTTCCCAGTACCAAAAAGGAGAATGTTCTTTTCTGAAACATTTTCAATGTGGTTCATGATATATTGAACCGATGCAAAAGAGACCGAAGTCGCTCCAGAGGAAATTTCTGTTTCGGTCTTGATGCGTTTTGATGCTTGAATCACGGCATTGATTAAGCGTTCCAAATAAGGATTCAACAAATGGTGCTTTTTGGAAACACGAGCACTAGATTTTAACTGACTGATAATCTCAAAGTCGCCAAGAATTTGGCTATCCAACCCTGATCCAACCCTAAACATATGCGAAATAGCATCAGAATTTTTATAAACGTAGGCTACTTTTTGAAACTCTTCAACGGTGCCTTTGGTGTTATCGCAAAGTAGTTGAATCAGTTGATAAGGATGCTCTGCAAAACCGTAAATTTCTGTACGGTTGCAAGTAGAGGTTACGATGAGGCTTTCAATTCCATTTTGCTTCGCTTGTTCTAACACATTGACTTTAGAATGATCGTCTAAACTAAAATGGCCACGAATTTCTGCATCAGCCTTTTTGTAACTAAGACCAATGGCGTAAAAAGTAGTGCCTCTCGACATATTGTAATGCTCCATACCTGATTTGGATAATACGGAAACAAAAATAGAAAGCCTGTTGAATAAAAAACAACGCTAGAAGAACTTTTAGTATCGTTTCGGGTTTTTTGAAGTTATTTCTAAATTAAAAATGATAAATATCATATTTTTGTACTAAAATCAACTGGTTTAACCCAATTAGTTTAGAATGAATCTAAATAACAATGAAAATAATTTAGCTTTTCAAAGTTCCAAAAATATCGCTAAAGGTTCTTTTGAGGAAACCAAGCTTGATGATGGTTTTTTCTTATTGGCATTTCGAAATGATGAAAGTGATATTCAAATCGCTGAACGTGAGATTGATAATACTTTCATCCAATTTCACTTTTGTATCAAAGGCTCAAGTCAATTTGTGTTCAATAATGGTAATTATAGGTTGAATATTGAAGAGGAAAATTCTCTCATACTTTATAATCCACAACGTAGCTTACCTATCCATTTGGAAGTCCATCCGAAATCTTGGTTGGTTTCTATATTGGTTTCCATTAAAAAATTTCACGGACTATTTTCGCAAGAAGCAGATTACATTACGTTTTTGAGCGAGGATAATAAAGACAAGAAATATTATAAAGATGGTAAAATCACACCATCGATGGCGATTGCATTAAATCAAATCATCAATTTTAATTTGAACAATTCCATTAAATCACTTTATTTCAAAGGAAAAGCTCTTGAAATTTTAAGCTTGTATTTTAACAGAAGTGAAGATGCCGACATTGAACAATGCCCTTTTTTGGTAGATGAGACTAATGTTATCAAAATCCGAAAAGCCAAGGACATCATTATTTCCAGAATGGCTGAACCACCGACACTCCATGAGCTATCTGAAGAAATCGGACTAAGCTTAAAAAAATTAAAGGAAGGTTTTAAACAAATCTATGGTGATTCGGTATTTAGCTTTTTGTTGGATTATAAAATGGAAGTGGCTAGAAAACTTCTCGAAGAAGGTAACCATAACGTGAATGAAGTCGGACTCAAAGTAGGCTATAGTACTTCAAGTCATTTCATTTCAGCTTTTAAAAAGAAATTCGGGACCACGCCAAAAAAGTATTTAATGTCTTTAACTTAAATTTTTGAATAGCGGTATAAACGATTTAAATTTTATAGTCCATTAACTTCAATTATACTGTCGTACTTTTGTATCAATAAAATCATCCAAATTAGCCACATGAAACAAGTTATCACTTTAGCTCTATGCTGTTTGTTGTCATTATCATCTTTAGCACAATCGGACAAAACAATCATTCAAAATCATGTCGAAACGTATTTCGAATATATGACCAATCAAAATTTTGATGGTGTTTTGGATTATATGTATCCCAAAGTATTTGATATGGCTCCAAGATCACAAATGAAACTTGGTATGGAGCAAATGTTTAATGCCGAAGGCATGAAGATCGCGTTTTTGTCCAATGATGTAACTAACGTCTCTGACCTCATTGATTTTGAAGGGAAAAACTATGCATTGATCAATTATAACAGCAAGATGAAAATGACTTTTTTATCGGAGCAGAACCAACCAGAAGAAGATCAAAAAGGTTTTCTGACATTTATGAAAGCGACTATGGAAACGCAATTTGGTGAAGGAAATGTTACTGATGAATTAGAAACCATGTCTTTAATAGTCAATATGGACGCTACTATGTATGCTATTAAAGACCCAAACTATGAAGGGTGGAAATTATTAGGCAATGATGATGCCATGAAAACTTTAGTTGATACGATCATTCCAGAAGAAGTTAAATCAAAAGTTCAAAACGAAAAAGAATAAATGATATGAAAGGTGTTTTGCTCGTAAACTTGGGGTCTCCAGATTCTCCAAACCCTAAAGATGTTAAACGTTATTTGGGTGAATTCTTAATGGATGAACGTGTCATTGACGTGCCTCTTTGGGCTAGAACCTTGCTGGTTAAAGGAATCATCTTAAACACAAGACCTAAAGCATCAGCTGAGGCCTATCAAAAAATCTGGTGGGATGAAGGTTCACCGCTTATAGTATTATCTGAAAGGCTTCAGGATAAGATTCAAAAACAAGTTGAGTTTCCAGTTGCCTTAGCGATGCGATATGGCAGTTTAACCATAAAAAAAGGCTTACAGGAACTCTCAGACCAAGGCGTTGATGAGGTGTTTTTGATGCCCTTATATCCACAGTATGCTATGGCAACTACAGAGACCATTTTGGTTTTGGCCGAACGTATTCGAAAAGAACATTTCCCTGAGATGATTATGCAAGATCTGAAACCATTCTACAATGATTCAGATTATATTAAAGTCCTTTCCAATTCTATTGCAAAACATCTTGACGGTAAACAATATGAACATTTGTTGTTTTCCTATCACGGTGTTCCAGAGCGTCATATTAGAAAAAGCGATGTCACCAATTCCCATTGTAAAATAGATGGTAGCTGTTGTGTGACACAGAGTAAAGCCCATGAGTTTTGTTACAGACATCAGTGTTTTGAAGTTACGCGTCTAGTAGCTCAGTCATTAGGACTTAAAGAAGGCAGCTATTCTTCATCTTTTCAGTCACGTTTAGGTTTTGATCCTTGGTTACAGCCCTATACTGACAGAACCATAGAACGTTTAGGAAAACAAGGTGTTAAAAACATGGCTATTGTTACTCCAGCCTTTGTTAGTGACTGTCTTGAAACTCTTGAGGAAATTGCTATGGAAGGTCAAGAGATTTTTCATGAAATGGGAGGAAATGAATTTACTACAGTTCCTTGTTTGAATGACGATCAGGAATTTGTAGGTATACTAGTGAAATGGATTAGAGAGTGGGCTGAGTCTGAAACCGTAAACGCATAATGGCAAAAGTATCTTCCAAAGATTTAGGAACACAGCCCATTGGGAAATTGTTGATTAAACAAGCCGTTCCTGCATCTATTGGAATTTTGGTCATGTCACTTAACATCTTGGTCGATACCATTTTTGTAGGAAATTGGATAGGCTCTGTAGCCATTGCAGCTATCAATGTAGTACTTCCGGTTTCTTTTTTCATTGCTGCTTTAGGAATGAGTATTGGTGTTGGAGGTTCGTCAATTATTTCACGTGCTTTAGGCGCAAATCAAGAGATTAAAGCGCTTCAAACATTTGGAAATCAAATTACTTTAACGCTGCTTTTAACGGTGTCTTTGGTCATTCCTGGGTTACTTTTTGTGGATGACATTATTCCAATGTTTGGAGGTAAAGGTGCTATTTTTGAACCCGCAAAAATATATTACACCATCGTACTTTACGGAATTCCTTTTTTGGCGCTCTGTATGATGGGAAATACAGTTGTTAGGGCTGAAGGCAAACCAAAATTTGCCATGTATGCGATGATGATTCCTTCCGTTGGAAACCTGATTTTAGATTATGTACTTATAAAAGGTTTCGACTTAGGAATGGCAGGTGCAGCTTGGGCTTCAACGGGATCGTATGTATTGTGCTTTGTCTTTCTTCTTTGGTATTTTCTATCAAAACAATCAGAACTTAAGCTAACCAATTGTTATTTCAGATTAAGACTACCAATAATCAAGGAAATAGGTTCTCTAGGTTTTGTTACCTTATCTAGACAAGCAGTAGTTAGTGTGACCTATCTGTTGATGAATAATATCTTATTTGAGTTTGGCGGAGAAACTTCCGTAACAGCCTACGCTATTGTAGGGCGTATGCTCATGTTCGCTTTATTTCCTGTTTTTGGTATTACACAAGGATTTTTACCGATTGCCGGATTTAATTATGGTGCAGGACATTATGAACGGGTTCGTTTAACCATTGCAACTGCCTTGAAATATGCTGCAGCTCTGGCAACCATTGTATTTATTATTCTGATGGTATATCCTGAGACCATAACAACACTTTTTACTAAAGACCCAGAAGTATTACGCGAGACGCCTTCCGCAATGCGTTGGGTCTTTGCTGCTACACCAATCATCGCTGTACAACTTATTGGAGCAGCTTATTTTCAGGCTGTTGGAAAAGCTATTCCAGCACTGCTTCTCACTTTGACAAGACAAGGTTTTTTCTTTATTCCATTAATTTTCATCCTACCTCAATTCTATGGAGAACTCGGAGTTTGGATGTCATTTCCTGTTGCAGATGTTTTGTCTACGATAGTTACCGCTATTTTTTTGCATCGCGAGGTTAAATTAAAACTATTGGCTCATCGTAATTAGTCTGATATAATTAGTATTTTTAACTACTAAATAAAGCCAATACATTATGAGAAGCTCTTTATTCTTTTTGAGTTTTTTAGCTCTAATTTCTTTTAAAATAGAAGCTCAGACATTTGATTCAACACAATTTTCAGCATTAGAATATCGATTGCTAGGTCCTTTTAGAGGTGGAAGAAGTGCTGCGGTTACAGGTGTTCCAGACAAACCAAACCTGTATTATTTTGGATCGACTGGCGGTGGTATTTGGAAAACTATGGATGGAGGACGAAGTTGGGAAAATATTTCAGATGGTTTTTTTGGAGGAAGTATAGGAGCCATTACAGTATCCAAAAGCGACCCAAATGTTATTTATGTTGGTGGTGGTGAAAAAACGGTTCGAGGCAACGTATCTTCAGGTTACGGCATTTGGAAAAGTGTAGATGCTGGAAAAACTTGGGTTTCTGCAGGATTGAAAAGCTCTAGACATGTGCCAAGAGTTGCTGTCGACCCAACAAACCATAACGTGGTTTATGCTGGGGTTTTAGGAAATATATACAAGCCAACACAAGATCGTGGACTTTATAAAAGCATTGATGGTGGAAAGACTTGGAGAAAAACACTCTTTGCAAATGATCAAGCAGGTGTCGTCGATTTGATCATCGATCCTACAAATCCACGAATTTTGTATGCTTCAACATGGCGAGTACAACGTACACCATATAGTTTGAGTTCTGGAGGAGAAGGTTCTGCGCTTTGGAAAAGTACAGATAAAGGAGAGACATGGACTCAAATATCAAATCATAAAGGGTTTCCTGAAGGTACACTTGGAATTATAGGCGTAACAGTATCTCCTGTAAATAACCAACGAATTTGGGCTATTGTTGAAAATAAGGACGATGGTGGATTGTACCGAAGTGATGATGGAGGCGAAACATGGAAACAGGTCAATAGTGAACGCAAGCTTCGTCAACGTGCCTGGTACTATACAAGGGTTTATGCAGACTCGAAAGACGAAGAGATTGTTTATGTTCTTAATGTGCGCTACCATAAAAGTACTGATGGTGGCAAATCGTTCAATACCTATAACGCACCTCATGGAGATCATCACGATTTATGGATTGCTCCTGAAGATCCAAATCGTATGATTATAGGAGACGATGGAGGCGCACAAGTAACCTATGATGGCGGTGAAACCTGGAGTACTTATCACAACCAGCCAACATCTCAATTTTATCGCGTGACCACCGACAATCATTTTCCATATAGAATTTATGCCGCTCAACAAGATAACTCTACAGTGAGAATTCCACACAGAACAGATGGACGATCCATATCTGAAGACGATTGGGAGTCTACAGCTGGTGGCGAATCGGCTCATATCGCTGTCGATCCAGAAGACAATGACATTGTATATGGTGGAAGTTATGACGGATTTCTAACTCGTGTGAATCATAAAAAAGGAACGGTTAGAGCGATTAATGTTTGGCCAGATAATCCCATGGGTCATGGTGCTGAAGGGATGAAATACCGCTTTCAATGGAATTTCCCAATTATATTTTCAAAGCACAATCCGAATCGTTTGTATACCTTTTCCCAACATGTTCACGTCACAGAAAATGAAGGACAATCTTGGGAAATTATAAGTTCGGACTTAACTAGAAATGACCCAGAGAAATTGAAATCTTCAGGTGGACCGATAACACAAGATAATACTTCAGTTGAATATTACTGTACCATTTTTGCGGCTCAAGAATCGCCAATTACTGAAGGCTTGCTTTGGGTAGGAAGTGACGATGGATTGGTTCATGTCACCAGAAATGGCGGACAAACTTGGGAAAACGTCACACCTAAAGGCATGCCTGAATGGATGATGATCAACAGTATTGAACCAAGTGCTTTTGATGCAGGAACCTGTTACATTGCTGGAACAAAATATAAAACAGGTGATTTCAAACCTTATTTGTATAAAACTTCAGATTATGGCAAAACTTGGAGAAAAATCACAAATGGGATTCCTGAAGAGCATTTTACAAGAGTACTTCGTGAAGATCCTAAACAAAAAGGATTGTTGTATGCAGGAACTGAAACAGGCATGTATGTGTCTTTTAATGATGGTGAGGATTGGCAAGCTTTTCAGTTAAACCTTCCTATTGTTCCAATTACAGATTTAGCCGTTAAGAATGACAACTTGATTGTGGCTACACAAGGTCGTAGCTTATGGATCATGGATGACTTAACGGTTTTACATCAACTAAACAAAGCAAACAACCAACAGAATCAACTTTTTAAGCCTAAGGACACTTACAGAATGAGAGGTAGTTATAGAAAAGGTAGTAAAACAGATGGGACCAATCATCCAAATGGTGTGATGACATTCTTCAACATCAAGCAATACAATAAAGAAAATGATGAAGTGTCGTTAACCTATTTTGATACAAAAGGAGACACAATAAAAACATTTTCAAACAAAAACAAAAAGAAAGATAAATTGGAAGTTAAAGAGGGTATGAATCAATTTATTTGGGACATGACCTATGATGGTGCCGAAAAATTAGATGGTATGATTCTTTGGTGGGCAAGTCTTGATGGACCTCAAGCGATACCAGGAGTTTATAAAGTGAATCTGAATATCAACAGTGATGTTCTTTCCCAAAGCTTTAATGTGATTGCCGACCCAAGAGCTGAAAGCACTTTAGAGGATATGAAAAAACAATTCGACTTTATTACAGATGTGAATAAAACTATGGATAAAGCGCATAAAACCATAAAAAAAATCAGAAACATAAGAAGTCAACTACAAGCATTTCAAGAACAATACAAAGGGAATAAAGATTTGGAAGACTTACGTAATAAGGCTAAAACCTTAAATGAAGAATTGACTGAAATAGAAGAAGCTTTGTATCAAACCAAAAACAGAAGTGGTCAAGATCCATTAAATTTTCCTATCAAGCTTACCAATAAATTAGGACATTTAAACGCCTTGGTAAGTATCGGTGACTTTGCACCAACAGATCAAGATGTTGCAGTAAAAAATGAATTAACAGGCAAGATTGATACTCAGTTGGAGGCTTTTAATGCTATAGTTTCTGAAAAGATAAAACAGTTTAATGCTGATTTTAATGCCAAGAATTTAAACTATCTTTTTGTTGAAGACTAATGGAGTACTACAATTATATTAAAGCCTTGCATTTGATTTTTGTTGTGACTTGGTTTGCTGGACTTTTCTATATACCAAGACTGTTCGTTTATCAAATTGAAGCATTTCACAAGCTATCTCCAGATAAGGAGATTTTAGGAAAACAGTTAAAGCTTATGGCGAAACGTTTGTGGAATATCATCACATGGCCATCGGCAATTTTGGCAACAGTTTTTGCTATTTGGCTCATTCTTTTGCAACCTTTTTGGTTAAGTCAGCCTTGGATGCATGTAAAGCTAACGTTTGTAGTATTGCTTATCATTTACCATTTAAAAACGCATCAATATTACAAACAACTTCAACGCGATGAGGTTAGGAAAACATCCAATTTCATGCGATTATGGAATGAAGGCGCTACCTTTATTTTGTTTGCTGTTGTGTTTTTGGTGATTCTTAAAAGTGCTATGAATTGGATTTTTGGTGTCGTGGGAATTTTTGTTCTCGGAGTCCTTTTAATGTTGGGATTCAAGATGTACAAACGTATTCGCGATAAAAATCCGGATGCTTAAATTTCCTCATGCCTAAAGACTTTGGATTGATTATTGCTATATTTATCGGACGACAAATTTTTAAATGAAGCTTAATAAATTATCCTTACGTGTTCGCATCTTTTTTGCTATGATACTTCTAGTGCTCATAGCTTCCATATTGATAGCTGCAGTAACTATTTATCAATACAATGAAGAGGCAAGAGATTATCACAAAGAACGACTTGAACGTAAGGAACGTGCCATTATTAGTGATATTGATTATGTTATAAAGGAAACAACTTATCCTGTTGAAACTGAAAAAGTACCACTCATCTTTAAAGACGAGATCTATAGAATTGCAGCAATCCATGGCTTAAAAATTAATCTCTATGATTTACAAGGACACCTTCTGAAAACATCCAAAGCAAGTTTTTCGCAGGATCCCAATATAAGTTCCTTAGGAGTAGATGTTCTTAACACGATTTCTAATTCGGCAGATCATCGTTTTGTTGTTAAAAACAAAAAGAACGGTGAAACTTTCCAATCGAGCTACACTTATATTTACGACTCTAAATCGAAGCCTTTAGCCATTTTAAACTTACCTTATTTAGAAAATGATGATTTCCTAAATAAGGAGCTAAACGAGTTTCTGGAACGCTTGGCTTATGCTTATTTATTTATGATGCTAATTGCAATTTTATTGGCATTACTTCTTTCAAAATACATTACCAAAACCCTTAAAACAATTGCTGATAAGATTAATGAAACGCGACTGGAAAAGAAGAACAAGAAAATTGAAATCCAATCTTCGAGTGAAGAAATCTCCACTTTGGTCAATTCTTACAACAGTATGATCGATGAATTGGAAGAGAGTGCCGTACAGTTGGCAAGAAGTGAAAGGGAACAAGCATGGCGAGAGATGGCCAAACAAGTCGCTCATGAAATTAAAAATCCGTTGACACCAATGCGATTGAGCGTGCAAAATTTCCAACGTAAGTTCAATCCAGAAGATCCAAATATCCACCAAAAAGTGGATGAGTATAGCAAAACGCTTATTCAACAGATCGATACCATGAGTTCCATTGCCTCGGCATTTTCCAATTTTGCTAAAATGCCAGCGCAACAAAGTGAAACACTCAATGTAAGTAGCATCGTAAAATTAGCACTAGACATTTTTAGTGAAGATTATATTGAGTTCACAACAGATGATGATCAAATAACCGCAAATTTTGATCGTACACAGTTGATACGGGTCATAACGAATTTGGTAAAAAACAGTATACAAGCTATTCCTGTCGACAAGGAGAACCCTAAAATTGAAGTCAACTTAACTTCCGAAGAGCACATGGTTAAGTTAACGGTTAAGGATAATGGTTTAGGTGTTTCAGAAGAAAACAAGGATAAAATTTTCGAACCTAAATTCACGACAAAATCCAGTGGTATGGGGCTAGGATTGGCAATGGTCAAAAATATTGTGGAAACTTATAAAGGAAATATTACCTTTACATCTCAACAGGAAGAAGGAACGACCTTTACTGTTTTATTTCCAAAAACCTAAAGCAAAACTGTATCATGACTTTTGAAAATATCTTGTCTGAAACCTCAAACGGCATTACAACGATTACCATTAATAGACCTAAGAAACTGAATGCTCTCAACAAAGCAACCATTCAAGAATTACATGAGGCTCTTGAAGAAGCGAATTCAGATTTTGATACGAAGGTCATTATTATAACTGGTAGTGGTGAGAAAGCCTTTGTGGCAGGAGCAGATATTAGTGAGTTTGCTCACTTTGATGTTAAAAACGGACAAAAATTAGCGGCTAAAGGACAAGAGTTATTGTTTGATTTTGTTGAAAATCTTTCCACTCCTGTAATTGCAGCTGTAAATGGTTTTGCACTTGGAGGAGGTCTGGAATTGGCGATGTCCTGTCATTTTAGAATCGCAAGTACGAATGCCAAAATGGGATTACCTGAAGTGTCGCTTGGAGTGATTCCTGGTTATGGAGGTACGCAACGTTTACCGCAATTAGTAGGAAAGGGAAGAGCTATGGAAATGATTATGACCGCAGGAATGATTGATGCCAACCAAGCATTGGAATATGGCTTGGTAAATCATGTGACTTCTGAAGAGGATTTGATGTCATTTACTGAAAAAATTGCCTCTAAAATTATGCGAAATTCATCAGTTGCAATTAAATCGGCTATCAAAGCCATAAATGCCAATTACAAAGATGGTGTTAATGGTTATCAAGTTGAAATAGAGCAATTTGGAGCGAGTTTTGGAACTGAAGATTTTAAAGAGGGCACTTCGGCCTTTCTGGAAAAAAGAAAAGCAGATTTTCCAGGAGAATAAGATACAGTTTCTTATAACTTAATGACTTAATAAAAGCAATCTTAAAGGGTTGCTTTTTTTCTTATTTACTTATTACATTTTAACAGTTATTTTGTTTAATAATTCATACTTTTAGATAGCATCACTTCAGTAGAATTTATAAATGAAAAGCACTAAAAACATCATTAAAGGTCGCGGCACTCAAATAAACGTACACAATCGTTTTTTTGAATTAAGTCATGAAATGCGAGATGATTTTTTAGAATTTTGCGCCAAGGAAAATGAGGAAGTTGACAATAACAAAACGCAATATCTTCCAGTATTTCCAAAAACCATAGTCAATAAAGTCGAGAGTCCAGATATTGGTTTGGCATATTCCATGAATATGTACCAAGGTTGTGAACATGGTTGTGTCTATTGTTATGCAAGGAACTCCCATGAATATTGGGGTTTTAGTGCTGGTTTGGATTTTGAGCGTAGAATACTTGTAAAAAAAGAAGCAGCTCAACTTCTCGAAGCCTTCATAAAACGAAAAACCTGGAAAGCGCATACAATAGTGATGTCTGGTAATACGGATTGCTATCAACCAGCTGAAAAAAAGTTTGAAATTACGCGACAGTGTTTAAAGGTGTTTTTAAAGTACAAACACCCTGTTTCCATTATTACCAAAAACGCACTTATCGTAAGAGATCTTGATATTCTTGAAGCACTAGCCAAGGATGATCTAATAAGTGTTAATGTTTCAATTACCTCTTTATCGGAAACAACTCGCCAAATATTAGAACCAAGAACAGCAACGATTAAAAAACGTATTGAAACAGTTCGTTTATTAAGTGAAAAGGGAATACCTGTAAATGTCATGTTAGCACCGATTATTCCATCGATTAATAGCCATGAAATTTTACCATTGGCCAAAGCAGTTTCAGAAGCTGGTGCCTTAAGTATTGCTCATACTATTGTGAGATTAAATGGAGCAATCGGAGCGCTTTTCACAGATTGGATTCACAAGGCATTACCTGATAGAGCTGAGAAAGTTTTGAACCAAATAAAGAATTGTCATGGAGGCACATTGAACGATTCGAGGTATGGAACAAGAATGCGAGGAGAAGGGCAAATAGCAAAACAAATTAATGACTTGGTTCATCTAGCTCGACTAAAATATTTTAAGGGTAAAGTGATGCCTACTCTTAACTGTGATTTACATGAAGCTTATAAAAATGGTCAGTTGAAACTCTTTTGAACATAATGACCAAAACCAAAAAAGGTTACTCTATAAAGAATAACCTTTTTATGACGTTATGATTGCGAATTGGGATTAAATCTCAAAGTGATTGATATAACTTCTATCCTTAGCTTTAACAACAGTATGATATTTACCAGTTTCCAATTTAGATAATTGATACACTCTATTAACAATGGTTTCATTATTGACAGTTTCAGAATAAATCATGTCACCATCATAAAAAATCTCAATTTTTACAGCATCGTTATCCAAATTAAGTTTTGAAACTCGTAACTGATTGTTTTCTGCAACTACCAAAGGTTTAAACTGTTTTGTAGCTTCACTTGTTAAAAAAACAACTTGATTGTTAGTGATTTCAAAAGGTTTGATAATAATTTCAAAGTCCTTGTTCAACTCTAAAGTGTATTTACCATCTTTTAGCTCTTTTAGATCAAATGTCTTAGACAATGTACCATTCGTATTGATTGTTTCAGAATATATAATACCATCTTGAGCATCCTTTACAAAAAGCTGTTGACCTTTCTTAACATTCTCAAATTCAAGAACAGCAATTTTAGCATAAGTTCTAGTGTTTAACACTTTACCTTTTTCTGCGTAGCCCAATGTTGAAACTAACACCGCTGCTACTAAAATGATTTTTTTAATTGTTTTCATCATAATTTGGGTTTAATGATTTTATACTACAAATGTATGTGTGATCTCAACAGTAAGAAACAAGTATATTTTCTGATTTATATATTATTTTAACCCTGTATAAGATATTAATGGCGTATAAAGTTAATTTAGCATATATTTGAGATAATTGTACATACAATCATCAATTCTGTTACAATTACTTTTGTAAAAAATTGATTCATGAATAACCGAAAACCTACATTAGAAAAAATAAGCCCTGAATTTGGTAGTTCTATAAAGATTATAAAGAATGAGGCTTATGTTGGTGAGAAAAAACCGTTTTGGCATTTTCACCCAGAACTCGAGTTGGTATATGTTAATAAAGGGAAAGGGAAACGCCATATAGGGAACCATTTGTCTTATTTCAATAACAGTCAGTTATTGCTAATAGGTTCTAATTTACCTCACAACGGATTCACCGATAGATTAACTGTGAATGGTACTGAAACCATCATTCAGTTTCGTAAGGAATTTTTAGGAGAGTATTTTTTTGATGTTCCGGAAATGGAAGGCATCAATAATTTATTCGAACGTGCAAAAAGTGGGATTCTATTTGGTGTAAAAACCAAACAAAAGATTGGTGCTAAAATAGAAAAGTTGCCTAAAAAGGAAGGTTTTAAAAAAATATTAGTCCTACTTGAGGTGCTTCATGGATTGGCAAAATCTAAGGATTATACCATTTTAAATGCTGACGGATTTGTTTTTGAAGCCGAGCCACAGGATAATGCAAAGGTTGATATCATTTTTAAGCATGTTAACAGCAATTTCCAAAGAACTATTCCCTTAGAGGAAATTGCAGATAAAGTGAGTATGACGGTTCCAGCGTTTTGTAGATACTTTAAAAAAATTACAGGAAAAACGTTTACAAGATTGGTCAATGAATATCGTGTTGTGCATGCTACGAAATTATTGTATGAAAGTCAGATGAGTATTTCAGACGTGAGTTTTGAATGTGGTTTCAATAATTTTTCCCACTTCAATAAAGTGTTTAGCGAAATTACAGGTAAAAGTGCTTCAAAGTACAGAAAGGAACTTAAGTTAGTACACCAATAATTATAGTTTTCCTTCCCATTCGGCATAAAAACGATTCAAAAACCCTTCCATATAACGATGCCGATCTAAAGCCATTTGCTGTCCTGCTTTTGTATTCATACGATCTTTTAAAAGGAGTAACTTTTCATAAAAATGATTGATGGTAGGCGCTTTAGAAGCCTTGTATTCTTCTTTTGACATGTTTAGTTTTGGAGGAATTTCAGGATCGTATAATTTATGGTTTTTGAAGCCTCCATAATTGAACGTACGTGCAATACCAATAGCACCTAAAGCATCTAATCGATCAGCATCTTGAACGACCTCCAATTCTTTTGAATGGAATTGCTGAGGTTCATTACCACCTTTAAAAGAGATGTTTTCAATAATCTTGACAACGTGCTCAATTGCTACTGAATCGATATTTATTCCGAACAGAAACTCACGTGCCTTTTGCGGACCAACAGCTTCATTACCATCATGAAACTTACTGTCGGCAATATCATGAAGTAGTGCTGCTAGTGCCACGATATATAGGTCGACAGGTTCCTTTTCAGCAATTTTTAAGGCATTATGGTATACACGTTCTATATGAAACCAATCATGACCACCTTCAGCAGTTTCAAGTGTCTGCTTTACAAATGCTTTTGTTAATTTGATATGTTTCTGCTCTAATTCGTTCATGATTGTTAAACCAAACTACTTTCAATTGTTTCTTCCAGTTGTTTAATAAATGATTTGTGGTCCTCAACCGTTTGAAGATCTACAGGCTGATGTACTGTAAATTTGATGTGGTTTCCAATTCCCATAGGAAATTTACCATAGCGTAACATTTTCCATGAGTTATTGATGGTTATAGGAACGATTATAGCCGATGGAACGACTTCAAATAATAACTCGAGGCCTTTGGTTTTAAAAGGCTTGAGCTGTCCATCCTTACTTCTGGTGCCTTCAGGAAAAATCACAGCCGCACGTTTTGTGTTTTCAATATATTCGCCAAATGCCTTCATGGCTGGCAAGGCTTGTTTTGGATTTCTTCTATCGATTAACACAGAACCTCCATGCCTCAAATTATAGGACACACTTGGAATGCCTTTTCCAAGTTCCTTTTTACTGACGAATTTTACATGATGTTGTCTCAAGTACCAAATAATAGGTGGAATGTCATACATGCTCTGATGGTTGGAAACAATAAGCAAGGGTCTGTCTTTTGGAATCTTGTAAGTGTTGTTCCAGGAAAAACGAGTTCCTAAGACATTAAGACATCGCATTATAGCAAATTGCAAGTAATCGACACTTATTTTATGGGCTTGGTAACCAAACAAATTGAAGCAAATCCACTGAATCGGATGAAACACTACAAGCGTTAACCCAAAGAATAAGAAATAAAGTACAGTAAGAGGATATGCCAGTAGTTTTCTCATGTCACAAAAGTAATTCAATGACAAGAATACACAAAAAAACCACGATGGCTAAATCGTGGCTTAAGGGAATTTAATTTTTTAAGTTCTTAACAATGCTCGTTGTAAGCATCCATTAAGTTTTCAGCAATCAATTCTGCTGGACGACCTTCAATATGGTGACGCTCTAACATGTGAACCAATTCTCCATCTTTGAATAACGCCATACTTGGCGAACTTGGAGGAAATGGCACCATATGCGCTCTAGCTGTGTCAACAGCTTCTCTATCAACACCTGCAAAAACGGTAACAATATGATCTGGACGCTTTGCGTTTTGTAAACTCATTCGAGCTCCAGGACGTGCATTTGCTGCGGCACAACCACAAACCGAATTGACAACAACCAATGTTGTTCCTTCTTTTGCCAAAGCTGTCTCAACAGCTTCTGAAGTGTGCAGTTCTTCAAAACCAACTCTGGTTAAATCTTCGCGCATTGGTTTAACTAATTCTGCTGGATACATATAATTTTGTTTTTCTAATTAAAGTTTAAATTGGGTACAAAGATACGTAAAAATATATGCTTCGATTTCTTTTTTAGTTAGCTATTTGAATACTGCCATTAGTCTTTTCAATTGGGATTTTAAGTAACAATTTCGATATAAATACTACTAACCTTTAGTATATTTGAAATCTTAATTCAATACATTTTTACATGGGATTTGCAAAATGGATTGGTGGTGCCATAGGTTGGTCTTTTGGAGGACCAATAGGTGCAATCATTGGAGTTGCGATAGGAAGCTTGATAGATAGTTCTTCACAAGAAGGGTTTTTGTTGGGCGAAGGAAATAACAACCGAAGACAAGGTAGAGGTACTTATCGAAAAATGCCTAATTATGAAAGGTCATCAAGACCTAAGACACATTCAGGAGACTTTGAGGTAAGCTTATTGGTCTTGGCTTCTGTAGTCATCAAATCAGATGGTAATAGCGACCAAAGAGAGTTAGACTATGTGCGTCAGCAGTTTGTGAGTATGTACGGTAAAGAACGTGCCAATCATGCGTTTCGTTTGTTTAAGAACATCAACCAACAAGACATTCCGACACGTCAAGTTTGTCTTCAGATTAAGCAAATGATGGATCACGCCTCGCGTTTACAGCTATTACATTTTTTGTTTGGGATTGCTAAGGCTGATGGTACGGTTACTGAAATAGAAGTGCGACAGATTTATACGATTGCAGGTTACTTAGGCATTAGTTCAAAAGATTATAACAGTATCAAAGCTATGTTCTACAATAGTAGTGACAATGCTTACAAAATATTGGAAATTGATAAATCTGCTTCTGTAGAAGAGATTAAAAAAGCCTACAGAAGAATGGCTAAAAAATACCATCCTGATCGTGTTGGCCACTTAGGAAAGGAACATCAAGAAGGTGCAGAGGAAAAATTTAGGCAAGTGCAAATGGCTTACGAACAACTTCAAAAGGAACGCAGATTTTAATACTTACAATTATGCTCTATTGGATTTTAGGTTTTATTGTTATCATTTTTGCGGCTTTGGTTATTATCAAGCTTAGCGTTAATACCAATGATAATCCCGATTCTAATCTAGGTGTTCTGGAGCATCCAAGCTCGTTCGAAAAGCAAGGGATTGAGTATGTAGATAAAAGCTTAAAATCGGATTCGAAAAAAGAATAGCCTCAATAGAATGGATAAAGAAAAAATAAAACAAGCCATAGAGGCAGAGATTTTAAAAACAGAAAAATCCATTGCTGAATATAAAGAACTCACCCAGCCCATTCCTCCAAGTGAAGCTATTGGCCGTGTGAGTAGAATGGATGCCATTAACAACAAGACCATTAATAAGTAAAAGCATGTATGAGTGATCAAGACATTTTAAAACTTTTTAAGAACGGTCAACGCGATAAAGCCTTTGCAAAACTGTATCAGCTTTATCCGAGAATTGAGAAGCTCATTCTCTCAAAAGGTGGCAATAAGGCAGACGCTAATGATGTGTTTCAAGAAGCCCTTATTATTCTAAATCGAAATTTAGAATCGTCAAATTTTAAACTCACCTCTTCATTTTACACTTACCTATACTCGGTATCAAGGTTTGTGTGGTCTGATATTCAAAAGCAAATGACAAAAAAAGAACTGCATCAACTTGATGGTCATGAAGTTCAAGTCTTTCAGAATGTCATAGAAGAAAAGAAGTACCAAATAGCCGAACATGCTTTTTTAGAAATTGGAAAACGATGTCAACAATTGCTGCAATTGTTCTATCACAAAGCGATGTCTTTTAAGGAAATCGCTCAAGTGATGCAATTTAATTCTTCAAAAATTGCGAAAAACCAAAAGTACAAGTGCTTACAAAAAGCCAAAGACATCTACCAAACCAAATTAAAATCAGTAGAATCCTAATCTAAAATCGCATGGAAACGAATAGTACAAACATAGACCTTATCAATGCCTTTTTAAATAACGAATTGGCTCAAGAAGACCGAACGGATTTTGAATCAAAAATCCAAAAGGATTCTGCTTTTAAAGCCCTTTATGAGGAACATGTTGTTTTTATAAAAGGTTTGGAAAGAATTCAAGTCAAAAAGGATATTTCAAAAGCAAAACAAACCTACAACTTAAGAAAATGGATAAAGATTTCAGGAGTTTCTCTAGTTGCAATATTAGCTTTGGTCATGCTAGTTGTTTGGGTTTTCAAAGCTTCGGAAACAGCATATGATAGTCAAGATCCACCTAAACAGTCTTTGATTATAGTATCTGATTCTATACCTATTTCAAAATCAAAAACCGAAACGGATTCCATAACAATAGATGAGTCAACAAAAACAACTTCATCTCAAGACACCTATGTGACTTCAGCAGTAAAACAAACGTATGGCAGTTTGAGTTCAACCCAAAAACAGCTCCAGAAGCGCGCCCAAAAAATCAAAATCAATACGGAAAAAGACACGATAATAACTTGTAGTGAAGGCACTGTATTGCATATCAAGAAAGAATCTTTTGTAAACCCAAATACTGGATCTATTGTTACTGGTCCTGTCGATTTGTATGTGACTGAATATTATGAACTCTCAGATATTTTATTAGCAAAATTATCGACCGTTTCCAACGATCAACAATTAGAAACTGGAGGCATGCTTTATATAGAAGCCAAACAAGGTGACACCTCAGTTGATGTAAGACCAAATGCGTCTATCGATATCATGTTTCCTACGAGTGATAAAAAACCAGGAATGCAATTGTTTGATGGGCAATGGAATGATGATACAATCAATTGGACTTTGCAAAGTCAGGCAGATGAGCTCATTGAAGACATAGAAATAGAGGAAGGCTTAATTGAAGTTCCATTTAACGTAGTTGAGGTAGCACCCATATTTCCAGGTTGTGAAAACAGTATTGATAACGATGCTAGGAAGCAATGTACTAAAGAAGCAATTTCACAATTTATAACCCGAAATTTTAATACTGATATTGGCTTTGGTACTGGACTCTCAGGACAACAACGATTAACCAGTTTTTTTAAAATTGATAACAATGGTAATGTTGGGTTTATTCAAACAAATGCACCACACCCAACCCTAAGTCAAGAGGCTAATCGGGTTCTTGGACTTTTACCTCAAATGATTCCTGGGAAGCAACGTGGCAGAAACGTTACTGTGCCTTATTCGTTACCTATTAATCTTTTTATTGATAATAAAGGAATAAGTAGCAACATTACACGTGATAGTTCATTAATACAATTAAACCCAAGGGATTTTGACACAATTTATGTCACTCGTAGAGGTATAACTGAACGCATTAGAGAGATCATGCACGATAAAGATTTTCAAGTAGATTCTTTATTTTTGGAACAATGGGAGCAGTATAAAAAACAACGTCTTATCAGAGAAATAAATGCTTCAAATGATTCACGATATATACTACGGAAATCGCTTTTTGAAATGACCGATTCTAAGTTCAAAATCCTAGAGGACGATTCAATAACCAGAGGAGGACATGTCATTCGGATACCTTGGGATAGTTTGAAAGTGCCAACAACAAGTAGGATCATGAGAATTGTTCCTAAGCAGCGATTTTCTGCTGGAAGGGAAAGTGTTTCAGAAGAAGATTTCTTAACACGACTAGAGGATGAAGGTGATACTACCTTGTCTTCAAGAGATGTCACTAATTATTATATGCTAAAAACGTCAAATTTGGGTTGGATTAATTGTGACCGTTTTATCAATGGGAGAAGTAAACGAATCAAATACAAACTGAAGATTAAAAATCCCGATGGTGCAGTCGTGAGTATGGTATTCAAATCCTATAATTCTGTTTTGCCAAGTTGGTATCGAAATGGTGCTTATGACTTTCAAAATGTACTTGAGAACGAGCAAGTCATCCTAGTTGCTATTAAAAGAAAAGAAGGCAAGTTGTATTATGATGTAATTGAAACACAAACAGAGGTAAACCCTAATGTAGATTTCAATTTTAAGGAAGTGAGTGTGGAAGAATTCAAAAGTAAAATAGAAGATTTGAAAAACTTGATAGAATAAGTTTTATCCTCTAAACAAAAAGAAATCATCTTTCATGTCTTCAATTTGAACATCTTCGTTGGTGATGATATAATCTATAGCTTGAGTTGTAAATTCATCACCTTTTGGAGTTAACGAAACCACTTGGTTGTCGATTTCAATCATGTTATTCTTTAAGGCTAAATCCAATACTGTTTTTGAACGTACCTTTTGCCAATTGATATGCTCATTAAGGTGATTGACATGACGTTCCTCGATTTCATCGTGATTTTTCAAGTGCAATAAGAAAGTTAATAAAGAGACTTCCGTACGTTGTTGTTTTTCGCGATACATCACAGCAATGATACCTTTATCTGGTGCAAACAAGTACACTATCAAAAACAGAGTTCCAAGCACAGTTGTAATAGAACCAGCGATAGACGCATCGAGCCAATGGGCAAACCAATATCCTGAAATGGCACTAAAGACACCAAAAACAATTGAAATAATCAACATTTTCTTTAGGTCAGTGGTCAATAAATAAGCTGCAGCTGGAGGTGCAATCATTAGTGCAACAACCAAAATAGCACCAACAGCATCAAATGCGCCAACGGTTGTGATTGAAGAGACGCTCATTAACCCATAATGAATCAAAATAGGCGAAAATCCCAGTGAAGCTGAAAGCCCTTGGTCAAATGTGCTTAGTTTTAATTCCTTGAAAAAGGCATATAGCAGGATTAGAGTAATGATAAGAATGCTTCCAATGATCCAAAGTGATTTCGGACCAACATCCATCCCAGAAATATAAAAACGATCAAAAGGCGCAAAGGCCAATTCTCCAAGCAATACGGCATCAATATCCAAATGCACATCATTGGCATTTTTGGCAATCATGATAACGCCTATACTGAACAACACAGGAAATACCAAACCTATGGCTGTATCTTCTTTTACCAAACCGGTTTTCTGAATATATTCCACCAAAACCACAGTAATGACACCAGTGACAGCAGCCAAAAGAATAAGTAAAGGAGAGTTGAGGTCTTGTGTTATAAAAAAACCAATAACAATTCCAGGCAAAATAGAATGGCTAATGGCATCACTAATCATGGCCATCTTTCTGAGTACCAGAAAAGTTCCAGGAATGGCACAAGCTATGGCGACCAAACTAGCAATAAGTTGTATTTCCAATTGTGCGCTACTCATCGTTCTTAGATAATTGGTTATACAAATTTGCAGCTGAATCAAAGCCTTCTTTAGTTAAACTCCAAGTAGATCCTTGAAGCGTGACATAGTGTTTTTCAACTAATTTTTTCAAGGTGCCTTTTGTAAAACCATGGAAATTATTCAAAATTTTAATCTCATGTGGATGAGAAATATTATCATGGGTTTCAGCAATGTGATACATGAAGGCTAAGGTCTTATGCAACTCAAGATCGCGTCTGTTTTTTATGATACGAATTTGTTTGAACAAAAGGCCTCGAGTAGGAGAGAAGACAAAAGAAATGAACACAAAAACAGCAGCAATGATTACAATGACTGGTCCAGTTGATAAATTATCCTGACTAGCACTGATGGCTGTTCCGAAGACACCGGAAAGCGCTCCAAAAATAGCAGCAATAAACACCATTTTCGCCAAATTGTTGGTCCATTGACGCGCCGCAGCTGCAGGAGCCAAAAGCATAGCACTCATTAGTACGACACCAACTGTTTGAAGTCCGAGAACAATAGCAAGTACAATAAAACTAGTGATGAGGATATCAATAAATTTGGTATTAAAACCAAGTGTTTTAGCATAGTCTTTATCAAACAATAAAATCTTGAACTCTTTCCAAAATAATAGCAAAACCAAAAGACAAATACTGGTAACCACAGCCATCATCCACACATCGCTTTCCACTAACGTAGCCGCTTGTCCGAATAAATACTTATCAAGTCCAGCTTGGTTGGCATTGGGCTGTTTTTGAATAAAGGTGAGTAGGAGCATTCCGAAACCGAAAAACAAAGAGAGGATCAAACCTAAAGCTGTATCCGATTTTAAATGGGTTTTTGTAATGATACCTCGAATCCAAAAGGTGCCAACCAATCCGCTAAGTAAAGCACCTAACAACAAGGTATTGCTGTCTTTTGCTCCAGTAATTAAAAAGGCTATAGCAATTCCTGGTAAAGCAGCATGGGAAATGGCATCTCCCAATAGGCTTTGTTTACGTAATACAGCAAAGCTTCCCAGCATCCCAGTAACGGCTCCCAATATTGCAGTACCCAAGGTGATGGTTCTTAGGGTGTAATCAGAAAACACTAAAGTGAAATACTCTTGAATATCCATTACTCTTGAATACTAACTTTATAATTGATACCATAGGTCTTCGTCAGGTTATCATCATTGAAGATATCCTTAACCGGACCTGTGGCTATTTTTTTGACGTTTAAGAAGGTCACCCAATCAAAATATTCTGGAACAGTTTGTAAATCGTGATGCACAACCACAACAGTTTTTCCAGCTTTACGCAATTCCTTTAAAATGTTAATAATGGCAATTTCGGTTGTAGCATCCACTCCTTGAAAAGGTTCATCCATAAAGTAAATGGCAGCATCTTGAACCAGTGCTCTTGCTAGGAAAATTCGTTGTTGCTGTCCGCCAGACAACTGACTTATTTGTCGGTTTTTAAATGGTAGCATGCCTACTTTTTCTAGGGCTTCCAAGGCGGCTTTCTTTTCTTTTTGACGAGGTCTTTTGATCCAGCCTAGACTGCCGTAGGTTCCCATCATCACGACATCTAAAGCAGTGGTTGGAAAATCCCAGTCCACACTTCCTTTTTGAGGTACATATGCAACTAATTTGCGTTGTTGCTTGTAAGGTTTGCCATAAATGGAAACACTACCAGCAATAGGTTTCAAAATACCTAGAATAGCCTTAATAAGAGTAGATTTACCAGCACCATTCGGACCAACAATTGCCATAAGCACACCTTCTGGGATTTCTAAATCAATATCCCAAAGTACAGGTTTATAGTTGTAAGCAACAGTTAAATCGTCAACTTTTATGGCAATAGATGAACTCATTATTTTAAGGCATTAACAATCGTGTTTACGTTATATTCAAACATTCCGATATAAGTTCCCTCAACGGTTCCATGGTCGCCAAGTGCATCAGAGTATAAGGTGCCTCCAATTTCAACATCATGACCCTTCGATTTTACGGCAGCTTGTAGCGCTTCAATGGTACGTTTTGGAACTGAGCTTTCTACAAAGATAGCTTTGATTTTTTTATCAATGATAAATGCAGATAACTTCTGAACATCTTTTACACCTGCTTCAGTTGCCGTTGATAAGCCTTGTAAGCCAACGACTTCAAAATCGTAAGCTTTTCCGAAGTAATTAAAGGCATCATGAGCGGTCACTAAAATGCGTTTTTCTTTTGGTAATTCTTCAATTTTTAACTTGATATCAGACTTTAGACTTAAGAGTCGTTTGTAGTAATTTTGCCAATTTTCCTCGTAAATTTGTGCATTTTCAGGATCATTTTCCTGTAAAACCCTAGATACTTCATTTCCAAAACTGATAAAGTAATCGATATCAAACCAGACATGTGGATCATAATTTGAGGCAAAATAATCGGAACCAATTAATGTGCTTTTGTCTAATTTTTCTCCTAGTGCAATAGGTGTTTTGCCTTTCATTTTCTCAAAGACTTCTACCAGTTTGCCTTCTAAATGCAAACCGTTATAAAAGATAATATCTGCATTAACGAGCTTGGTTACATCACCTTCACTGGCTTTGTAGAGATGCGGATCAACACCACTTCCCATTAAACCTTCAACATTAATGTTGTCACCACCAATATTCTTGACCAAATCTGTAATCATGGTAGTAGTGGTCACGACATTCAACTTTCCATTGGATGAGTTGTCGTTTTTGCATCCAAATAAAACCAAGGAAATTAGTATGGCTGTAATAAGTTGTATTGTTTTCATGTTAATTGCGTTTTGTTGGGATTTTAAAGCTTACACCAGCACTTAATAAGATATCTTGACCTTCGGTAATTCCTGAACCTACTGTGGCATCGAATTGTAAATTGTTTGATACAAGGTAGGTTAATCCAGCATCCCAAAAGTGGTTTGCGGTATTGTTTTCAGGTAAATCGCCATAGACTTCTGCATAGGCACCAATCGTTTCTGATATACTATATCCGTAGGAAATGGAATAGAGATACGAAGCTTCAGCAGAATCATCAAGCCAATTTGCACCTATGTTATATCCTAAACTTGATTTTTCGCTTAGGGTATGAGCAAAAGCAAAAATGAATTCCACTCCTGTTGTTTCTGGCTTGTAATCATTACCTGCGGAAAAAGGTAAATATAAATGCCCTAGAAGTGCCATTTGTGGCCTAATTCCTTTTTCTTCCGATATGGCAATCTTGGTTCCAAATAACAACGGACTGAAGCCGCTTGAAACATCATCTAATTTGTTGTTATTTATTGAAGTCTGACCTTCAACAAAATCCCATCCTAAACGGAATTCGAGATTGTCCAACAGACCTAATCGAACTAATGTTGTATTAAACGTAAAAGATTCGAACTTGGTTGAATTCTCTTTAAAACTTTCATAAGAGCTTCCCGTTTCAATCTGGATAAAACCAGGCGAGATTGTAGTCGCAGACTCTGTGGCATCAGGTCGATCTGTAACCAAAGGCTCTGTTTCTGTAGGTTCTGAAGTATTCTGAGCAACAGAAACAAGGCTTATCAAATAGATTAACAAAGAAGTTATAGTAGGTTTATTTTTCATCGACATAAATAATTTTAGTGAAATCCTGATTTAGGACAATGGTATTGGAGCCAATAGTAATTTGGGTCATTTTGTTGGTAATAAATTGCTTAGAAACGGTAATGGTATTGCGATATTTGATATCATTTAAGGCACAAAACTCAAAGAATTCCTTGTTGTCACTCATAAGTCGAGAGATAACATAGGTTTGTCCTTCCTTAGCATCGGCAAGCGCAATGGAATGATCTTCAGTGGTTATTTCTCCGTTGGAATTCGGAATGGGATCACCATGCGGATCAAACTTTGGATGTCCTAAATAGGCACTGATTTTATCTGCGAGTAAATCGGAGGTTTGGTGTTCCAATAATTCAGCTTCACGATGGATATCATGCAAGGACATATCAAACATTTTAAACAAAAATGCTTCCCAAAGCCGATGCTTTCTCACCACGTTGAGCGCCATTTTTGTGCCCTTGTCCGTAAGTTGTAAAGCTTGGTATTTTTCATAGTGCAGCAAATTCTTAGTGGCCAATTTTTTAGCCATATCTGTTGCAGCTGCGCTCGAAATGCCAAGCTGTTTGGCAATATTTCCCGGTTTGGTGTCCTTTATATCGTGACTATCATTATTGTAGATGGCCTTTATAAAGTTTTCAATTGCTACTGACATTTTTAGTTACTTTAATTAATTTTTAAGTTAACTTAAAATTTTTACAAAGGTAACTAAAATATTTAAAAATAAAACTTATTGTTTAAACTACGTATTAGTCTTAGATGCCAATCAGGCTAAATGCACCTTTACTTAGTATTTTATCTGCATTTTTAATATTGGAACTATTTTTCAGTTCCGTAAGACCATCAACTGTAGTACCAACATCAACCTTTTGCTGATTGAAATAGTATTGATTTTCATCTTCTTCATCTAAAGTCAAAATATAGTTTTCATTATCTACTTCTACAACAGCTGTTTCAGGCAATACCACAGCATTTTTATTGTTAATAATGATGTCAGCATTAACAAACATACCTGTTAGAAAATGTCTTGAATCATCTTTAGGGTGTCCATGCACTTTTATTGTTCTGTTGTCTTGAATAACCGTTCCTACCAAATATACTTCAGCGTCATAGGTTTCATCAGAAGCTTCAGGGATTTTAAAACGAATATTTTGCCCCTTCTTTATCTGTAGAATATCTTTTTCAAATACGGAAAGTTCCAGATGGATATGGCTGTTGTCTACTATTTCAATAATGGTTACAGCAGGAGATACATAAGAACCTTTTGAAACATTAACTTTGGATACACTACCTTCAATTGGAGAATATAAAGTAATCACAGAGGTTATTGAACCGTTCTCAACGCGACCTGGAGATATATTTAAAAGTAGGAGTTGTTTCCTTAAACCTGAGTATTTTGCCATAGCCGATTTATAACTACTTTCAGCTCTTAAATAATTTTTTTCAGAGGTGATGTTTTCATCCATCATGGTTTTTTGACGATCAAATTCAGCCTTTAAATAACTTATCTGACCTTTTACCTCCATGTAATCCTGTTGTAAGGTGACGAATTCTGGATTTTCAAGAGTCACCAAGGCTTGTCCTTTTTTCACTTGGTCACCTTCCAGTAGATGTGTTGTTTTGATGAATCCACCCATTGTTGAATTGATGATAGCTCTGTTTTCTGGTGGTACATCAATCATTCCATTCACCGAAATAGAAATCGGAAAAGCCTTCTCTTCTGTTGATCCGAATTGCATTTTAGAAGCTTCAAACTGAGCTTTTGAAATTACAATACGATTGTCAATTTCAGTATTTGAGTTGTTATCTGTTTCTTTTTTGGTATTGCCACAACCTATTAAGATGGTAGCAAATAAGATGGTGTAAATGGTATATTTATAACGTATCATAACGATGTAGTTTATAAGGTTAAATAATTGAGTTTTAAAACGGTTTGGTTGAAATCGTTTAGCTTGTTAAGATGATTCAATTGAATGTCATAAGCATTATCCGTACTTAGTATATATTGATAGAAGTCGATTTCACCATTTTTGAAACTGCTATTACTAGTTTTAAGAATTTCTTTGGAAAGGGTTTCGCCTTCGTTTTCGAAATACTCTAAAGCCTTTTCTTGTTGCATCAGTTGATTCAGCAAGGTTTCATATTTAGAATTGAGCTGAATCTGATAATTGTAAGATTCATCTTCGATGATATCCTGATCAATTCTAGCAGCTTTTATTCTTGAGGATTGTGCATTGAAAAACAACGGAATTTTAAGTCCGAACTGATACCCAATCAGATTGGAATTGATTCCAGAATTGGTCCCTTGGAAATAATTTACAGTAATATCTGGTAGTAATTTTTGAGTTTCCACACGTCTTTGGGCTTGGAATAGCGAAGACTTGTTTTTGTAAAATTGCATTTCCGGACTTGAATCTAAATCAACTTCTAGACGTTGCACTTTCACAAGAGGTTGCGAGTTGATAACAAGGGAATCTTCACTTTGTACAACAGCCTTTAACTTATTATAGGCGATTTGAACGTCTTGTTTGGCATCTATCAAATTTAGATGAATCTGTTTCTGTTTGGATTCAGCTGTAATTTTCTCTAAATAATTGGTTTCACCCAATTCAAAACGCCTGTTGGCAATAGCGGAAAAGTTTTGATACAAACTATCCAATTGAGCATACAAACGTTCTTTTTCCAATTCATACAAATACTGATAATAATTTGAGGTGACCTCATATTTTATTGCTTTTTCCTTGATGCCATAATGAGACTGTTCCACATTGAATCTTGCTTGATTCGCTTTTTTTGAAGCAAAATAAAAAGTCGGGAAGTTAAAGTCCTGTTGAATACCAAATACATTTATAGGTTTGTTGTTAAGCGCTAAATTATTTTCATCATACGAATAGTAGATTTGAGTTTTGTCTAAATCAAATGCAGAGTTGATTAAGATATCTGATTGTTCAACTTTTAGTTTAGAGGCTTGTAATCCAGCATTGTTTTCTATGGCTAAGTCAATCAATTCATCTAAATTTTTTGAGTCCTCTTGCCCAAAAACAGTTGTAGAGCTAAGACATAAAATGACTATAATTGTTACTTGGCTTTTTCTGAATTTAAAACGTTTCTTTTTAAAATCATTAAAATAGGCATAGAGCACAGGAAGAACGACTAAGGTCAGAAGTGTAGCTGTAATTAAACCACCAATAACAACGGTTGCCAAAGGACGTTGTACTTCAGCACCTGCATTGGTCGACACAGCCATTGGCAAAAATCCTAATGCTGCAGCTGTAGCAGTTAACAATACAGCTCGTAAGCGATCTTTAGTACCTTCTTTGATTAAGTCTTCTATAGAGTCAAATTCTTTGTGTTTTAATTCCTTGAAATGTTCTATAAGTACAATACCATTCAAAACAGCAATCCCAAAAAGTGCTATAAATCCAACACCAGCCGAAATACTAAAAGGCATATCTCTTAACCATAAAAACAAGACACCTCCAACTGCAGCTAGTGGAATTGCAGAGTAAATCAAAAGTGCGTCTTTAACCGATTTAAAAGCAAAATAGAGCATGATAAAAATAAGTACTAAGGCAATAGGAACAGCCACTAACAGGCGTTCCTTAGCGTTCTGTAAATTTTGAAATTGACCTCCATAGCTAATGGTATAACCAACAGGTAGGCTGAGGTTTTTATCAATAAGGTTTTGAACATCCTCAACAACCGATTCCAAATCTCTGTCACGAACATTAATACCAACCACAATGCGTCTTCTAGTATCATCTCTTGATATTTTCGCGGCACCTTTCTGATAGGTGATGCTTGCTAATTCATCGAGTGGGATTTTGCCACCATTAGGCAGATCTACATACAGATTTTTAAGATTGTCAATAGATTTTCGTTTGGAGGCATCAAGCCGAACCACGAGATCAAAACGTTTTTCGCCTTCAAAAACACTTCCTACGGATTTACCTGCAAATCCCATTGAAACCATTTGGTTGAGGTCTTGAATATTGATTCCATAACGTGCGATTTTTTGACGATCATATTTTACATTCATTTGAGGAAGCCCATCAATTTTTTCTACGGAAATATCTGCAGCACCTTTCACCTCTTTAATTAAGGATTTAATTTCATCGCCTTTTTTTGAAAGAATATTTAAATCTTCTCCGAAGACCTTAATGGCAATGTCAGATCTCACACCTGTAATCAATTCATTAAAGCGCATTTCGATAGGTTGTGTAAATTCAACTTCCATTCCTGGAATGATTTTCAAAGCTTCCTTGAACCGATTTGCCAATTCATCTTTAGAATCTGCTGAGACCCATTCACTTTTTGGTTTCAATACGATAATGACATCACTTTCTTCCATCGACATTGGATCAGTAGGAACTTCGGCAGCACCAATTCGAGTGATAACTTGTTTCACTTCTGGAAAATTTTCTAAGAGAATTCGTTCAATTTCGGTTGTGATTTCAACAGTTTTACTTAGCGATGTTCCTGTTTTTAGCACAGGCTGTATCACAAAATCTCCTTCATCCAAAGTTGGCACAAATTCACCTCCCATTTTTGAAAACATGTATATGGAAACACCCAATAGCACAGTTGCAACACCCAAAACCAATGGTTTTTTATGCAATGCCCAATGAATGGTTGGCTCATAAATGCGATGTAACCAATTCATCAATTTCACTGAAATATTGCGATTGGATGTTTTGCTAGGTTTTAGAAAAACAGATGCTACAACAGGCACATAGGTAAAACATAGAATCATAGCACCAATGAGTGCGAAACTGAAGGTTAATGCCATAGGCTTGAACATCTTGCCTTCAACACCGCTCAAGGAAAGTATTGGAATAAAGACGATTAAGATAATGAGCTGGCCAAATACAGCGGAGTTCATCATTTTTGAAGCCCCATGAAATGTAATTTCATCTTTTAAGGCTTGAACTTTTGAAATTTCAATGTTAGACAGTTCGCTATGTTTTTGAGTAATTCTAAAAGCAATGAACTCAACGATTATGACAGCACCATCGATGATGATTCCGAAATCAATAGCACCTAAACTCATCAAGTTGGCATCTACTCCAAACACATACATAAAGGATAAGGCAAAAAGTAAACACAAGGGAATGACAGAAGCCACAACGAGTCCAGAACGCAAATTACCCAACAAGATGACCACTACAAAAATAACAATTAGGAAACCTAGAACTAAATTCTCAGTAACTGTAAACGTTGTTCTTCCTATTAGATCGCTACGATCCAAAAAGGCGTTAATATATACACCTTTAGGTAACGATTTTGAAATAGATGCGACACGTTCCTTAACGGCATCGATAACCTGTTTTGAGTTGGCGCCTTTCAACATCATGACCTGACCTAGTACTTTTTCACCTTCAGCATTTCCAGTGATGGCACCAAAACGCGTTGCATTGCCAAAGCCTACTTTAGCAATATCCTTGATGTAAACGGGAACACCGTTCTTGTTTTTTATGACAATATTTTCAATATCCTGAATGGAGTTCACCAAACCATCGCCTCTGATAAAAAAGGCTTGATTTACCTTTTCGATGTAACCGCCTCCTGCAACATTGTTATTGCTTTCCAAAGCAGCAAAGACCTCTTGCGCTGTAATGTTCATAGCATTGAGTTTTTCGGTACTTATTGCTACTTCATATTGCTTTAAAAATCCGCCCCAAGTATTGACTTCAACCACACCAGGAATTCCAGACAATTGACGTTTGACAATCCAATCTTGAATGGTTCGAAGGTCTTGAGCAGTATACTGATCTTGGTATTCGGGCTCAACATCTAAAATGTATTGATAGATTTCTCCTAAGCCTGTAGTTATTGGACCCATTTCAGGAGAACCAAATCCTTCAGGAATTTTTTCAGATGCTGACTTGATTTTTTCAGCAATAAGTTGACGAGGTAAATAAGTTCCAACGTCGTCATTAAATACAATAGTGACCACTGATAATCCAAACTTTGAGACTGATCGGATTTCTTCTACTCCAGGAAGGTTGGCCATTTCCAACTCGATAGGATAGGTAATAAACTGTTCCATATCCTGCGTGGAAAGATTTCGAGATGTGGTAATGACCTGAACTTGATTATTGGTAACGTCTGGAACGGCACCAATAGGAATTTGTGATAACGAAAACAACCCGAAACCAATAATAAATACCGTAAATAGGAGAACAATAAACTTGTTCTTTAAGCTAAACTTTATAATATGTGAAAGCATAATTCATTGAGATAAAAGTATACATCTGCTAAGAGATAAAAGCAGAAAAAAAGACTCGATAAAATGAATTATACGTGCTTAGGCGGTTGCAGCAATCCTTCTTTGTGAAGTGTAGAAAAAGGATCTAAATAAATATAACTTGTGTTTCTAGATTCAATAATCTGAAAAGCGACTGTTTCCAGAGCCTGGTTTTCAATCACAAATAATGATATAGGAACAATATGGTCACAGTTTTGAAATGGTAATTCTTGATGGTCATGACCTTTTTCTTTATGGTCATTATGATCATTTTTTAGCTCACCATAATGCTTGGAAATAAAGACAAAAAAATTATCACCATATTTAGCTTTATGATATTGGGCGTGTTCAATCAGTTCATCTAATTGAACAATATCATTAAAACTAATATTAAAACTTTGTATAAGTAATAATGAAGATAATACTATGGAAAACAGATTATTCACTTCCTCAAAGTTAATAAAAAATGCTTAGACTGACTTCAAGTTAGTTTCACCAAATTATTAGTAATTTCACAGTCTTAATTTAATCTTCATAGTATGTATCGATTTTGCTCCTTGTTTTTTTTGGTGTTTTTTTTTCAATTAAGCTTAGCACAAACCCAAAAATCACCGTTTCAGCCATTAGATGTGTTTGATTTGGAATGGGTTAGTGACCCACAAATCTCTCCTGACGGAACTCAAATTGTTTACCGAAGAAGTGGTTTTGATATCATGAAGGATAATTCTAGAGGGAATCTTTGGATTATCAATGCAGATGGTTCTTCTCACCGAAAATTGACCTCTAGGGAAGTTGGAGAATCACAAGCTTGCTGGTCACCATCAGGTGATAGAATTGCTTTTACGAGCGCTACAGATGAAGGTTCTGAAATTTATATGTATTGGGTTAAAACAGGTCAAATAGCCAAACTATCGCAATTGGAAAAATCGCCTGGAAACCTGACTTGGTCACCAGATGGAACCCAATTGGCATTTACCATGTTTGTGTCCCAAAAACCACCTGTTGTTGCCGAGATGCCTTCTAAACCTAAAGGCGCAAAATGGGCTGATGCAGCAAGAATTACAGATAGACTAAAACACGAAGCTGATGGGCGAGGTTATATGGAACCAGGATTTACACATATTTTCATCCTTCCTTCTGAAGGCGGTTCAGCAAGACAACTAACTTCAGGCGATTATGATCACAATAGTAATTTGTCCTTTTCACCTGATGGAAAAGAGATTTATTTCTCTGCCAATAGAGTGGAGGATTGGGAATATAGATTCAGGAATAGTGAGATTTATAAAGTTAATGTCGATACTAAAAAAATCACAGTATTGACCACACAAGACGGACCAGATTATTCGCCTCAAGTATCTCCTGATGGAAAAACGGTCGCGTTTTTAGGTTATTTGGATAAAGTTCAAGACCATCAAAATATCGTTTTACATCTTATGAATTCAGACGGAAGTAACCGAAGAATCATATCATCAAATTTAGATGAAAGTATTTCCAATATTACTTGGGATGATTCTGGGAAGGGACTTTATTTTATGTATGATGAAAAAGGAAACACAAAAATAGGTTATATCACAAAAGGCGGGAACATTACTAAGAAAGTTGATAATGTTGGAGGCACAACCATTGGAAGACCTTATGCCTCAGGTTCCTATTCAGTATCTAAAAGTGGAACGTTGGCCTTTACACAAACACGACCAGAATATCCAGCTGAATTGGCTGTTTTGCAAAACAAAAAAGAACCACAATTAATCACCAACTTAAATGCTGATGTGCTTGGACAAAGACAACTTGGTAAGGTTGAGGAAGTTTGGTACAAATCCACATTTGACGGAAGAGATATACAAGGCTGGATTGTTAAACCACCATTTTATGACGATTCAAAAAGCTATCCGTTGTTGGTTGAAAACCATGGTGGACCAATCCTAAATTATGGTGATCGCTTCACGGCAGAAATTCAATTGTATGCTGCAGCAGGTTACGTCGTATTTTATCCAAACCCAAGAGGAAGTACAAGTTATGGCGAGAAGTTTGGGAATTTATTAAAAAACAATTATCCAGGGCAAGATTATAACGATGTGATGGATGGTGTGGATTATTTGGTTCAAAAGGGTATTGCAGATAACAATAGATTGTTTGTTGCTGGCGGAAGTGCAGGAGGCATTATGACTGCTTGGATGATTGGAAAAAATAACCGTTTTAAGGCTGCTGCAGTTGTAAAGCCAGTAATGAATTGGATCAGTAAAACTTTAGTGGCCGATAATTATTTTTATTACGCAGATACACGTTATCCTGGTCAACCATGGGAAAACTTTGAAAACTATTGGAAGTTTTCCCCAATTTCTCTAGTTGGAAACATTGAAACACCTACGATGGTTATGGTTGGTATGAATGATTTACGAACGCCTCCAAGTGAAGCAAAACAATTATACCATGCTTTAAAGTTGCGAAAAATTGAAACCGTTTTGGTCGAAATACCAAATTCATATCACAATATCGCTGGCAAACCAAGTAATTTGATTAGCAAAGTGGCACACACCTTAGCTTGGTTTAAAAAGTATGATAAATAGGAGGCTTGTTAATGACAACCACAACTGTCATTGTCACTACAACCCTTAGAAGAAGGTGTTTTTCGTGTCGGCAAAACGAACTTGCGAATGAGATATTGAAGCGCTAAAGCCAAAGTAATGAAGACAAGTATATTTTGGATGATTGTATTCATTTATTTGAGTAATTGAAAGGCGATTAATGCAATAATATAAGCAAAAGCACTCATAACCACAAGCTGGAGCGTAGGCCATTTCCAGCTATTGGTTTCCCGTTTGACAATGGCTAAAGTACTCATGCACTGCATGGCAAACGCATAAAACAGCAATAAGGAAATACCACTTGCAAAATTGAATAACGGTCCGCCCAAAATAGGATTCACTTCTCCAGCCATTCTGTTTTTTATGGTGTCTTCCTCATCACTTCCAACACTGTAAATAGTGGCTAATGTTCCGACGAAAACCTCTCTGGCAGCAAAGGAACTGACGATGGCAATTCCAATTTTCCAATCGTAACCTAAAGGTCTTATGACAGGTTCAATGGCACGACCAGTGATACCAATAAACGAATGTTCTAGTTTTTGGGAAGCAATTTTTTGTTGTAATTCCTCTTCTGAAAGATTTTCGGAAGCATATTCTGTTCTCACAATGTCTTCAGCATTATTAAATGCTTCTCCTGGACCATAAGAAGCTAAAAACCAAAGCACGATTGAAATTGCAAGAATGATTTTACCTGCTCCAAACACAAAAGATTTGGTTTTCTCAACAACAGTTAAAGCTACATTTTTAAATAATGGTAGTTTGTAATTAGGCATTTCAACCACAAAAAAACTTTTGCTTCTAATCTTTAAAACCTTATTCAAAATATACGCTGAACCTACAGCAGCTCCAAAACCGATGAGGTATAATAGCATTAAGGTTAAGGCTTGGTAGCTAAGACCCAAAAAACGACCTTGCGGAATCACCAATGAAATGATAATTAAATAGACTGGTAATCTGGCTGAACAAGTTGTAAATGGTGTTACCAAAATGGTGATTAAGCGTTCTTTCCAACTTTCAATATTTCTGGTTGCCATAATCGCTGGAATGGCACATGCTGTTCCTGAAATCAATGGAACGACACTTTTTCCGCTCAATCCGAAGCGACGCATCACACGATCCATCAAAAAGACCACACGGCTCATATAGCCACTTTCTTCCAAAACAGAAATAAACAAGAATAAAAAAGCAATTTGAGGTATGAAAATAACAATACCACCTAATCCAGGAATAATACCTTCAGCAATCAAATTGGTAAAAGCACCTTCAGGCAAACTGTTTTTTGTCCATTCGCTCAATGAAGCGAAGGCAGTGTCTATCAAATCCATAGGGACTTCTGCCCAATCATAAATAGCTTGGAAGATGGTCAGTAATATGATAAAAAAGATAAGATAGCCCCAAACTTTATGTGTTAAGATTCGATCTAGTCGGATTCTTAAATCCTTTGCCGACTTAAGGTCTATGGTTTGTCCTTTTTTAAGGGTGTCATTTATGAATTGATAGCGTTTGATGATTTCCTTTTGCTGTAAGCGTTTAATATCTGCATTGCTTTTAGTTTTAAAGCTATGGATGTCTTCCATTTCCTGGCGATTGGTTTTTCCAAAATTGACATCTTGGGTAATGACCAACCATAATTTATAAGGCAATTGATTAGGATAGGCTTTGTTCAGCTTGTCAAAATAAGCACGATCAATATCAGAAGCATTCAAACAAGGTTTTGTTGGAAGTTCCTGATATTTGGCAATTAGATCTTTTAGGCTTTGAATACCAGTATTTTTTCGAGTACTAATAAGAGCTATTTTGGTATTTAAAGTTTCTTCCAAATAAGGAATGTCCAAAGAAATGCCTTTATATTTCATTCGGTCAGACATATTAATGACCAGAATGGTTGGTATCTCCAAATCCTTGATTTGGGTAAACAATAAAAGGTTGCGTTTCAAATTTTCAACATCACTAACCACAACAGCTACATCTGGAAAATCTTTGTCTTTCTTATTAAGAAGTAGTTCAATTACTACATTTTCATCAAGTGAAGAGGCATTTAAGCTATATGTTCCAGGAAGATCAATAATATGGGCTTTGAGACCTCTCGGCAACTTACAAATGCCTTCCTTTTTTTCAACGGTTATTCCAGGATAGTTCCCTACTTTTTGGTTTAAACCCGTAAGCGCATTAAAAACAGAGGTTTTTCCTGTATTCGGATTTCCGATAAGTGCGACATTAATTTGTTTAGGCATTGGTAATGTCGATTAATATATGAATTGCAGTTTCCTTTCTAATAGCCAGATGCGTTCCGTTGATATTGAGATACATAGGATCAGCAAATGGTGCGACTTGCAAAAGCTCGACTTCATTTCCTGGAAGACAACCCATTTCCAAAAGTTTTAGTGGAATATGAATAGACGAAACATCAGCAATAATGCCTATTTGTCCCTTTTTTATGTCCGCTAATGTGACCTGCAAGCTTATTTAGATTGATTTTAAAGAAGCAAAAATAAGTGAAAATTTCAACCTAATGAAATTGTGAGCCCAAAACTATTGGTATTCTTTTTTAAGCTTTTGGATATCTTGTAAAAGTGAGTCTACAGAAGTCGGACTCACGCCATTATAAATACCTCTAATTTGTCTTTTCTTGTCAATAAGTGCAAAGTTTTCGGTATGCACCATCCCATAATCTTCAGAATCGTCATGCTTAACAACGAGATAAGATTTCCTTGCCAAGTCATAAATCTGTTTACGGTCACCTGTAACGAGATTCCATTTTTGATCTAATACGCCTTTTTCGATAGCATACCGCTTCAATTGTTCAACAGAATCAATTTCAGGAGTCACAGAATGTGAAAGTAGCATAATCTCATCATCATCTTTGATTTCCTCTTGAACACGATGCATTTGGTCGGTCATTATCGGACAAATAGTTTGACAGGTCGTGAAAAAGAAATCGGCAACATAAATTTTGTCTTCGTAGGTGTCTTGGGTTATCGTGTCACCATTTTGATTGATAAGTTTGAAATCGGCAATGGTGTGATATTTCTTTTTGTGCTGAATAGAACTGTCCACCAAGGAAGCATCAATTCGGTTGGGTTGGTATATCGGCAATGGCTTCTCGACATCAAGAATGTTATAAAACACTAAGATGATAATAGCCGACAGAACAATTAAGGCAATGAAAAAGAATTTCAATTGTTTAAAAAACCTAAGCATGGTTGAATTTTTAAGGCAAGTTACAAGATTGAAATGCAAAAATACGACACATTTGTTACAAAATCAGTACATTTAACAAGCCATATTGCTTAAAGAAAAGAAAATTTCACTCATGAGACTTACCTTGTTTTTTATCGGTTTTTTGTTCAGTTGTAATGTTTTTGCCCAAGATCTTGACAAGATTCTTGAAGAGGTTAGGATAGCAGAAGCAAAATCGGCATTGAATCAAATGATGTTCCGTGCTAATCTGAATACTGGAAATTATGATTTGCGTTATCATAGACTGGATGTAAATATAGACCCTTCCGTAGCATTCATCAGTGGCGATGTCACTAGTTATTTTGTGGCTAAGGAAGACATGACTCAAATTACTTTTGATTTAGCAGATAATATGACCGTTTCGCAAGTCATGCAAAGAGGTAATAGTTTAGCGTTTACCCAAAACGCAAACGATGAGTTGGTGATTACACTTCCTTTGGTTCAATCTGCTAATGTATTAGATTCTCTTACAATTAGTTATTCGGGAAACCCAGTAACTTCTGGATTTGGGTCTTTTGTTCAGCAAACCCATAATGGAGATCCGACCATATGGACCTTGTCTGAACCTTATGGAGCCAAAGCTTGGTGGCCTTGTAAGCAAGATTTGATTGATAAGATTGATTCTGTAGATGTGATAATTACTTCGCCTCAATTCAATCCATCTAACGAAGAATATGTTGCTGTTTCCAATGGATTGGAACTGAGTCAAGTGGTAAATGGCAATGAGAAAACGACACATTACAAACACCGTTACCCGATTCCAGCATATCTCATAGCAATTGCTGTAACCAATTATCAAGTGTATTCACACCAAGTTCCGAATAATGGAAATCCATTCGATATTGTAAATTATGTGTATCCTGAAAGTTTTGCTTCAGCTCAGGCGAGTACTCCAGTAACGGTTGATATCATGAATTTGTTCATTAATTTGTTTGAACCATATCCATTTGAAGATGAAAAATATGGTCATGCACAATTCGGATTTGGAGGAGGCATGGAACATACCACAGTATCTTTTATGGGTAGCTATGGAAGAAATCTAATTGCCCATGAATTAGCACATCAATGGTTTGGAAATAAAATCACCTGTGGAAGCTGGAAAGATATTTGGTTAAATGAAGGTTTTGCAACGTATTTATCTGGTTTGGTTTATGAAAACTTAGATGGCAACGATGTTTTTAGAACTTGGAAACAACAGGTGAACAACTCCATAACCTCATATCCAGGAGGAGCAGTCTATTTATCAGATGTAGATACACTGAGTGTAAGTCGAATTTTTAGTGGACGATTAAGCTATAACAAAGGCGCGATGGTTTTACATATGCTGCGAAAAAAATTAGGCGATGTCAACTTTTTCCAAGCATTACAAACCTATTTAACAACTCCAGAGCATGCTTATGCTTATGCTAAAACTGAAGATTTTATAAGTATTGTTGAAGCTTCTTCAGGAGAAGATTTAACCGAGTTTTTTGATGATTGGTTGTATAATGAGGGATATCCTAGTTATACGGTGAATTGGAATCAGGTTTCAGCAAATGAGATTAATATTCAATTATCGCAAACACAAAGCCATTCCTCTGTCGATTTTTTTGAAGCACCAGTTCCGATTCGATTGATCGGAACACTAGGTGAAACTCAGGATTTGGTTTTAGATCATAGCTCCAATGGTCAATTATTTACGGAAACAGTAGCTTTTGAAGTGCAGACTATCTTATTCGACCCAGAATTTGATCTTATTTCTAGAAATAATGATGTCTTAAGTCTGAATACGTATCAAATTGAATCATTTCAGATCTATCCTAATCCGACCTCAGGTGTTATCAACCTTAAAAAACCTGAAGCGCTTCAAGTGAAATCCATTAAAATGCATAATACACTTGGTCAATTACTTTTAGAATCTGAATGGACCGAACAAATAGATCTTTCAAACTTTGCTGATGGTTTGATTTTAATTCAGTTGGAAACAAGTGAAGGCATTATTAATAAAAGGCTGTTAAAAAAATAGCCATTACTCCTAATATAGTTTTCTAAATGCTTACAAAACACTATTTTTGTGCCTTGAAATTTTGACAAGACACATGGAGTTTGTAATACGAATATCACAATTTTTATTGAGCCTTTCCCTTTTGATTGTACTTCACGAGCTAGGCCATTTTATACCTGCCAAAGCATTTAAAACCAGAGTTGAGAAATTTTATTTGTTTTTTGATATTAAATTTTCCCTGTTCAAAAAGAAAATAGGAGAAACGGTTTATGGTATAGGTTGGTTGCCACTAGGAGGTTATGTGAAGATTGCAGGAATGATTGACGAGAGCATGGACAAAGAACAAATGGCACAACCTGCACAGCCTTGGGAATTCCGTTCAAAACCAGCTTGGCAGCGATTAATCATTATGCTTGGTGGTGTTACGGTGAATTTCATTTTAGCTTATGTCATTTATGTTTTTATAGCTTTCGTATATGGCGATAAAACCGTTAAGGTTAGTAGTTTGGAAGATGGCTATTGGGTAGAAAACAAAATACTTACGGATATCGGATTTAAAACTGGAGACAAGGTTTTAAAAGTAAATGACTTGGAAGTGGTTAATGATTATGATGTGCGTTCAAATATTATTGGTGCTGAATCCATTACAATTAGTAGAAACGGAAAGGAAGAAAAAATTCAACTCCCGGAAGATTTTTTAGGCCAGCTATCATCTTCTGATGATAGGAGTCTTTTTGAAAGACGTATTCCTTTTATGGTTGGTGTCATTTCTGATTCTTCACAAAATAAATCAGCAGATATAAAGGTTGAGGATATCATTACAAAGATTGATGGGAAACCTTTAAGGTATTTTGACCAATTAGATTCCTTAATGACAGATTATAAAAATGAAAATGTTGATGTAGAGCTTTTAAGAGGTGAAGAAACAATTACTAGACAGCTTAAGGTAGATGAAAAAGGAAGGTTTGGTTTTAGGCCAGCTATTGATGATGATCGCTTTGCAGAATTGGGCTATTACGATATTGCCACTAAGACCTATACTTTTGGTGAAAGTTTTGGGGCAGGAGCACATGATTTTGTAGATACATTAAAGAAGTATGGTGCTCAGCTTAAAGCAATTTTCAATCCGAGTACAGGAGCTTATAAAGGTGTTGGAGGTTTTAAGGCCATTTACAGTATTTTCCCAAGTGTATGGAGCTGGCAGGCTTTTTGGGTATTGACTGCATTTCTGTCGATTATGCTTGGAGTCCTTAACCTATTGCCAATTCCAGCTTTAGATGGAGGTCATGTGATGTTTCTGCTATATGAAATGATTTCTGGCAGAAAACCTAGTGAAAAGTTCTTGGAACGTGCACAATTAGTAGGTTTTGTAATCTTGATTACATTGGTTCTTTTTGCCAATTTGAATGACTGGATTTAGTAAAATAACAAACTAATTTTTTAATTTTTTTGTTTGCTAAACCTAAAAAATAATATATATTTGCGCTCGCTTAAGCGAAGAAAAACACTCCTCAGTAGCTCAGTTGGTTAGAGCATCTGACTGTTAATCAGAGGGTCACTGGTTCGAGCCCAGTCTGAGGAGCAAAAAAAACCACTCAATATTTTGAGTGGTTTTTTATTTGCATCATTATTTGGTTTTTAGGCCTCACAACTTGTACAAGCCTTTTTCTGCTTAAACTTTTGTGCAGCATTCATACTGTGTTGGTAATACAAGGATTTTAAACCAAGTTTCCATGCTGTAACATGAATGTTGTTGATTTCCTTCACTGGCATCTCTGGATGAACGATGATGTTTACCGATTGTCCTTGATCAATAAACTCCTGACGACTGGCTGCTTGGTAAATGACATCCATCTGATCTATCTCTGAATAGGTTTTGAACACTTCTTTTTCGTTTTCCGTTAAGAAATCCAAGTGCTGAACAGAACCATCCATATCTCTAATGCTTCTCCAAACTTCAGTGGTATTCTGACCTTTATCTTCCAATAATGCTTCGAGGAAAGGATTTTTGATGGTCGTCTTGATTTTTGCAATATCCTTCACATAAATGTTGGACCAAATCGGTTCGATACCTTGAGATACCTGTCCTAAAATAAACGCTGAAGACGTAGTTGGCGCGACAGCATTTAAAGTTGTATTTCTTCGTCCATAGCCTTTCAATACTTCAGGTTCGCCAAATTTGTCAGCTAGTCTTTCAGAAGCTTTATAAGAACGTTCTTTAATGGTTTTAAAAATTTCACGATTTAAATTAAACGCTTCTTGACTATTGAAGGCATGCATTTTCGATTGCAATAACGAGTGCCATCCCAGTACACCTAAACCAAGCGCACGATTTTCTTTGGCAAAATTATAAGCGCGTTCCATAAACAAGAAGGTCTGACGATCTTCACGATCTGAAGAATCGCGATACACTTCTAATTTCTCTATAAATTCAGTAATCACAGCATCTAAGAAGTAAATCATGGTTTCAACAGCATCTGTATCTTTCCACTTATCGTAATGTAATACATTAATACTTGACAATACACAAACAAAAGACCAGTTGTCATTGGATGGCAGCATGATTTCAGTACAAAGATTACTCGCATGAATACTTAAATCCTTGTTTTTATAAACCTCTGGTTTTCCAGCATTGGCATTATCTGTAAAGAAAACATAAGGATAACCCATTTCGCCACGACTTTGTAGCACTTTAGCCCATGTGGTGCGTTTTTCAACATCACCATCAATCATCTCCTGCATCCACTTGCTGGTAACAGTTACGCCATGCGTCAATTGTTGGATTGGATTACCTTCAGTACCAATCTCAAGGAATTCTTTTATATCTGGATGTTCAATTGGTAAATATGGGGAAAATCGTCCGCGACGAACAGAACCTTGACTAACCACGTCAACCATAGATTCAAACAATTGCATGATATGCACAGCACCAGATGCTTGTCCGTTATTTTTAACAGGAGCACCTCGATGGCGAATTTTACCAAAATAACCTGAAGTTCCACCTCCAAGTTTAGACATCATTCCTACTTCAGATTGGGTATAGAGAATGTTACCCATATCATCATCGATATGAGATCCAAAACAACTGATTGGTAAACCACGTTCTTTTCCAAAGTTAGACCATACAGGAGACGCTAAAGAGAAAAACCCTTCAGACATATAATTGTAAAATTTGTCGGAATACCCAGGAATGTTGAGGATTTGTTCGGCTCTATCGGCAATTTCCCTAATACGCTGCTTAGGTGTAACGCCTTCAGTTAGGTAACCCGAAGCCAAAAATTGTTGGCTGTATTCATTTAACCATTGGAAACCCTCTTCTTTGTTTGTAGTGTTTAAATATTCTTTTCTTGCGTTTAGAAGATCTCTGGATGTGATGTTTTCCTCTTCTTGTAACTTAAGTAGGTCAGTCGTTTTGTTCTCCATAGGTTAAAATAAATCGTCGCTAGTTATACTTTGTGTTCTTTTGCTATAGTTGATGGAACGCTTCACGAAGAAATCGCCGTGCTTAGTTCCTATAATTTCATCATCAAACCATTCGGTTTGTGCTAGTAGGTCTTCATTTATTTCGAATACTTTGGAAATTCCGATGCTTTCCAAAGAATTGTTGAATCGGTTTTTGATAAACTCATTAACAACATCTTTTGGAAGGAATTCTAATTCGCCTTCTTCGAATATCCAATCCACAATTTTACTTTCAGCAGAAAAGGCATCCTTACACATATCTTGAATCATAGTATGGTAAGCCTCATCAAACCACTCTGGATGTTCATCTCTGATGATGTTGATTATTTCAATACCAAAATCACCATGTATTTGCTCTTCTTTAGAGGTAGCTTCCACTACGTTTGAGATTCCTTTAAGCACATTTTTATGCTTGTTGAAGGCCATAATAATCAAGAATTGAGAAAATAAGGATACGTGCTCAATGAATAATGAAAAGAGTAAGATAGACTCAGAATACTCTTTGTTGTCCTCACTTTTAGCATTTTTAAGTGCGGTTTCCAAATACTGGACACGTTTCATAATGACCGGTTTCTTCTTGAGTTTTTCAAACTCTTTGTTCAAACCCAAAATTTCGAGCAGGTGCGAGTAGGCATCGTGGTGTCTAACCTCACTTTCAGCAAAGGTTGCACCAACGGATCCAATTTCAGGTTTTGGCATTCTGTGATAGATGTCTCCCCAAAATGTTTTAACAGCCACTTCTATTTGTGAAATGGCCAACATGGTGTTTTTTATAGCACTTTTTTCAACACTGCTTAAATTAGATTTAAAATCCTGAATATCACTAGTGAAATTAAACTCTGTATGAATCCAATACGAATGACGAATAGCTGGAACATATTCGTAAAGTTGTGGATACTCGTATGGCTTGAGATTTACGCGTTTTTCAAAAATATTACTCTTACGACTCAAGGCTTGCTTGTTTCTATAAAGAATATAGGCTTTTGCCACATCGTGAAATGCACTGGACATCAATTTGTCTTCAACAACATCCTGTACTTCTTCTACAGTAGGCACATATTCGGCATCTTCAGTTTTGCGCTTAAGCAATTGATCATGTACAGCATTTGCTATCAATTGTGCGTCTGCAGCTTCACCATGCCCAACCGCTTTCATGGCTTTTAAAATAGCATTGGTGATTTTGCTTAATTCAAAAGGCTTTCGGCTAAAATTTCTTTTAGTGATATATAAAATTTCCATAAGAGTTTGTATTGGAATCTAACTTGATAACAGTGGTGTAAAAGTGGCAAATATTTCTATATGATTTGGATAGATACGTTCATTCTTCTTAACAATTTATCAACATAGAATTTTAGTTCGCTTAATCTTCGAAGTCTTTTTTTATTGCTTTCTAAAGTATTGTTTCACTTTAAATAAAGACGCTTAAAACCTTGTATTTACTAATGTTTTAAGAATATTTATTAATGTTTGGTTTAGAAAAGCGAAAGCCTATAGCTTACAATGCTCACAATTTTCAATCTGTACGATGTAGCTATATAAACCATTATAAAGCTATTAATTATGAAACGAATTTTACTACTATTATTGATGCTATCAAGTACAATAATTATGGCTCAGACCACATGGACAGGTTTGGGTGCTAACACCAATTGGAACAATCTAGACAATTGGGATACCAATATGATTCCGACCGCATCAGATGACGTCATTATTCCTACGGGATTTACGGTAACATTGAATGTTCAAGGCAACACCAATTCTTTCGAATTGCAGGGAAATTCAGTATTAGAAATGGCAAACAACTTGGCGTTTGCGGCAGATTCCAACTTTGGGCCTAACACGACAGTGAACTGGAGTGCTGGGATTATTTTTGGTCCCGATTTTACTCTTACCAATCAAGGAGAAATAATTTTAACAGGTAATGCTTCTAAATTTATTTCTGCTGGAACTACAGTAATTAATGAAGGTACTATAACCATTGCTTCTGCTGGTGACCTTTTTATAACCGGTAACACAGCTTCACTGAATAATCTTGCAAATGGTGTAATCGACATGCAATTTGATGGAGGCGACATCACTTGGAGCAGTTCACCGGGTGTTCTGAATAATTTTGGTCTTATCAAAAAAACAACTTCTTCTGGAGAGGCACAAATAGTTGCTGCCTTGAATAATAATGATGGCGTCATACAGGTAGAAGATGGTACTTTATCATTTCAAAGCGCAGCCAAAACATTTAATAGTGGGACATACAATGTGTTCTCGGGCGCTACTTTAGATTGGGACACTGCATCAACTATTTCCGGAAACTTGACTGGGACATTGGATGGCTCTATGAACTGGAATAACAATGTTACTATAGCTGCTGGTGATACGGCAAGCACCAACTTTCCCCAAAATTTTAATTGGAATAGTGGAATTATAACAGGAGGTGGGACTTTAAATAACTTAGGAAAAATGACACTTGCAGGAAATGCCAATAAAACAGTAAATGCAGAGACCACGATTAATAATTCTGGAACTATAGAAATTGTTTCCGCTGGTGACCTTCTTATTGTTGGCGTAACAACTGTGTTAAATAATTTGGCTTCTGGTATTATAGATTTTCAAGCTGATGGTGGTAATATTACTTGGGCTTCTGCACCAGGTGTATTGAATAACGAAGGACTTATCAAAAAAACTAACTCAACAGGTGAAGCTCAAATAATAAATACTTTAAATAACATTAATGGAACAATTCAAGTGGAAAGTGGAACCTTATCTTTCCAAAGTGCGGCTAAAAATTTTATTGACGGCACCTATAATGTGTTTTCTGGTGCTATCCTAGATTGGGATACTTCAGCAACTATTTCTGGAAACCTAAATGGAACTTTAGATGGAGAAATGAATTGGAACAGTAATATTTCTGTTGCAGAAAATGATACAGCGAGCTTAAATTTTGCGCAAAACTTCAATTGGTCTGTAGGCAACATATCAGGTGATGGAATATTGAACAACAACGGTACTATGGAGTTGGTCTCTAATGCAAGCAAATTTGTCACAGGGACTATCACCTTTAATAATAATGGAACTATATTGATTGTATCTTCTGGCGATTTATTATTGTCAAGTGCAGATGTAACCCTTAATAATCCAATGGGTGGTGTTATTGATCTTCAGGTTGCTGGTGGTAATATAACATGGAGTTCTGCCTCAGGAACGATTAATAACTCTGGTGTAATAAAGAGAACCAACTCAACTGGTGAAGCACAAATCATTACCATTCTAAACAATAATGACGGTACTATTCAAGTGGAAAGTGGAATTTTATCTTTTCAATCGTCACCTAAAAACTTTACAGATGGTATTTATAACGTTTTTGAAGATGCAATATTAGATTGGGATGTTGCTTCTACTATTTCTGGAAACCTAACAGGAACACTTCTTGGGACGATGAACTGGAATAGTAATATCAATGTCCTAGCTGGAGATACAGCAGAAGTGAATTTTGCAGATAACTTCAACTGGAATTCTGGAATTGTTTCCGGAGATGGTACTCTTGTAAATAGTGGTGTGTTATCACTCGATTCTAATGCAAGTAAATTTATCACAGGTGCTACAACCCTAAATAATCAAGGTGAATTAAGAATTGTATCACCAGGTGATTTACTTTTATCAAGTGCAACCGTCACTCTCAATAATGAGATTGGAGCACTTATAGATTTTAGAGCAGATGGAGGAAACATTACATGGTCATCTGCCCCTGGAGTTCTCAATAATTTTGGACTGATAAGACGATCTGAAACCTTAGGAATTGCACAGATTGTCACAGATTTTAATAATTCTGGAACTATAGAAGTGGCTTCAGGTGAGCTGGAAGTAGCAGACTCTAGACCTTTTGTAAATCTTGAAAGCGGAGTGGTAACCGGAACAGGTGTTTTTGATGTACCAGCACCATCAAATTATACTAATAACGGAACCTTTGCGCCTGGAAGCTCGCCAGGAACTCTTACGGTTCAAGGTACTTATACTTCAACAACACTATCAGAATTAGAGATTGAAATTAACGGACTTATTCCAGACACAGAACATGATGTTTTGGCAATTATTGGTAATAATAATGTTTTTGAAGGTAGTGTTAATGTCATTATGGGTTTTGAAGGTACTATTGGAGACGCATTCACTATAGCAACTACCTCTGGGACTATTGCTTCTGGTAATTTAGAATCACCTATTGAAAATGTAGATTTTGATGGTAAGCGTTATACGTTTGAAGTGTCCTATCCAGATAATAATAAGGTTGTGTTAACCATAACAGATAAGTTGGATATACTTCCTCCAAATGTGATCACTCAAAACATTACTGTACAACTCGATGCTTCAGGAAATGCTTCTATTTTACCTTCTGAAATTGATAACGGTACAACCGATAATTGTACACCAGATAATGAATTACAATTTGTTTTAGATGTTGATAGTTTTACTTGTGCAGACTTAGGCGATAATACCGTTAATTTGACAGTGACAGATAATGATGGAAATTCTGCCTCGGCACCTGCAACTGTAATTGTTGAAGATGTTATAAGTCCAACAGCTGCAACTCAAGATATTACAGTTCAGTTGGATGATTCGGGATCTGTTAGTATTCTAGCTTCTGAAATTGATAATGGCTCATCCGATAATTGCTCAATTGTGGATTTAAGTCTTGATAAAACAAGCTTTACCTGTGCCGATTTAGGTGAAAATACAGTGATTCTAACAGTTACAGATCAAAGTGGAAATTCTGCTTCTGCTTCAGCAACAGTTACTGTAGAAGATGTCATTAGTCCAACGGTTCTTACCCAGGATATAACGATCCAATTGGATGGTTCAGGTACTGCCTCGATTACAACAATGCAAATTGACAATGGTTCAAGTGATAACTGTATGGTTGCAAGTTTATCTTTGGACATAACAGACTTTAGTTGTTCTGATTTGGGCGATAATACAGTAGAACTTACAGTTACGGATCAAAGTGGTAATGGTAGTTCAGGGTTTGCTACAGTAACAGTTGAAGATGTCACAAGTCCAATGGTTTCAACACAGGATATTTCCGTTCAATTAGATGCTTCGGGAAATGCAAGCATAATTCCTAATGACGTTAATAATGGTTCAAGTGATAATTGCTCAATTGCAAGCCTTAGTTTAGATGTAACCGATTTCACTTGTGCCGATCTAGGCAATAAAACGGTGACCCTAACGGTGACAGACCAAAGCGGGAATTCAGCTTCTGAAACAGCAACCGTGACCATTGTGGACGACATTGATCCGACTATAGATTGTCCAGCCGATTACACTGTTGAAACGGTTGGAGATTTTATCCTTCCAGATTATGTAACTGAAGGAGATGTCACGGTGTCTGATAATTGTGGTTTTACTGTTGAGCAAACACCTGTAGCAGGTACCAACCTATCTGATGGAGAGTACGATATTATCTTTGTTGTAACTGATAGCTTTGGGAATACAGCAACATGCATGTTTCAACTTAAAGTTGAAGATACGACACTTGGAATTAACAATTTTGAAATAAATGAGAGAGATGTTTTGTTATTCCCGAACCCTGCACATAATGTACTCAATGTTAAAAATAACAGCGGAATTGACTTACAGCGTTTGGATATTTATGATGTTACAGGCAAGTTGGTTGATAGTTTAGATTTAAAATCTGTTAACGATAAGATTGAGATTCCTGTAGGGCATTATGCAAATGGTGTTTATTTTCTGAAACTTAATACCAATAGCAATACTGTTATTAAACGATTTATAAAACAATAATTAGTTATGTTAGTTGTAAAAAGGCTGCCAAAATTTAATTTTGGTGGCTTTTTTTATAAATGGTTTTGGAAAGTAAAATAATTAGGAAAAGTAATAAAAGACATCCAAGAACCCAATACCATAAATTGGTCTCAGAAGTATTTAAATCAATTGGAGAGGTATCACCGATTAATATTAATCCAGCCCAGTATTGCGGATTGGCAGTTCTACCCTTGGCATTTGAAATATAATCTAACTTCGCCTTTTGAAGCGCTATATCTTTAGCCATGCCTTCAGAAATATTTTTATAGAAAAGGGCTATGATTTCAGCACTGGATTTCTCGTCTATCTTCCACAAACTTGTCAAGATGCTTTCACTGCCAGCATAATTAAAGGCATGGGCAAGCGAAATCATACCTTCACCAGCTTGATAGGTTGGTTTTCCTGTTTCACAAGCCGTTAATATAGCCAGATTAGAGGCGAGATTCTGATTGTAAATTTCAAAGGTGTATAAGGAATTGTCATTTGTGGCTATGGAATCATTTACGTTTTTAGCGAAAATTAATCGTGATAATTCTGGCGAAATATTGTTGGATTCAGCGTGTGTGCCTATATGAATGATTTTATGTTCCTTGGCAGTTGAAGTGAAAATTTGTTTTGAAGCTTTTTCATTTAAAAATGAGGTGCCATCAAATAATCTTGAGGACACTTTTGCTAAGTTTTTGGTGAAAGGTTGAGGTAAAAGTGTTAGATAAGAATCATCAATACCTAAGGTATCAGAAATAGACAATTTGTATTCAGTCTTCATTTCTGAATTAAACTCAGGTGCAAAGGCTATGAAATTACTATCATAACCGACGGTCTTACTATTCTCACCTATTAAAAATAAGCTGTAATTATATGAAATAACATGTTTAGAGAGCAAACTCTTATGGGCAATATCGTTAAAAGAAGACACCAATTCAGAGGTTAACATTTCAAAGTTCAAATTGAACAGCGCTTGATCGGGAAAAATAGAAACAGATGTTGTTGTAATACTGTTTTCCAGAGGTTTCCATAAAATTTGATAAAGTTCATGAAGCGCTTTAAAATCATATGCTTTTGTAACATCTTCTTCACGTAATCGATTGATTAAGGATTCAACCTTTATGGGATCTAATTCAAAAAGTTCAGTTTTTGAGGAATCAATAACAAATGCGTATAGATTTGAATTGATATAAGCATAGCGAACCAATGTTTTGTCTTTAGGAACTTTGTTTTCAATATCTTCAGTTGATTTTGAAATCGATGCGTACCTCAGGCTATAGTATTTTGGATAGCTGGTTTTCAACATACTTAAGAAATCGTTCCATTCTAATTCGGCTTCAAAATACATGTCAAGACCATCGTTTTTTGAAAGAGCCGATTTTAGATTGTTTTTGAGCGTTTTTTCTTTTTCTACTACATTTTTTGGAATATTGGCAAATGCAATTGAAGACTGTGCATTCAAACGATTTCTAATTCTATTATAGAGCATCGACTCATGAAGATTCAAAGCTTTTTTTAGATAGATACTAGACGTTGTTTCATGGTATAGAGAAATAGATATGTGTTTGGCAAGCTCAAAAAGCTCGTTGTTGTTTTGAAGTAAAATCGATACAGAATTTTCGTCAGAGAGGATGGCTTTTTGTTCTTCAAGAAGGCTAATGGCTTCTTGAAGCTCATCGAGTTTAGATTTTAAAAATGAAGTGTCTTTATTGGTTTCCAATTGAAACTCAGACTTGGTTTTAGTCAAAATAGCATCTGGCTTTAAGGCATTAATCCGTAAGCGATCAAAATCATTGTTTTTGATAAAGGTAGAGTCCTTAAGAATATTAATTGCTCGATTACTGTGTTCTAAAGCTTTTGAGTAATTTTTTAGATTGTATTGTATTTCGGCAAGATTTAAAACTTGAAAATATTCCAATACTGTTTTTTTGCCTTGATTCTCAATGATATAGTCATATGCCGCATCAGCCATTTTTACAGCCTTCTCGGAATTGTTGTTTTCAGCATAGAAACTTGAGGCATTGATAACAAAGTCGAGATAGATTTCATCGTAATATTCTCCCATTGAAGCTTTAAAATAATCTTCACTATTCTTAAAGCAATTCATGGCAATGTCTACATTGCCCATATATCTATTGGCTTGCCCTTTGTAATAGTAGGCCATGCCCAACCAATGATTGTACGGACTTTCATTGGCTTCGAATTCTTGTATGCTTTCATCGAGAATCGCATTGGCTGTTTCATGCTCTCGTAAATCCACATTAATTTGACCAACCAAAACTTTACTTTTCGAGATTTCAGGGCTGCCTTGGGTTAGGTTTGCTTTTTTTAGTTTGTAGGCATAGGTAATGATTTCCTTAGCTTTATGGTAGTCTCCTATTTCCTTGTGCAACCTCGCGTAATTATCCATAGCTTGATATAAAAACTCTCTAGCATGTTGCTTGTTTACGGTCTTGACGCTATCCTGTTTTAAAAACAATTTTAAATTATCAACACTCTTTTGCATTTCTTGAATGGCTGCATCTTGATTGCCTTGGATACTATAAATGCCTGAAATGTTATTTTGCAATGAAGCTGTTCTGTAATACTGGTTCCATGGTGTCGGCTCCATTTCTTTTAAAATGCCTTCTGCTTTTCTAAAAAACACTAAAGCACTATCCATTTTAGATTGGTACCACATCATGGCACCTAATGAATTATAATTGATGTAAAAACTTTGTTTAGGAGTAGTTTCATCGCTCAGAAATGACTTTGTTGCTTTTGAGTGATACTCAATGGCTTTTTCAAGATTTCCAATTCTGGTGTAAAAAACACCAAGATTACTTTGGATAAGTCCGAATAACTGACCTGGCGCATCAGGCATTTTAGAGGTATAGTCTAATGCCTGTATATTGTGACTTATAGCAGTATCTGAATTACCAAGCGTTTCATAAAAAGAGCCTACTTCAAGATGAAACTGTCTCAATGCCTTTGGATCTTCAGTAAGACTTTTTATTTGTTTTAGAAGCCCTAAGACTTTAGTTTCAGCAATCGTACTACCTTTTAACTCTAAATTGATCGTACCCAAGTAGTACACATAATCTGCTAACTCATAATACCGCTTTTGAGACAGAAGCGTAGTAATGTTTTGGTCTAAAATAGTTTCGGCTTCCGAATACTTTTCATCTGAAATTAATTTGTCAAGTTGCTGTAATGCTGAATCTGGCTCATTTTGTGCTGATATATCAAGTGTAAGCAACACAAATATGCTCATGGTAAAGATGTATCTTAAATAATCATGCCGACTCATGCGTATGGTATATAAACTAATTTAAAAGCTCTGACAATAGCATTTTGCTTTCTTTGTTCTCACTTTTTTTAAGGTGTTCAATAGCCTTTTCAATTTTGTTGTCTTTAAGGTAAGCCAGTCCGAGATAAAAGTTGGCTTCACTTGTCAACGAAAAATCACTATCCTGAATAGATTTTTCTAGAAAAACAATGGCATTATCTTGGTTTTTTAAAGCCAGATGAGAAACGCCTAAAAAATAATTAACAGTATCGTTGGTTGAGTTTAAAGCTTCCCATTTTTGAATGGCAGACTTATAGTCGCCTTGTTTATAATCTACCATGGCATCATAAAATGAATAGTTGGATGAATTACTCATGGTTGTTGGTAAACCAGGATCTGGAGTGAAATATTTAGCATAGAGTTTGTCATTGGTGTTTTGATTGAAAAACCAAAATCCACCAACAGATAAAATGAGTACTGCAGCAACAGCCCATTTTCTAAAATCTAATAACCTTACTTTTGAAGAATTTGACTCAAGTTTTTGCAAGGGAATCTCCATATGGAATTCATCTAATTGCTCCTTGAGGGATTGTGCTTCAATTCCAGTGAGTAAAATTCTAATATCTTCAACTTGCGTTTTGAATTCAGGATCGTTTTCCAACTTGAGATTGAATGCTTTCAATTCTTCGGAAGCCATTGTTCCATTGATGTAGCGCTCTATGGCTTCAAGTTGTTCTTGTGATATGTTGCTATTTTCTTTCAATTTTTTATGATTTTGAGGACAATGCGATGCTTCGGAGTTTCTCCATGCATCTGTATTTTTTATTTCGAACAGAAGCTTCACCGATATTCAATTCTGAAGCAATTGCTCTTAAGGATTTTTTGCTGAAATAAAAACTGGTTAAAAGTGATTTGCAAGGCTGACCTAAGCTTTTAAAGGCTTCCATAGTGATATTCAACTTCTTTTCGGTTGGGTCTTCTTCAAGCTCTTCTTTAGGGTTTTGTTTTAACATAGCTTGCATATCTTCGGACAAACCATAGGTGTTTTTAAACGATTTCGAACGCAAGGTATCTATCCATTTATGTTTCGCTATTTGGTAAAGATAACCTTGTAAAGCCGATTCGTTTTTGGGAACAAAAGCTTCAGTTTTAAGGTTTTTCCAAACCGCTATAAAACTATCCTGATATAAATCCTTTGCATGTTCTTTAGACCCACTATTTTTTAAAACCATGGCTTCAATTTTATAATAATTATGTACATAAAATTGTTTTAAAGCAATTGGATCGTTCGCTTTAATGGCTTCTATAAGTTGTAACTGATGGTCGGTTTTTTGGGCTTCCCTCATGTTAATAGCTAATCAAGAGAAAAGATACAACTATTTCATTTTGCGACAAATACTAAGCTATTAAATCAATATTTCAACGATGAGTTGCTTTTTGTTTGTTTTATAATCATCGAAATGATTAATAATTGTCATCAGTATATTCCAATTGCTCCCAATCAATTCCGTTGGTGGCATTATCAATATTTGGATTCCAATTGGTATTATTCGTTCCAATGTATGTATTGTCATTACTGCCTTTCCAAACATTGTCATAATACCCTTCAACCTGATATTGATTGCCACTTTGATCTTGCATTGTACTACGTTCCCATATACCACTATTGATGGTGTTTGAGTGACCAGCATCAGTCATCGCATTGCGACGTTTCCAACTTTCATGATTGCTGTCCAATATTGAGCTGTAGGTATTTCCGTTGTTACGGATGGCTTGCCCTTGAGCTCTTATAGCAGCCATGCGTTGTTGATGCTGTGCATTGCTTTGTTGCGATTTTTGAGCATAATACTGATTGTTTTTTTGAATCCAATTTGGATTGATCTGCAAATTTGTCAAGGCACTGAGATAAGCTTTTTTAGCTGCATCATAATCAGATTCAGGTGCTTCCATACTATTTAGGGTGTAACCCCAATCCATAGCTCCCATTGTAGTATAGTAATTTTTGAAGTAACGTATTACTCCTAGGGAACGCATACCATTTTGATCTTTCCATTCGGTAACAACGCATTCAAAAGTTTTGTTTTCAGGCATTGACTTAAATAAAGCTTTGTCAAAGTTTTTATCTAATTGAGCCATTTTAGGTAAAGGAAAATTACCTAAATAAGTCAACCCTTTTGATTCTAAAAAAGGTCTTAAGTCTTCATTGATAACCTTGTCAATAGATTTAGGCGGTTTCACTGTGCTACCACTTTGTTCAGAGTAATAGTTTAATTCAGGATTGTTTGAATAAGAATACCTTACAAATTGCTCGTTAAAAACCTTAATTCCGTTTGGCCCTTCGAAAAGGATGTTCTCTTTATTATTATTTACAGCTTTCCATGAGGATGGAATTGGCATGACTCCAAAAATCATATCAAACTGTATGCTTTTTATCTTATACAACTTTGTAGCAGAAGCTTGATTTTGTTTTTTAATCAAACTTGCATTTTCACCATTTTCATTTAAGGAATAGGCTTCTGAATCGAATTCAGATTCACTGTAGGAATACGAATCGTTTTTGTCAAAACATGAAAATAATAGAGTTAGGCTTAGCAATAACAAAATAGACTTCATTTTATCAATAGTTTATGATTGTTTCTATTGATAAATCGAAAAATATCTAAAATGTCATCAGATAATTAAGAGACTTTTTCTGAAGAGCTGTACTTTTTTTGTAACTGAGTGATCATTTCATCAGTCATGGCATCCAAATCAAAAGTATGTTCCCATTTCCAGTCTTTACGAGCTAAAGAATCATCAATACTCTTTGGCCAGCTATCGGCAATTTGCTGTCGGAAATCGGGTTCATAAGAGATGGTAAATTCTGGGATATGCTTTAATATTGAATCGGTAATCTCTGCAGGCGTAAAGCTCATGGCAGCTAAATTATAAGACGATCTGATGCTGATGTTTTTAGAAGGTGCTTGCATGATATTCACAGTAGCATTAATGGCATCATCCATAAACATCATTGGCAGTTTAGTGTTTTCAGAAAGAAAACATTTGTATTGGCTTTCGGTTATGGCTTTGTGGTATATTTCAACAGCATAGTCGGTTGTTCCTCCTCCTGGCATCGTTTTCCAACTGATGATTCCTGGATACCTAAGGCTTCTTACATCCACACCATATTGCTTATGATAATATTCACACCAACGCTCACCAACTTGTTTTGTAATACCATAAACGGTTGTAGGTTCCATAATGGTATGCTGAGGAGTCTCATTAGTTGGAGTTGTAGGTCCGAAAACCGCAATACTTGAGGGCCAAAAAACTTTTTTTATGCAGCCATCCTTCGCTAAATTTAACACATGGAAGAGTGAATTCATATTTAAATCCCAAGCTCTCATTGGATACTTTTCACCAGTGGCACTGAGCATGGCTGCCATAAGGTATACGGTATCAATATCGTATTTTTCAACGCAGACTTTTACAGCATTATAATCTTTGGCATCAAGAATTTCGAAATTACCAGAATTGACAACATCTAAATTTGAAAAACTGATATCACTAGCAATCACATTATCGTTACCATGAATATCTCGAAGCTTGTAAGTCAGTTCAGAACCTATTTGACCACAAGCACCAATGATTAAAACTCTTGACATAGATTGAATTCATTAAAGTGAACCAAAAATACTAAGAATATAAAGGACAAAAAACTTTGAGGCTTAAAATTAACAACTCTTACATTTTTGTTAAATCTAAATCAGAAAATCAGTTAATTTTACGCTTTGAGTATATTTACAAACCAGTACGGAGGATTATATGTTACCAAAACCTTTTATTTTAAGTTTTTTATGTGTGCTTTTTCTTGCTTGCAATGACGGCAACAATACAACAGAAAACAAAAAAAATGATGACGTAGCTGAATCTGAATCTACAACCATTTCCAAAAAGGACATCCAGAGTTTAAAATTCACAGATTATGGATTAAGCTTTAAGGCAAAAGATAAGGTGTCAAACTGGCAAAAGTATCAAGAGTTGACCAATCAAATAGGATTTTTAAAACAGGCAGACCTTTCTTTTTATTCTAGTGATGTTTCCTTAATAACGACGTTTTTGAATGATTTCAAAATTGAAATTCCAAAAGAATTAGCTACCAACGAGATTTTGGCTAGAATAACGGTTTTAGAAACCAAAACATTAAGTTTAAATAGTGTTTTATCCTTAGATAACATCTCCAAAAACGAAAAGCTCCAAGCAGTCAAAGAGTTATTGGTGTCTTATTCTAATTTGAACTTACAGATTAATAAAAAACTAGAGTTTGATAGCAATAATATTTCCAAACCTCAGTAACTCAGATTTAAGTCAAAATCACATATCATAATTTTTTGTTAATATGTAACAAATGTGGGATTCAGGCTTCTAATTAATAACTAATTTTAAATCAAATTAATTTTAATCACACTATGAAAACTAATATCAAGAGTATTTTTGTAGTTGTTTTGATGGTTGCTTTTGCATTTATTTCATGTAAAGAAGAACCTAAGGAAGAAACAGCTATGATCGAGAAAATTCCTGGAATTAATCTCGAAAACATGGATACAGAGGTGAGCCCAAAAGACGATTTTTACAACTACGTTAATGGAAATTGGGCTAAAAACACACAAATTCCAGATGATGAAACACGTTGGGGCGGATTTGGAGTTTTAAGAAAATCAACAAGAGCAGATGTTCTAGAAATCCTAAACACATCTAAAGAACTAGGAAAGTATGAAGATGGTTCAGACCAAAAGAAAGCTTTGCTTATTTATGAATCAGAATTGGATACTGTTGCTAGAAACGAAGCAGGTATCACTCCATTGAAACCTTTATTGGAAGAAATCAACAGTATCAAAAACGTTGAAGACATGCAGACTGTTTATGCGACAGTCATGGGAGTATCTGCACCTTTTGCTGGAATTGCTGCTAGTCCAGATTTAAACGATAGTAGTATGAATGTTGCATGGATTTTCCCTGGAGGATTAGGATTACAACGTGATTACTATTTAGATCAAGATTCAAAATCTAAAGAAATTAGAGAAAAGTATAAGGCTCATGTGTCTCGAATGCTTCAATTTATTGAATATAGCCAAGCAGATGCTGATGCTGCAGCAGAGAAAATTCTGGATATGGAAACGCAATTGGCAGAACCAAGACTAGATAAAGTAGCTGCAAGAGATGCTAGAAATTTCAATAACCCTAAATCGATTTCTCAACTTCAAGAAATGTGTCCTGCTATTAACTGGAGCAAAATGATTTCTGATTTGGGAATCAAAAAAGAACTTGATACAGTTTTGGTGATGCAGCCAAAATATATGAAGGCAATGAATGACTTCCTCAATACTACCTCTATCGACGACGTTAAGACTTTGATGGATTGGAGTACCATAAACAATGCAGCTGGATTCTTAACCACTGAAATTGAAAAAGCAAATTGGGATTTTTATTCCAAAACCTTAAGTGGAGCTAAAAAGCAAAGACCTGCCGAAGAGCGTGCCCTTGGTACCGTAACAGGTTCTGTTGGTGAAGCAATTGGTAAACTATATGTAGAATCTAAATTCCCTCCAGAAGCTAAGGCGAAAGCTGAAAAAATGATTGAAAATGTCATTACTGCTTTTCAAAATAGAATTAGCAAATTAGACTGGATGACAGAAGAAACAAAAGCAAAAGCTATTGAAAAACTTGACAAGTTTACAGTTAAAATTGCATATCCAGACGAGTGGGAAGATTATTCTGAACTTCAGGTAGAAGAAGGAAATAGCTATGCTGAAAATATGCTTGCTGTAGGTAAGTGGAGCATGGAAGATAACCTTTCTGATATTGGAGAACCCGTTGATAAATCAGAATGGGGAATGCCACCTCAGATGGTTAACGCTTATTTCAATCCATTAAATAATGAAATAGTTTTCCCTGCGGCTATACTTCAACCACCTTTCTATAACTATACGGCTGATGAAGCAGTAAATTATGGTGGTATAGGAGCCGTTATTGGACACGAAATTTCACATGCTTTTGATGATTCTGGAGCACGTTTTGATGCCGATGGAAATCTAAAAAACTGGTGGACAGATGAAGATTTAGAGGAATTTACCAAAAGAGGTAATGCTTTAGCTGAACAATACAGCAGTATTGAAGTTATGGACAGTCTTTACGTTAATGGTAAGTTTACTTTAGGTGAGAATATTGGAGATTTAGGAGGTGTGCTTGGAGCTTATGATGGACTTCAATTATATTTTGAGCAAAATGGCAGACCTGAAAACATTGATGGATTTACTCCTGAGCAACGATTTTTTATGTCATGGGCAACCGTTTGGAGAACTTTAACGCGTGATGATGCATTAAGAACGCAAATTCAAACAGACCCTCACTCACCAGGAATTATTAGAGCGACACAACCTTTAAAAAACATCGATGCATTCTATGAAGCGTTTGATATTAAGGAAGGTGATAAAATGTGGCTTGCTCCTGAAGATAGAGTAAGAATTTGGTAAACACCAATTAATAGAAAAATAAAAGGCTGTCATTTTTGACAGCCTTTGTTATTTTATTCCTCTTCGTCATCTACATTATAATCAGGATATAAGAAGTGGTTATACGGAAATCTGGTGATATGAATATCTCGAACTTCATCGTAAACTTTCTTCTTGAACTCATTGAGATTTTGCTTGTTTAATGCTGAAATAAATAAAGCATTATCTCCCAATCGATTCATCCAAGTGCTTTTCCATTCGTTAAGACTGTAGTGGGCAGTTGTTTTTTCAGTGATTAGATCGTCTTCATCAAGAGGCTCTGGTTCGTAAGCATCAATTTTGTTAAAAACCATAATTGTTGGTTTATCGGCACTATCAATTTCACCAAGAACCTTATTAACAGATTCGATGTGTTCTTCAAAATTTGGATGTGAAATATCAACAACATGTAACAACAAGTCTGCTTCACGAACTTCATCTAAAGTACTCTTGAAAGATTCTACCAACTGGGTAGGAAGCTTTCTAATAAATCCAACAGTATCTGTCAGTAAAAATGGCAAGTTCTTTATAACTACTTTTCTAACAGTTGTGTCAAGTGTGGCGAACAGTTTATTTTCTGCAAACACCTTACTTTTGCTAATAACATTCATTAAGGTTGATTTTCCAACATTGGTGTAACCAACAAGGGCAACCCTTACCATTTTTCCACGATTACCACGTTGAACGGCCATCTGTTTATCAATGGTTTTTATTTTTTCCTTTAGAAGGGCGATTTTATCGCGTACAATTCGTCGATCAGTTTCAATTTCAGTTTCACCAGGACCACGCATTCCAATACCACCTTTTTGACGTTCAAGGTGTGTCCACATACCTTTTAATCGCGGTAAAAGGTATTCGCATTGTGCCAGTTCCACTTGAGTTCTAGCATAACTTGTCTTGGCACGTTGCGCAAAAATATCAAGAATGAGATTGGTGCGGTCTAAGACCTTGCAATTCAAAATTTTACTGATATTACGCTCTTGAGCAGCAGACAATTCATCATCGAAAATGGCAGTTCCTACATCATGCTCTTTGATAAATTGTTGAACCTCTTCAATTTTTCCAGTTCCGATAAAAGTTTTAGGATTTGGCATATCCATTTTTTGCGTAAATCGCTTTAAAACTTCACCACCTGCAGTATAGGTTAAAAACTCTAGCTCATCCAAATATTCCTTAGACTGATCTTCATTTTGTTCTTTTGTAATGACACCAATTAAAACAGCCTTTTCTAAATCTATGTTCTTTTTTTCTAGCATATATTGAAAATATAAACAAAGTTACATAATTGCCTTTATGATGATTAATTTTTAAAATATAAATTTGTCCTGTGGAAAAACAAAATTTTACAGAACGTCTCTATACCATCGCCTTTTATAATCTAGAAAACTTATTTGATATTAAGGACGATTACAGAACTAACGATAATGATTTTTTGCCGACTTCAGAAAAACGTTGGAATCGAAAACGCTACGAAAAGAAACTTTATAAGTTAGCAGATGTTATTTCTAAGATTGGCTACGAAAACTCACAAAAACCTCCAACAATAATTGGTGTTGCTGAGGCAGAAAACAAAAAGGTACTTTTCGATTTAATTAATGAAGGCGAGTTAAAAAAATACAATTATGATGTTGTTCATTATGATTCAAAAGATGAACGAGGTATAGATGTTGGCTTGATTTACAACAAAGATGAGTTTTTAGTTGAAGATTCAAGACGGTTTTCTATTTACATTGAAAAAGAGCCAGGGATTCAAGATTTTACAAGGGATATACTTTTGGTTTCAGGACAATTAGATGGTGAAACAATCCACTTTATTATTAATCATTGGCCATCTCGACGTGATGGTGTTATTGAGTCTGAAGTTAATAGATTGGCTGCATCAAATAAAGTTTTGGAAATAATAGGAATACTAAAGAAAAAGAGCATTGACCAAAAAATCGTAGTTATGGGAGATTTTAACGACAATCCTGATGACAAGAGCGTCAAAAACCTTACAAACAATGAGCATCTCTATAATCCCATGAAAGCCTTGATGTCTTATTCTAGAGGAACTCAAAACCACAACTTTAAGTGGAATGTATTCGATCAAATATTATTTACCACAAACCTCTTTGAAGATAACAATGGACTTGCATTCGAGGAGGCTGATATTTTTGACGAAAAATTTTTAACACAATATAGGGGTAAATATAAAGGACAGCCTTTTAGAACTTATGTTGGTAAAAAATATAAAGGTGGTTATAGCGATCATTTTCCTGTTTTTATACAATTAAGTAAGAGCTTTTAGAAGCCCAAATCTTTTTATCGATAAAAACGGCACTTTATCTATTATAGTATTGTTAACGCATTGTTAATTGCCATTTTTTTTATCTTCGGATACTTATTTAGCTCCAATTTATTTTTTGTTTAACCTTACATGCTTAATCCTTAAATAAGGATTGGTACGTAAGCCTTTTAACACCAATAGTTTAAAAATAATTAATAGTACTTTATATGAAAAAGATTACTTTATTACTTTCTTTAAGTTTTTCTCTTTTGCTTTGGCAAGCGACATCACAGACCTATTTGCAGGAGGGATTTGACACGGAGATTCCTGCGACCTGGTCAGTTACCGATGGCGGTGGTGCGACGGGAGATTCCTGGATATCTGGTCAGCAGGGCGGCATCAACAGTCTCAACGGCACGAA